>NZ_AUMW01000066.1 GCF_000430885.1 Desulfotruncus alcoholivorax DSM 16058 | reverse complement strand
TTGACTGGCGCATGGCGAGCTGGATAATTTAAGTGGCGGTGTTCAGGTTAAAATGCTAGCTGAGGAATTTTACACAACAATTTGGACTTGATCAAAAACCTAAACAATATAGCAAATTGTTAATAGTTTTCTTTTTAAAAACTGAGGCAAATTGCAATACTTGCCTCAGTTTTTATTATATACTAGCCTTACCAAGTGATCCTAATTAGCATTATTCTTAACCGGTATAGAGTTAGTTATTTCAAATACTTTAGGGTTATTAGCTTCTTTCCATTTTATTCTAAATTTTACACAATTTACAATTATTTTTGCTTCAGAAATATTCATTATTGTCTTTGGTTCTTTACTTAATATGGCATTTGACATAGATGATGTTTCTTGCTTGCCCGGGATTGCCCCTTCTTTATTCTCTGCTTTCCAAGTATAGACTCCTGCATTAGGGTAGATATACCCTTCTGGCCAGCTACCACCACTAAAGTCTGGTTCTATAACAACATATTCAAGAGGTGCTTTACCCTTATATATTGCTTCTATTTTGCCTACTACTTTTCTTTTATTCCAGTTTAATTCTGCATTAATATCCCAATCATTGCTACTTATAAAATTTTTTTTAACAGTTTGATAACTATTAGATTCTTCTCCTAATGGAGAACAGCCAAAAATAAAAACTAATAGTAGCAGAAGAAAAGCTTTAAAGTGTAAATATCTGTTTATACTCAAGCAAACACCCCAATTTATTTAATATTTATATATCTAAATCCCCAAAGACATAATTAGAAAGAAATTCCCAGGTAGAACCACTTCTGCTTAATGTATCCCTTTGTTCAAATGCAACATAGCACCCGTTGCTTGAACAGTCAATGTAACCGTCATTACTAATTGTATTAGAATAGGGTTTGCTGAACCAATCCTAATTTCAATTAGGGCTTGCTGAACGAAAAAAAAATCCAATAATCTCAAGGATTTGGGAGCATATTTGTCGAATTAATATGCATGGAAAATGCGTCAAATAAT
>NZ_AUMW01000064.1 GCF_000430885.1 Desulfotruncus alcoholivorax DSM 16058 | reverse complement strand
TCGCAAACGGGTTCTCCTTGCTTTATAAATCCGAAAAAACTTGTTTCCCTTTGCGGATAAACATTGCTAATTAGCACCAAAAGTGCGGAAGAACCAATAATTATAGCCAGGTGCATCAATGTCCGGGGATCCGTAGGAAATGATGCACAGGTCGCGCGGGTGTCCGGTCTCGAGAAAAGAATCCCCGATGCTCTTAAATATTTTGGCGGGAGAGCACACAAGGGCCGTACCGGCAATATGTATGGCATCTCCATCTGATATCAGCCTTACAGCTTCGTCCGCGGACATGAGCTTCTTTTTTAATAAATCAGTCATATAGCCACACTCTCTTTTTCCATGTTTTATTTCCTTTTTTAACGCTACACATCCGTATGGGGAAAGTGCTGCAAATTTATTTATTTGTGCTGAAAAAGCCAGTATTTTGTTTACTTTCTTTAAGCCGATAAGTCCCTCACGTAAACGGTATAACATGGGCGCGTTACGTAATTCTGTCTAAACTCTTCTGCCCCGATTTTATAGCGTAGCCCGGTTGTACGGAATAGTGGTTACAGTTCTACCTGATATAGGTTGCCAGTAGATTCAATTGTGGTTACTGGACTATTATCGGTGCTTTGGGTAGTGGCATCAATTATTGTCTCTCAATCTTACGGGCTCAAATTATTGCGCCATTGCTATTTGAAAATTTTGATATTTCTTGCGTATGGCAATATTTTAATACTTTCAAAAACGGAATGTCAAGCAATTTTTAATAGAATATCTGTAATATGAGATAATATTACTTAATATTACGCTCGTGTCAATTTTACCGGAATTATGGATATTATTTTCCGAAATTCCGTACATCTTATTCTAAGGTTTCCTCTTTGATAACCCGGATCTGGTAAGACCGGTTCATTTAGATATGAGGGCGACTGGTGGTTTGTTATTTGCTCTTATGGCAATTTGATTTTGATTTGACTGCAGGCGGGTATTTGTGTAAACTACATCCCCCAGTATTTGGAAGCTGTCCGAAAGTCCATCAGTAAGCGATTTGCGACCTGCCGATTACTGAAACCAAGGTTTTTGAGTGATTGCAGTTCTGTATACATAGGCCACCTCTTCATAAGCACCCCTCCTTGAAATGAGATCTGTGCTTATGGTAGCATATCCCATTTCTACCAGCCAGTGTGCTGTATTAGTGGCCGAAATTGCTGTATTTTTAGTGGCCGTTTTTGCTGTATTTTATTTTACCGCTAACATATTCAAAGCTTACTTACGGATATACGCGATAAAAATACTACTAGAAAGGAACTTATTGATTCCCTTTATAAATGTAAGCGTAAAATGTATTTGCTAAAATATAAACGCTAAAATAAAAGGGGTTCTTCCGCACTTTTGGTGCAAGGAAACCAAGCAACTCCTTCTTGGTCCATTATCACCTTTGTAGTTCGATATATTCCTAAATAGAGCAATT
>NZ_AUMW01000063.1 GCF_000430885.1 Desulfotruncus alcoholivorax DSM 16058 | reverse complement strand
TAGCTTATGAAAAACGTGAGTGAAGCGTTAGAAAAAGTTGAAGAGTTGCGTTCTGAACTTTGTAAACTGTGTGGATCTTATACAAGCCAGGAAGCGCTAAGAATTAGCCAGGAGTTGGATTATTACATTGTAGCTGCTCAAAAAATGCTTGCTTTTGATCAAGGTACATCTAATTAGATAACTATGTTCCGGGAGGAAAGGTTTTGTAAAAGGAGTTGATTAATTTGGATACTGCTTATTTTAAGGGAACATTGCAGGTCAAGAAAACCGCCGGCGGATGGCGGCATTATATATTGCTTGGTGATGGCAGTCATTACGATTTGCACTGCGGCTCTTCACTTGAAGTCCAACTGGGTGAATGGGTGCCGGATAACGAAGGGGAGCATTTTGAAGCTAGGAACTGGCTGGCTGGCAGGTATGAAGCCAACCTAAGTTCTGATAACCCCAAAGCGCACTTATACATTGGCTATGCAGCCCCTTTGGGGCAGGGGGTATATGTTGTTATGCCCACGGGAATCCGGGTAAGGCATTCGAAAAAGTAAATACTAATTACTAATTTCCATCTCCTCTCCCTAAAACTGCCCCGGGATGATAACACCCGGGGCTATTTTATTAACAAGCACTGCGGGAGGGATTATTTATGTCATGCTGGTCAATTTGTGAACTTCAATACCTAATTGATCATTATAAGACATGTGGCCCGACGGCGGTCGCAAAGGCCATGGGACGAGATGTGAACAGCGTTTCAGGTATGGCCGGCGTTTTCGGCATCCGCCGTGATAGAGAAGCCGAGTACAGTGAGGATGAGGTTAATTTCCTTCGTAAAAACTGGGGCAAAATGACGGTTAAGGCCATTGCCCGGAAACTTGGTAGATCCGTTGGCAGTGTAGAAAAGAAGGCTAAAAAGCTTAAACTAGGGCCGATTTATAACCCGGGCTATTTTAATCAGAATGAAATTGAAAAAATAACCGGAATAAATCACCAAACACTTAAGCAGTACATCGAACAAGGGTTGATTAAGGCAACCCGATCAAAAACTAAAAAGGGGAGAATTAAACAAATCACCCCCAAAGAACTTGAGAGATTTCTCAGAGAAAACCCTGATAAATGGGACGCGAGAAAGGCCAAGAGTGTTATAAAAGCCATTCGCGCCAAGGAGCTTGAAATTGAAAAGACCAAAGTAAAACGTTCTGAAGGGGCAAATAAACGTAAAGTACCCGAAATGCTCCGAGACAGATTCATGGATTTTGTAGTGCAAGTAGCACTGGACTATAGTGACCGCATTGCTGAAGCCAGAAAAGGCCCGGAATGGTTTCGGTCGAAACTAGAACAGGATCAATCCAGACACCCAAGAGAGCGCATGCGGTGGACACCTGCAGAAGACGCCGCCTTACGCAGGACGTTCAGGGAAAACAAACTGACTTACAAGGAAATTGGTGAGCGTTTGGGGCGTTCTGCTG
>NZ_AUMW01000062.1 GCF_000430885.1 Desulfotruncus alcoholivorax DSM 16058 | reverse complement strand
TGCTAATGCATTCTGATTGTCAACATAAGCAATTAATTTCCCTGGTACCAGGCTGGGCCTAGCTTAAAGTGGTTTTTGGTTCTGGGAAAGTTGAGGCATTAACTATTCTCCCATCGGGCAACAAAGCATTTTTCATGTTAAATCCTCCTGAAAGAAGGGATAAAAATGATGACCAGTCCAATAGTCTATGAACATTATGCTATTTACTCCGCTTATTACTTGGGTGATGCAGCCTGTGATCAAACAAGCGATATGATAATTTTCTTAAAAAATAATATACCACAATATACCCATGAAGATGTGTTGCGTTTTCTCACTGATAAAGAATTTAGGCAATCAGTAGTAGCACCGTTAGAGACCGATATTCCTGCATTGGTTAACTTAGATAAAAAGTGGTACAGAGAATACGAAAAACAAATCGGCAAGAAAAATTGGTGGCGAAAAGCCGTAAGAATTGTATCCAAGTTAATTGATCTCCCTGATCCAAAACCTTTAAAACCGGGTTCTATCGAAATGGAGATTTACCAGACGATACTAAATTCCGAACAGTATATCATTCCGGTTGTTTATAAACATATTGATGAAAATAATCCCAAAAAGCACGACGTATTCTATAAAGACGAACTGCTGAAATATTTCAATATCTACGGAGTGAAATTTCAGGAGTTTTATTTTGCCCGTTTAAACAACTGTGTTCCTTACATGGAATTGGAGTTTGAATACTATCATACCTGGGCTAAAAAAACATTCGAGATATATCTTCCTTATGGCGAAATGAAGAAACTGTATGAGAAGATATACAAAGAAAAATATCCGGAGAAATACCGGTATGTTTACGTCTAAAGCTAATTTTAGGGAAGTGTGTTGAAATGCCAAATAAAAACTTAATTATTGCCGAAAAACCTTCAGTAGCCCGGGACCTGGCTGCGGTGTTAGGCAACTTTCAGAAAAAAGAAGGCTACCTTGAAAACAATGAATATGTCGTCACCTGGGCCATCGGCCACCTGGTTGAGTTGGCTGAACCCGAAGATTACGATGCACAGTTAAAAAAATGGGACTTAAATACACTGCCCGTAATACCGGAAAGATTTAAGCTCAAAACCAGCCCGAAGACGGTAAAGCAGTTTAAAGTAGTTAAACAGCTGGTTAACAGGTCCGACATTGAAAAACTCATATGTGCAACCGATGCAGGACGCGAAGGTGAGCTTATTTTCCGGTATATTTACCGCCTTACCGGCTGCAAAAAACCTTTTATGCGTCTCTGGCTTTCGGAAACAACTCCGGCGGCCGTCAAAAAAGGTTTTGCCGCACTTAGGCCCGGGTCTGAATTCAACCGCCTGGCCGCAGCAGCCGAAGCGCGCAGCCAGGCCGACTGGCTCATCGGCATCAACGCCACCCGCTCATTTACCGTAAGGCATAGCACCTTACTATCCATCGGCCGGGTGCAAACACCAACGCTGGCGCTTATCGTCAACAGGGAACGCGAAATAAAAAACTTTGTGCCCGAACCCTACTGGGAACTATACGCCGAGTTTACTAAAAGCGATGGCCAAGTATATGCCGGTAGATGGTTCAACGGCGAACAAAACAGATTTCATAACTTACAGACTGCCCAGGTGGTACAAGCCAGGGTTAACAACCAACCGGCCAGTGTACTCGAGGTGGAGGAAAAAGACCTGGCGGAGCTTCCGCCGCTTTTGTTCAACCTCAACGACCTGCAAAAAGAAGCCAATAAAAAATTTGGCCTGGCGGCGGCCAAGACGTTGGAGTTGGCCCAGTCCCTGTACGAAACCAGAAAACTTATTACCTACCCCCGTACAGA
>NZ_AUMW01000061.1 GCF_000430885.1 Desulfotruncus alcoholivorax DSM 16058 | reverse complement strand
AAACGACCTCCCTTCGCCAGCCGTAAGAAAGAGATTCGCTGTTATAAATTTTCATCCTTCTGCTGGTGCCGCGTTAGCGGCATGGGTGTCTAACTATAGTTTTTTTAGAGGTCTATGACAACTATTCTGACACAGGGGGAGATGAATCTCAAAGTACTAGTATGGGTCCTATTTTTTGGTTCCACTTTATTAAATTCAGGAGGAAAGAGTAGATAATGTTAAACAAAAAGATAATAAGTATTTTTATTATGCTACTAATATGTTCCCTGTCATTTGGTAGTATTGCTTTTGCTGCTGAAGATCAAGGTATAGCCACTGACAATCAAACTCAAGTTGACAAGGTAAAGGCAGAGAAGTATAAGGAAATTTCTAAAAAATATAAATTAGAACGTGTACAAAAAGCCCCTGACAAAGTAATTCCTGTTAAAGTAAATAGCCCAGAAGAGTTAGAATCACTTCTTCAATCTGCAAGTAAGATTAAGATTGAAAGGGTACCTGTTTCTAATAACGAAAGTACAGTTTCTGGGACCCAAAGCATAGTATCACCAAGCTCCACATATACAACATATACCACTGATTCCTACAAAGTTGGTATTGCCGGCTATATATATTTAAAAGCAAGAGTTGAAAAAGGTACTAGCACTATCTTAAGTGTTTCTCCTTACACTAGTTTCACTGGTTTTACTTGGGGATTTGATTGGAATGAATACAACATCGGCTCATCTATCGTATCCGGTGGTAAGGATTTTGAGTCTTGGGCTTCTGGTGGCTTAGAATATTACTTACTAGTTAATAGTGATCTAATGAGGTACTATATTCAAGAAATAGACTTAGAAGGTTATACAACAGTATTCCATTAAAATTAATGTATGAGCTGCAAGTGAAAAACTTGTAGCTCATTTGTATTAAAATATTCTGGGATACCGTTTTATAATGTAAAATATAGAAATATAATAAATTTTATAGGTGGTGAAATCATGGGATTTAATATTACTTTATTAGCTCAGCTACTTAATTTTGTAGTTCTGTTTTTGGCTATATACCTTATATATAAATTGTTTAGATACTGGATCAATAACATTAATTGTGCTAATAATCAAAGAAAAGAAATCATTAAAAAACTTGACGATATAACGGAAAGCAATAATAGGATATTAGAGTTGCTTAAAAATAATGATAATAACATCAAAAGCTAAGGTATATTTGTTGAAAATAATAAAAATTTCTGAAACCAAAATGCTACCTTCTTAATCTAGATACTGATAAAAAAATTAAGGAGTTAGTTTTTATGTTCAAAAGAATCAAATTGGAGTAGTATCATTTTAGTAGAGTCAGTAAACTCGTAAAATTGGAAATACTTACTAATAATAAGGAGGGTAATCCAAATGCGAGTTTATGAAAAAGAGTTCAAAGAAGAAGTAATTAAATTGTCCTACGAAATAGGTTCTAGGGCAGCCTCAGAACAGTTGGGAATACCACCAACCACGTTATACACATGGAGAAGTCGGATAAAGCAGCATGGGTCAATAGCGTTTGTGGGTAGTAAGATGTTACTGCGAATATTGGTGGTATTATATCGAGAGGTATTGCGAAATCCACTACAGCCATGAATTACTAATATAAAATCGCCAATAATAGCTTGTATAAGTACGCCTTACTTTTTATATAAGGGTGAGAGTGTGTTTTATGCAGAGTTATAACATACTCCAGAATATCAAAAATATTTTTTAAAAAGAACTTGTATATAACGCTAACAGCTTTCATATAGGAGCCAATTGCATAATTCCAACCCCATAAAACAAAAGGGTCTTAAAACAAAGGAAAACAAATTTACCCTAACCCAAAAAGTTGAAATATCTCAAC
>NZ_AUMW01000060.1 GCF_000430885.1 Desulfotruncus alcoholivorax DSM 16058 | reverse complement strand
TGTTCCGGAATCCTGTCAATTAATCTGTGGAGTTCTTCTTTGGGTATGCTCATTAAAAATTACCCCTTCCCCTTTTCTCGTTTTTTCTTTTCCCGTTCCCACTTTACCTTCAAATAAGTAAGGATATCCTCTTTATCCTCCTCGTTCAAAGGGGCGCCGTCAAAATAAATGTTAGCGGACTTTAGGAATTCCTCCAGCTCGATGTCGGTGGGTGGCGTATCGCTGTGCCACCAGGTGGGAGTAAGGTCATTAGATTTATTTGGCGTATAGCCTGCCTTTATTAATAAGGAGTTTTCAGGTATTTTTAATGCCTTTGCAAGTTTTATTACTGTGTCGCGCGACGGTGTTGGGATACCTTTTTCCAATCTGCCGATATAGCTATGATCAAGCCCAGTAAGCTCGGCTAAATCTCTTAGTGACAAATTTTGTGTTAGTCGGGCGGTTTTTATTGTTGTGCTAAATTCTTTAAGCATTTAATCACTCCTATATGTTGCATGACATGCAACTAAAAACATTATACCAGACCACAAAAGAAATAAAACATTTTACAAAAACATGTTGCATAACAAGCAACATTGTGGTATACTATACAACACAATGTGGTCTGCGGTGCAACACCGAAAGGGGGGTGTTTGCTTGGGTAACAATCTAGAATATTTCAGAAAAAAAGCAAAGATAACAAGGGCTGAATTGGCAAGCATGGTAAATGTTGACCGTACACTTATATGGAGATATGAAAAAGGAATTTGTCAGCCCAGGGATGAAGTTAAAGTCCGCATTGCAAATGCACTTGGTAAAACTGTCGAAGAAATTTTTTTTAGCTCATGTGTTGCATGTAAAACCACAAGCAATACTGCGGAAGCGGTTAACTAATAAAGCTACATCAAAACTACAAATAAGCATAGTTTATCCCCTAATGTTGGTAGTATAGACACTTTTTATTAATTTCAACACAAGCAATTATAATCCTACCAGCAAATGGAAGTTATTTTACTGGGTAATTATTTAACCAACTGGCGGGTGAATAAAGTGATAGCTCTGGTCAAATATGTTGCCAAAAGGGATAAAGACCACTTGAAAACCATCAGCAGGGAAATCGTAAGTATAACACACGGGGATATAGATAAGGAATACAGCGACCTGGCAAGAATCATCTTCCCCTCCATTATGAAGATGATAGAGAAACAAGAAACCGGCAATAACGCGGCAAGCCGTTAAACCGGGCAGGTGTTGCTGGTGGATAATGGCATGATAAAAGAAGTCAATTTTTGGGGGGATTAACCATTGCAAAAAAAGATTAGCGATGTTGTCATAGACGAAACCATATACCCCCGGGCCGACTTTGACCCGGATACCGTAGAACGCTACCGCGAGGCCATGACCGCCGGTGCAATATTTCCCCCAATAGCGATAACACAAGATAACCGGCTCCTGGATGGCAGGCACCGGCTGGAAGCATACAAACTGGTTGGCACCGCGGAGATAGAAGTCAAAATTGAAGAACCAGCTGACCCAGCAGCCAGAGCGGTAGAACTTAACTTGCGCCACGGCAAACCTCTGACCAGGGGTGAAATGAAAGAATTGGCCCGGCGGTGGTACGGGACCAAGCCAGTCATAGAGATAGCAAAAACACTGGGGATAACACGTCAAACGGTACAAAATTGGGTATCTGATCTGGCTGCAGAACGGGAGGAAGCCAGGGAAGAAATCAGAGAAAAAGCAATGAAAATGCGGGCAGAGGGGTTTACCCAGGAAAAGATTGCGGAAAGGTTAGGGATAGATCGTACATCTATTTCAAGATGGGAAAATAAAACATGTGAAAGTGTAAAAAATTTGACACCTGCACATTTAGGACAAAACGAGCCGGATACTTTATCCCAGGAATTAAATCAAATAGAAGATACCAAATCATCCAATAATGATGACCAAGCCGAAGATCAGCCCAAATGCTATATACATAATGGGCGTGAAATATTCGTTAGCAGAGGTCTCGGCAGTGAATATGGAACCTTCTGGCGTTCCTCAACTGGAGGCCTCCACCGGATCAAGTCACCGGCAATGCCGATGGTAGAAAGTCGAGAGGAAGCCCAAAGTAACCTCGATCAATGGGCCGCGAAAAAAGGGTTGCAAGCGGTATGCTCAAATAAGCCCGATGTTCCTTTAAAAGCCAGGGCCAATCTCGA
>NZ_AUMW01000059.1 GCF_000430885.1 Desulfotruncus alcoholivorax DSM 16058 | reverse complement strand
GTTAAAAAAGTCAGGTTTAAAGAAAATATAGCCGAAATGGGTGAGCTGGACCTGATTTATGTCAGTAAAAACATACTGGAGGAAATGGGACTGCAGGATGAAATAGCGGTGCGGGTTGTATCACCCGATAAAGTTGGGAGTACCGCAGCTGCAAGATGACCAAAGTTTATACGTTATTGTAAAGCCGGTGGTATATTAGCATTATTAATTCGCTACCGGCCTCATTATTTCCCTGATTTATAATTTGCGAGGAGTGGTGTATGTGGCGAGGGTACTAAAAAAAGACATGTCTATACAACATGGTCGTAATGTTCGTCTTTACATGTACCCGGAACAGGTGCATTGGTTGGAACAAGCAGCGCGTCTTAGCGGGTACTCCAAAAGCGAGATTGTACGGATGGCCCTTGATGAGTACCGTAAAAAGGTCAGTTTGCCGGGTACTAATGAAGGGGGTGACTATGATGCCGGTCAGGGGGCGTTTGAGAAGAGTATTATCTAATGCGCTCTTATGGGGACCTTTTAAGGGTATGTTTTTAGGTACTACTGAGAGGGTATTTAAAGTATGCTCTAACGCGGCAAAATTTCCGCCGCGTTTCTTAAGGCAGGATAAGGCGCGGTGCCCCGCGCGGTGCTACACATGCCCGGCAAAGCCGGGCAGACTATTCTTATAAGGGATTCTTATTGCGGTTCTTAAATCAATAATGTGCATCTATTGAGCATCTCAATGCATCTGTAATCCCTTTAAATCTACTTGAAAGAGAGGTGCTATTTGGCATCTATGCAAAGAAAAAAGCTAAAACCCGTTACTATTAGGTTTGAAGAAGATGCTTATAATTCACTTCAAGTTTTAGCTAAACAACGAGGCGAACCTCTTGCTGTTTTAGCAAGAAGAATGGTTGAAGAAGCTCTAACGCAGAAGCAAGCAATAGAGGGTATTGATCTTATATCGGCGGCACTGTCAAAAGTTGTTCGCCGCGAGTTAAAACCGGTAGAAGACCGCATGGCAAAACTAACCGCCAAATCAGCCGTAGCCGGTGCCACCAGTATGTATCTGAATTACTTTGTTATCCAGCAGGCGTTGGGACCAAAACTTACAAAAAGCGCAAAGGAAGTATACGAAACAGCTCGGGTAAAAGCGGTTGCCTATTTAAAAGAACCACCGGTGGATGAATAAATGCCCCCGTTTGTCCTGAAAATCAAATTTTACAAGCCGGGTGGCGATAATTGCGGTAAAAATGCCGCGCATGTAAATTACATAGCCACCAGGCCGGGGGCCGACCGGGGCGATATCAATATAGGCGACCGCGATTCTGAATTGAGGAAAGATGATTTTGAACTCGACAGCCCGGCCGGTCACGTTAAATATGCAGCGGAGAGACCGCGAAGCCATGGATTGTTCGGGGCGGACGAAAAGCCGCCGGACTTGGAAGAAGTGCGGGAGGAATTGGGGCAGCATGATGGGATAGTTTGGCGTTTCGTGCTTTCGCTCAGGGAGGATATGGCCAAACGAATGGGATATATTGACCGTAAAAGTTGGGAGAATGCACTTCGCGCCGGTGTTCCGGAGGCGGCACAGGCCATGGGTATACCGGAGAGTAATCTCCGGTGGGTGGCCGCTTATCATGCGGAGGCCGGGCACCCGCACGTCCATTTGGTTATGTGGGAAAAAGAAACCCACAGGAACAGGGGGGTGTTGAGCCCGGGAGAAAGGAGGGATGTCCGGAAGGCCTTTATCAGGTCAATTTACGCTGCCGAGCGGAGCCGGTTGGGAGTTGAGAAAACAGCTATCAGGGATATGGTCAGGGATGTTGCCCGGGGTGAAATGGACCGGGTGAATGAGTTGATTGTCCGGGTTAAGTCAGAGCATCAGGTGGTCCAGGCTATGGACGGTGGCGCAGCGGGAGTGGTACCGCGATTGTCTGATGACGACCGGGAGGACCTGGCCGGGCTGGTGGAAAACCTGGCTAAAATTATGCCCGGTAAGGGCCGGGTGGCGCTGAAGTACATGCCGGAAGAAGTCAAGGCCGGGGCCAGGGAAATTGCAGACTGGATACTCTCAAAGCCGGGTTTTTCCGCATCCTCGGTCAGGTATAGAGAGATTGCCCGGGAAATGGCCGGGCATTATACATCGCAGGAACAAAAATTAAATCAGGCAGAGGAAAACGCCTACAGTGATTTGCGGGACAGGGTGTCTCAGCTTGTGTTAAAAACTGCGGCGCAGGTTCGGGTGGAGGAACCGCACACCGAGGGTGAAGCATATACCTTGGAAAACGGGAGTAGTTATGACGGAAGGATTAATGGGGGAAAGTTTATAGTACCCAACACGGAAAATGTGGCGGAAAACCTGTGGCGGGGCGCCGGCAGAGCTACAACCAGGGCATTATATCGCGTTGACCC
>NZ_AUMW01000058.1 GCF_000430885.1 Desulfotruncus alcoholivorax DSM 16058 | reverse complement strand
GGACATTCGTGTCCCTGTCCCAAGCCGGTATTGCCCTTGGCGCCGCAGCCAGCTGGGATAACACAACCAAGACCGCCACGCTGACTGTCAAATAGTAAAGTAATTAGGTAGCATATAAACAAGAAATAAGCCCCGGTCTTACGGCCAGGGCTTATTTCTATAATTAATTAATTATGCCTGAACACATTGTATTGACCTGAAAAGAATTCCTTTGTATACTATAAGTGTTAAATAATTAACCAGCTTAACTATTAATACAGCATCGAAAGGTGGTATCAAATGAGGAAGACAGTTGTAATTATATTAACTTTAGCAGTGCTGCTTGGCGGATTTACAACTGCGGCTTTGGCGCGGGAACCCGCCACTCCGCAGCTGGATTTGCAAAAAGTAATAGATATGGCGTTGGCCAACAGCCAGTCGCTAAAAAGCAAAGATTATGAAAAACAACAGGCCTGGGAAAAAAGAGAAGATGCGAAAGACAATTTTAATGTGATACCGGACGGTGCAACCGACCCTGCAACTGAAGCCAAATATACTGCACTGATGCAGTCCAGCTTAAATTATCTAATGAAAGGTAAAATGCTGGATCAGACGAAAAAGCAGATCAGCCTGGATGCATATACCAAGTATATAAATGTACTTATGGCTGAAGAGAATCTTAAATATGCCGAAATAGCACTGGAAAAGGATAAACTGGCAGAGCGGCTGGCAAAATTAAGTTATCAAGTGGGTACAACGTCTAAACCTGAATTGATTGGCGCGCAGTCCGGTGCCAGCGTATCTGAATCCTCAGTGAATGTGGCCAGGGAAAATCTTGACAAAGCATATATAGAATTAAACAGCCTTATAGGTTTATGGCCTGAAGACAGGCCGGTGCTTCAAGATGATATTGAGTTTGAAGAATTTAAAGTAGATAATATTGATGCCGAAGTAAACCGGGCTGAAACCAGCAGCGAAAATCTCTGGTACCTGGAACAATTAGTTACGTTGCAAAAAATGGACCTCAGATATTTTAATTACGGTCCGGGATCCGGCCAGCTTGGATCATACAAAGTTGAGAAATACGATGTCGATATCGCGGAACAAAATGCACAGGACGCTCAAAAACAAATAAAAGAAGGTGTTCAGACACTTTATAAAGATATACTGGCGCTGGCTGAACAATACAAGACCCTTGTGGCGGCAAATGAAAGTTTGGAGGAATTGCTAAGGGTTACAAAGGTAAAATATGATGTGGGAATGGCTACTAAAATGGACGTACAAACTGTTCAGGCTAATCTGGCTAAAAACCAGATGAATATAGAGTTATTAAAATACAAAAACGCCATAATGGTAGCCACATTCAAAAGCATGACCGGTAAAAACATAATATGAATTTTCGTGGAGATATATCCTTATTATTGATGCAGAGCGTAAATCGCTCTTTTTTTATTTAAATTTATAAAAATTATTTTTTCAAACGTATTTATTCTGGAAGGAAATGCGAAGATTGTGTTGAATAAGAAAAATTGCGTAAATAATAAAAAATTGAAATATTATAAAATGTAGAAATGTTGTTCCTTATAAAAAATATGGAGGTGGTAAATAAAGTGAATGAATAATCAGTCAATAAAAAAGGGGGTGGCAATGAAAAAGGAAAAAAACTGAATTAATATTGTAGCTGTTATTGAAGATGCCAAAATACTGAAAAGGAGGAGTGAATTTTTTGGAAAAGTTGGTAAATAGAAAAATTTCTATATTTATCATTTTAGCCTTGGTTTTTACTGTTATTTTACCTTTGGCAGCGTTTGCCAGCAATGCTGAAGTGCTCAATATACCGACTGTTAACGATGGAGAACGGGCCGAACTGGGAACCGTTTTTATGCAAAGTACGGCAGGCAAACTTAAAGGCGGCGATACAGCTTCAATATCGCTACCCAAGGATTTTAAATTCTTAAGGGACAAAGATGTTAATCATACAATGAATTCACAAACAGTTGCAGGCAGCGTATACACCATTGATGATTGGAATACAGTGACAATAGATGGTGTTAAATATGAAATGCACTCGGATGGTAAATACTATCAAAAAGATAACTCTGGTAATTTAACGGGTGTAGTATATCCAAATTCGATTGTGCTCTTTATGAGTGTGCCGGTAACAAAATCCGTTAGACTCGGCGGCGATTACAACTATTTTGAATTTCCGCTTCAATACCTGGGTGATTACAGCGGCCTTTATGAATACAACCCAGCTGGTCATAGGGGCGGCGACGGATATTATCTCAAGACCGGTATGCATGTTACCAAACTAAGTGATTATGAAATAAAAGTTGAGGTTATTGGTAATGAACCAGATGGTACACCATCTTATGGGTGGTTTGTAAACCCGAGCCAGTCGCTGGATGTATATGAGTTTATTCATAACGGATCGATATATGTAAAAGATGGCTTTGACGGCGATATTATGGTGAATGTAAGCGCCCCCAGCGGCAGCGGTATATCGTCCGGTCAAATTCCCATCGGTCGCGTTGGATCCGGTGACGTTGACATCGTAGTAACAGATGACCCCACATTCAGCGACAACGACACGACAACCATTCGTGTTGATGAATCAGT
>NZ_AUMW01000057.1 GCF_000430885.1 Desulfotruncus alcoholivorax DSM 16058 | reverse complement strand
GGTTCTTCCGCACTTTTGGTGCAAGGAAACCAAGCAACTCCTTCTTGGTCCATTATCACCTTTGTAGTTCGATATATTCCTAAATAGAGCAATTACCTATAGATTGCTAATGTATACTTAATAGGACAATGCTGGTCTTCTTAACGTTATTATGCTAAAATTCTTCCATGAACGAAATATTGAATACCCAAGAACGGCAAATAACTGCTGAAGACATCCAGTTCATTAAAGAACTAATGGACGCTAACCCCTCTTGGCTGCGCACTCGACTATCCAAAGAGATTTGTGCTCTTTGGGACTGGCGAAATGCAAAAGGTCAGTTGAAGGATATGGCCTGTCTTGCTCTTCTTAAGAAACTGGAAAAGCACGGCTACCTAACTTTACCCCCTTCCCAGCAGTGGGGCCGGAAGGGTAATGAAAAGAAGATTATTAATTACATACCCCATTTTAAATCCAGTATCACCGGTACACTAGATAACGTTCTCCCTTTGCAGATTAAACCAATTGAAGCTAAAGAGGAACTTAGCCTTTTAAAGTGTTTTTTTGATCAATATCATTACCTGGGGTGGAGCGGAACCGTCGGTGAAAACATGAAATACATGGTTTGGGATTATAAACACAATCCCTTGGCCTGTCTATTATTTGGTGCAGCTGCCTGGGCATGTTCTGACAGAGATCAATTTATTGGATGGGATGCCCGAGCTCGTAAAGCTAATATTCAACTAATCACCAATAATACACGTTTTTTAATCTTACCCTGGGTGAAAGTGCGTTATCTGGCCAGCTATATTCTGAGTCAAATCATCCGCCGTATTGGTAAAGATTGGAACTGCAAATATGGTCATCCCGTCTATTTGCTGGAAACATTTGTTGAGGCACGCCGCTTTCATGGTATCAGCTATCAGGCCAGTAACTGGGTTTATGTAGGTAAAACACAGGGACGTGGTCGCAACGACCGCCACCATAATTCTTCGCGGGTACCTATTAAGGACATCTATCTTTATCCTTTGACCAGAAATTTCCGGGAGGTGCTCATGAAAATTGAGTAACCCCCTGCAGATTATGCCTTTGGCTCATGGTATTAAATTAGCTGTAATGAAGCAGGAAGCCGGGTCTATCCACTTGGTAATGGAGATGACCCGTCCTTTTGCAACATGCCCTGTTTGCGGCAAAGTTTCAAATAAAATCAGAAGTTATTATGAACGAACTGTGCGCGATTTAGCCTGGTGTGGGATTCCGGTGGTAATCCGACTTACTGTCCGCCGATTCGCCTGTACTGATAGAGCCTGTCAACAACGGATCTTTTGTGAACGGATACCAGAACTAGTCCCGGTCTATGGACGGCGCACCGTACGTTTTACCGAAACGTTATCTGCCTTGGGCAGGACTACCAGCGCTGAGGCAGCCACCCGCCTTGCCCGCAATTTAGGGCTATCTACCAGTGCTGATACTGTTTTGCGATCTATCCGAGCAGCCCCGGAACCTAAGATGTCTACCCCGCGCGTGTTAGGTGTAGATGATTGGGCTTGGCGAAAAGGACAATCCTACGGTACTGTTCTTGTTGACTTGGAGACACATAAGGTGGTTGACCTGTTACCTGATCGGCAAGCATCTACGTTACAACAATGGTTGCAAGACCATCCGGGCGTGGAAATAATTAGCCGTGACCGTTCCCAGTCCTATGCTAAAGCAGCTCAAATGGGGGCACCAAATGCACGGCAAGTAGCCGATCGCTGGCATTTGCTAAAAAATCTTGGTGACGCTTTGGAGCGTTGGTTTCACAGGCTCCGACCCAAATTGTCACAAGCCGTGTCAACAGTGGAACCACATAATCATGCTGCAGATAATTCTTCAACTGAACCAACACTGGGTCAGCATAACCGGCAGGTGCGTTTTGATGAGATCCAAAACCTAAAAAAACAAGGCCTGTCCCTTCGGAAAATTGCAAGAATCTTAAAACTCAGCCGTAATACTGTTCGCAAATATGCTTCTGCAGAACAATGCCCGCAGGCGGCCCAGCGTACACCTTCTAAAACGCTGTTGGATAACTACATAGGCCACATCCAAAAACGCTTAGCTGATGGCTGCCACAATAGCCGCATATTGTTTGAAGAAATTTTATCTATGGGCTATCAGGGATCTCGACCTACTGTAGCCCGCTGGATAAGAACACAACAGAGCATTGACCATAAAGATGACGAGCAGCCTAAAACACACATTAAATCAATTGAACCACGAAAGCTCCAATGCTGGTTTTTGACACGACTCCATAAATTGCCCTTAAAAATAGCAAAGCTGCTAACTAAACTCCTTGCGGATATTCCTGAGTTGCAACGGGGGTATACTCTTGCTCACCAATTTCATACTATGGTGCGCTGCCGAGCTGGACATGCTCTCCCGGCATGGTTGAATGCCGTACATAAAAGCGGGATTCCTGAACTCAAGAGTTTTGCCGTTTCTCTAAATAAAGATTATGCTGCTATCTTTGCTGGCTTGACTGAGTCATGGAGCCAAGGGCCTGTAGAAGGAATCAATAATCGTTTAAAACTAATTAAACGCTTAATGTTTGGCAGGGCAAAGTTTGATTTACTTCGCAAACGGGTTCTCCTTGCTTTATAAATCCGAAAAAACTTGTTTCCCTTTGCGGATAAACATTGCTAATTAGCACCAAAAGTGCGGAAGAACC
>NZ_AUMW01000056.1 GCF_000430885.1 Desulfotruncus alcoholivorax DSM 16058 | reverse complement strand
GGAGATTGTCACAACGGTCAATACATGCGATATTCAAAAAAATAGCTTCACGGGTGGTAATGAATAAAAATATCCACCCACACGTATTGCGGCACACCATGGCCACCGCTATGGTCATGGTAATACCTTTAACGGTCTCATCATTTCATTGTCCTCATGATCTAGAATATGACAATGCCAAACATACCCTGGCCCACGGGTGGGGTCAAATGTATAAAGGTTAATCCCTGGCAAGGTTGTGGCAGGATTAGCATCTTGAGGGGCATAACGTACTCTTATCCGAGTAACTTCACCAGGATTTGCCCTAACGGTGTCTTTCCATCCCATTTCGTTTGGATCAGGACTTATAGGCTGCCCTTGCAAATATCCTGTAACAGGTAGTGTTACGGTGGGGTTTGTTAGTGGTGGTGTACCATTAATCAAAGTCCAGTCATTCATATATCGTTCTGCATCAAACTTTTGGCGGTTTATAACTTGAAATTGAACCAAATGCAGGTGAATAGGGTGGGTGTCTCCTGTTAAGTTGACAAATTCCCAGTCCTCCGTAGCTCCTACTTTGGGAGTCTCACTGATTGGGGCACCCCATTTTTGTCCGTTTAACAGTACTATCACCGGACCATTGGGGCCCATTACTTCGTTCAGAGTCAACGTTCTGGTTGGTGCGGTAGGCGTTAGTACGGGAATTGTATTTAAGGTTTCAGGTAACTCCGGTGGGTCAACCGGCGCTTCGCCTGTTACCTCGACAGTAAACCGCATAATCTGACCAACTGTTTCCGGGTCGGGGGGATCGCCGTCAGGATAAGGCGCATTGGCATCATTTTCAAGAATAACCATTGTATCGTGAGTGAGCGGTGAAAAATCAACAAGAATATCAGCGCGCTCACCTGGAGCTATAAGAAGTGAGGTAAGTGTTACCGGTGAAGGCAAAAAGCCTCCATCTGAACCAATTTGTATGAAAGATTGTCCGTTAGAGAATTTAAGGTTATAGAAACGTGCGTTTGAACCATTCAAAATACGGAATCGGTAGTGTCGGGGTTTTACGTTTAGATTTGGCCATAATTTACCGTTTACCATAATGGTATTTCCGAAAAATTCAGGCGTCCAATACGGGTGAATGGTAGGATTGGTACCAACGTTATCAAAAAAGAATGAGCCATCCCACTTGAAAGTGCGATCTTGAATTACAATAGGGATCTCAAATTCGCCGGAAGGTAAAACAGGTGAATCAGGGTTTTCAAGGGGATTATTCGGATCCCGAAGCAGGTAAAAACCGGCAAGACCTCCATAAACATTTAGACGTGTAATACCGAGGGCGTGATCGTGATACCAAAGAGTAGTAGGTTGCTGCATGTTGGGATACGTATATAGTGAAGTTTCGAATGCCTCACCCCTGATTATACCGGCAGTAAACCATGCATCGGGGTGTCCGTCGGAAACCGAGGGTGTTTCACCACCGTGCAAATGTGGAACTATTGGGACAGGGATTTGCGCATCGAGAAACCCAGGTGGAAACTTTGGCCAGGGGCGGGGAGGTATCATGGATATGTTATTGGGGTTTGCCCAATGCAAAGTGGGATCTACCGCAAACAAGTGTGGTCCGACAAGATTATTCACCCATTGCACATGAACTGTAATGCCGCGGATAGCTTCGAACGTAGCACCAGGTGTATTTTGAAAATACACGGATTCGCCGGTGTCCGGGTCCTTTACCATACCTCCGTAACCCCATACGGTTGTCTTAGGAAACCCGGGCGGAAGGATCTGTTGCTCAAACTGGCTTACGTCAACTATATATTCGTGTCTTAATACTTCGCCTGTTTTTGGATCCGTTATTATAGTCGGTTCATATACAGGAGGAAGCACTAGTTGGTCAACATATTTGGGGATACGTGTTGAGGGAAGAATACAATGTTTGTAATGTTTGTTTAAATCTTTAATTAGATCTTTAATTAAATATGGTAAATCTTTAATTAAATCTGGCGGCAGCAAATCTGGCGGCAGTGTAATACTTTTAATATCATGTTCAGAATCCTTGTTTGGATTTGGCATAAAAATCCAACTCCCTTTTTAACTTTACTAACATATATTATGAAATAAAGTAATAATTTATTCCATGTCTTTCATGTCAGCGTTGCATACATTAGAACTTCAAATACCTCCGGAGTTCTTCTACACTTTTTAATACCTGTGTTGTAAAATATCCCAAAGTTATATAAAAGACGGAGGCTTGCGCCCCAGCCTTTATGTTTTATAGATACCCGCCCCTGAAAACCCATGGCCTCGTGCCGTGGGATGAAAGGGGCGCCTGGTTTTTCCGGGCGAAAATACAACTGATGACATTAATATGTCAATAAGAAATGATAAAATCAAGACATGGAAAATAAAGCTAACCATTGTGTCTACAACATCAACTACCACATAGTGTTTTGTCCGAAATACAGGAGAAAAGTAATCAATGGTAAAGTTGAAGAAATCATCAACCAAACCGTTGGTAAAATCTGCGAAAGCTACGGATTTAGCCTCATTCAGATGGGAACCATGCCGGACCACTTACACATATTACTCTATGCTCCTCCTACTGTAGCTCCAGCGGAGATTGTAAAAACCCTAAAGAGTATTACCGCCAACACCGTATTCAAAACTATTCCCGGTATCAAGAAAAGAGGAAAGTTTATAGTACCCAACACGGAAAATGTGGCGGAAAACCTGTGGCGGGGCGCCGGCAGAGCTACAACCAGGGCATTATATCGCGTTGACCC
>NZ_AUMW01000055.1 GCF_000430885.1 Desulfotruncus alcoholivorax DSM 16058 | reverse complement strand
TTACGCGGCCATTGCTGCTGCTGAAATACTGGTATTGACACTGGCTGCCTCGGGCATCCTTAAAGTTGGTGGACATTAAAACAGGATATTATAAAACGTCTCATAAACTGAGGCGTTTTATTATTTTGACTTTTACAGGCAGTCACGCTTTTGTCCAGCTGGTACATTAAGCAGCTTTTTTAAACGAAATGCCCTACAATACCCTTCATCACTTCTTCAAATGATTTGGAGCCAATTCGGTCCAAACATTTATCCATCTCTGTTTTTCTCTTTAATGAACCAACTAAAACAATTTCAATTACTTGTCTTTTATCTATTAAAACAGAGTTTACACTTAGTACTCCTCCTAATATTCCAATTAAAATTAATATTTTAGAGGGAGTTAATCCTATTGGACTATCCTGCCCATTACTATTTTCGTTAATATTACATTGCTCTAAACTTTCCAAAACCTTTTCCAATAAAGCATTCGTAGTGTCAGACGTAAACAATGAAAAGTCCCCCTTGCTTTATGGAAATACGATAGGCTGACTTATTTCACCAGTTTCCACAGCAAGGCCGGTACTAATCAAAATAGTTAACGCGGTAAATATAATCAGCAACAGATCATGTTGTGCTTCTTCAATACTTTCCTGGTCCGGCAATAGTATCACATCCTTGAACTTTTATTAATAATATATTAATAGCAGGAAACTTTTGTGACTAATATATTTATTCTGTTATTTTTGTTAATTATACCCTGCCGGACTTATTCTTGCGTTTATTAACGGGTTATGGAGGAGTTAAAAATGACAGATTCAATCAACTTGCTCAACCAGTTAATCAATACATTAAATAAAAATAATATCTTGCATAATTCCTCAGCAACTTCATCTAAAGGTTTAATCAATAAAGACACCCCATTAAATTCTGAAATTAGGGAGACGAGTGATGAAATATATATTATTGTGGAATTACCGGGTATCCAAAATAGAGAAGATGTCAATTTTCATATCACTTCCACCAGATTAAAAATTAATGGTGTTCGACAGAAAGTTGGCAGTACAATATCTACCGATAGCGGTACAAAGGAGGAAAAGTTTGAAAAAAGCTTTAATCTACCATACCCCATAAGCCCTGAATCTGCTAATGCCATATACACCAAAGGTATATTAACTTTGAAGTTGAGTAAAAAGAAGGAAAGACCTTATAACAATGTCTATTTGCAATTTTTAAAATAGCTGGAACTAGAAACCCTCATCCAATCAAGGAAGAGGGTTTCTTAACCAATTAAAAAAACCCGGCAGTCTTAGCCGGGTAATTGAGAGAGTGTATTTTAAAAGGGCCACCGGAAATGAGAATTTTCCGACCCTTTAAAAGCGCTTATTGTGTTGTATTTCACATATTAAATAACATATTTCACAAACCAATACGCGCTTAACCCTATATGTATAATTGCCCAAGTAAATAAAAAATTAAGAATATTCTCATTGACCTCACTGGGATGACCTGCCCGGGTCAACTCCACCCTGACCATTTCAGCATCAAACAAAGGCTGCTCAAAAATGCGCTCCATTAGATTTTTGGGCCTTTCTACAGGTCCGGTCACCCAATCGCCAATACTTACCACCAGAGCCACCCCCTCCACCTCCCTGGACTTTGTGATCTTTTTAACATTATAAAATGACTTCCTAAAAAAATCAATCCTATTTGTGAAATATTTTATTATATATTTGTGAAATATATTATTATACAAAAAATAAAAATGACCCTTTGGGGTCACATGGTAGTCATTAGTTTTATCATATTATTTGTCAGCCGATTACGGCATTTTCAAAATCCTCAACATTAACCATACAGTTATGCACTTCTTCAAACACCTCATTTACTCTAACCATACCAACAATCCGGTTATTCTTTTCAACAGGCAAGGTGCCAAGTTTATGTTTAATCATCGCATGTGCTGCTTTAATTAATGTATCATTTGCATCAAGGGTTATCAGACTAATGGGGTGCATAATCTCCTCTACGCTTTTAGCTGCTTTCAACCGGCATCTTTCTGAAAACAACCCCTCCCAAAAAACCGGAACTGAAAGATTTTGAGCTTTTGCAAAATATGGCTCCAGCGCCTGCAATACAGACCTGAATGTTATTAATCCAAGGGGGTTGCCGTAATCATCGCATACTATCACAGACCTGTGCCCGGCCCCTCCCTTTGTGCGCTGCGAATAGGCCCGGTATAAAACCTTAACCGCGTCTTCAATTTTACAGCTCTTTGATATAACCTTGTAACTGCGCAGCGGTATCATAATATCCTTGACCCGTTTTTCAGGTTGATCTGACATCTTCCTAACCCCCAGATCATACATTAATCTCTACTTTACTTTGCATGCATTTTTTATACCAGTCTTGCAGCTTTGGCATTACTTGTCATGCAGCTTTGTTTTATAGGTTCTTTGCACATTAACGGACAATGAAGCACCTTAAAATGCCGATGCTTTATAAAATCAATATTTCAAAATTGTCTGAATCCAAACAGCAATTGCATAAAAACCAACAAAAATTTTTTACCAGGTAAAAACCGGGGAATAGTTTTGGTTGTAATTCCCCGGTTCTTTAGCTTAATCAAACGACACCCAACTCAGAAAGATACGGCTTTGTTGTTTCCACAAAATCGGCCAATTTTTTGGCTGCAAGCCGAATATTTCTTTCTTTTATGACATCATCGGAAAGTAATAATTTGAGACGATACTTACCTGTGGCCTCAACTCTAGGAAGTTCCCTTTCCAGAGGTACGCCAAGCCGGTGTTCCATTTTTTCCTTTTTCTGGAGCAGAGGATTAAACACTTTCTTTTTGTATCCATCCATGACCAGATCCATGACCAGGTATTCCCCACCTTTATTGGGACCTTTACGGGGCCTGGTTTTACCAATACGATAATAAATATTACTATGACCAAACACCCTGATACATTTCCAGGTTTCAGAAATACCCATTTGCTTGCTAAGCGACGTGTAGGCCATTTGAATGCCCCGTTCGCGCAGATATTTCTGTGCTCTGACCAGCACCTGATCTAAAAATTCATCAAAAGGAGGGGCTTCTTCTTCCAGTGATTCTGTTTCCTGTGCCGCCTTTTTCACCAGCCAGCTTTCAAATAACTCAAGCCCCATCTTTTTGCTGTCAGCATTTACGTCAAAATCAAAGCTAGCCTTTATATTACCCTTTTTTAATTCTTCCAGGAACTCCTTTTTGTATTGAGAAAATCGCTCAATAAAAGGATCTAGCATGAAAAACCCTCCAACCAATTAAAATACACTCTCTTATCCTAATTGACCGGTTTATCCGGAATATCTTTATAATATCCTGTTTTAATGTCCACCAACTTTAAGGATGCCCGAGGCAGCCAGTGTCAATACCAGTATTTCAGCAGCAGCAATGGCCGCGTAA
>NZ_AUMW01000054.1 GCF_000430885.1 Desulfotruncus alcoholivorax DSM 16058 | reverse complement strand
TATTTGACGCATTTTCCATGCATATTAATTCGACAAATATGCTCCCAAATCCTTGAGATTATTGGATTTTTTTTCGTTCAGCAAGCCCTAATTAGGCATTGCCAGACGAAAGGGGTAGCAAGCGGATAGGGCGGATCTAAAAAAGGCTTAGCCATAATGAAAGTCCCTCATCTACTCGACCCCAGTATTTAATATGGCACACATTGGTTCATAGGTTTAAATATCGGAAAAATATTTAAAGAATCTAAAAAACTATAGAAATCATTTATTATCGCAAATATAATATAATAAAGTGGTGATTTTGGTAACAATTAAATTGAAAGGCAATTTATACATAAGTCACGATGATGCATGATAATTAAAAAAAGAGAGGGGTCA
Source organism: Desulfotruncus alcoholivorax DSM 16058 (assembly GCF_000430885.1). Classification (GTDB taxonomy): domain Bacteria; phylum Bacillota; class Desulfotomaculia; order Desulfotomaculales; family Desulfallaceae; genus Desulfotruncus; species Desulfotruncus alcoholivorax. The sequence goes on along the minus strand of NZ_AUMW01000054.1, from coordinate 4,324 downwards.
ATCCTCAACCACATAACTATGGGTAAATTCAAAGCGATAATGATAAAAAAAATCAATATTTATAGCAATGTTTAATAATTTTGATTTCAAAATGTTTAATAATAAAGGATGCTTGCTTTAAGGTAGAATCATGTTAAATAATTCATAAGATGTTATTTATGTTTTGTATATATCATTCAAATATTAGTTTAGCTGTGAAACAATTAATGGTAAAATTGAAAATTGGTAGGTGTTTTGTATGCTTTTAAGAGACAACAGAGGCATTGCTTTACCGTTAGCGCTTATGGTTTTATTTGTATTGTCCTTACTTGGCGTGGCTGCAATGCAATACAGTATGGCACAGGCAAAATCTGTGGCCCAGGATGAAAGGATAATGCAGGCTTATTACCTGGCTCGATCCGGTGCTGATGCAACTGCGCAATTTATTAAGGACAATTACCGTAGCAATCCGGATGCTGTTAATTCATTAATTAATAAAATATCAGACCGGATACAATTAGGAGCTGGCGAATTTCAGGTTGAGGTAATAGGATCACTGGTTGACGGTGTAATAAGCGGACCTGTTAGAGTAAAATCAACCGGTTATGTGGGTGTAGTTCAAAGGGTTGTTAATACTACATTGTCTTTGACCGGTGACAGTACGGGGGATTCAGGCGGCGGCCATAACGGGGATGATGGAAACAATTCCGGTAATGTTCCGGCTCCTGCTTTTGACATGGCAATATTTGCCGACCAAAGTGTTGAAATGTCCGGTGGAGCTTATGTAAAAGGAACGGTGGGAACCAATACCACCCAAAATAAGGGGGTTAGCATGAACGGGGGTACCAGAATCGACGGTGACCTGTTTATAGGTCCCGGAGGTGATGTAGGTACTGTATTTTATAAACCAAGTTGGGGCTCGTACAAAGATTTTGTGACCGGAACGATACAAAATCTAGACTATGTTAGAAAATATACGTTACCACAATATCCGTCCTTCCCCAACCTTCCGCCGGCGGAAAACTCATCTTTGGAACTTAAAGGCGGCAGTAATAATGATTTAACGATTAATCCCAATTATTCATATACCAGCATAGATATTAAAAGTAATAGAACGCTGACAATAAATCTAAATGGTGGTGTTAGTGAATTAAGGGTTGGTAGTTTAAATATACAACAAGGTCATATTAAGCTGCAAGGAAGTGGTAAACTTATAATGTATGTTGATACAACATTTGATATGGGCGGCGGTTCAACTATCAATAATAACGGCAATCCGGCAAACCTTTTGATGTACTATAATGGAAACGATGACTTAAAATTAAGCGGCGGACAAAAATTTGTGGGTTCTATTTATGCCAATACCGCTGATATTGATCTTTCAGGCGGTAGTGTTATTGAGGGTAACATTATAACTGGTGGTGATAATGTAAAAATGAACGGCGGTACTTCTGCGCATGTACATGCCATATACGCACCTTATGCAGATTTTAATTTAACCGGAGGCGCTGTTTTAAAAGGCTCGCTTGTAGTAAAGAATTATGATTCTTCTGGTGGCGCTCAGGTTATATATGATAATTCATTTAACAATTTTCCGTTGCCGTTGGATAGCTTGGGCTATTATGAAGGTTACCCTGTTGATGATACTGGATCTGATGACTCGTCCGATGATTCAGGCTACCATCAAATTTGGAATTAAGACATAAAAATTGTTAATTAGATTAATCAGTGTATCGAACTTTACAATACGAGCCTGTTCCATTGGATGGTAGATAAGGGAGGAAATTATGCTTACTCGCTTTATTAATACATTAAAATCTGAGAAGAAAAATTCGGGTTTTACATTAACGGAGGTATTGGTTTCAGTTGCAGTGCTGACCATAATTGCGGTTGTCTTTACCACACTGTATACAAGTAGCCTGGCCAATTTGTTTTCAGCCGGGACTAAAAGCAATACCACATTTAACTACCAGCAAGAGCTTGAGAGTAAAATAGCCGGCAACGAACAAGGTGAAAATAAAACTTTAAACATGACTTTTAGAGATACAAATGGGAACCTTGCTGAAACAATCAATGTCGACGGCAAAATTCTAACTTCTGGGACGCTGACAGTATTTTCACCCGACCGGTAAAAAAGTGGAAAGGGGCACTGACATTGAAACGCAATCAACGTGGTTTTACTTTGATTGAACTGGTAATTGTGCTTGCCCTTTTGAGTGTGGTAATTGCTTTAGGATACACTATTTATTTTTTCGGAGTAAATTCTTTTACTATGGAAGAAGCCCAGTGGAAAGTACAAACTAATATACAACAAGCTGGAATGTTTATTACCTCTGATGTGCGCAACGCAATTGATTTGGAGGTGTTGGATAGCACTCCTGAATCATTCAACTTTTCTAATAATGATAATTACATTTATTTAGATAAGGTAACTGATGGTTCAGATACAAAATACCGGGTAAAAAAGAAGGATAAAAATGGTTCTACCGATATATCCGACGCTGTAATTGACGAATTATCCTTTACCCTTGATAAAAATGAAATAGGTAATTATACTCTAAACTTTAACATCAAAGGTAACCTTGAAGATGCCCATGGTTATAACATAGTTTCAAATGTTATGCTTAATAATACAGAAGCGCTTGACAAAAGTTTGGAGGGTAGGGATTTAAACCCCGTAGTCCAACCGCCAAAACGGATGGCGATACGATATGTTAAACCGTGAATGAATAAACTTTTCCTAATGAAAGGATCAAACATGCACATCAACGAGCTGCTCAAGCAGGCTGTGGTACAGGGTGCTTCGGATTTGCACATTTCGTCCGGCGCCGCCCCCGCCATAAGGTTAAACGGCAGGCTGCATTCACTGGATCTGCCGCCTCTACTACCGGAAGAAACAATGACCCTGGCTAAGCAGATTATGGGCGATGAAAAGTTCCATGCTTTGTCCGGAATGGGAGAAGTGGATTTATCTTAGATGTTTTTCCCTCAAACCAGCAGGAACAAATCAGGGTGCAGCTGTCCAGTACCCTGGCCGGGGTTATTGCGCAGCGCCTTTTGCGCCGTAAAGACGGCCAGGGCAGAATTGCGGCGGTGGAGATTTTAACCAGCACTCCGGCGGTGCGCAATTTAATCAGAGAGAAAAAGGTGCACCAGATCTATTCTTTTATGCAAACCGGGGCCAAGCACGGTATGCAAACTCTCGACGCTCACTTGCAGGAATTGCTCGCCAAAGACCTGATCACCGATGAAGAAGCTATGGAGCATGCCATTGACCTGGATTCCATGGCCAGATTCTTAAAACAGCGCTCACCTTAGTTTTTGCATAATAAGTCTGGTGTGGCTGTTGAATTAAAGTTATTTAACCGTAATAACAGCAGTATATATTTGACACCCATCATTCTTTACCTCTTGGTTTTTTAAAGGTTCTTCCCACCACCCGGTGATGATGTAATCATCTTCACCGGCTTGCTGGATGGAAAACCCGCTATCAAATTTGCTGTTCTTCAGCGTATTCTCCCAGATTTTTTTCCCTGCTGCGTCCGTTTTGACCAGGTAAAAATCATCTTGCCCGTCTCCGTGTGTATCGGTCCACCCGGCTACCATATAACCACCATCACTGGTTTGTTTAACGGTTTTGCCGGCATCCCAATTGGCACCGCCCAAGGTTTTTTCCCACTGCTTCTTCCCTTCGGCATTTGTCTTAACCAGGTAAATATCCTTACCGGTTTGGCTGGAAAACGTTTGCCCCAACACGATGTAACCTCCATCCCCAGCTTGCAGGACGGCTGTGTCGGTATCCCAATTTATACTGCCAAAAGTTTTTGCCCATACTTGTTTGCCGGTTGGATCCGTTTTGATCAGGTATATGTCGTAACCGCCGGCACCGGAGGAAAATGTTTGCCCGCCAATAATATAGCCGCCGTCAACGGTCTGCTGCACACATACGCCTGCATCGGTTTCTTTACCCCCAAAGGTTTTTTCCCACAGCCTTTGGCCTTCGGCATTGGTTTTAATTAAATAGGGTTTGCTGAACCAATCCTAATTTCAATTAAAACACTATAATGACGGTCGAACTAAAGCTAGATAATACCGAAATAGGTGCCGCAGAAAATAGAACAAAAGAACACGGAGTCTATGCTCCAAGTTCATCACCAGGAACTGTAGACAAATCACGCTTTCGGCGGTCTCTTTCAGGCGTGCCATAATACGAGCCAAACTGTAGCGCCGCTTCCCTTCGCCGAATTTACCTTCTACAGCATTACGTTCGCTGGCATCTTGCCGTTCCAGGCGTTTTTGTTCCTTCTCTATCTCTTTGTTAGCCGGTGGTCTCCCTAGCTTTGGT
>NZ_AUMW01000053.1 GCF_000430885.1 Desulfotruncus alcoholivorax DSM 16058 | reverse complement strand
TTATGTAAAGCATCGCCGAGAACGCTCCTTGACCGTGATTTCCTTTTAGTTCCCATTCGTTTTACCCCCGTTCACCACCAAGAATTTGTCTCTTGTCGTTACGCCTTTAATACCGGGCTTGATCACTTCTTGAAGGGTTTCCTTTACTTCCACAAACCTGGGGATGTATATGTCGCAGGCCTGGATCACGGCGTTGGCCAGTATAGTTATACTTACACCGTCGGGTTGCATTTCCGCTATAGCCTCGATCATGTCTTCACGCCTGTTGGTTATTTGTTCTGCCAGATCAGATGCTTTTTTGAGTTGCTGATAAAATTCTTTTATTGCGTCCGAGTATGGCAGGATTTTTTTTCTGAACGATTCCGCCGCTTCCCGTCCGCCGTAATCGTCTATGTATTCGGGATTATCTTCTTGATCTACGTCGAGATTGGCCCTGGCTTTTAAAGGAACATCGGGCTTATTTGAGCATACCGCTTGCAACCCTTTTTTCGCGGCCCATTGATTGAGGTTACTTTGGGCTTCCTCTCGACTTTCAACCATCGGCATTGCCGGTGACTTAACCCGGTGAAGGCCTCCGTCCGGAGAACGCCAGAACGTTCCATATTCATTTCCGAGTCCTTTACTGATGAATATTTCACGTCCATTGTGTACGTAACAAGTGAGCTGATTTTCGGCTTGACCATCATTAATCCTATCACTATCGTTTTCTGAATACTCATGTGTCACATTTTTTACATTTGGGTACTCTTCACATGCGCCTTTGGTATTGTTTTCCTGCAACGGTGTCAAATTTTTTACACTGTTGCTCTCCCATTTACTAATAGCCTGCCTAGTCACGCCTAATTGTCCAGCTATTTCTTCCTGAGTCATTCCCTTTACCCGCATCCTCAAAGCCTTTTCCCTAATTTCTTCCCTGGCTTCACTTCGCTCTGCAGCCAAATCGGACACCCAGTTCTGCACCGTTTGCCGCGTAACGCCCAGTACATTCGCTATCTCCGTGACCGGCCTGGTTCCGTACCACTTCCTGGCTAGCTCTTTCATTTCACCTTTGGTTAGGGGCTTGCCGTGATGCAGGTTCAGTTCCACAGCCCGGGCGGCCGGGTCAGCCGGATCTTCAATTGTGACTTCTACCTCGGCGGCGCCAACCAGCTTGTATGCTTCCAGCCTGTGCCTGCCATCCAGGAGCCGGTTATCTTGTGTTATCACTATTGGGGGAAATATTGCACCGGCGGTCATGGCCTCGCGGTAGCGTTCTACGGTATCCGGGTCAAAGTCGGCCCGGGGGTATATGGTTTCGTCAATGACAATATCACTAATCTTTTTTTGCAATGGTTCATCCCCCAAAAATTGACTTTTATCATGCCATTTATTGGCAGGTTTTTATAATAAAAGCATAGAATAATTAATTGGTATTAGCTTTTGGCAATACAGTGTTCTGTTTTTCTTTTTCCACCTGCGCTATCCATAGAGCTAAAATACGTATACCCCGCATTTGAAATGTTTTGTACTGATCTCCATTAATTTTTTGAACTTCTTTGATAATAGTTTTGGGTATGGCCATGTATTCACCACCCAGTTCTTAGCTAATATTTACATCGTTCCTTAGAACACCGTGCCAAGATATAGCTACGCTAGCTAATTGCTTAACTAATTTTCTCTTCGAGAAGATCGGTAATTTTTACGCCCAGGGCGTTGGCGAGTTTTTGAAGGGTATCTGTTCTCGGAATTCTTTTGCCAGCTTCAATTTCACTAATCGCTGATTGTGGAATCCTTGCTCTTCTTGCTAATTCTGACTGGGACATATCTCCCCGTAGCCTTGTCAACCGTTGAGCGAGGTACTTCATTTGTGTTCACCACCTATCTGTTTCTAGATAATATACTATACGTTTTCGTATATACTGTCAATACATTTTCGGATAAACAATTTTAAAAATTTTTGTGATACAATCTGTTTTAAGATAGTTATTTGAGGTGCTACAAATTGGATATTGGTCAAAGAATTAAGTTAGCTAGAGAACACCAGGGTTTAAGTATGAATGCACTTTCAAAAAAATCAGGTGCTGCTCAATCTGCCATAAGCGAAATAGAGTCAGGAAAACGTCAACCAACTTTTGAGGTATTAGAAAAAATCATCTATGGACTAGGTCTCACCCTCGCCGAATTCTTTGCTGACAACCAGGTGGTTGAGCCGCTTCCTTCAGATATACGCCAGCTTATCGACTTAGCCCAACAACTCACTCCACACCAAAGGGAAATACTGCTCGCTGCTGCTAAGGAATGGGCCGGGCTTAATCCTAAACCGAAAGGAGAATAATAATGACCAACGATGAATTTCAAAATTTAGTGCTACAGCACTTTCAAAAGGTTTATGAGAAGTTAGATTCCGTTGAAAATCGCCTAACCTCTGTTGAAAATCGCCAAACTAAGCTTGAAACCAAAATAGAAACCGATATTGCTGAAAAAATCCAGGTTTTATTTGAAGCTAACCAGATTCAGGAAGAACGCCATAATATTGTTATGGAACGGCTTAGAAGTATTGACGAGCGCCTTGATGGTATTGAAATTGATACCGGCTATCTTGTGTCTAAGGTTGCCAGGTTGGAAAAGATGGCAAAATAAAACGCTTCTTTCCTTCCACCTCCCCTCTATCGTCCTGATACTTGAATCTGTGCTTGATACGCGGGTTGAATCTGATTAACCGAAAGGAGAATGTCCTATGACCAATGAAGAATTTCAAACCCTTGTATTGCAGCAACTACAAGCATTAGCCGGAAGCGTTAAATCCCTTGAAGAAGGTCAAAAGCTGCTGGAAGAAGGCCAAACCCGCGTAGAGAGTCGTATTTCTAAATTTGAAATGTTTTGTACTGATCTCCATTAATTTTTTGAACTTCTCTGATAATTGTCTTGGGTATCGCCATATGTTCACCACCCAGTTCGCTAATCGGTTAATTTACTAATTTGTTTCAATAATATGGCCCTGATTAATCGACCTGCCCAGGGTACCGCGCAATCGTCTCCTATCCACCAGCGACACCTGCCCGGTTTAACGGCTTGCCGCGTTAATGACGGTTTCTTGTTCCTCTATCATTTTCATAATCGAAGGAAATATAATCCTTGCCAGGTCGCTGTATTCCTCGTCTAAATCCCCGGGTGTTATACTTATGATTTCCCTGCTGATGGTTTCCAAATGGTCCTTTTCTCTTTTGGCTATATATTTAACAATAGCTATCACGATACTCACCCGCCCGTTGGTTAAATAATCAACCCATATGCTTCCATTTGCTGGTAGGATTTTAATTGTTTGCACAGAATTTTAAAGAAGGCACCATCGTTTTTAAGATAAGCTTGATAAAAAATCTCAATTAATCCCCTGATCATTGCAGCTTTCCTGCATCTTTGATAGAATCATCTAAACACTGTTAACAAATTAACAATTTGCAGAAGCCAGCGTTTTACTGTGCCGCTTTTTGGGGCATGGTAGTAATAGGCCACAGCTTTTCTTCCGGCACGCCCAGCGCGTCCGCAATTACCGGCCTCAAGCGGCGTCCGACATAAGGGGTGTTGTCGTCCAGGGCTCGACTTACCGCACTGGGAGTTACGCCCGCCCGATGGGCGATGGCTTTGAGCCTGATCCCTTTTTGCAACAGCATGATTTTTATATCCAAGCCGGTTACATCTTTTTTAGCTTCACCATTGGCCACAGCTGGCACTCCTTTCTGGTTGACGTTGGGTTGTCAAGTAAATAACAGTACTTAGACATAATATTAATATGTCTAAGGCATAATAGTCAAGGCATTTTATGCAATTTTCATAATTAGGGCGGTTTTTTTATGGGTATTGGTGAGAGGATAAAATTCTTAAGAAACTCTCTAAAGTTAACACAACAAGAGTTCGCTAACGCTCTTGATATTGATCAAGGGCATATTGCTGGCATAGAAAAAGGCTCAAAAAATCCTTCAAAGCCATTGCAAAAGGTTATTTGTTTCACCTTTTATGTCAATGACATATGGCTTAAAACAGGCAAAGGGGAGATGTTTATCTCCCCCGAGGAACCGTTAAAAAATCTAATGGCCCGCTACGGAGAGCAGGCCATCATCGAAGCAGTTAATAATATTCAAAAATCGAAAGAAAGTTCAGCTGAGATAATTGACGTTACCGAACTCACCCGCCGGGCATATGACAAAGACCCGCAACTGAAACGTATGATTGACACGTTATACATACTCTTTTCCGCCGGCGATGAAGAATTAAAAGCATGGACTTCTTATCAATTCAAACGCGCTTTCCCGCCCGACGTAGTGGAAGACGCACAAAAAAAACAACAGGAAAAAAGCCGGCAAGCCACTACAAGTTAAATTAACATTGATACACTCTTCTGACAAGCCATGTCATTAACGTTATAATCGCGGTGACGTGGACAGAAATATGACTTGGCCATTGTCTTTTCGGATCTTGGAGAGACGGAATCACCGCGGGAGTCATAAAGGAGTTGACTACCATGACCGGTCACCGCTTTTTGGTTATTATTGAGCAAGACGAAGATGGCAAATATATTGCTTCTGTACCCTCTCTCCCCGGGTGCCATACTCAGGCGGATAACCTTGCAGAATTGGAAAAGCGGGTCCAAGAGGCAATAAAGCTTTACCTTGATGAAAAGAGAGATTTTACCCTCGCACCAGACAAGTTTATAGGCATCCACCAAGTTGAAGTGCAACCATGACAAGGCCGCTATTATCCCTGCCGAAGATATGGAGCGGATACTGGTTCGCTTTTGGCTTTACGCGACAAAGACAGGTTGGCAGTTATGTCCTGTTTACTCATTCCGATGGGCGTTGCACAGTTGTTTCATTCCACAAAGGGAAAGATTTAGGCAGGGGCCTAATCAGAAAAATCCTTCGCGATATAGACATATCCCCGGAAGAATATGAAAAGTTGAGGCAAAAAGTCACGTAGGCCTTGAGAATTAATCATCTGCCGATTTTTGCTTTCCAAAAGGAGGACCAAGAACATTAATAAGTATTTTCCACAGTAAAGATCTTCAATTAAGGAAATAAAGAGGATATCCTTACCTATTTGAAGGTAAAGTGGGAGCGGGAAAAGAAAAAACGAGAAAAGGGGAAGGGGTAATTTTTAATGAGCATACCCAAAGAAGAACTCCACAGATTAATTGACAGGATTCCGGAACAAAGCGTAGCAAGGGCCAAAAGGTACCTGGAAAGACTGGTAAAAAGCGTACAACCAGAAAGCCCAGCCATGCCGCGACCGCATAACAAACCTTTTTATATTGATCCCACATGTCCAAAATGCGGCACCGTCCTTGTGCTTGCAGATTTATTAGATGATCCCAATGCGCCATGGGATATTGTCTGGCATGACGAATTCATTTGCCCCGCCTGTCGCGACTACATTTACCTGGACTGGCCTGAAAGCGAAAGAACGGCCTTGA
>NZ_AUMW01000052.1 GCF_000430885.1 Desulfotruncus alcoholivorax DSM 16058 | reverse complement strand
TCAGGTTTCAATTCCTTATAGGCAGGCTAAAAACCTTAATCAATGGGCAAAGCGATACTTGAACAAAATGTTTCAATTCCTTATAGGCAGGCTAAAAACCCGTCGCATTTTCCAAAAAAAATAAGTTTTTAAATTAAGAACACCATCGGTATTGTAATACCAATGTTTCCAGGAGCCTTATACCACAAGTTTTTTTAAATTACATAGTGTCGTCGAACCCCCGGCGTTTAAACGCTATTGGACATCGACGTAAAAATTTTCCTATCTCAATCCTTCGTTTTAGATTATATTTTCATCCCCGCCTTTCTTTAAACCCATAATCTCTCGGGAAGAATATTTCGTTGTACGCAAGGAGTAAAATATAACCGAGTCCTCGTCTTTGCGAATAATTCTCTCCAATTCCATTTTTAACTTTTTCAGATTGGCATCCGAAATCTCTCCTTCCAGGACAGAATTCTGAACCCAGTTAAGGTACTGGCGGCATTTTTTCAGCACTTTGGCCACTCTCTTTTGCCCGACATCATAAACCAGGATAACAAACAGGGCAATTTCACCAACCTTTTAAATATATTCTACCACCTGGCTACAAAAGCCTGGTATTCTTTTTCCCCCATCAAATGTTTTTCCAGCTTGTACAATTCCAGCCGGATTAACCTGCGATAAGAAACAGGGCGGCCGATATCCCTGTGTTTAATGGTAGTTTTCAATTTCTCGTCCAGGTTTTCAACAAAGCATTTTTTGGCCTTCTCTTTCATCATTATCCCTTCTGTAACCCGGTCAAAACTTTCCCTGGTAATCATCTTTTTCCCAAGCAAAGAGAAGATTAGTCTATCCACTATAATCGGTTTAAATATTTCAGCCACGTCAAGGTTCAGGGTAAAACGGCGGAAATTGGTGGAGTGCAAATAACCGATGCGGGGGTCCAGATGTGTCTTGTATATTTCACTGAGGCAAATGGTGTACATTAAGGAATTCCCGAAACTAATCAGTGTGTTTAAATAGTTTTTGGGCGGGCGTCTGGTGCGCTCTTGGAAGATAAAGTCAGGGTTGCCCACTATTTCATCGAAGGCATGATAATAATGGTCGCGGATATTCCCTTCCAAGGCCATGAGCGTTGATATATCCTTGCATTCATCTATGGGTGCAACTAAACTCTCAATCGCGTTTAATTGACGCGCAACATCTTTTTCCCGGCCATGATAGTATTTCAATACTTGGCGGATGTTCCTGGCCGCGCCACGCACAAACTCCTTTGCTATGGTCAAGCGCTTTTCTTCATCCAGGTAGTGCTCAGCTTGCTTTAACGTCATAAAACCGGAATTAAGATGCTCGCGCGGGTAAAATGAGCCCATGTAATAGCCGTGATAATTAAAAAAGTGCAGCACAATCTCTTTTGCGGATAAGAATTCCAACAGTTTCTTATTAACGGTTAACTCTCCGAAAATCATAATTTCGCCGGTATCTTCCACCGGGATGTAACGCCGTCCTTCATCCGTTTCAAAAAACAGGGTATTATCCTTGCGCGAAAGTTCGCCGCTTGAAAAAATATAAAGGGTTTTCTTCATTGGTAACACTTCCCAATAGATTCAATTGACTGATCTAAATATTGTAAAGCAGATCAAGATGTATGTGACTACCCGCTTACGACCAGCAAAATTCCGCATAGGCGCAATTTCTGCAAAAACTTATCTTTTTAGGCCCCGGTGGGGCGGGCAGGTAAAGAATGCGCAGGATTTCCCGGCATACCTTGTCCAATTCCCGTTCGGTTTGTTCGTCCAACACCACTTCTTCTTTGCGTTTTTCCTTGGGAAAGCGCAATTCTCCCCGGGCCTCTATACCGCGTTGTTTTAACTCGTTCAAATAAAAAGCCAGCTGCATGCGGGCACTGCTTCTGAACTTGGAGCTTTTCTTGACCTCTCCTATAATCAAACCTTCATTTGTGACACGAAAGACATCCATTTTGCTTTGGCCGACAGCCAGTTCTTTACGCTCACGCGGGTATGTATGATCCTGAATAAACCGTCCCAGGGATACATTTGCATTATCCTGGTCGGCGGTAATCTGGTGGCCGATTAGCCAGACTTCCCTGGGGCAGATATAATAGTACCATACCAGGGTGCCGCTAACGTTGATTTCCCTGGCATTCACAGAAAAAACCTCCCTTATGATCTCCTATGATATGTAATCATATAAAGATAACGTCTCCTAAACTCATAAAATGCTTATCACTTGTAACCACCTGACAGTTAACCATTTTTGCCGTAGCATATACGATAGCGTCGGTCATAGGAAGGTCGTGTTTTATACTAAGCCCGGCAGCCAGCATGTTCAAAATTCATTCCAACCACACGAATCGACCAGAATCATAACCTTTCCTCATGTTCCCTGATACCCGACGTGTCCATCCCTTTTAAAAAACCTTTCAACTCTGAAAGTGGGACTTTTGGCACCAGGTTTATCCCCCGTCCTTTTACCACTACTTTAAGTTTTTGACTGGTCTTGATACCTAGTTGTTTTCTTATTTCTCGTTGGATAACAATTTTATATTTATCGGAAATAATTACATCTCCCATAGCTTATCACCGTTATTACAATACTAAATTAAAATGTACGTTAATTAATATATTTTAAAATTTGTGATCAAATTTAATAAATGTATGCTTGCTGTTCGGCTATATATCCTGTAAATAAACTATAATATAATTTCTTCTCACTTTTTGGAACCCAAAACAAATTTGAATCATGCCCAAATTCTAATGGAAGATTATTTTTAATTCTTCTAATCCTAATCTGTACTATATAATCGCTTAGCTTAGCGCTAACCAACCTTAATAAGGAACGCTGAGTATACCGCGATACCTCATGCTCCATCACAAAAGAAGGAATAACATCCTTGACTATTGTCCAGTCTATTTCCGTCAATTTTTTAGAAAGCTCTCGATACGCCTTTGCAATCCGTGTAGCATCCTGATCATATTCAATAAAAACATCCGCAACTTCGCCAATGGAATCAATTAAACTAAACTTTTTTAATTCTTCAAAATCAAGTCCCAAAACACCGTATTCCCAAATTTCTTTAATATTACTATCTAATCCAACTGCGTCAATTCTACGATAATAGGCTTCAATTAATGACTGATAAGCTGATTCTGGTATCTGCTCTTTTTCTTGTATAAGCTCTTTGGTAGCAATCATTTCATTTGTACTATAAACCCAGGAACAATCTTTCTCTAAACGTACAATATATACTGGCAGAAAAATTCCTTTTTGTTTAGACCCCTCTCGGTTAACTCTTCCGGCGGTTTGGATAAGAGATGGGAGAGGCGCTAAATCCCGAAACCCCATATCAAAATCTAAATCCACCCCCGCCTCAATAGTTTGTGTAGAAACTAAAATAACCGACTTCCCATTTTTCAAACACTTATTTACAAAATCAATTACACGACGACGATGTTTAGGCATGAGGTTAGTTGAAAGATATGCTAAAACCGGTCTGTATAAAAACTTCCTTTCTTTACGTAACTTTCTTAGTTGATTAAATACATCAATACTACGTTGAATGGTGTTCACAACAATTAAAACAGATGGAAATCTTTCCTGCTTTTCCTTATATTTATTAATTTTTTCCAATACAAAATCGCAAAATAAAAATGTATCCATTCTCTTTTCTAAACAAGGAATGAACCGAGTGCGTTTTAGGTGATTAAAGTAACTCGGGTAATCTGGTAAAAGTTCTATTGCCACCGTTTTTTCGATGTTTTCATCTGGAATAAATGTCCGCAATAGTTTCATTCCCTGTTCCAACAACTTCGGTTGCGTAGCAGTCATTAAAATAAAACGCGTACCGTAAAAATTTGCCACTTTCTGGATCAATGCACCAATCAAAGGTGTTTTTTCATGTGCGATTGATTGGATCTCATCTAAAATCACTATGCTACCTGCAATTTTATTAATTTTTTTCAAAGGCCGGTTTATCCCAGTTAATAAAGAATGAAACAATTGAACAAAAGTGGTCAATACCGCTTTGCCCTCCCATGACTCTACTAGCATCAACTGCTTATCAACAGATATGTATTCCTGTTCTCTGGATAACTTCTGTTGGGTAAAGTCTGCCAGACGATGATGCACAACAAGACTGTCCTGAAAAACGGCTTCATAGTCATGCCTGGTTTGTTCAATTATATTAATAAACGGTATTGCTGTGATAACTCTTGGCGTGTATCCTTCTAACTTTGCAATTCGGTTTTGAAGTCTTAATGCAGCTTGTAAAGACGCTAGCGTTTTTCCAATACCTGTTGGAGCTGTTAAAGTAAAGAATCTTTGCTTATAAACCTGCTCATCTGTTAAACTATCAATAGCTTCAACTATCGTTCTACGCGCACTTTCACGTCGGCTAATCAGATCGGACTCTCGTCCTTTGATCTTTTTTCGCAAATAATAAACGACTTTCACCGGTTCTGTAGCTTGTAAATGGCTACGTTCAAACCCACTTGAATCCACTTTATCCATATTAATTAACAGAGAAAAAAGATAAATAATTGGAAAATACCAATAGTTTGCATGCTCTCGCTTTCCTGTTAATCGGGCAGACATTTTCCAAAATAATCTCTCATTCTCAAAAAGCTTTTCAACTTGTAGTGATTCACGCAAAGTGTGTTCGTCTATATATCGTCCCCAAGGTGCTTCCATAAAAATGTCAGCAAGTTTTTTCTGTATTTGTTCAGCCTGTCTTTTTAATCTTTGTTGTACAGATCGTGCTTCCTGGTCTAAAATTCCTGTCACTTGCAACGACGAATGATGCTTCAATACACATAAAAACCCTAAATATGCTTTAATAGCTTCTTGACGGGTATTATTCAGCAACAGTGCATATGTAATACATGCAGAAATAAAAGAATGCCCCTTATTAGCGGAAATAATACCTTTTAACAGATAATCTTGAAAAAAATCAGTATATTTTCCGAAATCATGAAGGAGATAAATCCATTTGGCCAACTCCTTGACTTCTCCATTAGACAATCTCGGAAACCAAACTGAAGGAGGAATGGCTTGAATCACCTGCTCAACAGGGTTCATTAGATGATCATGTAAAAGCTGTTTTTCCCCGGTTTTTTTGTCATAATGAGCAAAATGACATACCATTCCTCTTCACCTCTGGAATACATTGGGAGTGTGAATATTTTCGTGTAAATGGTTAAGATAAAACTGGGGTTAATTAGAAACAGCCAGGCAGCCCTTTACATGGAGAGAGGCCTGTGTTAGCCTATTTGGGCGGGAGGCCAACGCACAGCGTGGACTCCCCGCGGCCTCCTGGAAACACAGGCCTGGAGGCTCCATGTCAAGGGCTGCCGTCGGTTAATCGCCAGGCTAACTTATATGGCCAACTCAGTTTCCAATCTATCCCCAAAATATATGGCGAACTGTGAGATGCAGTTCTTCCAGTCTTTAACAGGCATGGTCCACTTTTTGGCTGCTTCAACGGTGGCCAGGTAAATAATCTTTTTCAAG
>NZ_AUMW01000051.1 GCF_000430885.1 Desulfotruncus alcoholivorax DSM 16058 | reverse complement strand
ATTTCGCCAGTCCCAAAGAGCACAAATCTCTTTGGATAGTCGAGTGCGCAGCCAAGAGGGGTTAGCGTCCATTAGTTCTTTAATGAACTGGATGTCTTCAGCAGTTATTTGCCGTTCTTGGGTATTCAATATTTCGTTCATGGAAGAATTTTAGCATAATAACGTTAAGAAGACCAGCATTGTCCTATTAAGTATACATTAGCAATCTATAGGTAATTGCTCTATTTAGGAATATATCGAACTACAAAGGTGATAATGGACCAAGAAGGAGTTGCTTGGTTTCCTTGCACCAAAAGTGCGGAAGAACCCTTTTTTAATTGACAAAAGCATTTCCGGCGGGATCAGTGCGGATAAAAATATTATCCATCATCCAGCGCAGAACCGGCTGACCGCCATGGGCGATTTTTTATTCCAGGGTCAGCTTCATCAGTTCCTTGGCAGGCGGGGACATATCCTTGAAACCCTGGCCAAACGGTACCACCGTAAAACCAAGCCCTTCTAAGTTCTGAGTCATCTGAACCGCTCCCCAGCGGTCAAAGGCAATTTCGCGAATATTGTACTGGATGCCCAGCTCCTCAATAAAGCTTTCAATGAATCCGTAATGTACCACATTTGGGATAACCGCGGGTTAGTGGTAAGAGGCTCCAGCATACTCCCTACCGCCAGGCAAAATGTGGCTGGCCTTTGAGGTAATTCCCACGGGTCCCGCCCACACCTTGCTGCCCAGAAGTAACGTGGGTGGTTAGGCGGCCTGTGTGTGTCGTCCGCACACCGGGCCAAATTTTGAGGTTTAACTTTTTGGTCTGGCCCGGAGTGCAGCCAGTTTATGGGGTCATAGCTTTCGGGCTATTCTCTTGGGTCCTTAAAAGGAAGGCCGGGAAGTGCTCCCAGGATGAAAGCCTGCATTTTGGGTCGGGCACACCTCCCGGCCTCATCTATGTAGTATTACCAATTGGATATGTTTACGATTCATAATAATCTTTGGCAACATAACCATTGTCGAGTAGAAGTGCATCTCTATAACTTTAGAAGCAGGTTTGTTTTCACCGTTTCTCCCCGTTTCCTCTGGGAGTGCCACAATATTTGCTCCATGGTTAAATTGAACACACAACCCTCACAGATCCGTGCTTGCGCTATTCACGCACACGGCTCCTCACTTCGAGATTTGCACTTATGCCTATGCACTACTAAGCCGAAAATATATTGAAATAAATTCTCGGTTTGGGTAGCGGTTTAACTTTGAGCAACAATAGAAACTTTTCCCAGGTATAGCTGTTTCGCTGACTTCTGCGATTGATCCACTTGAATAGTAGTTTTGTTATCTCATACCAATACCGATGTATCATTGGGTCATTATCTGTGATGCCATAGTACCTGTAGTATCCTACGAGTTTAGGTTTTATTTGTTCCAGCAGTATACTTACAGGAGTAGTACGGTTAGCTTTTATCCACTGCTTCATTCTGTATAAGGCTCCTTGGTACTTCTTCCTGCTTGTTTTCCGCTTTACTCTGAACTTACCGTTTTGACTTACACCACAGTAGTGGGTAAAACCAAGAAAGTCGAATGTTTCTGGCTTATTCTCTCCTCGTTTCTTGACGTTCCGAGCGGCAAACAGACCAAATTCGATAATCTTGCTCTTTTCCGGTGCTATGTTCAGATTGAACTTTTCTAACCTTTTGATAAGCTCGTAGTAGAAGCGTTTAGCCTCATGCTCATATTGAAAACAGCAGACAAAATCATCAGCGTACCTAACTATGTGAGCACTACCTTTATTTTGTTATCTTTTTCAATAAGTAGGGTTCTTACTTCATTTTGTGTATGTCCATAGATATTGCCTATTTTTAAAAGAATCGAATCACCACTAACCTTCAAGTCCAATACAGCGGTTTCATCACTCAGTTTAATCCCATGCATCTCTTCAATCTGGTTTGCCGTTACCGTTTGGACTTTATTTAGTCCCCACTGTTTTAGTATTTGACCACCGGCTCCCGGATAATCCGATGGGTTTAAAGTCGTTCCCTGGAACGAAGAAGCGTTCTCGTACTCTGCCTTATAGTCCACCGGCTGCACCATATCGTCAGTAATATATACAGCAGAGTTTTTCCACTCCACTTTCGCGCCCAGTGCCTCACTTACAAACCGAAGGGGCACCATTGTACGGCTGCCTTTGATTACTGCCTCGGCGTCTAAGGTTTCGGTCTTACCGTTAACGGTAGCTTTTCTTTGCCCGACTATCAGAGAGATATTTGTTCTCCGCGTTTTTTTTACAGTTACGGTGTTGCTATCAATATAAGGTGGCACATCAGGTTTGATTTCGGTACCATTTACAAACAGCTTAATCGTTTGAGAAGCCTGTGCGTTGGCATGGGTTATATACGGTAGGTTGATGGTCAATAAGGCAAGGACCAGGATAAGGCCCATAAATGCTAATAGTTTACGCAATGCTTGTTACACCTCCATGAAAATTTTGGCTTTAATTATTAGACGCACGAACAGCTGTTTTGGTTCCCGTTATCACCCCCTGGTAAATAAAAACACCAGGCTAATGCCCGGCTAGATATTTTTAATTGATTTTGAAAGCTGGTAAAAAAACCATTTTGGCTCAAATCATTTACTTTTCTAATTTTGGAAAGATATCAGCTCTCATGCTTATGGGACTTTTCTCGTCTTTTGGTCTTCTTCCTTTTTTATTTACTACGAAACCCAATTCTTCTTGATAATAAGATACTTTTTGGGGATAAGCATCTAAAGTGAGAAACCTCACCCCCACTGTTTCTTCGTTAAGTTCGTAAGCAAGTGACTTGACATATTCCACTAGAAATTTACCGAACTTTAAATTTCTGTATTTTGCCGATCT
Source organism: Desulfotruncus alcoholivorax DSM 16058 (assembly GCF_000430885.1). Lineage (GTDB taxonomy): Bacteria > Bacillota > Desulfotomaculia > Desulfotomaculales > Desulfallaceae > Desulfotruncus > Desulfotruncus alcoholivorax. The sequence goes on along the minus strand of NZ_AUMW01000051.1, from coordinate 3,224 downwards.
GCCTAATCTAGCAACCTTAATAGCCGGAACTTTTGCATATGGTATACCGACAGTTTCTCTTTCTTCTTGGCTTAAAGTAATTGCGTCGCAACATATTGAACATGCAGCTGCAAGGGTCCTCTCATAATAAAGTAAAATGGTTGTATTCATGCCCATCTCTTGCTCCGTAAAAGCTTCCTCCCGGAAAAACCTATTCATTTCCAGATCTTCACAATCAAAATTGGTTAGATCGACAAGTTCATTCTCTGTCAACCTAACCAATTCGATTTTATCAATATCAAATTTGAAGTCCATATTTTTTAACGAAGACCCTTCTTTTTAATTCGCGCAAAGAAAATTTTTCTTTCCTCTGCAGCTTTTTTTTCATCCTTGGTGGGCTTTCTTTTTATTTGTTCAAGGACCTCTATAGCATCTTTACCATACAACGTTGGTGTTGGTTGAAGCTGAGTGGCCATCTTTCTTTCACCTCTCTTAGTATCGGTGTCCTTTTTCTGGTTATCCATTAAAACACTCTCCCAATAAATACTTTCCAAAAAGTATGCCCGATTGTTTGAGTGTATAACTAGATATTAAAAGGACTCAAGCATTTAGTTACAATACCTAATTTTAATATTTTAGGTATTCTATTGAGTTTAATTTAACATGAGACTAACCTTGGGTCAAGAATACTTTACTCTTGGATACCCCCTATTCTATTAGAGAGGAGGTCATACCTACTACTCTCGTCTTTTCGGAAGCATTGAAAAAAGAATGTGAGCCAAAAAACAAAAGAAGCCAAGGCCTGCGGGCTTAATTTTTTTGTCAAGGTTTAGCGAATATGTTTTGTGTAAATATGTGTAATAAGATAGAATAGCTTAAAGGGGCTACGCATATGTATCTACGAAAAACCTACTCGAAGAAGACAGGCAGGACATATTTGTCCATAGTACAGGGATACCGGAACAAGGAAGGAAAGTCAAAACAAAAAACGGTTCAAAAGGTTGGCTATCTTGACGAATTAAAAAAGGAATATGACGACCCCATTGCCCACTTCACAGCAGTCGCGGCGGCAATGGATAAGGAGCGCCAGGCAGCAAAGAGCGTGACCATCACCATTGACATGACCAGCCAAGTTGACCGCAATAACGCAAACCGCAAAAATTACGGGTATATCATTTTCAGTAAGATTTATCACGAACTAGAAATAGATATATTCCTCAAAAATGCACGCAGGCACGAAAACTTCATTTTCAACACAGACGCAATTATGCGCCTGCTTGTATACACAAGACTTTTATACCCAGGCTCAAAAAGAGCGTCGGTGCTAAACAAAAAACATTTTTTTGACAATTTTAAGTTCTCGCTTGACGATGTCTATGACGCACTTACGCATTTTGACAAGGTTTCTGGCGCATTGCAGCAGCATCTTCACGAAATGGTTACAGCGCACTATGGACGAGATACTGACCTTGTCTACTATGATGTCACAAACTATTACTTCGAAATAGACAGACAGGACGATCTGCGAAAGAAAGGGCCATCGAAAGAACATAGGAAAGACCCTATTGTCCAAATGGGGCTGCTTCTTGACAAGCTCGGTCTGCCTATATCATATAAACTGTTCCCCGGAAACACGCACGATTCACAAACGCTTATGCCAGTCCTGACAGAAGTGAAGAAAAAATTCAGCATACGGCGGATAATAACAGTCGCGGACAAAGGCCTTAATAGCGGGGACAATATAGCTTACAGCACTGTACTTGGGGATGGGTATATTTACAGCAAAAGCGTCAGGGGCGCAAGCGAAAATTTCAAGCAGTGGGTGCTTGACGAAACAGGGTACCGGCATCTCACGGACAGTTATAAGTTAAAGTCCAAACTTGTCCCTGATGCAGAAATCAATGTGACGATGAAGCAAATCGGGAAGAAAAAAATCAAAAAGAAAGAAACCGTAGAACAGAAATGGATTGTATTCTACAGTGAAAAATATGCCGCTAGGGCAAAGCATAAACGGGAAGAAGCAATTGCCAAGGCAGTCAGGATGATAGAAAACCCTGCAAAATACCGGCGTACATTTGACTACGGTGCCGCCGGATATATTGAAAATCTCAAAATCGACAAAGAAACTGGGGAAATAATGAACACAGAAGAGACCCTTGTGCTTGACACCAGAAAGATTGAGGACGAGGAAAAATATGACGGGTATTATGCCATCGTGACCAGCGAGCTTGACGATGCAGATGAACATATCATTGAAATGTACAGGGGGCTATGGCGCATAGAAGAATCGTTCAAAGTAACTAAGAGCGTCCTCGGTACAAGGCCGGTATATCTTCGTACCAATGAACATATCAATGCCCATTTCCTCATCTGCTTTATCGCCCTTTTGATTGCAAGAATCGTTGAAATGAGACTCGGCGGCAAATATACTATATCCAAGATAACAGAAACTCTGCAGAATGTAGCATGCAGTCACCTGGATCAAAATTTATGGTTGTTTGATTTTGCCGACGAGGTCACGGATGAGTGCAATGCTGTTTTCGGTACGGATTTTGGCAGAAAAGTCATGACACTTCAAGAAATCAAAAAAAATTTCGGGAAAACAAAAAGACACTAAAATTACACTACAACTCCTCGCAAAATAATAAGTCCGCAAGTCCTTGTATTTACATGGCTTGCGGACTATTTGGTTATTTTTGGCTCCCGAAAACAAGTTTAACATGAGACTAACCTTGGGTCAAGAATACTTTACTCTTGGATACCCCCTATTCTATTAGAGAGGAGGCCATACCTACTACTCTCTCATTTTTCTTTGTTCCGGCAAACTGACATCCTCTCACGGGTTTACCCGTGGGAGGATGTCAGTAGCCAAGCCCACCACCTTTCAACCAGCTTATGCCAATTCTTTAACCACTAATTCCTCAAATGCCTGCTTTATTTCCTGGTCGAACAAAACAGCCGGTATACCAACCTTAATGCTTTCAAAAACGGAACGCGGTTTACTTGGTATAGTACAGGATACCTTCATACCAGTTGCTTTTTCAGCATCGTCAGCTGGGAGCTTATCGCTTTCGATTATTTGGTTAGCCACAATAACGCATTTATCGAAATCAAAGTCATCCGGGAGATTATCAATTTCTCTCTGAATGCGTAATAAATGACTGAAATCCGGGTCATTTACAATCACTGGCATACCAGCTACGTTGATTAATGTTTTTATTGTCGGGGCATTAAAGTCGCCAAAG
>NZ_AUMW01000050.1 GCF_000430885.1 Desulfotruncus alcoholivorax DSM 16058 | reverse complement strand
CTTTACAATCAATTTGCTTTAAAATTTGATACAGTTTATCTTCCTTATCGAAATTTTTAATTAAAACTTCAAAGGGAAAAAGCATTCCACCAAGAATATACATGTTTAGGGTTTCACCTCTGCTTGTGTTTTTTGTTGTGGGAATGAAAAACACTTCTATAGCAATCTGGTGAAACCTTTTATTTTTGGCAACTTTGTTGAGATATTTCAACTTTTTGGGTTAGGGTAAATTTGTTTTCCTTTGTTTTAAGACCCTTTTGTTTTATGGGGTTGGAATTATGCAATTGGCTCGTTTAAACATTTTTATTGACACAATAAATCATATATGTTAATATTACTTTTGTGCGAAAGACAATTAAATTAATGCGGCAGTGGCGGAATTGGCAGACGCGTAAGATTCAGGTTCTTATAGGCGCTACGCCTGTGGGGGTTCAAGTCCCTTCTGCCGCACCAACAATTTTACGGCCTTCAGTTTCATTCAAAGCGATGAACTGAAGGTCGTAATTATTTTCCACCTTTTTACACCACCCGGCGCAAGCTGGTTTTTTTACTTTCCACTACAAAACAAACGGCCCGTTAACAAACGGACCGTTTTTACATTATTTACTTAAAATTATCTATATTAAACCTTACTTATTTTTTTTCAGCCAGGGCATCATCTGGCGGATTTCAGCGCCGACCTGCTCAATTAGCAGCTCACGCTCCCGTTTTTTGATAGCATTGAAGACCGGCCGGTTAACTTGGTTTTCCAGCATCCATTCGCGGGCAAATTCACCATTTTGTATTTCACTGAGTATCTTTTTCATTTCTTTCCTGGTTTCTTCTGTTATCACCCTGGGGCCGCGGCTATAATCGCCGTATTCGGCTGTATTACTGATGGAATAACGCATCATACCAAGGCCGCCCTCGTAAATCAAGTCTACAATCAGTTTAATCTCATGGAGACATTCAAAATAAGCCATTTCAGGCGCATAACCTGCCTCAACCAGCGTATCGAAACCAGCTTTAATCAGCTCAGTAAGGCCACCGCACAGTACCGCCTGCTCACCAAACAAGTCTGTTTCGGTTTCTTCTTTAAATGTGGTTTCAAATACGCCTGCTCTTGTACTGCCAATGCCCTTGGCATAAGCCAAAGCAAGATCCCTGGCTTTACCTGTATAATCCTGATATACTGCAATCAAGGCGGGGACTCCTTTGCCTTCCTCATACATTCTCCGCACAAGATGCCCGGGGCTTTTAGGAGCAACCATAAATACATCTACATTATTGGGGGGCACGATTTGGTTGAAATGTATGTTAAAGCCATGAGAGAACATTAAAGCTTTTCCTTCTTCAAGATAGGGTTCAATTTCTTCAGCGAAAACTCGCCCCTGAATTTCATCCGGCAGTAATACCTGAATAATATCCGCAGCGGCGCATGCCTCTGCAACAATCTTAACTTCCAAACCGGCACCTTCAGCCTTCTCCCAGCTTGAACTGTCTTTGCGCAGGCCTACAACTACATCAATGCCACTTTCCTTTAGATTTAATGCCTGGGCATGTCCCTGGCTGCCATAACCCAAAACCGCAATTTTTTTCCCTTTTAAAAATTGTAAATCTGCATCATGGTCATAATAAACTTTTGCCACTTTCATTCATCTCCCTGGATTTATTTATATTATTTATCCTATTAAGCCTGCATTATGGCAATTTTACAGTTTTATTTCCAGTGTTGTCAATAAAAAAAGCCCGGCTGGTAAAGCCGGACGGGGAGAGATAGAACTCACCAAAGCGGAGTATTAGTATTATAAGCACAAAACAACATATTTATACATACAACCAGGACACTAAATTACTGCTAAAAAAACATTTATAAGGAATAAAAGATACTTTATCATCCATACTATATCTATAATATGGAAATAAAGGAGGTTCCCTGCCATGATAATAAGGTTTATTGCTGCTGCTTTTATTTTATTTGCCATTCTTACCGGCTGGACGAGCACTGCTGCCTATGCTCAGAGCGGCAATTACACCTATTTGATTTATATAAAAGGCTTAAAGGCTTCTGATATAGAAGGTAGTGAGCTTCCTAATCTAAAAAGTCTGGCCGACAATTCCATCAGCTATGCTAATGTTTCTAAGCCGAACCCCTTTCCTGAAAGTTTATATACTTTGTTTGGCGGCCCTAATAGAACTTCTTCACTGCCTAAAACGCTATCAAAAAATGGTGTTGACTGTTTACTAATTGACGGCTCCGGTGAAATACCCAAGAATTATTGTGATCAAAACAGTTTGGATTTAATATCCGGAACTAATGATAAAGATGTTTTAAATCAATATTTTTCTTTATTCCCTGAAAAAGATTATAATTTTGTGACTATATATTTGGATGACATTAATGACTCAGATACCTCAGAAACCCGTCGTTGGTCTTTAGTTGATAATCAAATCGGGTTACTATTAAATTATTTAATTAATACCAAAAAAATTGACAAAAGTTATATTTTCATCACCGGAGATACAGATCAACCTCCATTGTTAATGTTCAGGTATAATCCCAATTTTAAAGCAAATTACTATTATTGTAGCTTGATGGATTTAGGCCCGACCATATGTAAGATATATTGTATCAATTTGCCGCCAGGAATGTCCGGTAATATTCTTTACGAATTCTTTATTAATTCCACCGAACCAATGAGCATGAAAAGAATCGTAGATTTGCAGAAGCAATGCCTGATGGCCGAAGAAAAAATCAATCTTCTCCAAAAAAATAATAACTTGATAAATGCAGATAAAATTAAGATATTTGAGGAAAAATTAATTTTTGACAGGAAAATTTTAGAAAAAGAGAAACAAATAACTGGACTTGAAATTAAACTCAAACTGTTTAAGATTGCTGCTTTTTTGGGATTAGTCATCCTTGTAACCGGCTATGTTATAGAATATAAGGTTTTGCGCAAAAAATTTCTTATTTTTCCTTAAAGCATATAACCATATGTCCATTTTTTTTAATTTTAAACGGAAGGAATTTAATCGTTTTCGTCGAAGAATTCTGACAGGGTTATATTAAAATTTTTAGAATTTAATCATTATCTACTTAGAACAAAAATTAATCATGAATCCCAAGCAGGAAACAAGTCAACCTGCGTTGAATTTGAATTAAGTTGAACAGAATTTTTGGAATAGGGTTAAATTAACAATCCGGCGTAGATTTTAAATGCAAAAAGTATAAACTTAATTTAGCGGCAGAGGTGGAAGCAATGAAACTAGCCATTTCAGGAAAGGGCGGCGTCGGTAAAACTACAATAGCTTCAGCGCTAATTAATATTATTGCCCGGAACGAAGGCACCGTTTATGCGATTGATGCCGATCCTGATGCATGTTTGGCGTCATCCATCGGCATTCCTGATGAAGAAGCTGCCAGTTTAAAACCTGTTGTGGAAATGCGCGATGCAATCCGCAACAAAACCGGTAATGGGGCGTTTTATAATCTTAATCCCAAGTTGGACGATTTTATTGATGACTACAGCTATAAACTCGGCAACATTCGTTTTTTTAGAATGGGTGATCCCAAAAAAGGTGGATCAGAATGTTATTGTAGGGAAAATACTTTTTTAAACGCATTAATTTCGTCACTGCTGTTGGACCAAAATGATACCGTTATTATGGATATGGGTGCCGGCATTGAGCATCTTTCAAGGGGCACAGCCCGGGGTGTAGACATGATGCTTGTTGTTGTTGAACCCGGTCGCAATAGCATCAATACTGCAAAACAAGTTGAAAGAATGGCCAAGGACCTGGGTATACCTAAAGTTGGCATAATCGCCAATAAAATTCGCTCCGTAGGCGAAAAACAATTTATAGCCAAGAATTTCCAGGATGATTTAATTCTGGGTTATATTAAGTTTTCTGAGGCAATATGGGCAAACGCAATGGAACCTTCTCAAGCAGTAGAATTGGACAAAGATTTATTAGTTGAGATGGAAAAAGTTTGCCGTAAAATTTTAAGAGAGGTGGGTGGTAAATCTAATTAAGTGGTTTTACTTTGGTAACAGTCGGAGTTAGGGGGAGTTTTTTCGGCTGAACCATACAATTAGTTGTTCAGTTAACTTTACTTTTAGGAGGTTAAAGTAATGCCAAGGTTTAGAGATCCAAGCCACACTTGCAGACCTTCGGGCGCACCCAGAGTGGTTGACCCGAAGAGCATCAAACGATCCATTGATCCGGGCGTCATTGAGATGTTTGACATTGCCAAGGAAAGTGGCATGATTACTGCTTATGACCGCTTTGTAGCCCAGCAACCGCAATGTCAGTTCGGTTACAAAGGCATTTGCTGCCGTTTCTGCATGATGGGACCTTGCCGTATCAAGGCCGATGAAGGTCCCGGCAGCAGAGGTATTTGCGGCGCCAGCGCTTGGACCATTGCTGCCCGCAGCACAGGTTTGATGTTGCTCACCGGCGCCGCTTCCCATAGTGAACACGCCAGCCATATGGCCCATACCCTTTTAGAAATTGCCGAAGGTCATGCACCTGATTATGGCGTAACCGACACCAAAAAGCTGCATGCTGTGGCTAAACGTGTTGGCATTGATATAGAAGGGAAAGATGACACTACCCTGGCTAAAGAATTAGCCGAGGCAGCGCTTGCCGATTACAGCCGTCTGGATGGTTTCGGTGAGTCAACTTGGGTGAAAACTACCGTAACTGAAGGTCGCCTGGACAAGTTCCGTTCCCATAACATCATGCCCAGCGGCGTTTATAACACCATATCCAAACTGGTTACCCAAGCTCACGTAGGCATGGATAACGACCCTGTAAACTTAATCTTCAGCGCCCTGCGGGTTGCCCTGGCTGACTATGTTGGCATGCATGTTGGAACTGACCTGTCCGACATCATTTTCGGCACTCCCAGGCCGGTTGTAAGCGAAGCCAATATGGGGGTTCTCGATCCCGAGTGCGTAAACTTGGTGCTACACGGCCATAACCCACTCCTCAGTGAGATTATCGTACGTGCCGCCCGCGAATTGGAAGGCGAGGCGAAAGCTGCTGGAGCAAAGGGCGTAAAATGTATGGGTATCTGCTGCACAGGTAACGAAGTGCTCATGCGCCAGGGTGTTCCTATTTTAACTTCCTTCTCTTCTCAGGAATACGCAATTGCTACCGGCGCTGTTGACGGCATGGTAGTGGATGTTCAGTGCATTATGCCTTCGCTGCGCACTGCAGCTGAATGTTTCCATACTGTATTAATTACAACTTCACCGATTGTTAAGATCCCGGGTGCCGCTCACCTTGATTACAATGCGCCTACCGCTCTTGAAGATGCTAAAACTGCCATCCGTATGGCAATCGAAGCTTTTAAGTTGAGAGATCCCGGGCGGGTACACATACCTGACGTTAAGAACAAAGTGGTGGCAGGCTTCAGTCTCGAAGCTCTGTATGATATTTTCGCTTCTGTCAATCCGGATAACCCTGTAAAGGTGCTCACTGACGCCATCCAGAGCGGCGAGCTGAAGGGTGTCTGCCTGATGGCCGGCTGCAACAACGTTAAGCGGCCGCAGGATGACAGCCATATCACCATCGCCAAGGAAATGATTAAGAATGACGTGTTTGTAATCGGTACCGGCTGCGCCATGCAAGCCTGCGCCAAGCTCGGCCTGCTTGACCCGGCCGCTGTTGACGAGTATGCCGGCGAAGGACTCAAAAAGTTCCTGGCCCGCATCAGCGAAAACGCAAATCTCAGCACTGCGTTACCGCCAATCTTCCACATGGGGTCCTGCGTGGACAACACCAGGTGCTCCGACCTGCTGATGGCTATGGCCAACGAGATGGGGGTAGACACCCCGAAAGTTCCGTTTGTAGCCACTGCGCCTGAAGCAATGAGCGGTAAAGCCGTAGCCATTGGCTGCTGGTATGTGGCTATGGGTACACCTGTGCATGTTGGCGCTATGCCTCCATTGGAAGGTAGCGACCTGATTTATAGCATTGTAACCCAGGTTGCCGGCGATGTTTACGGTGGATACTTCATCTTTGAAATGGATCCGGCTGAAGCTGCCAAGAAGATGCTCAGCGCTCTTGAATACCGCACCTGGAAACTGGGCGTGCATAAGCATGTTGCTGAAGACCTTGAAACCGCCCTTTGCCAGAACTATTAATCCCAGTGGTCGAAAGGAGGATAACGCATGTCTGAACAGATCAACTTTGATCAAATTTTCGAAGGCGCCATAGAACCGGGCCAAGAGCCCAAGAAGCTGTTCAAAGAGGCCTACGAAGGGACCATTACCGCATTAAGCTACGCGGAGATCCTGCTCAACCAGGCCATCCGCACCTACGGCAAAAACCAGCCGGTAGGCTATCCCGATACCGCTTACTACCTGCCGGTCATCCGCTGCCTGAGCGGCGAAGAAATCAAAACCCTCGGCGACATGGTGCCGGTATTAAACCGGATGCGCAACGCCGTTAAAGAAGAGAAGACCTTCGCCAACGCCCGCAAGTGGGGCGAAGCCACCTGGTACGCCGCCGACATCATCGAGGCCATCAAATACATCAAACACACCAAAGAAAACCCGATTTACCAGGAACCCTGGACCGGCTTCATCGGCGACCCCGTGGTGCGCCAGTACGGCACCAAAATGGTGGACTGGACCATCCCCGGCGAAGCCGTTAT
>NZ_AUMW01000049.1 GCF_000430885.1 Desulfotruncus alcoholivorax DSM 16058 | reverse complement strand
TCCTTCATGGCAGCTTTCAACTCACTATCTTCCAGCAGCCGGCCGGCCCCTTCCATGACCGCCAGCAGGCCGGCTTCAGTATAACGCTTAGGCGGTTTGGTTTCTTTTTCTTTGATTTCTGTTTTGGATGTTTGTATTACTTCCCCCCGGGTCAGTTTCGGTATTACGCCTGCATCTTCGTCTTCGCTCGGTTTATCTTCTGCGGGTGCATATATCATCTTCCACCCCCTGTCCAGTTCAACCCGCCCTGTGGTTAGGAATGTTTCACCGGCGGCTTCGGTTACAACTTTGGTCTGCTTATATTTCGCCGGCAGGAAAAAGATGGCCAGAAACCGGCGTACCACCAGGTCGTATATTTTACGTTCGTCCGGAGGTAATTTGTCCAACACCGGCTTTATGTCCGTAGGGATCAGCGCGGTGTGATCGCTTACTTTAGCGTCATCAACGTAACGTTTACCCGGGATGCCGGCGGCATTGGCGGTAACGGTATAAGGCATGTATTCAGCCACGCTGCCCAGGGCGGACAGACGTTCTGGAATGGTTTTAGCCAGTTCCGTAGTTAAGTGTCGGCTGTCTGTACGGGGGTAGGTAATAAGTTTTCTGGTTTCGTACAGGGACTGGGCCACTTCCAGTGTCCTGGCCGCCGCCAGGCCAAATTTTTTATTGGCTTCTTTTTGCAGGTCGTTGAGGTTGAATAATAGCGGCGGGAGCTCCGCAATGTCCTTTTCTTCCATCTCCAGCACGTTGGCTGGCTGGCCATCAACCCGGGCCTGTACCGCCCGGGCCGCCTGCCGGTCCTGGAAACGGTTTTGCTCGCCTTTAAACCACTTGCCTATGTATAACTGGCCGTTGCTTTTAGTAAACTCGCCGTATAGTTCCCAGTAGGGTTTGGGCACAAAGTTTTTTATCTCGCGTTCCCGGTTGACGATGAGCGCCAGGGTGGGTGTTTGCACCCGGCCAATGGACAGCAGGGTGTTATGCCTTACGGTAAATGAGCGGGTGGCGTTGATACCGATGAGCCAGTCGGCCCGGCTGCGCGCTTGTGCAGCTGCAGCCAGGCGGTTGTATTCTGTCCCGGGCCTAAGTGCGGCAAAGCCTTTTTTGACGGCGGCCGGGGTTGTTTCCGACAGCCAGAGCCGCAGGAAAGGTTTTCGGCAGCCGGCCAGGTGGTAGATATAACGGAAGATGAGCTCGCCCTCGCGCCCGGCGTCGGTTGCGCAGATGAGCTGTTCGATGTCGGGTCTGTTGACCAGCTGTTTAACGATTTTAAACTGTTTTGCGGTTTTCGGGTTGGTTTTGAGTTTAAAGACCGCCGGTATAATGGGCAGGGTATTTAAGTCCCATTTTTTTAACTGTGCGTCGTAATCCTCCGGTTCGGCCAACTCAACCAGGTGGCCGATGGCCCAGGTGACGACATATTCGTTATTTTCCAGGTAGCCGTCTTTTTTCTGAAAGTTGCCTAACACTGCAGCCAGGTCCCGGGCTACGGATGGTTTTTCGGCAATGATTAGGTTTTTAATCTTAATCCACCGCCTTTTCTGCTGATTTGCTAGTTTCTGTACAGGGATTTGATTAATTCTTTTTTGTTTTTGTTCCTGGTTTCGCTTTTAGATACTTCGCCGTTATCCGGGCTTCTGCTTTTAACCAAGTCCTCTTTTACTATCGTTCTAGCTATACTTTCAACTAGCTTTAGATAATTACCCTTTAGTCTGCCACGTTCTTCGATTTGGTTAGCCCGTCTGATAGCCTCCTGCACCTGGACCGGGTTTGCACCGGTATTTTGGCACAATTCTTTTATAATCTTGTTCGTCCGGGATAATTCTACCTGGTCGTTAAATGCCTCACCGGCCATTAATTTATTTTGATTTTGGACTGGTTTTTGAATAATAGCCGGACTCCCGTCCGTCCATCCTTCCGGTTTGTTGTTCAAGATACGGTTATCTATATTAGCTGACGGATGGATAGATGGATAATCTCTGTTAGAAATCTCTGTATAGTAAGTCTCTGGTAATGGTCGGTGCATATTGCCCTTTTCCAAAAGTGCATTTTGCCCATTTGCATTAGTGCATATTGCACTTTTGCGATGAATTCCGGTATCATCTATTGCATTAGTGCAATTTGCACTTTTGCTTTTTTCCGGGCTATGCGATTCTTTTTTAGAAATCAATTCCTCTAATTTGTTGTAATCAATCGTATACCACTTTGTGCGGTCTCTTCTGTCTTGGTTAAAATTTCCGACCAGCAATATGCCTTTATTCTCCAGTTCTGTAAATGTTCTTTTCACTGTATCCAATGACCAAAATTCAAAATTATTTTCATGCCATTCTTGTAATGTGTTGTATGTCCAGTACCGGCCATTGATATAATGCTTTTTCTTTTTCTTGTTTATTTCGATCCAGTAATGCACCTGCTGTATTACAATAGCCTTATTAAGACCTATTTTAACGGCCAATACTTTATCCACGACAATTGGTTGTTCATCGAATAAAATCTTTGCCACAGGGTTTATATCTCACCACCTTAAGAACGGCTGTTCACAGGCTTAAAAATATCGCCGGGTTGATGTCGTTTTTACATCTTTCTGTTGATTTATTACCGGCATTGATATCTTTCGGATTTCCAATGTGTGATCGTGACTGTGGTTCTATGTTATTTAAAGCCTTTCTGATATCTGCCAGCTCACGGCTTATCGTTTCCATAACCGCTTGCACCTGCCTGCCCTGCTCCATCCACTCGCGGGCCACCCGGCTGCGTTCTCCTTCCGGCAATAAAAAAACCGGATGATCTGCGGGTAGTTTTATATGTAGCGACTTGGTGCGACCACCTTTGGACTTACTGGTATCTGACTTCATTAATCTTTTACCACCTTTTCCGTCACACCGGTTATTTTGTGTTGGTGTGACCGGTGAATTCTTACTGTGCGTTGGGTTTGGAATGTATTTAGCAATAAATCGTCACACCGGTTAATACCCGCGTTTTTAAGATGGTGTGACGTTTTACTGTAAAAATATCACTCAAGCCTTGTTATACCTGTGTTAGCCCGGTCGCACCATAAAAATATTAACAGGTGCGACCATCCTGACCTTTACAGCCACAAGGTTTTACAGGCATTTTACAACCTTTTGCGTCACACCGTATCCTGAGTTATGGTGCGACCCTCAAACCGCTTGGGGCTGTAAGGTTTGGGCTGTATATTTTAAATATTTGTCACACCGGATATTTTAAACGAAATTAGCCGGTGTGACGTTTCGCTCTAATATTGGCGCAAAAGCCTTGTGGTGCCTGTATTTCACCGGTCACACCATCGTTTTTTTTAACATCTCTCTCCGAATTTTAAAAACCCCATGGCATTGGCATACTGCGCGTCCGGTATAATTGAAGAACCCGGAAAAATACTTGCCAGTTCCGGCAGTTCCAGAACACCGCCGCCGGCCAGGTAAACCTTGTAAACAAAATCCGCCCGGTCGCCCCATGCAGCCAGTACCCCGTCGGCAATGGACCTGGTAATTCCATCACGTTTGTCCTTTATAACCTGACTAAGATCTATTTCCTGCCCCCTGAACCATATACGACCGGTACGTAATACCTGCTCTATATATACTGCCGGCAGGCGAATACCGGTAAGTTTTAAAAATTCCTCAGCCACGGCCTGGTGCAAGTGTACAATGCCTGCATCTACACTGATGCACATGGATTGTACCGGCCTGCTGCCCCCGTTTCCCAGTTCCAATGCCACACAATCCGTTGTCTTGTGGCCCACATCCACCACGGCAACTATACCGCTTGGGGGCATGTCCGGGGCAACCAGTATAGCCCCGGCACCTTGCGGGTAAACCAGTACGTTTTCAAAACTTATTTGTTTTTTGGGGCCGCCATCTACGGATACCACTGCGGTTAAATTAGTGAGATGCTCAGTAAGGCTTTTCCCTTGTTCGCGGTAATAGTCAACCGGCAGGCCAACCACTAATTTGCCGGGTGCTTCAGGATCTAAAAGTGCAATAGCCGTTAAAAGTACCACGTCATGTACCGGGTGCTTGTGCTTTACTTCGTCCAGGGTAAATTGCACCGAACGCCCTTCCTTGATGGCCAACTGGCCCACAAAGAATTGTTCATCCGGTGATCCTTCTTTGTGGATGGTAACCGTATGGCCGGTACGGTCATCGGAGAGTTCAGCCAGGGGCATGTCCCTGGCCGGGCTGATGACGGAGGGAAAACATACTTTCTTACCACGGTTTGATAACGCTTTGGTATAACCGTATCCAACATCGACGGCCCAAATGTGTTCTTTTTGCGGAAACTGGCAAATACGGGCTTCTTGTGTGTTCATGAAATGACCACCTTTCATTTAATAATTAATTCCATTAAAAAAGCACGGTTTTTCACCGTGCTAAAATATGAGCTTGTTCATTAAAAAAAATTTCAGTGATAAACGGATCAAACTGGGTGCCAGAGCACCGGATTATTTCTTTAACCGCGTCCTCATTCGATAAAGCTTTTTTGTACGGCCTATCCGTAGTCATTGCGTCGAATGCGTCCGCCACCGCGATAATCCTGGCTAATAAAGATATATCATCACCCTTTAGACCGTCAGGATAGCCTGACCCGTCCCAGCGTTCGTGGTGTTGAAGAACAGCCAAAGCTATTGTTGATGGTTTTAATTTGTTACTGTTTGAAAATTTAACCATTTTACTCATAATCATACTTGCACCAATTAACGGGTGCCTGCGCATTAGCTCCCATTCGTCTTTATTCAGCCGATCTGGTTTAAACAGAATACTTTCGTCGATGTTCTTTTTACCAACATCATGTACGGCAGCAGCAAAAGAAACGATTTCAATTAAACCAGGGGATAATCTTTTGGCTATCTGCCTTGCGTATAAAGAAACTCTGTACTGGTGTTTTTCAAGATAATCCTCTTTTAGTGAAGTGTAAATCATTTTAAACCTCCATCTGTAAATTTTTACTATAAATGGTTCATTGATCGATCAAATCTCATTTAGTCATCTTTAAGTCAACAACATCTGAAACCTTACCGTTTACAACAATAAATGGGCTCACGGTAAGGTGTTTTTGTTTTGTATTGCGTTCAGCGGTAATAGTTGTAGTAATAGGGGAACCCTCTACAGCATCTACCGGTACGGTATAAAGCCCGCGCCAGGTATTTACTTCATTTGTAATGTTGTTTGTTGCGGTAAAAACGATATTGGCACCGGTTGAAAAATCAGCATATACATTTTCAGCAAATCCCTCTGTCGTTACTTCCATTAAAATTTCCGCACCTGCTTTTACCTTTACCGGCAATATGGAAGTAGGTAAGGACTGTGTCGGGTCATTAAAGGCAATAGCCAGCACTTTTAAATTTTTAATATTGAGCGTTGTAACTTCTAGTGTTACGTGTAAAATCTTTGGCGTTACGTTTTCATCTGAGGTATCCAGCACGGCTTTTACGGCAAACCTGTTTCCCGAATTGACAGGAACCCAATCACCCGTGGTTACTGCATTCCAAGTTACCCCACCATCAGAGGTTATATAGTAGCTAATTGATGTGCCGACTGGAATATCATCATTAACCGTTAGCTTTATCTCGTCATAGCTTTGTCCTGTAGTTACTACTTTGGAGTAATATTCTCGCGGGTGCATATACCCCCCAGCCAGGGCCAGGCCGGTCACTTCAAGGGAAGATACCCGTGTTACGCTCCCGCTGGCATCGTCATACATGTAATACTGTACATCCCCGGTATCCGTTATAACAGCATAGTCATAACTCTCCGGTTTAACAGAGATAGCCGCTGCACTGGATAAAGGGCCTGTACTTAAAGCAACCGCCTGCTGTGGAGTGCCCGCATCATTATTAAGATAATATTTTGCTGCATTTGTGGTAAGGACCACACTACCGGAATTGTTACTACTTACCGAAACAATACCAGATAGGCCCAATACAGTGCGCCGTGGGTCTTCTACATAACCACCGATGGCGTCATCATATGCGTAGTAATAATAAGCATCTTGTGTGGCCACTATCAGGTCAGGAGAGCCGGATACCACAGATACCGCGATTGGGTTGGTTTTACCTGTATCGAAGCTTAATTCCGGTATTACGGTGCCGGAATTGGCATTATAAACTTGAACTATACCCGACCTTGATAATACAGCTGCCTTATCTTCGGTTGACCAAGAGCTAACAGACACTATATCGGTTAAACCGGCCACAACCAGGTTAGGATTTGTGCTAATGGATGTGCCGTTAAATTTATATAAGGTAAGTTCACTGTTCGTCAGCGCCCATATGTTAGGGGCATCCTGCCTAACGGCAATCCCCAGGGCGCTTGTAACAGATGGTATAGATAGGGCCGTGTTTTCCTTCATTGTTCCCGTTGCATCGTCGTAAGAGAACATTTTTACCCCAGCTGCTGTTGCTACGGCATATTCGTAACCAAACTGCCGCATGGCTATGCTATTTGGCTTATTGACCTGCGGTAAAGTCACCCAACCTGAAGTTGTATCGACTTTAGCAGTTGTTTTACCTGAATCCACGTAATTAAAGTTATTATAGTCATCGTCCAGGATTACTGTGGCCCAAGCTAGCGAAGGGATAAAGAATACAGTAAAAATAGATAAAACCAGAAGTTTTAACAACCTCACAATTTAATTACCTCCCTTCACTGACGCCAGGTTTATTTCGATGATTTTTGGTTGATCCAAATCCAAAACTTTCAGTATAGTTAAGAAGTCCTTGTCTTTAATCCTATAGCTTACCTGCAGCAACCAAACATTATTTTGACATCCGATAGTACTGACTTTTAGGTTGCCGGCTGTTAAGCCGGTTTTTACATTTCGGCTATTTAGGCTTGCAAAGCGTAGCGCCTGGCCCGATAGGTATTGGTTAGCATTCTGCCACTGTCCTTCGGCCACCAAGGTAATGTACTTTTTTACAGCTTGCTCCACTTTGGCGGGCACATTTTGCTCTGATAACCGGCCGTTAAGGTCGGGGCTGATTTCTTTCTGGCTGAATATTTTCCACTTTCCTAGTTTTACAAGCTCAAATTCATAAAATTGCCGGTCAATACCGGCACCCGATCTTATCGTTACATCCGCTAATGCCCGGGCATAGGTACCGTTTTTGTCGTAAGCCTTTATATTAACACTAGTAGCCAATAGGTTGAACCTGGTATGAATGGCTTTAATATTATCCTTGGCATTTATCAGTGCCTCACCGGACAATAAACCCAATGCCTTGTCCCAATTGCTTTGGGAACTGTATTGTAAAAATTGCTTTACTGTAACAGAGATTTCAGGGTCTATATTATTTTCCGGCGGGTCTTTTGAATTTGTGCATCCAGTCATAAAAATAATCAGGGTAATGATAAGTAATAATCTTTTCAAGTAAAATCACCTCTAAAATAAAAACCCCGGGAGTTATCCCCGGGGCGCACTGCTAATTAAGTTTCCAAACTGTTTTCACTTTTGAGGCTATATTGCCGGCCTCATCTTTTACCCTTATCACAATGGCGTTGGGACCGGAGCTGTTTACAGGAATAGTTACAATGCCATCCGCTGGTAAAGCTGAATAAGCACCACCGTTTATACTATATTGCAGATTCGAGCTAACATTATCTGAAGCTGTAATAATAATGTTAATACTGCTGCCGCTTGTAGAGTATGCTCCGGAAACTGTAGCCCAATCCACAGTTGGTGGTGTATGGTCTGCGCCGATGTTATTATTTATATTTGTTACCGTGGTTTGCAGGTTATTTATCTTATTAGTTATATCAGGTAATTGCGTATTACGTATATAGCCGGCAATATTGCCGACACTTTCTGATTTACCCCCATAGGCAACACCGTTATACCACGCATTGTTCATGGCATC
>NZ_AUMW01000048.1 GCF_000430885.1 Desulfotruncus alcoholivorax DSM 16058 | reverse complement strand
TCTAAGGAAAAGTGTTTTGCTTAATTTAATGACATATACCCCGGTAAATAAAATCATAGGCGGTCTCCAAAGGGAGGGGAGATATATGGTCTTAAGAACAAGCAGCCGCCGCTTGCGGTCGAGCGAAGCGAGAGTCTTGACCCATGTGCTAGACTTAATAGACCCGACCGTATACCCAATTTATTCATTGGCGTATATCCGTCGGTCGGGTTACCCTATTACTAGCACATGGAGTCAAGACCGGCGTCGGTAAAATACTATTTTTTAAACATTTATGCGACAACTATCTTGACAAATACCGAAACAAAGCGTATGAATATACTGAATACGGGGGTTATTTAGGTACAAGGCACTTTCCCCCAGCGGTCGATTAAGTAAACGTGCGGGATTTTTAAAAATAACCTCATCAAGAAAACTACCTGAATGAATTATATATACGATACCTTTACCATGCCGTCCTATTCTACCAATTCTTTGGAATAAGCTGGTTGCCGAATATGGCACCCCGATCAGTACCGCTATCCCTAAATGTGGTATATCCAAACCAAGCTCTAACGCACTGGTGCTGACGACACCTTTTAACAAGCCTTGTGATAGCTTATGTTGAATGATTTGTTGGTCAAATTCTTCATAACCTGCCCGGTAAGGTAGAATGTTTAATTTATCCAGTGGGTTCCAATCTATTTTTATAATGGATCCATCTCCTCTTCACCGGAAAGTTTACGTGCCAAAATCGAAGATATTAACTCTGTCTGCTTTCGACTATCAATAAATGCAATGAAACGATCAGGACCTGCTGAAATCTCTTTAATAAGTTTTGTAACCTCGCTAAGAAAATCTTCCTTTCTTGGCGGTACAAGCAAGACTATTTCGACTTCATGCTTGGGCGATGTATCCAACTCTTCTCCAATTAATGTAAATGGAACTCCAAATAGGTTAACCAAATAGGTTTCTGGATTTGCCATAGTTGCCGAGGCAAATATAAACTGCAAGGTTTTGCCTGCCACAGCTAAAAGGTGTCGAATCCTGCGGAATAAATAAGCTGCATTGGATCCAAATACACCAGTGTAAGTATGTACTTCGTCGACTATGATCAAGGAAACCTTAAGTAAAAAATTAACAATATCCCTATCACCTATATTGGATAGCAACCAAGTGTGTATAATATCCGGAGTCATTATAACTACTTTGCACTTCTTTAAAACTCCTTTTCTCATGCTGACATGGATATCCCCATCTATGCGACCAACCATCACATCATCCATGCCAGCTTTTTGCACGCTTCCACCCTTTAATGGCTTGTCATTGGTCACGCAGGCCCATCCATTTTCCTTGGCCAGAATTAAACATAACTTGTCCTGGAATGACAATGGGCCTTTTTCTACTGCCGCCAACAAAACGTGCTTTAATTCCGGCTCCACTAGTTTTATGCCAAATTCCAAGCAATCTACCTCATCAATTTGATTTATTTCATTAAGTACTGGCGTAGCTAAATATATCTGGCCAACATATCTACTAATTAATCTAAAGAGTGTCCTGTCACATTGGCAAAAATCGATGAGGATATTGGCATCCAGTATTAGAAAGTGCCTCTTTTTGCCGGCCATCGTTTATACCCACGAAGAGACCACGTCTCGCATGGCTTCAAGATCCGTTCTTAATATTTCCGCTCCCCGGCTCATGGTTATTTCATCTTTTTCAATTGCCTGGCGAACCAATCTATGCAGCCTGTCTTCAACAAAGTCTGCCGGTATCTCCACTGCCAGGTGAGAAAACCGGCTGTCCTTTGCAGCGCCGTGCCAGTGCTTGACATCGGCAGGAATTTCCACCACATCGCCAGGATGTAATTCCCTCGCTGGTTCTCCCCAGGTTTGATACCAACCGCGTCCGCTAGTCACTAGCAGAATCTGCCCACCAGCCGCTGCTGACGCCAGTAATTAGCCATGTACGACTTGTCATAGTATGCTCCTCCTTACAGGCACATCCGATAGATGTTCTCCACGTCTTGCGGCGTCAAAGGCTTAAACCCTTGCAATACATCGCCCCAGCAGGCTTTTTTCGCCATGACTTTAAAGTTTTCATCATCAATGCCGATTTCGGTGAGGGTGCTTTGCAGGCCCAGCGTCTTGAAAAGAAAATCGCTCAGGCACGCGATAGCATGCTCAGCCCCTTCCATGTCTGAAAGCGACTCATCTACTCCGAATATATTCACGCCGAATTTCTTAAACTGCGGTGCGGTGGATTCATCCAAAATATATTTCATCCAGCGGGGAGTAAGGATAGCAAGACCAAGCCCGTGGGTAATATCATAAAAGGCAGAGAGCTCATGCTCCATGGCGTGGCAGCTGGGGGCCTGAAATCCCCCGGTGCCGTCTTTGAATCGGAAAATAAGCCTGTTGTCTGGCATGACCATGACTATGTCTACCGCCACAGCCCATAGTTGCTCGTCGAATTCTTTAGTATCAGCGGGCCTTGATCGAAACTCTCGGATGAAAGATTCAAGGATGAGCATCTTATTCAAGCCTAAAAACTTCATGGTTTTGTCCACCTCAGCGGCGATAGGGGAGGTGCTGGCTTCTTTTACCCATACATCCACCTGCAGGTGGACTTCAGCAATAAAAGCCGTGCCGTCTGCCCAGGCGGAATCAAAATTGGTCAGTTCAAACAATGTAATGTATTTATTTAAGCCCTCTGGCGCTTTTGATTGGTAGATGTGAGGCCCGTCCAATAAAGCCAGCAGATCTGTGTTTTCCTCCAAAGCACTTTATTCATTCCTTGTTCGAGCCTTACTAACCAGGGCCGGATGGTATGGACTACAAAACTGATGGACTGGCGGCGGTCTGCATGGCCGTTCTTTCATTGACGGTTTTGCCGCTGGCGGTGCCGCCCACCCCCTGAAAATGGGCATGAAAAAAGCACCTAATTATGGTCAGATGCTCGATAAGGGATTTTATCATCCTTATCCCTTATAAATACATGCATAAAATCAAATGTCTAGTTTACCTTCCTGCTTCCGTTTGCCGTAGCTGTTCTTCAATATCACGTCCGCCGTACATAATGCGAATGACCGCGACCGTCGTTTTTGCTTCCACAGGCAAATAAAATGCCAAATAATTGTCTATTGGCAAAACCCGCAAGCCTTTGCTGTGCCACGGCTCTTTTTCGTAAAGACGATACCGCAGCGGCATTTCATTTAACTTCGCGACCGCGTCCATGATCCGCCGTACTTGATTCTTTGCAATTTCCGGCTCAAGCAGGGAGAATGCGATGTACTCGAATAAGCTGCGTAAGTCGCGCTCAGCTTGCTCGGTGTAAACAACCGTCCATTCGCTCATATTCTATAGTCTTGGCGCATTCTGTCGGCGACGTTTTCCGCAGAAACAATTTTCCCAGCGGTCAAATCAGCCAGACCTTTCTCGATCTCAGCATTGAATTGCTCCTCGGTAAGCGTACCCACCGACAGAGGTTTACTTTGCGGGAGCTTCAATTCAAAAGGAATACCTCGCTGAAGCACGACCTGCCTAAGAAAAAGTCCGATTGCATTTGACATCGGGATACCAAGCTGCTCTAGAACAAGCTCTGCCTGTTCTTTGATTTCCGGCTCGACTCGGGCAAATATATTTGATGTTCTTGCCATAATGAACACCTCCTATTCTGATATTATTATGCCCGATTGTATTGCGGAATGCAATCGTTTAGCTAAAATGTTATAGAATCAACAGCCCACGTTCGTCATAGACGCTAGCACCCATATCGCCGCCGCAGCGAATCGCACGGTCAAGAGCCATGATCAGTGCCACCGCACCGTCAATCCGCTCGGTGCTTTTCTCTTTATCTGGCTTAATGTTTCCGGCGGGATCAGTGCGGATAAAAATATTATCCATCATCCAGCACACCTCCCGGCCTCATCTATGTGTGGCTGCGTTAGCCTGGGGCTCTTTTCGATTGCCAGCCGGCATCATATCAAATAAAGTGAGCTGTACCGGCTCGATTACAACTTTAACCTGCTCGTTGGTCTTAAACTGGCGCAACTCCAGTAGATTCTCGTTGGTTAAGCCTATTTCGTCAAGCTGCACCCGGATGGTTTGGGACCAGCTGTCGGTCAGCACTTTGTTGGCTATCTCAATTTTTTTGATCCGGGCCTGAAAGTCCGCTTTGCGCATGTATTTCTCACTCCTCTGTTGTTTTCCTTTTCATTCTAAAATTTTTCTAACTAATGTCTTGCCAGGCTTTAATTTTTGGTAAACTTATTATAGAATTTGCATCACTAATTGGAGGTGTATGGCTTGGCCACAAACGATACCCTTATAGAACAACTTGCCGGATTGTCTCCTGATGAACTTGAATATGTTCTTGAAGCCTTAAAAAAACGCCTGGAAAAAAACAAACAGCTAAAAGTTGCCGAACAAATTATTGATAGATATAAGCCGGCGTTAAAGGAATTAGCCAAATGAAATGGTTGGAACCGGATACTGCATTGGAAATCTATTATAAAATCATAAAAACGACCGGTGGAAACTATGGTATTAGGGATAACGGGCTCTTAGAAAGTGCATTATATTCGGTCGAGTAGATGTGCGCCTCTCAGGCTTTAGGAGACGCTTTGTGTTCCCTGTTTCTCCCCGTTTCCTCTGGGAGTGTCACAATATTTGCTCCATGGCCCAATTGGTCACACACCCCTCTCAGAACCGTACTGGCGCTATTAACGCATACGGCTCCTCATAACATCATTCACGAGATATAGCCAATGTGGATTAGTTTTTGAGCCACGCCGATTTATATTTTAAATCCCTAGCTTTAGGCAACGTCCCGGTCCATGTAGCTTAACTGGTTAACCGTCTCGGCAGTGTTTTAAGGCAACCTGAATCTGACTTCCCCTGGCTTGTGGTGAATAATCCCTGTGCAAAAGTGCATTTGCCAATGCTTCCCGCAATGCTTCCCGAGGGTATTCCCAGGATTCTTCACGTTCAATAGAACCACCCGCCGGTTAGCCGCTCTTGTTAATGAGAGTTATTTAGTGTTAAAGGGTAAGAAGTATATAGCTGGCCCTAAAATTATCCCGTTAATTAAAAAAAGATCTTTAGTTTACTCAAGATTCATCTTGGTTCATCCTGGTTCATTGGGCTGCAATTCAGAGCATACGCAATATAATGGTACCTAATTTTTTATTTTCGGCTATACTAATAATTTTATAACCAATATTAAAAAACATACGTCATAACCGGAAGCCGGGCAACAGCCCGCCGGTTTGCAGCTTATTTACTGCGCTATAGCCACCACCGGTGGCAGCGCAATCCCTGGTTTAATGTTTGTCCGGGCGGCGGCTACTTGGCAGCATCCCGCCTGCAACCAGACCCGGTGTGACATGGTTTATCCATGCTGTGCTTGCATATTTGCGCGCAATCAGTGCATAAAACAGTTACGTCTCCATATTCGATTATTTCCGTGATTAATTTTCTGGTCCAACAAGGCTTTTTACTGATGAACGCAAGAGCCTGGATGCCATAAGGACCGGTTATGAAAAACAAATACAGGACCTCTATGCGGAAGTTGGCCGGCTAACCACACAGCTCAACTGGTTGAAAAAAAAATCTGGCCTCTGAATTAACTCGAAATGAACGCATGGCCCTTGTAGATTGGGATAACCCCGAGATAACGATAAAAACCCAGGCCGAGCTGCTGAGCCTTAACCGTTCCAGCCTTTACTACAAACCGGCAGAACCCTCATCAGAAGAAATTGCCATCAAACACCGTATCGATGAAATATATACAAAATACCCCTTTTATGGGTCCCGCCGGATCACCGTCCAACTTCGACGGAAGGGCTTTTATATTAACCGGAAAGCGGTACAGCGGCATATGCGCGAGATGGGCATTGCCGGGATTTGCCCCGGGCCCAACCTGAGCAAGTGGAGGATGGAACACCAAGTATTCCCCTACCTCCTAAGGGGTATTACTCCAGGGTATCCTAATCACGTTTGGGGCATTGATATTACTTACATCAGGCTAACCCGGGGGCGGATGTACTTGGTAGCCGTAATGGACTGGTATTCCCGTTATGTAGTTAGTTGGGCAATGGATCAGACTTTAGAGATCGACTTTGTTTTGAAAGATGTTAAACGAGCGCTGATGCAATCCACGCCGGTCATCTTAAATAGCGACCAAGGAAGTCAATTTACAAGCCCTCAGTACATCCAGTTGCTCCAAGATGCCGGAATTAAAATTAGCATGGACGGTAAGGGCAGGGCCATTGATAATATTTTCACCGAGCGTCTCTGGCGAAGCCTGAAATATGAAGAGGTGTACCTGAACGAATATACAAGTCCACGGCAAGCTCGCCAAAGGGTTGGTGATTACCTCGATTTTTATAACCACCGGCGCCCCCACCAGTCTCTGGATTACCGGACGCCGGCGGAGGTCTATCAGTTTCAATGAGGTTTTGGCCGCCCTTTACATGGAGCCTCTCGGCCTGTGTTTCCGGAAGGCCTACGGGGAGGCCACGCTGTGCTTGGGCCTCCCGCCCAAACAGGCTAACACAGGCCGCACTGTAAAGGGCTTCGCAAGCGGCCAAAACCTTGGGTTGGAACCAGGCTAAATTGTTAATATATAGCAAATATGGAACTTGAATATTGCAATTACTCTTGGCATATTGCCGCAATTAACCAGCAAGGAACACTTGTTTGTATCTTAAATTTTTAAAAAATGTGTCTTGACAATGGGATCCACCTTGATATATGGCGGTCAGAGCGTCTGGAATTATAAAGGCAGGAAGATATCGGATTTACGAACAGCAAAACTGGCGGCTTTCGATATTTTCGATGCATTGGGATAACCGGGTTCTGCTTTGCCTTTTGCCATGATTATGGAGGTATCACGTTATGTCGTTTCAAACGCCGCTAACCATCAACCAGGTTATAACGGATATTCACGCAAAAAAGTATCTTCTGCCGTCCATACAAAGGGAATTTGTATGGAGCCAGGAACAGATCAAAACACTATTTGATAGCCTGATGCGCGATTATCCCATCAACGCCTTCCTCTTCTGGAAAGTTCCAAAAGAAAAGGCGGCCGACTTTAAATTTTACGAATTTCTCAGAGACTATCATAAAAAGGATAATCGCCATAACCCAAAAGCAAATATTAGTGGTAGCGACGATGTAATGGCCGTGTTGGATGGGCAACAACGATTGACCTCGCTTTATATCGCTTTGAAAGGGACATATGCTGACAAGTTGCCATATAAACGTTGGGACAATCCACAAGCATATCCGAAAAAAAAGCTGTATTTGGATTTGCTTTCCAAGCCAGAGGACGAGGACTTAGCGTATGCCTTTGAATTCCTGACCGATACCGAAGCGAAGGCGAATGACGATAACCATCATTGGTTTCCTGTCGGCAAAATACTGGATTTGAAAGAGCAGGACGAAGTAAACGATTACCTGCTTGAGTCATGCTTATTGGCCAACCCCGATAAGGAAAAAAGCCGGTTTGCGAACCGGGCGTTATTCAAGCTCCATAAAGTAATCCATGTAAACCCCATCATCAGTTATTATTTGGAGCAAAGCGCGGAACTCGACAAAGTGCTGAATATTTTCATTCGCGTTAACAGCGGGGGAACTACGCTTAGTTACTCTGACCTTTTGCTGTCCTTTGCCACAGCACAATGGGAAAATCGGGATGCCCGTGAAGAAATAAATGATTTTGTTGACGAGGTAAACGAAATTGGACATGGGTTCAACATCAACAAGGATATTGTGCTGAAAGCATGTCTCGTTTTGTGTGATATGGAGGATATCACATTTAAGGTAGATAACTTTAACCGTACCAATATGCTAAAAATTGAAAGCGAATGGGATAACATCACCAAGGCAATCCGTGACGCGCTGAATCTGATTAGCAGTTTCGGATTCAGCCGGGAGAACATCACATCCAATAACCTGATAATACCGATTGCCTATTACTTGAAAACCATCGGGTTGCCAAACAACTATGAGATTTCCACTTCAAGGATTGAGGATAGGAAAAAGATCAAACGGTGGTTTGTATCTTCGTTGTTAAAAAGAGTATTCAGTTTTGCACCTGACGGGGTGTTAAAGCCGGTTCGAGACATAATCAAAAAATACGGTGCAAGCGGATTCCCTACGGAGAAAATTATTGAACGCTTCAAGGGTACAAACAGAACTCTGCAGTTTACCGAGGATGACATCAACAATCTGCTGTATTCGAAATACGGTCAGGGTGATACCCTGGTAATTTTATCAATTCTGTACCCTTGGGCGGACTTGCGGCACAATTTTCACGTTGACCACATGTTCCCCAAAAGTGAGTTCACACCCAAACGGTTGGCTGCCAAAGGTGTTCCCCAGGGAAAAATCAATGATTTTATCGGAGATTGTAACTATATCGGCAATCTACAACTTCTTGAGAATATACCTAACATTGAAAAGAAGGCAATGGATTTTGACAAATGGTTAAGAGAAAAAGTGCCTACGAAGGTAAGCGTCAAAAAGAAACCACCTACAAACGGCACCGAACTTATGAGATAATCTTCCCCAAACAACAAATTAGGGAGGATTTTTTATGACCAACGCAACTAAGGCAGAAATACGTCAACAATGGGAAGCCCGTATAGCCGAATTTAGGAACAGCGGCCTGAGCGGGACAGCCTGGTGCGCAGCCAATGGCATAATACCCAACCAGCTATGGTACTGGCTGAAAAAGATTAGATCACAAGAAAACCCGCAAACCACATCAACCAAGTGGCTGCCAGTGGAACTAAATGAATTAGGTCCTTCCGGCCAGGGAAACGGGTTACTCATAAAAATAGGTCTGGCAGCTATAGAAGTCCAACCCGGTTTTAATCCGGCATTACTTCAAGACGTAATACGAACATTAGCGGCAACATGCTAAATGATACAGGCGTAGAGCGAGTCTACCTGGCTTGCGACAACACGGATTTACGCAAATCAATCGACGGGCTGGCAGCATTGGTAAGTCAAGTTTTCAAGCTGGATCCCTTTACCCCCTGTCTGTTTGTCTTTTGCAATCGTAAGCGTGACAAGCTTAAAATTTTGCAATGGGACCACAATGGCTTTTGGCTTCATTACCGGCGTTTGGAACGCGGGAAATTCCAATGGCCGGCAGAAAAGAACTGCACCTCGATCAAAATCAGCCGCCGGGAATTACGCTGGTTACTCGATGGTCTGGAGTTGGAACAAAAGCAAGCTCACCCTGCAGTAACAGCACGTACAGTAATCTGATCTTTCGATAATTTTTTCAATATTTAGGGGGACTTAAGAGGGTAATGCAAAAAATAGTCGAATTATAAATATATGAATAATTCACCTAACATTGCCACAATTTATGAACTACAAAAACGCTGCCAACTGCTGGAACAGCAAAATGCTGAGCTAAC
>NZ_AUMW01000047.1 GCF_000430885.1 Desulfotruncus alcoholivorax DSM 16058 | reverse complement strand
AAACGCGGTACACGTAGGGTTATGGTTCCTACCCGGGTGGTTAGTTGGTGCGGGGATGTACCGTTACGGTACCCTTTCCTTTCGCTGGTACGCTCGTATGGCTCAGCTTGAAGTTGTTCGGTGGCTTGCGCCTGTAAGATTTGGTTCAATACGGATTCCAACAGGGCTGCTACTCCAGAATCTTTGTTATTGCTTAAAAATAGACGGTGCAAAAGTTCCTGATTTACGGTAATCTGGTATTGAGCCATGCAAATTCCTCCTTTGTTAGGTTTGTTTTGGCAATTCAATTCTAACTGAGGAATTTGTCTGGCTCCAGTATTTTTTTGGAAACCTATTTTACACAATTATACGGACTTAACTATCAAAAGAGCAAATATATTTGTTGCAATAGATGATTTTATTTTAAAAAAATTCTAAAAGAATCTTGACTTTGATTGTTAATATATTTACAATATTGTTAATATGCTAACAACTAACAAAGGAGGTTAAAAAAATTCAAGAAAACGGAGGTACTCAGGACCGTTACCTTTCAACACAAACGCTACATGAACTGATGCAGCTCTATGATAATTTAGAAGATGTTTTCTCTATGCATTTCGCCCAGTATGGCCTTTCTTGGCCAAAGTTTAATGCCCTAATTCACCTGTACATGGCTGGTGACCGGGGTTTGATCCAGTCAGAATTAGGTAAAAAGATGCTGGTTTCCAGGGCCAATATCACCGGTCTGATAGAGCGATTGGAAAAAGAAGACCTGGTGGTTCGCAGGTCTGAACCCTCCGATAAAAGAGTGTTCCGGGTCAACCTTACTAGCAGGGCCATTGCACTTATCAACGTTTTTCTTCCCGTACACAACAATTACATGCATAAAATCATGTCCGCTCTTGACAGGAATGAAAAGGAAATATTTATTTCACTGATAAGAAAACTTAATAAAGGATTGGAATCAATATAAATTTTTCTATTAGAAAGGGGATAAGCTATGTGACCCAGCTTAACAATCCTCTAGAAATTTACAAATTACTCCCAAAATTAAATTGTAGACAATGCCAAGTGGCGACATGCCTGGCCTTTGCCGCAGCGATAATCAAGGGGCAAAAGCGTCTGAACGAGTGCCCCCATCTGGAGAGAACTATAATTGACAAATTTGAAGGCAAGATTGTAAAGCAAATAACTTATGAACAGCAACTGGAGAAATTCCTTGAGCAGTTGAAAAGAAAAATTCCCGCAATAGATTTTTCTTTGTCAGCGGAAAGATTAGGGGCTACGCTTTCCGGCAATAAATTGACGATTAAATGTCTTAGTAAAAATTATACTGTTGATCATGAAGGTAATATCGCATCTGACTGTCACATAAATGTATGGGTAGCGATACCATTACTCAACTATATTATATCTAGTGCGGGTTCTAATGTTTCTGGAAAGTGGGTTTCTTTTAGGGAACTGAAAAATGGGATGAAATTTAACCCGCTTTATGAACAGAGATTTGAAAAACCTTTAAAACAGATTATCGATAATCATATCGATCTTTTTGAATACATTTTATATGTTTTTGGTGGAAAACCGAAGGACACCAGTTTCATCGCTGATATTTCGTTTATTTTACATCCCCTGCCAAAGGTTCCAATTCTCATTTGTTACAGCAAATTAGAAAATAATTTCGAATCCAAACTCAATGTTTTTTACGATACAACAGCGGAAGACAATCTCAGCATTGAATCAATTTATCTGCTTGGCGTTGGGCTTGTAACGATGTTCGAAAAGATCACTCTCAGGCATGGTTAAAACGTTGGGCGTTCGCCCATAAAGGAGTAATTAAATGAAGGTAATCGCGATCAACAGCAGCCCCAATATGGGCGAAGGCAACACTGCTCTGATACTTAATCCTTTCCTTAAGGGAATGAGAGAGGCGGGAGCAGAGGTTGAACTCTTCTACACGAAAAACTAAGGATTAACCCATGCCAGGGAGAGCTTAATTGTTGGCGCAAGACTCCTGGTAAGTAGGACCTGGCAGCACCACCCCGGTCAGTTTCAAGCAGGTGGTTCTCAAACTGCTTTAGAACGCCCTCCAACTTATCATGAGTAATTTTTTTAAGATAAAGGGCCTTCCCCATTTTTATTACCCCTTGATTTTCCTGGTGTTGCAAACATGGGTTCTGGTGTTTTACTCAGGATAAGTGCAGATATCTGTACTTTTTTCATGGTAAAAATGCTGCCCAGGAATATTTCCAGAGCCATTTTTCATGCGCTAAACCACCCCCAAAAAAGGGAAACAACCCGGCTACCGGGTTGTTTTTGTTTGGGTAAACATATTTACCGAATATTTTTCTCGAACAGAAGGAAATTTTATATTTATGTTGAATTTTGCCACTTAATAACTATTGGTCTTTTCTACCTACCTCGATAAGCTGAAATTTATTAATTAGTTCGTCTATGCATACTAAATTTTTTAGCCGCTAATGTCAATAATGCGAAGCTAGGAAAATTGCAGATTATGTAATACTGCAACAAATAATATGGTGGCTAAAGATGTCAAGACATTTTTTTGACCTTGTTTAAGGTGGTTTTTCTCCCTCCTTAGTGTATTTTGTAAGTAAAATATTATTAATAATAACATTTGTTAACTGGTAATTATGTTACATATTACCAGACAAAATACTGACTGACTCCTTTGGTTTCACTTTAACGGCTGCTAATTGTTCAATAAATTTTACCGGTGATAAGTCACTTGAATGGCATTGCCGATTTCTAATGCTTCCTTGATTAGTTGGTCCTTATATTCTTTCGGATATCTTTTACGTTGCATGATTATCCCCTTCCCGTTAATTTTAGTTTATACTATTAGGGGACAAGACTCAATCCTCGTATAGGGGCTAAATAGCTATCGACAAAAACATAGGGGTGGAATATTATATGATAGATAGAGCCCGCCGCGCCTCTTAATAATGCTTACCAAGGCGGGACCATATTTTATGAGAGTATTTATGCGGTGCCATATTTTTCTATTCGGGTTTAGTAAATTTTCTTTGAATTTTAAGGCGATACGGCATAAAATAATAGTAAAAGATGTGGATTGAAAAGAAGGTGGATCCAATGGCAACTGTTTCCTTTGATAAGAACATTATTATCAGGGAACCGGAAGCGGTTGAGAAGTTGGTAGAGGTGCTTTCATCTAAAGACGTGAAGCCTGTCAACCAAAAACTGACTTCCGCAGAGGCGATGGCAAGGGGTGAAGAGATATTAAGACGCTGCTTATCGCTCTCGAAAAATTCTTAGAGATGACTTCCGAGGAAAAGGTATCGGAAGTCATTTCTGTTTTTAAATGCGAAAAAGACCCGGATATAGAAAATTTTTTAAAGGAAAAGGCCGCTATCTATGAACGGAAAGCCAAGAGCCGTACATACCTGGTATTTGATGAAGAGGCAATGCTGGCAGGAGAATTCAAGCTTCTCGCATATTTTGCTATAGCCATGCAGACGCTTAAAATCCCAGAAGGTACAAGCCCGTCTCAAATACGTAGACTTGAAGGGCTTTATTCAAGAAAAGGCGACGGAATGATTACTGAAATACCAGCCTTTTTAATTGGTCAGCTTGGAAAAAACAGTTTATATGCTGACAAAATAACTGGAGACGCAGTAATGGATTATGCGATTTCCGTTATTTTCAGGGTGCAGGAGTTAATCGGAGGCAGGGTTGTTTTTGTAGAATGTCAGGACAAGACTAGGCTTATTGACTTTTATTCTAGAAACGGTTTCAGAGTATTTCGCCAGGACCCTGAGGACAAGTTAATTCAAATGGTGCGTTTGCTTAAGTGAAAAAATCACGTAAGTACAGTAAAAGTACAGTGAAAGTACAGTAAGGTGCCAGTGACGTGTCGTTTTTTTAGTGTTAAAATTTAAACTGAAAAAGTTTAGCTGTAGCTCTCGGAAATCGTCCGGGAGTTTTTATTGCTCAAAAACAGAGAGATACATATGTGCAAGTGCAAAGGCTGTATCTGGGGAACATTGGTGACACGCCGAAAGGTGCTGTGCATGTTCCCTTTTTGTTTCAAAGAAAAGGATAAGCAGGTGAAGCCTGATGCCAAGAAAGCCTAAAAGTCCTTGCAGTTATCCCGGATGTCATGCGTTGACCGATGAACAGTATTGTGGCCGGCACCGTAGGGAGGAATATAAAAAATATAGCCGTTTCAAAAGAGATGAGTTCAGCAAGCGGTTCTATAACTCACCCCAATGGCAGCGGCTTCGAAAACAGAAGCTTGCCATAAACCTCCTGTGCGAGCACTGCGAAAGAGAAGGCAAGGTAACACCGGCAACGGTTGTAGACCATATAGTGCCTATCAAGGAAGGTGGCGCTGCCTTGGATATAAATAACCTGCAGAGCCTGCGCAGGTCATGTCATGATTCAAAGACGGCAAGGGAAGACGGAAGGTGGGGAAATAAGAAAAGCCTCGTAAGGGGCTGACGCTTAAAGGTTTTTCATGTACCGTTTCAATTCCTGATAAAAGTTTTCACGGGTGCCGGCTAAGATAACAACAACGGTTGAGTCGCCTTCTTCAATGATTATATAGGCCAGCTCGTAGTTTGTTTTATTGTAGTAGATATCATAACAAAAGACGCCGGAAAGATCGCCCGTTTTGGGTTCACCCATATAAGGATCTTTGAGGATTTCGTCGACAGCTTTTTGAAAAGCCGCTTTAAGCGGTTTTTTTTTCAACTTTTTAAAAAGCGGGCGGCAGGAGGCAGAATAATCAACTTATGCATTATTCGACCTCCGGGCCAAAAACGTCTTCATAGGTGGAAAATTGATCTTTTCCGGCAGCAGTAAGGCGGGCGTCTTCCAGCAAGCGTTCAACAGCAGGCCGGACCTGGCGCCGCATTTCCTTGAACCTTTCAAGAAGCTCCTGCCCGGAAAGGCCTTGAGATATTAAGTCGGCAAGGATTTGCTCGTCAAATTCGCCGGTGTTATCGCGGACAGGACGGATAACAAGGGCATTGTTTTGGAGATAGCACTCAACTTCCTTTTCAATGCCGAGGCTGTTAAAAAATTCTATTGGAATGGTGATTTGGCGCTTCTGTGATACGGAAATACGCTTTTTCAACATATAATTACCTCCCGGTAGGGTTGTTTGTAACATTAGTGTTCATCCTTACTTAGTATATGCTGAGCAATGATTTAATATACAAATTTTCTTTGACTTAATTATTACAAAGAAACAAAGAAAGATCAAGGCGATTAGAGACCAACCGATGTAATAATGGTGTAAGGTAGGGGGGTATAAACTCTGTGCCTTGCAGTGTAAGAGCGGGCGCGCGGTCATGCGCGAAAAGTCGCGAAATTCAAGGCGGGGGGTTAAGGCGGGCGCAAAATGCCAGACCCCACACAGAAGGCGGATTAACGAAGAATAGGCATGCTTGAAAAAGCCGCAAAACACCGGCTATTTTCAGGCATTTATTATATCTTTCAATCATGGCATATGAAAACAAAAGGAAGGTGGCAGTTTTGGACATTCAGTGTAGAATCTCATTTTCAATTAGCCAAAAACCAGCCATATTATCAGATTGAACAATCTGCAATTGATAACAATACCAAAATAAACTGCTAAAACTTTTTAAATTAAATTAGGATTAATAAATAGTCAGTCCGTCAGTCCTAACAGATATTACCTTCCAAAACTGTCCTTTGGAAAAGGTAGAATATTTGCTGGAAGTGATAATAATGCAGCAGATATTCTATACAACAGCAACACCGGAAGAGTATCAGCGTATAGGGAAAAACTTTCCTTTCCCCGTCCCTGATTCTTGTCCCAATCCGGAATGCCTAATCAAGGTGCCACCGCAAAAACATAGTTTTTATGAGCGCAATATCATAGACACAAACTTTTGTGGCCGTATTTTAATCCGACGATACTATTGCAAGCATTGCGGAAAGACCATTTCCTACCTGCCTTCCTTTTGCCTGCCATATTTTCAATATACCGTCGAGATAATCATTGACGGTGTATTTACGCCGGACAAGCTTTCACCGGCTACCTTTTACCTGCTCTCTCAGAAACGGCTAGTATATACACTGCTCAACAGCTTTTATCAGATACTCTCGGCTGAAGCCTTTTTTATGGCCAAGTAAATAATAATATCGATATAAGGGCATAATTATGGTACAATAGAGCTACGAGAGGAGCTGGTAATTATGCCAAAAATAATTCCGATTCGGGATTTAAAAAAGACAAGTGAAATCTCTCAAATGTGTCATGCTTCGGATGAGCCAATCTTTGTGACAAAAAACGGATATGGCGATATGGTTATCATGAGCATGAAGCTGTACGAGGAAAAGATGTTCATGTCGGATGTCTACCGCAAATTAAGTGCTGCCGAAGAACAATTAACAGAAGGGAAAATACTTGACGGGGATGCTTCTCTGAAGAGTATAAGAGAAAAATACAATGTATAAGTTGATTGTCACAGAACTTGCTCATCAGGATTTAGACAATATCGTTTTATACATTGCTGTTCAATTGGCAAATCCAACGGCTGCATCAAATTTTCTTGATGAGGTAGAAAAATGCTACGCATATTTGAAAAGCAATCCGATGATGTATCCTAAGTGTAATGACAGTCGCTTGGAAAAAGAAGGTTACCGCAAGGCTGTGGTAAAAAACTATATTATTATCTATAAAGTGGATGAAGATGCCAAAAAAGTGAACATTCTGCGCTTCTTTTACGGCGCTCAAGATTATAATAAATTGATGTAAGCAAATATTGTTTAGTAGATGAAAGGTTTAATAAAGATTTGAACCGAAAGTTCTTTAATAAGCGAAAGGCATATTAAATGTTCAAATGCAGCAAGGGAAAAAGAATAATAAACTCTTCCCACTGGGAAGAGTTTGTTCAGAGAGGACTTCCATAAAACATGAATATTGTAACACTATTTACCTCGGTACGCAAAACCTGGACAGCAGAGAGAAGCCAAAATATCGGCACAGAAATCGGTATATGTCCTGCTTGCGCAGCAATTAACACATTTCAATATATATATACCTGTAACCGATGGCACTGGGATATAGACATACCAGAAAACTGGGTATTTGGCCAATGGGAACAGATAAAACTATTCCCTGTACAAGTACCAATACCGGTATACAGCTGTACAGAATGCAACCTGCAACAAAAAATAAACCCTTCATTTTGCCTACGTGGGACCACCTTAACACTACAAGCACTGTCATTTATCGGATTTGTGTACGAGACCACAGAACTAGCCTGGCGGGCATTACCCGAAAAACTATGTGACAAGAACAATACAATAGCACACAGCACGCTCTACAAAGCTATACATGGTGCTGGCAAACTCATCATAACAGCGCAAGAAATACAAAAACTATACTTAAAATACCTATCAACAACCAATCCGGCCGAACAAGATCCTCCTTTAATATGGCCACCGCCCAAATCCATCTACACCAACACAATTACCCGAGAACAAGGGTTCCGCCTGCTTTTAACCGACCTACTGCCGGGTAAATTCCTACGTTCAAAATTTCAGGAATATTTTTATCGCCATTTAAACATTCTAAACCGTATTTTTGCCGCATGGAATAAAGCCATAAGCAATATTTACGGCAAGCTAAAGACAGATCCATAAACAGGAAATATCCCGCTAAAATTAAAGAAACACTATCCAGCCTACCCTCCCGATTAAAATGGAACTGTGAGGCAACAAAAACATTCGCGGCTAAAAACAGCCAACAGAGGAGGGAAATCGCATGGATAATAACCCCACTGCAACAAAGACAGCCCACCGGCGGGACAAGTCTTAGCTTTGCCCTGCCACAAACTGGTGGACAACCCCCTGCGCATGGCCTATTACAACCAGACGCACCTGGCCGGGCTGGTAGTATCCATCAAAGAAAACGGACTTTTAGAACCTATCCTGGTACACCCCGGAGAAGATGGGCGCTACTACATCTTAAGCGGCCATTACCGCGTCCGTGCCGTGCGCAGGCTAAAGCAGCCCCAAATATTATGCCGTGTTTGCCACTTTGACCAGCGCACCGCAATGATCGTCTACTGTACCCAAAGCCTTTTAACCAGAGCCCCAAGCGCCATAGAAGAAGCCTACATGATGGCAGCTTTAATCAAAGCAGGCTTTAGCATGAGCAGAGTAGGTGCGCTATGGGGCAAAAGCAAATCCTGGGTTAGCCGCCGCATCAAACTTTTAAATGACCTGGACCCGCAGCTAAAAGAAGAACTGGGTCAGGGGCACTTACGGCCACGCCTGGCCCAGGAACTGGCCCGGTTGCCCCGGGGCAACGAGCAGGCCAGAGTGCTGGACCTGATCCGCCAGTATCACTTAAACAAAGCAGCTGCCGCCCAATTAGTCGACTGGTGGCTTAGCGCTACGGAAACTGAGCGTTGCCGCCTGGAAGAGACAGGTGGCTACCCCCTGCCTGACCCTGGTGAGAAGATCATCGCCAGCCCATCACCCGGCACATATACAGCTGACTCTTTGAAGCGCTGCACGTTAATTCACAGGGGGGTGGTTTAGAAGGTTACTTTATCGCTACCGGTTTCTTTGATTTGTTACCGCTGGCTTTAAAGTTAGCCAGCCAGGCGGACTATGGCGAAGATGTGGTTGTTGAGGCAATTTGCAAGGTGGCTGATAAGTATAGGGTTTATCCACCTAGAAGTAACAGGTCAGCTTGGTTTGCTATTGTTTTCCGGGAGAAGTTGGATGAGGCAAGGGCTGATATTTTAAGGAAAAATTATTTGCAAAGTTTGTAGTGTGTGCTTTAGCCGGCTATCGTTATTGGGGCTGGCTTTTTTATTTTCTGCACAGACTGACTGACGGACTGACTGCAGTCTATTTTATTTTGATTGTTTTAATCTGTTTTAAAGTGATTGTAAACACTTATCTGTCTCAGTAAAATTTTTTAGTAAAACTTCAAAGGGAAAAAGCATTTCACCAAGAATATACATGTAGGGTTTCACCTCGCTTGTGTTTTTTGTTGTGGGATAAAGAACACTTCTATAAGTAATGAGGTGAAACCTTTTATTTTTAGGAGCTTTATTGAGATATTTTAACTTTTTTGGTCAGGGTAAATTTGTTTTTCTATATTTTAAGAGCCTTGTGTTTTATGGCACTAGAATTATGCAATTGGCTCTTAAATAATTTAAGAAATAAGGTGGAATAAATGAAATGGATAAAACACAAAAGATTTTGAACTACTGGTATAATTTAGAGTTTTTTTCACCATTCTGGCCGGAAAAAACAAAAGATACAGTATATATTAATAATATGAATAATAGAATGCCTTGGATAGTAAAGGCTGATCCTAAATATACATATGATGTTTATTTAGGTAAAATTAAATCCCAAGATTTGATTATGGATATGCTAGACTCTATTGGTGAAAAAGATGATGCAATAGAAAAAGATAATTCACTGTCATGCATTTGTGCGTTTAAATTGGCTTCTGACGGAACCTACATTGAGGAATCTTTTTCAGTTTCTACTTTTGTGTGGGCAGTTGCTAAAATAATTGCAGAGAAGAATTTAAGAACAGATTTAAGTACAGTTGAAATAGATAAGCTGAACAGTGAAATGAATGATATCCTAACATCTGTCGGCAACAAACTTGAATACAAGGATTTGGAGAAATTCTATACTATTGTTATGGAAAAAATATTGCTTAACTTAAACAATAGTGTTTTTTGTGCTGTCATAAATAAAAAGTTTACCAAAAAGGAAAATGAGAAAAGAAAAGAAAAAAGTAAGCAGAGTGTACAGGAAGATGAAGAAGATGATATTGATACCAATACCGATATGTTATCAAGCTTTTATGTGTCGGATATTGATATGATCAGACGCAAGGTTCAAAAAGGGGATAAAATTGTAAAGTATATTGAAGCACTTAATAAGCCAACAATAGACCGTACAGAGATAGACATTGATGTTTCCCAGATGAAAAAATGGCTATCACCAGAAAAATATCCACTTGGCAAATGGCCTTCGATTTATAACCCTAGCCTGATGCAGCAAATTGCAATCAATATAGGTATATCAGATAATGAATATCCAGGTGGAATTTTCTCGATAAATGGGCCGCCGGGAACTGGTAAAACTACGCTTTTAAAAGAGATAATAGCCTCAAATATTGTAGAAAGGGCATTGCTTTTGAGTGAATATCAAGAGCCGGATGATGCTTTTTTGCAATGCCAATTTGATTCTCCGGAAAATGATTATTTAAAATACTATTATCGGTATTTGTCAAGATAGTTGTCGCATAAATGTTTAAAAAATAGTATTTTACCGACGCCGGTCTTGACTCCATGTGCTAGTAATAGGGTAACCCGACTGACGGATATACGCCAATGAATAAATTGGGTATACGGTCGGGTCTATTAAGTCTAGCACATGGGTCAAGACTCTCGCTTCGCTCGACCGCAAGCGGCGGCTGCTTGTTCTTAAGACCATATATCTCCCCTCCCTTTGGAGACCGCCTATGATTTTATTTACCGGGGTATATGTCATTAAATTAAGCAAAACACTTTTCCTTAGATGCCGGTTCTTTAACATGTTCAGGATTAAGCCA
>NZ_AUMW01000046.1 GCF_000430885.1 Desulfotruncus alcoholivorax DSM 16058 | reverse complement strand
C
The DNA here is from genome assembly GCF_000430885.1 of Desulfotruncus alcoholivorax DSM 16058. Classification (GTDB taxonomy): domain Bacteria; phylum Bacillota; class Desulfotomaculia; order Desulfotomaculales; family Desulfallaceae; genus Desulfotruncus; species Desulfotruncus alcoholivorax. The sequence goes on along the minus strand of NZ_AUMW01000046.1, from coordinate 11,051 downwards.
TTTACCGCACCGGGCGGGAAGACCCGCCTATCATCCTCTATGATTACCAGAGGACACGGTCGGGCGAGCATCCACGTAAGTTCCTGGATGGCTTCAAAGGTTACCTGCAAGTTGACGGCTACGCCGGCTATAACTGTTTGCTGAATGTTACCCTGGTAGGTTGCTGGGCTCATGCACGGCGCAAATATGATGAGGCGCTCAAAGCGCTGCCGGCTTCGGCACAATCCGTGTCAACAGTAGCCAAGGAGGGGTTGAACTTCTGTAACCATCTCTTTGCCATTGAGCGTGATTTAAAATATGCCACCGCTGTAGAACGCTATCAAAATCGCTTAGCGCGCAGCCAACCGGTGCTGGATGCTTTTTCGGCGTGGCTTAATTATCATTACGACCGGGTACTGCCCAAGAGTGCTCTTGGCCAGGCGATTATTTATTGCCTGAACCAGTGGGATAAACTAGTGGCATTTATGCAGGATGGCCGGTTGGAAATTGATAATAACCGCAGTGAGCGTTCTATAAAACCATTTGTGGTAGGTCGCAAGGCCTGGCTGTTTTCAAACACCCCGCGTGGGGCTACTTCCAGTGCTATTATCTATAGCATTGTTGAGACAGCCAAAGAAAATAACCTTAATCCTTTGTTTTATCTAAGTTATCTCTTCGAGAAGCTCCCCCTGTGTCAGAATAGTTGTCATAGACCTCTAAAAAAACTATAGTTAGTAATGTAAACAAGGAGGAAACACTATGACGAGATACAGTGAAGAATTCAAATATACAATTATCAAAAGAATGATGCCACCCCAAAACGAATCAGTTAGCGCCATATCAAGAGAAACAGGGAACACAAAGCGTCTCCTAAAGCCTGAGAGGCGCACATCTACTCGACCGTTTAAAGAAGGACGGCGTCATCTAGGGCCTCAGCATGCGCCTCCAGGTGTTCGCCAATTAACCGAAGTGAGCGACATAGACTTTGAGGCTCCCTGAAAGGAACCGTGCGATTTTTAATGTGTGGTTTGGGACACCGACTCAACCTTTGATTTCCTGTCCTTCCTTTTCTTCAGCTTTCTATTCATCAGGCTTACCAAGTTAGCAACAAAAACCCCGGCGGGTCCTGCCCGGTAAAAGTGAACTTAATGCTTGATGAGTTTTGCAACATTGGCGCCATACCAGACTTCAATAAGAGAATAGCCACCATGCGGTCCAGGGGGATAAGCTGCACCATAATCACCCAGTCGCTGCCCCAGCTGGAGAACCGGTATCCGTCAAAGCCTGGCAGGAGATCATCTCCTGCTGCGACAGCCAGCTGTTCCTCGGAGTGAACGTCAACCACACGGCAAAATACCTTTCAGACTCCCTGGGCGTGGGCACCGTGGATCAGAACCTTTCAGGTTGCCGCGTTCGCCAGATTCATCTTAACCCCCGGCAGTTTATTTATAGGTTAACCATTTCCACCGGAAATATATTACCCAAAAAACCTTTTTTTAGACCGCATGGCATTGGCCTACAAAGACCTGCTCTCATAATTTTTTAATCAAACATTACCTAAATAGGCCTTTACAATATCATCACTGTTCTTCACTTCGTCCTTGGTACCCGAAAATACTATATTTCCGGTCTCGAGAACATACGCGTAATCCGAAATGCTTAGCGCGTTATCGACCATCTGCTCAACCAGCAATATTGTTACACCCGTCTGTTTTATCTCCGTCAACAGTTTGAAGACATCCTTAACTATTATCGGCGCGAGACCGAGCGACGGCTCGTCAAGGATAAGAAGGTCGGGTCCCGTCATCAACGCTCTTGCTATTGCAAGCATCTGCTGCTCTCCACCCGACAATGTGCCTCCGATCTGCTTGCGTCTTTCCTTGAGCCTTGGAAAGCGGTCATACATTTGGTCCATTCGGTCACGTATCTTTTTGGCGTCCTTTTCCACATACGCTCCTAGAAGCATGTTCTCTTCAACAGTATGCTCCGCAAATATTTGCCTGCCTTCGGGGACAAGCCTTATTCCTTTACTGACGAGCCTATCCGGAGCTGTCCTGGTTATGTCCTCGCCCTTATACAGGATACTCCCTTCCTTTGACCGGTGGAGACCTACAATGGTGTTTAGTATCGTACTCTTTCCGGCTCCGTTGGCTCCCGCTATCGTTACAACCGAGCCTTTCTTTACATCAAAGGACACGTGGTGTACGACCTCTGTCTTGCCGTAAGCGATTGTTAAACTATCAACCTTCAGCACGCCGTCACCTCTTCTCCCAGATAGGCTTTCCTTACTACCGGATCCACGCTTACTTCCGCCGTAGTACCCTCCGCAATCTTCTTGCCGTAATCTATAACCGTTATATAATCAGATATGCCCATTACTATGCTCATATGGTGTTCGATCATAAGTACCGTTATTCCGACATCTCTTATTTTCTTAATTATCTCGGAAAGCTCTTCTACTTCCGTTTCATTGAGACCAGCGCAAGGCTCGTCCAGTACCATGAGTTTTGGCTTCTCGCATAGAGCACGGGCGATCTCCACCAGTTTCTGCTGTCCTGTTGAAAGGCTTCCGGGATCAAAATTTGACTTGCTTTCAAGGCCGATCAGTTTCAGGCAGTCGTAAGCTTCCAGATATGCTTCTTTTTCTTCTTTTCTTTTCTTGCGCGAATGGAAAATTGCGCCCGCTAAACCATATGTGTAGTATATTCTTCCGCCCATCGCCACGTTATCTATTACACGCAAGTCTTTGAACAGCCTGACATGCTGATATGTCCGGGCTATTCCGCGCTTCACCAAATCGAAAGGTTCCATTCCCGTTATATCCTCACCGTTGAATATAACGCTGCCTTCGCTCGGCTTGTCGATACCCGTTATCAAATTAACCGTGGTCGTCTTGCCAGCTCCGTTCGGTCCGATCAGGGAATGTACCGTACCTCTCTTAACCTCAAGGTCTAGGTTCCCGACAGCCGTAAGTCCACCGAATCTCCTCGTAAGATTCTTTACTTCAAGGATATTTTCAGGGCCATCCGCATTAACCCTGTATTTTTCAAAGCTTATCGGCGGCCTGTCGCCTAAATTTTCTATATGTCTGTTATCATCTATCGCCCTGAAACGTTCCTTTATTCTTCCTGTAATACCTCCGGGCATAACCTGCGTCAGTATGATGAGAAGCCCGCCGAAGACTATCTGCTTAAGGTCCGGTGACGCATTAAAGAATTCCGGTATTATCATTACGATGGTAACGCCGATAGCAGGACCGCTCAATGTGCCTGTTCCGCCTATAACGACTGTTAAAAGGATAAATATTGTCAGGTAGAATCCAAACGTGTCGGGACTGATAAATTCACTGTAGCTCGCGTAAAGGGAGCCGGCTACCCCGATGATCATCGAGCTTATGAGCAGCGCTATAACCTTGAATTTCCTGTTGTTTATACCTACTCCCGACGCCGCTATCTCGTCATTCTTGACCGCAATAAAATCACGGCCCCAATGGCTCTTGATCAGGCCCCATTCAAATAACATGATGAGAATCAGGAAGAAAAATATTACATAGTATTTTGCATAATCAGTGAGGTTCATACCGAATATGGACCATGGGGGGAGGAAAAATCCTGCCGCGCCATGCGTCAAAGAAGTCCAATCGTTGAGTATCCTCTGCACGATCTCTAAAATGCCGAGGCTTATCAGGGCAAGATAGTTGCCCTTTACCTTATATGCGGGCAAGGATATCAGAAAGCTGATCAGTCCGGTAACAACCATTGCCACCAGCATACCGACCAGGAACGGCATTTTAAGGGTCGTAACCGTTATTGCCGACGCATATGCACCGGCGCCGAAAATAGCCGCGGCGGAAAGGGTCAGCATACCGCAATACCCTGAAGAAATGTCATAACCGATCGACACAATGATGTAAATAAATAAAACTATGGCAAATCTCAAATAATAATTACCGGCCATAAATGGAAATGCCAGGCAAATGAACAGCAATGCCAGCTTCAGTATGGTAAACCACAGGCTATACTTTTTCCGCAGCGGACAAGTTTCTGTTGAAAAACTTGGCACTCATTATCCCCTCCGGTAAAAATATTATCACAATAATCATAATGACGAAGCTGATCGAATCCTTTATCCCGGCGGGGACAAATATACTTATGAAGGCTTCAATGAGACCCAAAATGAAGCCTCCGATAAACGCTCCTTTTGTGTTTCCAAATCCGCCCAGCACAGCGGCTGCAAATCCTTTCAGGCCGATTGAATAGGTCATGGTGTAACTGGCAAAAGTAATAGGCGCGATTAGTGCGCCGCCTATCGCCGCAACGGCTCCGGCCATGGCAAAGCAGGACAATATTATCTTTTCGCTCTTGATGCCCATCAGTTCCGACGTGGCCGGCCTGAATGCAACAGCGCGCACGGCCCTGCCAAACCGGGTCTTCTTTATTATCGTCTGGTATACAACTCCTATAACGACGGCTATGGTTATCATCATCAGCTCATGAAGCATGATGTTTGCACCAAAAAACGTTACCATTTTGCCGCCGAATAAATACGGAAACGCCTGCGGCTCGGTACCGAACAACATTCGCGCAATGTTGTCCAATATGATAGACGCCCCGAACAGTGTGATGATCCATCCTACATTATCCTGCAAATCTCCGAGTTTCTTAACGCACGTCTCATACATAACTATGTTCAGCACTATGCTGACGGCTATTGCCACGAATAGAGCGGGTATATAGCTGAGCCCGTATATTACCATCATCCACCAGCTTACCATTGCGCCCATCATTACAACGGAGGCGTGTGCAAAATTAACGATGCCTGTCGTAGAGCTAACCATTCCGATTGCAAGCGCCATTAGCGCGTATATGCTTCCGTTCGCCAAGCCGAATATTAACTGCTGCATCCTGTCATTCTCCTCTTTATTTCAGACAACGGTGTGACGATATTGGTTATTTGTCAACCAATATCGGCACACCACAATCTGATTTTAGATACGATTTTCTCTTACTTCGTAAAGGACCCTCTGATATAAACGTCTCCAAAGATTTTGTCCGTTGTTAACATTGGGTCTAACAGAACAGGCACTAGATCTTTTCCGGAAATGGCTTCATGATTTGTTGGTGAGAACCTATACGTGTCTGCAGTGCCGACTTTCAAGGGAAACTCGGAAATTTTTGTCTCTAAGGTATTTTTCACTGCGTCGGGATCGAAAGAACCCGCTGTTTCAACCGCCCATTTATAAAGATAGACCGCTTCGTAGCCGGATGCTACCATCTGGGGAGCGGTGGTTCTGCCGCCGGGTCCGTATTTACCATATTTTGCGACAATCTTATCATAGAGTTCCTGACGCGCTTTATCCAGCTGAGTTGCGCCGGCAGCTTTGTCTACCGACCAGAAGCCGGTAATCGTATAGCATCTGTCAATGCCGTCTCCGGCAAGCTCCCTGAAGTTCGGCAGAGAGAGTCCTGTATAGCCAAGATAAATCAATTTGTCCATATAACCGATTCTTGAAAGCGCGGAGACTATTTTCGCGCCATCGGCACCCAGGGTCCAGGCCAGTACGCAGTCTGCGCCGGCTTGTTTAATCTTCTCTGCAACAGGCGTCATATCGGCATCTCCGGATTTATATGTTATTGCTTCTACCGGCGTGATTCCGTCTGCTTTGCAGGCTGCTTGCAAAGAGGCTATTCCATCATTCCCCAGGGCGGTCGTATCGCCGAGCAGCACGATCTTTTGGAAACCGGCTTTTTTGGCGATATTTACAAGGGCCTCAGCCTGTACCGGACTCGGGAAGAATGTTCTGAAGGTATAAGGATATTTTTCAACATTGACAAGCGGAGTGTTGGTTGCAATGTTAAGGATCTGAATAATTTTGTTTTGGTTGACATAATCTTCAGAAGCAGCAACGCATGTTGAGTTCGGCTGGCCAATCATCATCTGAACTTTCTCTTTATCGATCAGTTCTTGAACCGCAGTCTTTGATTTTGTCGGGTCAGCTTCATCGTCGCGAGTTACAAATTTAATGGTCTTTCCCATAATTCCGCCGGCCTTATTGATTTCTTCAATGGCCAGTTCGGCACCCTGCTTAGTGGCTATTCCCATCGTAGCCGACGGGCCTGTCATTGGTCCGACATATCCCAGTACTACTTCGCTGCCCGCCTTCCCCGCAGTATCGCCCGGCGTTTTGGAAGCGCATCCGCCCAGTACTAACATCATCATCAAAACTATTACCAGTACTGCGATGATAGGTTGATTTTTCCTCACCATTTTTCCCTCCATTTCATTTTTTATCATATCGGATAAATGCTACTGATCATAACATTTATGCCTTTATGATCAGTTAAAAAAAAGTCTACATTAATTAACAGAAATTACTGAATCAAATTAATCTTCTATTTATATTGATCAGTTACATGATTATGGCAACTTTGTCCTTAAGCCTGCAGTTCACCCGGCTAGATACTCCCGCCGCTTACGATAAGGCACTGAGCGGAGATAAAACTTGCATCGTCACTTGCCAAGAAGGACGCTACGCTGGCTATTTCTTCCGGCTGACCCAGCCTTTTGAGCGGTATAAGCTTCATATGTTCGGCAATAATCTCTTCCGGTACCGCCCTGTACATGTCTGTGTCAATAAATCCCGGGGCAATGCAATTAGCCGTAATATTCTTTGGCCCTCCCTCCTTGGCGAGTGTTTTTGTGAAGCTAATGATGGCACCTTTTGAAGCTGAATAATTTGCTTGACCTGCGAGTCCAAACGCTGATATAGACGCGATGTTCACAATCCTGCCGTAGTTTTTATCACGCATGATCGGTACCACATATTTGCACGTATGATATACACCGTAGAAGTTAACATTTATTACGGAATCCCATTGTTCATTCGTCATTTTGTGGAACATGGAATCCTTTGTGATGCCCGCATTATTTACCAGAATATCGATAGTTTTGAATTTTTCCATTGTAATTCTGATCGCATCGGCTACCTGCTGCTCATTGCCAACATCACACTGGATCCCAATTACTCTTTCTCCGGTAGGATCAATAGACTTGGCTGTTTGTTGTGCGGCATCCAAATCAATCCCTAAAATAGAAACCCCTGCCGCGCCATCTTCAATAAATCTTTTTACTATAGCCTTGCCAATCCCTTTCTCTCCTCCCGTTACGATTGCATATTTTCCGCTTAATTTACCCATTTTTTACCTCCACATTTTGTTGCGATACTTTTAAAGACCCATTTAACAAAACTCATTTTCGAGAACGCATGAGAAGCCCTGTCCACCACCGGCGCAAAATAAAATAAGAGCTCTCTTCAAATTGGCCTCTTGCATGTACCGCACCGCCCTTGCGGTGAGAATTCCGCCCGACGCCGCATTTGGATGCCCGATAGCAATTGCTCCTCCGTTCGGATTCACTTTTTCGGGGTCAATATTTAATTCCTTGATACAAGCAATAGACTGCGCCGCAAAGGCCTCATTCAGTTCTATAAGATCGAAATCATCGATTTTTAGTCCCGTCTTCTGCATAAGCTTTCTTGTGGAATATACGGGTCCGATGCCCATGATGTTGGGATCACAGCCGGCTGCGACAAATGCGGTTACTTTGGCCAGTGGCTTCAAACCGTACTCATGGGCCTTTTCTTTACTCATGAGCAGCACTGCAGAAGCGCCGTCGTTCATAGGAGAGGAGTTGCCCGCGGTAACGACCCCATCCTTTACCATAACAGGTTTCAGTTTGCCCAGTGCCTCCAAAGTGCTGTCTCTGCGCACGCATTCATCCCTGTCAAAAATTATGGGATTCCCTTTTTTCTGGGGTATTTCTATTGGGAATGTTTCTCCTTTGAAGAAGCCTCTATCCCATGCCGCCGCTGCCTTTTTATGACTGTTCAACGCGAATTCGTCACATTCTTTCCTTGTAATACCATATTTTTTGGCAAGGTTCTCTGCGGTAATAATCATCGGCGGGTCTCCCACAACATCGGATGAAATTTTTAATGGCGCCATCTCCAAAGACGTGGGATAAGCGGAATCGGGCTTTTTGATCATAAACGGCTGTTTGGAATAGCTCTCACAGCCACCAGCCATTACCACTTCCGCTGCGCCGGTCATGATCATGGTAGCCGCTAACGCGACCGCATTAATGGAGCTGATGCACTGTCTGTTAAGGGTAATTGCCGGAACCGACATTGGAAGCCCGGCTTCTAGCAGTGCAATCCTGGCAAAATTCCCATAATTGTAATTAAACAGGTTGGCATAAATCACATCATCGATTATCACAGGGTCAATTCCTGCTTTTTCGATAACCTTTTTCATCGTCATGCCGGCTAAAGTAGTAGGTTCAAAAGAAGCAAGCGCTTGCCTGAACTTTCCTATCGGTGTTCTGACCACCTCCACAATTACAGCATCCGTCAATTTGTTCATCATAAGTCACTTCTTTCAAAAAATAGTCAGTTTTACAATAATACAGATGACGATATGTCAACCGGTAATACTAATTGTTCAACGTAAACTGTGGAAACTCTATTTTCTTTCCTTCCAGCGCGGCAGCAGTGATATGACTTATTTTTTTTACCGCGGTCGCGTCTTTCCAATATAAGTCCTGAGAGTTTAGATATTTCCTGAACTGACCCGGTGGAATAAATACGTGTTTGGCAAATACCCTGTTAAAATGTGTAATATTCACAAAACCCGTTTCCTTGCTTATCTGCGCCAATGGCAAGTCGGTATAGGAGAGAAGTTCCACCGCCTTTCGGACCCGAATAATCATAAGGCATTCGAAAATAGTGACAGATGTTTCTTTCTTAAAGAGACTGCTGAGATGACTTTTTTTCAATGATGCGTGGGCAACAATATCATCTAACGACAGACGTTCCTTATAATTGTCCTCTAGAAATCTGATTGTATCCCTCACCGGCGCAGAATAAGCTGATACCTCTATATATTTAGACGATGTGGTTTTCTCGTGCCTTGTCTTTTTAGTCAGCTTGAAGAGAATCGCATAAAGATATGTAATCATTATCTTCTCAGATTTTGGTGTTGAATTGTTTTTCTCGTCCAAAATTTCTTTTAGAAGTTTTCCCGAAAAATCGTCGTTCTGCACCAGAATACCAACATCGGAGCACATTTCCATCAAGCCCTTGGAAAATGAAGAGAACTTTACTTCGAAATAGTAGCCCGCCTCGCTGCCTGTCTGGGTAAACGTATGGACGCAGTTTGCCGGGATCAGAATCGTATCCCCTGCGCCCGCCTTGAACGTACGGCCTCCGACGGTGAATTGGTAACTGCCCCGGACAATATGATTTAACTGATAGAAAGGATGCGTATGCGGTTGATAAGTAACCCCCGCGTCCATTTTTGACAGTATCGCAATTAATATCTTGATTTCCTGATGTATTTTAATACCCCCTCCCATGGTCATGTTAGTTTTGATCTATCATTTTACCTCAAAGCAGATTCGGGACATTTCCTTGAGGTCCTCCGCGATCATTGGCTTAAAATCCAGCAGGTCGAGAACATCCTTCTTAATATCGAGACCCGGGGCGATTTCGGCCAGCTCGATCCCGTTTTCTTTAAGTTTGAATACACAGCGTTCGGTAATGTAAAGGATTGTTTTATGATTTTTAAACTCCACGCCCGCATTCATCGTAATGCACTCTACATTTTTCACGATTTTCGTTTCTTTTCCGACATAGGGAACCAACTTGCCGTTTACGGAATTATAGCCTGAGCCCCGCATGAAGGTGAAGCAGAATACCAGCTTCTTTGCGGAATGGACAATGAAATTAAAGCCGCCGACGCCCGCAAGATATGGCCCTTTTCTACAGACGTTCACGTTTCCGGCCGCATCCACCTCCAATGCTCCCAGAAAACCGATATCAAGCCCGCCGCCCTCGTAAAACCTGAACTGGGTCGCCTGATCATAGACAGAATCCGCATTCATGGAGACTCCGAACACCGATGGAAGCTGTACGCCGCCTATGATACCGGTCTCGGTCGTCATAACGACGGAACTCATATCGATTCCGAGATTTATCGCCTCGCCGCTGATCATCTGCGGGATCCCGATTCCGATGTTAACTACGGCATCCGGATACAGTTCCATTGCCGCCCTTCTTGCAATGACCTTCTGCGCGATGTCTCTTTTCCTGACGCCGTTTTTCGTCTCGTTGTCCAAAATTACCCGCATTTCTTCCTCGCTACATCTCTTTTCATTTGAGAAATACGGACTGTAAGGAAGGTGCGGGGCCGTCTGTACATGGTCGGGATCGACAATGATCGCGTCCACGAGGAAATAGGGGATGTGGACAATGTGCGGATTAAAGTATTCTTCCTTCAGGGCTTTTACGTATACGATTACCTTGCCGCCGTTGTTCTTTGCCGCCATAGCGGAGGCCAGGGCATCGTTAATTGAGGGCTCCGCTTCAAGCGTTATATTGCCCTTCACGTCCGCATAGCTCGCCTTCAGCACGACGACGTCCGGCCGGATCATTTTATACCAGAGGTATTCCTCGCCGTCCACGACCCTAAGTTCAACCAGATCCTCCGTCTCTATCCCCTCGTTGAGCTTGCAGCCCCCGTAGCGTGGATCCTGCTGGGTACGCAGTCCGACCTTCGTAAGATATCCGTCCTTGCCGGCAATGTATTCGCTCATCATGATCGACAGCACGCCCTGGGAAACATTGTACCCCTCTATCTCGTTGCTCCTGATCATGGGTAGCAGAGGCTGATGGTAGCCCATATGTCCGCCGATCACACGCTTCAGGAGCCCCTTATGGGTTAAATGTTTAAAATAATTAGGTTCTTCCGCACTTTTGGTGCTAATTAGCAATGTTTATCCGCAAAGGGAAACAAGTTTTTTCGGATTTATAAAGCAAGGAGAACCCGTTTGCGAAGTAAATCAAACTTTGCCCTGCCAAACATTAAGCGTTTAATTAGTTTTAAACGATTATTGATTCCTTCTACAGGCCCTTGGCTCCATGACTCAGTCAAGCCAGCAAAGATAGCAGCATAATCTTTATTTAGAGAAACGGCAAAACTCTTGAGTTCAGGAATCCCGCTTTTATGTACGGCATT
>NZ_AUMW01000045.1 GCF_000430885.1 Desulfotruncus alcoholivorax DSM 16058 | reverse complement strand
AATGCGTCGTTGGTTTCCCGTACTGGTAATAGCGGCCTTCATCCTGAGCAGCATAGCAGGCTGCAAGTGGTAAAAAACATACATATGCATCAATTAATCAATACATATTAAAAACAACCCTGAGTTATTTATTCCAGGGTTGCTTTTATTTTACAGCCAGGATTTTAATTTATATTTGTCCAATATGGTAACGCGTCCTTTTTTAACCTCAATGGCCCTTTGCCGCCTAAAATCGTTGATTATTCTATTGGCGGTTTCTCTTGATGTGCCTATTAGATTGGCCAGGTCCTGATTGGTGAGGGAAATGTCTATTTCAATACCTTTGCCGGTTTGAAGTCCCTGTTCCCCGGCCAAAAACAACAACATGCTGGCTGCACGGCGGGTGGTGTCAAGTAGGGCCAGCTCTATTAATTGTTGCTGCGATATCCTTAGACGACGAGCCATGATTTTTAAAAGACCCAGGGCTATGCCCGGATTTTCGTTAATTATCCTATCCATATCCACGTTCCTGATCATACCGACGGTACAGTCTTCAACTACCTCGGCGGTGGCGGGATATGTTCCTCCTTCGAACATTACAACTTCGGCGAAGACTTCGCCAGGGTTAATGAAGTGCAAAATATGTTCGCGTCCGTCTTCTGTTTGCTTGGTAACCTTAACCCGTCCGGTCTTGACAAAAAACACAGCCTCACCCGGCTCGTTTTCCATAAATAGAATACGGCCTTTCTGATAGGACCGCTCAATAATGACTTTTTCTACCTTGGAAAGCTGTTCATCATTAAGGTAAGCAAACAATGGTATTTTTTTTAAATACTTTAAATTTTCCGCCATATGATAGTTTCCCGATACCTTATAATTTGTACACCGTTTTATCAAAGTATATCATATGTTGATTACTTAAAAAAAGGCTTCCGGTTGCATAAATAATTAAGGCCGGTTAACCGGCCTTGACCAGGCTGTAAAATTCGTCGCCCAGTTTTGTCGCGCTGCATATTTTGCTTTTCCCCTCGGTGGATATTTCCACCAACCCAAGTGCATAGAGTTGCATGATGATATGATCAAGAACAGCTCTTTTTACCCTGGCAGATAGCGATAGGTCTTCTTTGTTCATGCTGCCGCTTTCCAGAAGTGTTTTTAAAACCCTTTCCGCCTCGTCCGGCAGCCTTTCACTGGCCTTTCGCAAGTAATCGGCCAGGCTAATTGTTGATACCATATAATTCCTTGACCTCCTATTTAATTAATTTTATTAGGTAGTATGTGCATTTTTTGCTTGATTAATAAGTAAAATAGCCCGGTCATTTTGACCGGGCTAAAAAAATTTTGTCGTTTTAATAAATGGTTAACTTAATCAAGGCTCTCGCTAATTAATTCACTGATGTCTTTAACAGCCATCGTTTCATCTTTGTCAATATTTTTGAGGCTGTCTTCCAGCATTACCACGCAATACGGGCAAGCGGTGACAAGCAGGTTGGTTTCCTTGGCCATTGCTTCTTTGACTTTAACATCCGAGAAGCGCAATCCGGCTTCTGTTTCCATCCAGATGCGGGCTCCGCCGCCGCTGCAGCACATGCTGTCATCTTTGTTTTTATCAAATTCCATCGCCTGTAAAGCGGGAATAGCGTTCAGCAGATCCCTTGGGGCTTCAAACACTTTGCTGTGCCGGCCCAGGTAACAGGGCTCATGATAAATAACTTTTTTATTTATTTCTTTTGATGGCTTAATTTTTCCTTCGCTGAGCAACTGGGCAAACAATTGGGTATAGTGAATAACCTCAAACTCTCCACCGAATTCCGGGTATTCATTTTTAAAGGTATAGTAGCAGTGGGGTGATGTGGTGATAATTTTTTTAACTCCTTTACTATTGAATAACTCAATATTAGATTCAGCAAGGCTGCTGAATTCTTCTTCCGCGCCTATTTTGCGTACTGCTTCGCCGCAGCACTTTTCTTCGTTGCCGATAATACCGAAACTAACACCGGCTTTTTGCAGGGTAGTGGCTATGGCACGGGCTATCTTTTGGCTGCGCCCGTCAAATGCTGATGTGCAGCATACAAATAGCAGGTATTCCTGATCCGTATAGGTTGGGATGTCGAGTCCAGCTGTCCAGGAAGTTCTTTTATCGGCGTCCTGGGACCACGGATTGCCGTTGCTGTTAATGCTGCCTAACACCGCTTTTAAATTTTTGGGGATGCCGCCGGTTTCACAAACAACGGCGCGCATAGCGCGTACGATATCAATGATTTTAACTTCCCTGGGGCAGCGGACTACACACTGGCCGCAGGTTGTGCAGGCGTAAAGCACGTCATCGCTTTCGAATCCTTCCAGACCAAGCCGGCCCATGTAAATCATTTGCCGAATACTAAAAGGGCTTTCCTTCTCCATTCTCCCCCAGGGACAGGAGCCGCTGCAAAGCCCGCACTGCATACAAGTAGTGATATCCTGGCCACCCATTTCCTGGACAATTTCTCTTACTTCATCGAAATAATTGATGACTTCTGACATGATAATCCTCCTCTTTCCTTGCCAAACTATATGCAAAAGCCGTATGTGTTTATTTTTACATTCGTCGATTTTGGAATAAAATCCTGCTTCCAAAAATAAAAAATTGCATGATTGGCGGTATTATTTGTTGCAAATAGCAGGTAGTGTAATAAAATACTTATAATACGAAGGAGGAAAACAAGCCGATGCGAACAGCAGTATTGTTTTACCGCCTGTTTGATGTGGCAGATGAAATAAATCTTGAATTAGTTGAAAGAATACTTTCAATGGAAAAAGTTACATCCAGGCTTAAACTTTCCCGCGTGCCGCCTAAATCAATACATATTGAAAATCCACCGGTGGGCGTTGAGCTGGGGAATGAAAGAATTGTATTCGGGGGATCGGAATATGAAGTGTCCTTTTTCGCCCGGATTTATGACCTTGGTGTAATAAGTATCATTATGCAAATATTTCTCTCGCCTGGTTTATGTTACGAAAATTTTAAACAATTTGCTATGAACCTGGAACAGCAAAGTGAGTATGATCAGCATTTTCTTATGCAATTAAATAAACTTAAACAAACTTTGCTGCCAGCGATGATAGGCATTAGTATCGGGGATTACGAAGAGGATTTTATAGTGTTCTTTTTTACTGACTGGCAATCACACTGGGATCCTCTGCCGCTGTTGTTGAGAGAGGAAGGGCCTTTCAGCGACTGGGTCAGGAAAGACACGTTGCAGCATACCTATTCTTATACTCCGGAGGATTTTATTATTATCACCTGGGATTCGGCGCTGGTTTATGATGCATCGGGCAGCACCGAACTTCCGGAGCTTTTGGAATTTGCCAATTCACAACTTCTTGAATTGCGTTATTACGACGGGCTTCTTTCCGGGGAAATGGAAAAAATGTATAGCGAACTGCAGCGCGTTGAAAAAGTGGGAAGTTATGCCCGCCTAAGGTATTACCGGCGAATAATGGGGAGGCTGATGCAAGTTGTTACCGAGGTAACCGATATAACCGAGCGGATTCAGAATTCGGTTAAAGTAACGGAAGATATCTATTACGCCAGGATTTACTCGGCGGCACTGATCATATTCAGAACCAAGGCCTGGATGGACAGCGTGCAGCGAAAAATGGCGCTTATTCAGCAGAATTACTCCATGCTGAGCGATGAAATTGTGACGGCCCGTTCCACCTGGCTTGAAATCGCTATAGTGCTTTTAATTACCTTTGAGACCATCCTTGGTTTATTAAGTGCATTTCATTAAAACCAGTTTGTGGGCGTGTAAACTTGCTTTCTAAAATGGAAATTACTTCTTTAAGGTTTTGAACTGTTATCAAATTTGGTATGGCGTTCGATAAAATTTCCAGGTCCTTTTGCCTTGGGTTAACTGCAATGGGCAGGCCGGCCTTTGAAAGCATTTCCAGGTCTCCGGCGCTGTCACCGACAGCCACGGTTTCTTGTTGGGAAGCTCCGAACCGGTACATTAAATTTTCAAGGTAGGCCCCTTTTGTTTTACCGGGAGCGTCGGTGGAAACATGTACTTCGCATTCTCCAGTTAGAATGCCATTGCGAGAAACCAACTCGTTTGCCTGGTAAAACCAAAAATTAAAATGTGGTGCGATCATATCCGCCAGTAATTTAAGCCCTGTAGACAGTAAAACTGTTTTACCTCCTAATGTTGCAGACGTATGAACTAAATCCAGTGCCGTAGGATAAATTTTAATTTCGTTTAATATTGACTTAACATGTTCAATGGACATGTTTTTCCACATGATGGCATCGAGCCGGCAAAACTCTTCATAACTAATTTCTCCTTGCAGAAACTGGTCCTGGTATTGGTCTGCTTGTTTATCCCAGATACCAAGCCGGCGGTGCAGGTATTCCCAGGAACTACGTTCTTCGGTAAGGGTGCCATCCATATCAAAAGCAATTATTTTTAACGCGGGTTTGGTCATCAAGTGCCTCCGTGGGATGTATTAATCAATAATTATAACATAGCCCGGTTCTAGGCATTGAAAGGAATTTGATCAGAATTCGTAGAATAAGTCTCAAACAGCACTATAACAGTGGGTAAAGGCAGTAATAAATAGTTCTATGAATGATTATCCAGTCAGCCCAAATTTAAGGAGGTTTTTTAAAATGAAACTTTTATCACCGGTTAGAATCGGACAAATGGAATTAAAAAACCGCGTGGTCATGCCGGCTATGCACTTGGGTTACTGCAAGGACGGTTTTGTAACTAATAAACTGGTTGAATTTTACCGGGCCAGGGCAAGGGGTGGAGTAGGCCTTATTATTGTAGGCGGTTGTGCCATCGATGATCAAGGTTATGGCAACATGATTAAGATAGACGATGATAAATACATGCCCGGCCTTTCAGACTTGGTTAATGCTGTGCATGAAGAAGGCGGCAAAATAGCTGCCCAGCTTTTCCAACCCGGTAGGTATTCTTATTCATTTTTAATGGGGATTCAACCGGTAGCGCCATCACCAATTCCTTCCAAGCTAACCAGACAGATGCCCAGGGAACTCACAACGGATGAAATTAAAGATATTGTAAACAGTTTCGGCCAGGCGGCGGTAAGGGCTAAAAAGGCCGGGTTCGATGCCGTTGAGGTCATTGGCAGCGCCGGGTATCTCGTCTCACAATTCCTTTCTCCGGTTACGAACCAGCGGCAGGATGAATATGGCGGCGATTTTGAAAACAGAATGCGTTTCGGCCTGGAAGTAGCTCAAAATATCAGAGAGGCTGTTGGCCTGGACTATCCGGTTATGTTCCGGGTGGGAGGAAATGATTTTATGCCCGGCGGAAACACAAATCGCGAAATTGCTGTTTTTTGCAAGCGGCTTGAAGAGGCGGGGGTTGACGCGTTTAACGTCACGGGTGGCTGGCATGAGACAGCAGTGCCGCAAATAACAATGGCCGCACCAAGGGGCGCGTTTGCATACCTGGCCAGGGGCATCAAGGAAGCCGTAAATGTTCCGGTTGTTGCTTGCAACAGGATTAATGATCCTATTTTAGCGGAAGAAATACTGGCTGACGATATGGCAGATTTAGTCGGCATGGCCAGGGCGATGATCGCTGACCCCGATCTTGTTAACAAGGCTTCGGAAGGCCGGTTTGGCCAAATAAGAAAATGTATCGGGTGCAACCAGGGGTGTCTTGATGCTGTATTTACCATGAAGCCGGTAGGATGTCTGGTGAACGCCAGGGCCGGGAGGGAAGAAGAGGGCGATTTTCGTCCGGCCGGCCGGGTAAAAAAAGTTCTGGTGGTGGGCGGTGGACCTGGCGGTATGGAAGCTGCGCGGGTGGCTGCCGAGCGGGGTCATCGCGTTACTCTATGGGAAAAGGGGAACCGGCTTGGCGGTCAGCTTAATATTGCGGCTGTGCCACCCGGTCGATCGGAATTTGCCACGTTTGTTGAGTATCTTAGTAGCGAGCTGTACCGGCTGGGAGTTACAGTTGAGCTGGACAAAGAAGCCAATGAGGAAAACATTAGATCGTTCGATCCTGATGCGGTGGTAATGGCTACCGGTGCCACTCCCGTCACTCCGCCAATTGACGGGGTGGACAGCCCCAATGTTGCTCAGGCCTGGGATGTGCTGGCCGGTAAGTCAGCTACGGGCAGGCGCGTGGTAATTATCGGGGGCGGAGCGGTTGGCTGCGAGACGGCCCTGATGCTTGCGGGCAAAGGTGTTATCAACGCAGAGACTCTTCATTTTCTTGCGTTAAATAATGCGGAGAACTGGGAAACGCTAAAAGTGCTTGCCACCAGGGGAATTAAGGATATAACTGTCATTGAGATGCAAAAGGCGGTGGGGGCGGATATAGGTATCTCATCGCGCTGGGTTATTCTGCAGGAAATACAGCGTTTTGGCGTTAAAACGATAACCGGGGCCACGGCTAAAAAAATCATTGATAAAGGTGTCATAATCGATGTGGCTGGAAAAGAGGAATTAATCGAAGCTGATACCATTTTGCTCGCGGTTGGGTCGCAGTCCGTAAGTGAGCTTTCGGAAAGAATTAAGGAATCTTTCCCCGAGGTTTATATGGTGGGCGATGCGGTAGCGCCCCGAAAGGCGCTGGATGCGGTGCATCAGGGCTGCCTGGCGGGCGAGGTTCTGTAAAAATATAAATCAAGTAGCTCGAAGTCGGGATTAGCTATCCCTACTTCGAGCTACTCGATACAACCGTCCCCGGCTTTAAGGGGGGTACTGCATAATTAATTTTTAAATCTAAAAAATAATTGACTGCTGATAAGTGAGGTCATCAAACATCTTGATGTGGTTTGGACTAACATTATTGCCAATCCGTACCATGAGCATATTTGCCTGGTGCTCCAGAATTTCCGGATCATCAGTGCGGCGGCGTTTAAACCCTACAGAACCGAATACATTTTTAAGCATACGCTGGTAGCCCCAAACATCAAGTCCGCTGTTTTTTATATCCCAATGCCAGTAAAATTCGGTAGTTATAATAATATAATCTTCAAGGGCTGAGTTCTTAAAAGCTTCAGTCAGAATTGCTTTGGCCAGCCCCCTTCTTTGCCATTCCCTGCTTACTTCAATAGCGCCCAGTTCCAGTATGCGGGGATGCTTAACCCACCTGCTATACTGGTTCGGGTAATGGAATAGTACGTAGCCTATGATTTCATTCTCGTGCCGCGCAATATAAACCATGCCTTCAGGGAGCCCGGCAACATAGCCCAGCGCTTCCTTCTGTCGCTTGGCGTTTCTAAAATTATTTAAAGATTTTACTATGCCCAATGATTCTATATAGTTTGCAGAAACCGGTCCTTCAATAACTACTGGCCCTTTGCTGGTTGTTAACTGCGTAGTCATAGCCACCACCAATTAATCTGTTTTTTTATCTTAAACATACCTTAAACATACTGAGTAGAAATATTCTGAATTAAAATAATTAAATCCTGCTTGTAAATCAATTTTATTATTAAAATTTAAAATATATTATGTTTTTGTGATCTGTAAAGTAAAGCTGACCTGGTAATTCCCAGTAATTGTGCTGCTTTTGTCTGATTTCCTCCGCTTTTTTCCAGCGCTTTTAAGATTAATTCCTTTTCCAGTTTTTCCAACGACAATCCTTGTTCCGGAAATTCCACTATAATATCACTTGTAGATTTAGGTGCGGCGTATAAATCTCTTGGCAAATGCTCGGGCCGAATTTCATTATCCCGGCAAATAATGGTAGCACGCTCGATTACATTCTGTAGTTCCCTGATGTTTCCGGGCCAGTGATATTTACACAGTAATTCCATAGCTTCGGGAGATATTTTGCTAACCTGGTAAGTGTGGCCAAATTTCTGCAAAAAATGTTCAGCCAGTAAAGGTATATCCTCTTTTCTCTCTCTTAGCGGGGGTAGGTGAATATGAATAACATTTAGCCTGTAGAAAAGGTCTTCCCTGAAATGCCCCTTTTTAATTGCCTCATCCATTTGGCGGTTGGTGGCCGCAATCACCCTCACATCCACCGATAATATTTCAGTGCCGCCCACCCGCTCAAAGGTTTTTTCCTGAAGCACCCTCAATAATTTGGCCTGCATGTTCATGGACATTTCAGCAATTTCATCAAGAAAAATTGTTCCTTTATCCGCCAGTTCAAAACGCCCCAGTTTGCGAGATGTTGCACCGGTGAAAGCGCCGCGCTCGTGCCCAAAAAGCTCGCTTTCCAGCAATTGTTCAGGAAGTGCCGCGCAATTGACAGGAATAAAAGGCTCATTGCTGCGAGGACTGTTTTGGTGAATTGCCACAGCAGCCACTTCTTTGCCGGTACCGCTTTCGCCTGTGATTAAAACACTGGCGTTGCTTTTGGCAACCCGCTCGATAAGGGCGATGATATCCTGGATTACTTTACTTTGTCCCACGAAATTACCATATTTACTCGTCAACTCGGAACGTAAAAAGGTCACCTCAGTTTCCAATTGGC
This sequence comes from Desulfotruncus alcoholivorax DSM 16058, assembly GCF_000430885.1. Lineage (GTDB taxonomy): Bacteria > Bacillota > Desulfotomaculia > Desulfotomaculales > Desulfallaceae > Desulfotruncus > Desulfotruncus alcoholivorax. Next base: position 3,716 of record NZ_AUMW01000045.1, on the reverse strand, counting down.
TTAAAAGGAGATTTTGTTTAATTACCAGCTTTAATTCGTCCAGATCAAAAGGTTTGGTAATGTAATCCGTTGCGCCAATTTTCATTGCTTCTATGGCTGTTTCAATGGTGCCGTGGGCGGTGAGCATTATGACCGGAAGCTTGGGGTTTATTTTTTTGGCCTTTTTCAATACTTCCATTCCATCAAGTTCCGGCATGCGCAAGTCCAGGATAACCAGAGACGGTTGTTCGTCTCTGATTAAATCCAGTCCGGTTAACCCGCGAGTCGCCACCAGGGTTTGATAACCTTCCTGACGCATGGCCCGTTCAAGAGCCCAGCACATGTGCTCTTCGTCATCAATAATTAGTATTTTGGAAGCCATCCGCTTCATCCCCCATTTCGCCGTCAAGATGCAGTTTAACGGTAAAAATTGTTCCTATGCCTTCCGTACTCTCTACATTAATTACACCACCATGCGCTTTTATAATTTGATGGCTTATAGATAGACCCAATCCGGTGCCATATTCCTTAGTGGTGAAAAACGGGTCAAAAATGCAGCCGATTTCATCTGGCGAGATACCTTTTCCCGTATCGATAAAATCAATGCACACCCAATCTTCGATGCTATAAGTTCTTATGGTCAGTGTACCGCTCTCCGGCATTGCCTGAATGCCGTTAAGAATCAGGTTGACAAATACTTGTTTGATTCGTTCGGCGTCTACCTTGACAGCCGGTAATTTCTGATCAAAATTAGTAACCAGTTTGATGTTGTGCTCTCTTAGCATGGGGCTGGTAAATGTTAAAATTTTTTCCAAAAGGGAATTGATTGATGCGCTCTGGATAATTTGTTTGCTTGGACGTCCGAAATCGAGCAGTTCCTGTAATACTCTGTTTTGGCGATTAATCTGCTCGTAAATTATTTTAGCGGGTTCATTGAAAAATACTTCAGCTCCCGGAACTGTTTTTAAATCATTCTCCATTATCTGCATGGTTGTCTTAATGACTCCAATGGGGTTGCGCAGTTCATGGGCGACGCCGGTTACAAGTCGTCCAAGCGCCGCCAGGCGCTCTGACCGCCTCAATTCTTCCTCCAGCTTCTCTTTTTCGACCAGTGAAGAGGCCATCTTGTTTATAGCTCTGGCAATTTGCCCCGCTTCTCCGTATAATTCAGGTATATGGTAATGAATATCTTTTTCCATTTTGCTAAGACCTTCTTTTATCCTGCTTACCCCGCTTGCAAGGTTATGAATAATTAAAATGGCACCGGTTCCCCCGAAGAATAAAGCCAATAGCGTAAAGTATCTGGTTAAAAGGCGAAATAACCTGCTTTGGGCATAGATGGGATGTAATCTTTCGTCCGCCCAAGCAACAGCAACAAGTTTATTTTCAATAAAGACAGGGGAGAGGTATTCAAAAGTCTCGTCATTTAAGCTGCTGGTAAGCCTGGCCAGCGGTTTGCCGCTGGCTGCAACGGCTATAAGGCCGCTATTGGCTTCCTTTAAAACCCTGCGCTCCCGTGCTAACTGCTCGTCATGGTTTAATTCCCGATATTGATGCAAAAAGCCATTAACAAAAATTTGACCGGTTTCCGGTATATACAAGCCAAAACGAACCCCGGGGTTGCTGGGAACCAGATCCCTGGTTGAGTTATCAAATGCCTGCTTTAAATGGACTACCCGTTCTTTAACGCTAAGGGAGTCTATGTCCTTGCTGCCCAGTGCCTGGCTAAATTGCTGTTTAATGTTAGGCGCAACAACAGTTTCGATAACGGAGCCAAGCTTTTCCTCCCGGTCTTTTAGCATGACTTCATCACTGCGTGTGGCAAAAAAAATGTCATACATCATTACCAGCACGGGGATTATTAGTAATACCGTGATTACTAACAGGAATTGTGAGCGTAAAGTGCTATCCTTAGAATTAAAATTAAATTTTTTCAAAATTAATATCACCCTAACTGGCTTTATTATATCACTAGTTGTATAAAAACAAACAAAAAGCTGTCTGTTTTTATACATAACCTGCAATAGTATTGTAATACAGTTCACAAGAAAATTGCCAGTAAAATTTTTTAGGTTGTTTGATATTGAACAATCTATTTTTTTATTGCCGTTTTTTGCGTGGAATAACCGGTAAAGTTAACTGGCACGGAAGTTGCTTGATTGATTTGCAAATAAAATGATTTTTTTCACATGCAAATTCATTATATCACAATTAAATAATGAAATCGAGGAGGGATGCGTGGATCTTATTAGTGAAATAATTACTTTAGTTAATAATGGGGGATCTGGAAAGGATATTAGAGATTTTAATGGGGGAATAAAAATGATGGAAGGAATAATGGCCAAAGCGAGCATGTTGTTAGAAATGGCCAACAACTCCCAGGTGGCCCACGCAGTAACGCAGGCGTCTGGAACGCCGGGGATGCCCTGGTGGGCGTGGCCGCTGTTGCTTTTTGTCACCACCTTTGCAATGGGCATAGTGGCCGTAATGGCGGGAGTGGGCGGCGGAGTGCTGTTCACCCCGATCGTGGGCAGTTTTTTCCCGTTCAGCCTGGACTTTGTACGTGGCGCGGGCCTGATCGTGGCACTGTCGGGTGCGCTGGCAGCCGGTCCCGGTCTGTTAAAAGCCAACCTGGCCAACCTGCGGCTGGCGCTGCCGGTAGCACTAATAGCCTCAATATTTAGTATCATAGGTGCATTTTTAGGGTTGGCACTGCCGGACAACATAGTGCAAATCTGCCTTGGTATCACCATCACCTTAATCGCGGTATTATTCGTTTTTTCAAAAAACAGCGAGTTTCCCAAAGTCGGCCAGCCGGACGGAGTCAGCCGGGCGCTGAACATCAACGGCACATATTATGAGCCCACCGCCGGTCGCCCGGTGGACTGGACAGTATGGCGCACACCGCAAGGCTTTCTATTGTTCATATTTATCGGTATCGTGGCCGGCATGTTCGGCCTGGGCGCAGGCTGGGCCAACGTACCGGTTCTGAACCTGCTCATGGGTGCGCCGCTAAAGATTGCCGTGGGATCGAGCAAATTTCTTTTATCCATAACCGATACCTCGGCTGCCTGGGTTTACCTGAACCAGGGCGCGGTACTGCCGATTATTGCAGTGCCGTCAGTGCTTGGAGTCATGCTGGGATCATTGGTGGGCGTAAAGCTTTTGGCAGGTGCCAAACCTAAAGTCGTGCGCAACATGGTTATATTAATGTTGCTCTTTTCCGGAATCAGGTCCTTGATTAAAGGACTGGGATGGGGGTAGAAACATGAGTCAAGTGAGCGTTGAAAAACAAACAGCTGTCATACAACAACAGACAGCACCGTCAAAACAGAAAAAAGCGGCGGTTAAAATCGAGGTAGCGCCGGAGCAGGTCCGATATGCCAATATGTTGCTCTACTGCTCCTGGGGGGGAATAGCCATTCTGGCGGTGACATTTGCCCTTTACCTCAGCGGTATAGTGGGATCATTTATTCCTCCCTCCCAGATGCCGCAATACTGGGGCATGAGTGCACACGAACTGCTGGTGGCCACCGGGGCGCCTTCGGGCTGGGGCTGGCTGGCGCTGATCAACCACGGCGACTTTATGTGCCTGATAGGCATCGCTTTACTGGCCGCGCTTACCATTGTTGGCTACCTGGCGCTCCTACTGCCGGCCTATGTGAAGAAAAAAGACATTCCTTACGCGGCCATTGCTGCTGCTGAAATACTGGTATTGACACTGGCTGCCTCGGGCA
>NZ_AUMW01000044.1 GCF_000430885.1 Desulfotruncus alcoholivorax DSM 16058 | reverse complement strand
AGAGCCCTTTGGTACGGCAGTATTCTGCCATTTCTATCTCGCTAAAGGAAGCTGTTTCAACTACTATTAGGAATTTATCCTGTGTGCTCCACTTTTCCACTTCAGGCTCGCCACCTGGAACTGCTATGCCGTTTGCCCTGGCTTTTTTCTTCCAGCTGTGTAGCGTGGCCTCAGATAGTCCTGTTTCTCTTGATATGGCGCTAACTGATTCGTTTTGGGGTGGCATCATTCTTTTGATAATTGTATATTTGAATTCTTCACTGTATCTCGTCATAGTGTTTCCTCCTTGTTTACATTACTAACTATAGTTTTTTTAGAGGTCTATGACAACTATTCTGACACAGGGGGTTATCAACCAGATTCAAAACTTAATAAATACGGGATTATTGTAGCCTCCAATAATAATGCGGCAGTTGAGAACATTTCCAAAGAGTTGCCCATTGCCGAAGATGTAAAAAAAAGTAATACAAGGTTGTTTAATATTGATAAAAATAAGGAGATTTATTTTTCCGATATTGCTAAAACACTTATGGGTAATGATGAGGAATGCTGGGGACTGATTTCTGCACGCTTGGGTAAAAAATCGAATATTAATGATCTAAAACAAGCCCTTTGGTTTAATAAGGAAAGTGTTAATTTACAGCAGCTATACAAAGAAGAGTTACCTGACTGGAAACAAGCTAAGGAGGACTTTAGAATCAAGTATAACGAGGTTTTAAATTACCGTAGGTCGATCGAAGATGCAACTGAAAAAACTAATAAACATAAGCAGATAGCCCAAGAATATGATGACGCAAAAAATGAGATGTCTACAGCAAAAGGCAGAATAACTGCACAGGAAGATTTGTTCAATCAAAAAATCAAGGAACAACAAAGCATAAAGCATCAGATTGAAGCGCTAATAGAAAATAAAACACTCCTTAAAAGTAGGCTTTCTTTCTTTAAAAGGATATTTTCCTTCCTATTTAAAAAAGATCCGATTATATTGCAGCTTAAACAAACGAAACAAGAGTTAGATGCAGCGACAATCAAACTTACAGATATTAACCTGGAATTAAGTCATTTGAAAGTGCAATTGGATAAATTGATAACTAATTATGCAGCTGTACAAAGACATTTTGAAGAAAAAGAAAAAGTATATTTAAATAGTTGCGAGTTAATGAAAAGGTATAAAGAACAATTTGGCAATAACTTTGCCGATGAAGAGTTCTGGAAAGGTATACCAAAGAAAGTTCACAAATGGTCTCCCCGTGGACTGATAAAAACTATGATACCCTTAGGGAAGAACTTTTTTACAATGGTTTAATGCTGCAAAAAGCATTTATCTTAAATTCAAAAGCTGTGAAGCAAAATGTCAATTGTCTCGTGAATATGTGGAACGGAAGCTTTTCAGAGAAGGATAAAGCATCAAGCTATGCACACCTGTTAAACACGTTATTTTTAGTTATACCGGTAATGTCTACCACATTTGCTTCGGTAGCGACATTTTTAAAATACATAGATAAGAATGAATTAGGGACTTTGATAATTGATGAGGCAGGACAAGCTACTCCGTATTCAGCATTAGGAGTTTTATGGCGTACAAGAAAAGCTATTATTGTTGGTGATCCATTGCAGGTAGAGCCGGTTGTAACTGTACCCAAAGAACTTTCAAAAAGGTTTGCCGAAGAATTTGAAATAGAAGACTCATATAGATCACAAGAACTTTCTGTTCAAGTATTAGCTGACAGTATCAATCCATATGGAGGATATCGGGAATATTCAAATGGCAAGCTATGGCTTGGATGCCCTCTTGTAATACATAGAAGATGCTTGGACCCGATGTTTTCAATTTCCAATGAATTGGCATATAATAACAGAATGTTCAAACAATCAGCAGAACCCAAACCAGATGTATTGCTTTTAATGAAAAAGTCTGTATGGATAGATATTAAGGGGAAAGAGAACGGGGATAAAGATCACTTTGTGTCAGAGCAAGGAAATAAAGCAATCGAAATGGTATTAAATGCATTTGCATTACAAAACGGGTTCCCGAGTTTATATATCATTAGTCCATTTAAATCTGTTGCCCAAAACATAAAAAGTTTGCTTAAAAAGTCCATTCATAATAATTATAAAGAATATGATAAGGATGATATTGATAATTGGATTGAGAAGTCCTGTGGGACTGTTCATACATTTCAAGGAAAAGAAGCGAATGAGGTTATACTCATTCTTGGTTGCGATGAAAAGAGCGGTATAGGAGCTGCACAATGGGCAGGTAAAAAGCCAAATATACTTAACGTTGCAGTGACAAGAGCGAAGTACCGGATTGCAATAATTGGCGACAGTAATTTGTGGAGGAAAGTTCCTAACTTTGATTTTGCATATAAAATTTTAGGTGAAGAATAGAAGAACTATCCACCCTTAGTGCAAAAAATGCCATGGATATGTTTCCGAGAACGGAAGGCTCGAAAGACATTCTTTCTGTCCTCTCGAGCCCATATCGAGTGCGTAGTTTCCATCAAAGTAATCGTCAAAAGGAAACCACCTACAAACGGCACCGAACTTATGAGATAATCTTTCCCAAACGAACATATTGGGGAGAATTTTTTCATGACCAACGCACAATTGTCACCGCCCCAATGCCTGCACCAGTGTTGCCGGGAAGTTTGGCATCTCCTACAGCTATGGCCTGCATCATGAGCCAAAAATATGTTGAAGGCATGCCCCTCTACCGCCAGGAGAAGCAATTTTACCGCTTGGGAGTGGAGTTATCCCGGCAAACCCTGGCTAACTGGGTGCTCCACGGAGCGGATTGGTTGAGCCTGCTTTATGAACGGATGCACGATCACTTGCTAAAACGGGACATTCTGCATGCAGACGAAACAACCTTGCAGGTTCTGCGTGAGCCGGGCCGGGCAGCCGAGACAACTTCTTATTTATGGCTTTACCGCACCGGGCGGGAAGACCCGCCTATCATCCTCTATGATTACCAGAGGACACGGTCGGGCGAGCATCCACGTAAGTTCCTGGATGGCTTTAAGGGTTACATTCATGTCGATGGCTATGCCGGCTATAATGGACTGCCTAACTTTACCCTGGTTGGCTGCTGGGCTCATGCACGGCGCAAATATGATGAGGCGCTCAAAGCGCTGCCGGCTTCGGCACAATCCGTGTCAACAGTAGCCAAAGAGGGGCTGGATTTCTTTAATTGCCTTTTGCTATTGAACGTGATTTAAAAAATACCACCGCTGTAGAACGCTATAAGAACCGTTTAGCGCGCAGCCGGCCGGTGCTGGATGCTTTTTCGGCGTGGCTTAATTATCATTGCGACCGGGTACTGCCCAAGAGTGATGTTTATGGTGTAATGAATTATTGGGCATATATTCAAGGTTGTTTCTTTTATTCTCATTAATTAATTTGCAACTGATTGAATCCTCCGGTAGTGTAGATGAAAAACTTCCCTTTCAGGAAAATCTTGAAAATTTTTTGGAAACAGGTTGGAAAAATAAAGGAGTGTTGCATTAATTGTCGAATTAAAAAATAAAACTAATCTGATAACAATAAGGGTAGGAAAGTATGATATTGCCAATATTAAACTATATTAACAATATATGGATACGGGGGGGGGGGGGGTAAATATTCTATATTTGTTAAAATATTGAAAAAAAGAAATAATGTGACTTTGTACTTTCTTTTGATCTACCATTTTTTTCTTCTCCTTCGTTCCCCACCATTTAGTTCTTATCCTATTGTTTCGTCTAACGGCCTGTCTTTTTTTCTTATTTTTTCCGAAGTGTAATGTGAAATAAACGTTCATTCATGCTACCGGTGTGTTAGTTAGAATATAGGAGTCCCGTTTTAAAGTTGCTTCCCGGCATTTCTGGTCGGGTGGCGTTTTACGCGTTGATGCTGGCCAAAGAGGCGGGTATGTACGTTAGCGAGTTGCGCGCAACAGAGGATTTGTTTAATTAAAAACCGGGCAAACCGTTCGAAAGATCGGGGCGCAAAGCAATGGGCCTAAGGCTTTTTAAGCTATGGCTGCCAGGCTGCTTAAATAATGTATAGGGTTATTTAAGGCGGCCATGGTTAGCGTGGTCGTTTTTGTACTTCATACAAGAAAAGGGAGGTAATAGCTTGGGTATATGCACTCCGGTTATTATATGTGAGTAATTCGCCATTTCACCGTTTGTTGCAAAGCGAGAAAACATATGCGGTATAACACTTTGCGTTCTTAAAGGGGGAGGGTTTTTTGGTTGCAAACGATCAATTGGTTGTTTTCGGGCTAAACAATCAACGATATGCGCTGCCTATAAATAATGTATCAGAAATCATCCGGATGATGGAAGTAACCAAGGTCCCAAATATAAGATATTACTATAAAGGAATAATAAACCTTAGAGGGTCAATTGTTCCTGTTATGAATCTGAATCTGCGCTTGGGCTTGGAGGAGAGCGAGTTGGGTGGAGATTCCCGCATTATAGTGACAGAGCAGGACGGGCGAAAACTGGGCTTAATAGTAGATACTGTATATTCAGTGTCCCGGTATTCCGGGGATGAAGTGGAAAAACCGGAATCAGTAAGTGATGGAGGACAGTTTGTTACGGGCATTGTTCACCACGAGGACGGTATGATTTTGCTTTTAAACCTGCACGGGATAATGGATTAAATATATTTGTATTAAGGGGGATTTCGAAATGAGAATGTCCATTGGGATGAAAATCGGCGGCGGTTTCGTTCTACTGCTTCTTTTCTTGGCTGCCGTGGCCATCCAGTCGTCGCTCATAATGGGGAACATGATCTCGAATGCCGCCAATGTCGATCAGCGGGTTGTGCGCCTCAGTTTAGACTATCAGATCAACGGTTCCTTCAAAGAAGCATCAAGAGACCTGCGGGCTTCCCTTCTCTATGGCGACGAGAAATACTTGAACGAATACAAAAAGGATATAGAGAACACGCATACCCTGCTGGAGAAACGACTTAACAACTGTTCCGCACAGGCCCGGCCCAAACTGGAGGAAGTGCTCGCCAAGGTCACTGAATACGACCGGCAGATTGCCAGCCGTGCAATTCCTCTGGCCAAGGAAGGCAAGTTCCAGGAAGCTGTTGCCGCAGCACAAAGCGTTGCTTCGTATGCCAATGACGCTGAAAAGGTCCTGGCCGAACTGATTGCGGAAAACGAACAAAAGACCGGGGGCGTCGTGGACAAAATGCAGGCCGATGCTACCGGCGGCCGCTCCCGGGTCATCATTGTCAGCGCAATTGCCCTGGTCATCGGGTTCCTCATGGCAGTGTTTATAACCCGCATAATCACCCGCCCCATCCTGGCCACGGTGCGCGAGGCGGGCCGTATCGCTGAAGGCGACCTCACGGGCGAGAAACTGGTGGTGCGCACCCGGGACGAGATCGCCAGTTTGGCCGAGGCTTTCAACCGCATGCGCGCAAACTTGTGCGAGGTTGTCGGCCAGGTAGTCCAAACGTCCAAGCAGGTGGCCGAATCGTCCTCCCAGCTCGCCGCCCAGGCCGAGCAGACCGCCGCCGGTGCGAACGAGACGGCCTCCACCATGAGCGAAATGGCCTCGACCGTCGAACAGGTAACCGAAAATGCGCAGAAGGTATCAGCGGCGGCCGAACAGGCTGCGGTCCGGGCCGCTGAAGGTGCCGGGGGCGTCGAGCGGGTTATCGGACAGATGAAGGCCATTGAGCATTCAGCCACCAACGTTTCTTCCGCCATCAATTCTCTTAACCAGACCGCAGGTCAGATCACCCAGATTGTGGACCTGATCACCCAGATTGCCGACCAGACGAACCTACTGGCATTAAACGCCGCCATCGAAGCCGCCCGCGCTGGGGAACAGGGCCGCGGCTTTGCCGTCGTCGCCGAGGAAGTCCGCAAGCTGGCCGAGCAGTCGGCCAATGCCGCCAAGGAGATCTACGAACTGATCACCGCTGTTCAGGACGAGTCCGGGAAGGCGGTCGAAGTCATGGCCGCAGGGGCGGCGGATGTCACGGAGGGAAGCAAGGTGATCAACGAAGTTGGGGCCAATATCAAGGCCATCAACCTCGCCATCGAGGATGTTGCGCGGCAGGTCCAGGAGGTGGCCGCCGCCGCGGAGGAGATGTCGGCCGGCGTGCAGAACGTTGCCGCGACAACAGAAGAGCAGACATCGGCAATGGAGGAAGTCTCCGCTTCTACCGAAGAACTTACCGTACTAGCCGGCGAACTGGACAGGTTGGCCGCGCGCTTCCGCGTGTAGGGGCACGGCCGCGCGGGAGCTGGTCCTGTTAAAGTAAACCGGAAGATGCATATTATGTGCCTCCATGACGGTATCGTTGGGTACATACCTCCGACCCCAAAGCTTTGCCCTAAAGAGGAGGTGTGTCCCCTGACCGCTATTCCGCATCCAGTGTTCCACTTACTCCAGAAATCCGCCGGATCGCCTGCCGCTGTGGTGTTTTTGCAGTAAACAAATTTAAGTTAATTTTTATGCGTTACGTTTATTAACTTAATATCACAATTATAATAAAAATAATGTAGAATTTGGTCGATTTAGAGGAAATTTAAAAATTACATGTAATTAAATTGCTAAATATACAGGATTAAAGGTTGATATTATGAAACGAAAACGAATGATATACAACAAACATATGTTCGGGGGGGGGGGGGGGGTAAATATTCTATTAATGTTAAAATATTGAAAGAAAGTAATAATTTGTTTTTGTACTTTCTTGTGACCTATTATTTTTTTCTTCTTCGTTCCCCACCATTTAATTCTTATCCTATTGTTATCCCCTTTTCGCCTGTCTTTTTTTTCCCGAGGTGTAATATCAAATCAATATCCATCCATGCTGTCAGTACATTAATTAGAATCCAGGAGGCACGTTTTAAGGTCGCTTCCCAACATTCCAATCGGGTGGCGTTTTACGCATTGATGCTGGACAAAGAGCTGAGTATGTCCGACAAAGAGCAAGAACATATCTACCTGGCCGGTTTACTTCATGATATCGGCAAGCTGGTTATTCCCGACTCCTGCTTATTTAAGCCGGGCAAACTTACCGAAGAAGAATGGCGGGAAATTAAAAAACATCCGGTTTTTAGCTATGAGATTCTTTTTGCTATTCCGGAAATGGAAAACATTAGCGTCATGGCTCTGTATCATCATGAACGGTACGATGGTAAGGGATATCCCGAAGGACTACGGGGCGGGGCTATTCCCCTGGGGGCCCGCCTTTTAGCCGTGGCCGACAGTTTTGACGCTATGACATCCTACCGCGTTTACCGGCCGCAAATGTCTTTTCAAGTGGCGATTGATGAACTCTGCCGTTGTGCCGGCACACAGTTCGATACATGGTTTGTGGAAGCATTTTGCCGCTTTTGGAAGCGAGAAGATATGTCAAACTCCACTCATTTCGAATCTGCTTTCCGGACCCTTATCGGTAACGGCTTGAATTTAAAAAGATAAAAAGAGGGAGGAGTATTTTTGAATAGTCTAAGACTTAAATTGATGCTTATCATTGTTCTTGTTACGGTAGCGGCATTGGGTGCTGTTTCCTTTATTAATTATAACAAGGCATCAAATATCCTTGCGGAACAATTGTCAAATGCAGCGGCTAATAGTGCAGAGCATAATGCTATGGTAGTAAAAGAATGGTTGCAAGGTATTGTTAATGAGGTCAATACTTTGGCTGAAAATGAGGGTGTGCAAAGCGCGGAGCCTGAACGTTACCTGCCAGTTTTAAAACGGGTATTGAAAAAGCACGACGACTATGAAATGGTTTATGCCTCTGATAAGTACGGTAATAGCGCGGGCTCAAACGATACAACTTTCAATATTGCAGATAGAGAATACTTCAAAGAAGTAATGCAGGGTAAAACTGCTATTTCTGGCCCCATGATAAGTAAAGCTACCGGCAATCAAATTATCGTGATAGCGGCCCCAACATATAAAGATGGTGCTACGTCACCGACTGGTTTGGTAGGCGTGACTGTAACGCTGGATTACCTGCAAGAACTGGTAAAGGGCATGCAACTAAGCGGCCACGGGTACGGGCTGATCCAAAACTCGGACATGACAACCATTGCCCACCCCAATGACGAGTTTTTGGGTAATAAGACCATTGTGGATGCCGGCGATGAACGCTTAAAAGAATTATTCCGGCGGATGAGCGAAGGCGAAAAGGGATATGGAACCTATAGCTATCAAGGTGTTGAGAAAATGCTGGCCTTTGCCCCGGTGGAATTGACCGGCTGGTCGGTGGCCCAAGCCGCCGACGTGGCAGATATTATGTCGCCCCTGGGCGCCGTCCGCAGTGCCAGCCTTTCGGTAACCTTAATTGCTATGATTATCATGCTGGGTATTGCTTTGCTTATTGCCAATTTTATATCTAAGCCCGTAATACATCTAAGCAAAATTGCTGAAGCTGTTGCACGCGGAGATTTGACTCAAAAAGTAGATGTCGGCCGTAAGAGTAAGGATGAAATCGGTACTCTGACAGCCGCATTTGAAAAAATGGTAGACAATTTAAAAGCCATGATAGGCGACATCCAGAAGAGTTCCGACCGGCTGTCTTCGCACAGCCAGGAACTGGCATCCTCCAGTGAAGAGGTAAGTGCCACGGTTGAAGAAGTGGCCAGCACCACCAATGAAGTTGCGGCTACTTCGTCCCAAGGGGCGGAGAATGCTGAAGTCGCGGCCCTGGAATCTGAACAGGTACGGCAGGTGGCCGAGGAAGGTAACCGGGCCGTAAAGGAAACGGTAGAAAAAATAAACTTCATTGCTTCAAGCACCCAAAACGTCTCCAATGCAATTCAAAAACTCGGTGAGCAATCTAACAAAATTGGAGAAATTATTAACACCATTACCAACATAGCGGACCAGACCAACCTTCTGGCCCTGAACGCCGCCATCGAGGCCGCCCGGGCCGGGGAGCACGGCCGCGGGTTTGCAGTGGTGGCGGAGGAAGTGCGCAAACTGGCCGAACAGTCAGCCAGCGCTGCCAATGAAATTACCGGGCTGATCAAAGAGATTCAGGATGGTGTCGGGGAAGCCATAAATGCAATGGAACATGGAACCAGGGAAGTAAGTGAAGGAGTACAGGTGGCCAGTAACGCCGGCGCTTCCCTGCAGCAGATCATTAAAGCGGTGGAAAAGAACACGGCAATGATACAGGATATCGCAAACGGTGTCAAGCAGGCTAACGAGGGTACGCAGCAGCTTACCGCTGCCAGCGAACAGATTGCTTCCACTGTGCAGCAGGTATCCAGTTCCGCTCAGGAGCTGGCCAACATTGCCGCCGAACTGCAAAACACCGTGGTTAAGTTTAAAGTTGATGAGTCAGAGACCGGCTTCCATACCGATAATGTTTCTGAAGTTGATAATGAGAAAAATATGAAATAATGATCTCAAATAAGACGTTGAAACACTTAGGATTTAAGTGAATAAATTAGAGGTTTTAACAAGTACACTTATATTGCAATAAGCATTTGGTGGTGATAAGAAATTAAATTATGGAATTAGATAAAATAATTAACGAAATAGTTTTAAATAACCCTGAATTAGCAGGCTATTATCAAAATAATGAAGAAGAAATTAAAACACTCATAGATAAGCTGCATATTAAAAAAGAAGATGTTAAAGATCTAATAAAACTTTACAAAATTATTGAAGAAACTGATATTCTATGTCTTTAAGCCTTGTAATTACAAGTTTAACAAATTGTTGATGCAAAGACTAGCTATGTGCGCGGTATAATTAAATGGATGAATTTCGGACAATAAAAATGAATAATTTTTTCCACCTCCCAGTCAAGCAGCATAATTACTGTTTGACTGGGAGGTTCAGTGCCGGCAGGAGAAGTTGATCAGTATATGGCGGTGTTTGATTAGGCCTGATGCCTGGTACACGTTCTTTATCGTGCAGGCCGGCCTCACCATGTTCCTCGTATCTTTTCAAAAACTTGTAGAAGGTGGTATGAGATATCTGGCATTTATCGGATATTTCTCGATGGGAATAAACTTTTTCCGATCAAGTTCCATGGCTTGCTTTCTGCAGCGTAATGCTGTAGGATGAGTGCTGTTCCCCCTTGTATGATATGACCAGCGGAATAATTTCCAGTTGGTCATATTTATTTTTAAGAATAACAGACTGATGAATTAACCTGCCTATCAAAGCTGCTGTCATGTGTTCATCTTGGCCAAGAAAAGTGACCCATTTAGAAAATTCAAGGTTCGAAGTAACAAGGGTGCTTTTGGTTTCGTATCTTGCCGCAAAAATCTGGAACAACAGACTTGCCCCCGATGCGTCAAAGGATAGGTAGCCGAGTTCATCTATAATCAAAGCATCACAGGGTTAACGTTTTTAATAAACTTGCTTAGGGGTATTAGTGATGTTAAACCTCGGAAAGGTCTAAGGCGATTTCTGCCAGCTTTTTTAATGTTCTTGATACGGTTGAATGACTAAATTTATCAAGTCCGAATATGTGACGCACTTTTGCGGCAACGTTACGCATACTTAAATTACTGGAAAGGTATAGTGCTGCTGCATAAAGGTAGACGTATACCGGATATTTTCTGTAAGGAAGTTTGAAGGCCGGCCATATTAATATGTTTTGATGGGGGTTTTTTATTAGCGGGCATTCAAGTTGAAGTTCGCGGTTGTTTAGTTGAAGTTTGTATGAAATTTTTCGTCTGCTCTTTAACCCACTTACAGTAAGCTTTTCTAAGATTTCATCGCTTAATGTGCAGCAATAACTATCGCGACAAGGTCTCCTTCACCGTTTTTGGTAAGAAAAACAGGTTCTCCGGTGGACTAGCACAAAGACACTGGAACAATCCCAGCGATAGTCCCATCAGCGCCAGGTAAATTACAATTAATGAAACAGGGGTTTGTAGAGTCGCATTAGTCAATAAAACCAACGCTATTTTTTTTATTATCAGCCCCGTGGTGGTTAAGGCGGTTGAGCCAATTTTGTCTGAAAGCGCCCCGCTAAATGGCGATATAACTGCCATGGCAATGGGGGAAGCCATCATGTACAGCCCGGACTTTTGCGCGCTGAATCCCAGAACCCTTTGATAATAAAAAGGTATGAGCACCGTTGGCGAATACATAGTTATAAAAGATATCAGTGACGCAATAATCTATGATAAAAACACCCGGTTTTTAAACAAATCAAGCTTAACAACCGGGCGGCTGATTTTATTTTCATAGATTATAAATATTATTGAAGCGATGACAAAAGCAGCTAGTGATCCGTCTATAACCGGGCTGGACCAGCCCAACTTATTAGCGTTGGAAAACCCGTAAATGAACGTTACAATAGCTATAATTAATAGAACCAATCCCAAATAATCAAATCTAAATTGTTTGCCTGCGGTTTTCTTGTCGCGGGGGATGGTGTGATAGGAAGCTATATATCCCGCCATAGATACAATAAAAGTCAGGTAAAAGACAGACCTCAAGCCCCACAGCCCTATCGCCAGTCCGCCCAGGGGTGGTCCGGCAATACTGCCGATAATCTAAAAAAACATTGACGAAACCCGAGTTCTATAGTACATTTTTATTGAATTGTTATATAATAATTTAATTATATAACTAAAATGATATTTGCCGGTTGGGGAGGTGTTGGCGGCGCAGGCTGATGAATTATTAATTTTAAATTTGCTGAAAGCGGAAAAGACCTTTGAACTGACAAAACGGAGGTAGAACACAATGTGGCAGCAAATTGTTAATTATTTAGTTTACAATTTAATAGGGTTATCACCTGAATCACAATTAGGGTCAACAGTTAATTTCTTCATATATGATACAGTCAAAATATTATTAATGCTGGCCCTGATCATATTTATCATTGCCGTTCTCAGGAGCTTTTTCCCTCCCGAGAAAACAAAGAAAATACTCGGTCATAAGCGGAAGTACATTGGTAACTTTATTGCGGCATTAATGGGTATACTTACACCTTTCTGAAGCTGCTCAGCGGTGCCGATATTTATCGGTTTCGTAGAAGCGGGGGTCCCGCTTGGAATTACCTTCTCTTTTTTAATATCTTCTCCAATGGTTAATGAGGTTGCCCTGGGAATGCTATGGATGATGTTTGGCTGGAAAATAGCCCTGACATATATTGCCAGCGGTGTATTTGTGGCAATATTTGCGGGTATGGTATTGGGCCGGATGAACCTGGAGCATCTTTTGGAGGATTACGTTTACCGGGTTGGCAGTTTACAATGTGCAAGTATCACTGATAATCAAATGGTAGCTTTTACACCTTCCTGTGAAAGTGATGAAACCGGCACCTCCCAATGTGGCTGTGTTGAAATTAACGCCCCGCAATGTGCCTGTGCCGCGGATGAGCCCAAACTAACCTGGAAAGACCGGGCAAGCTATGCTAAATCATATATGCTGCAGATATTAAAAAAGGTATGGCTGTGGGTTATGGTTGGTATTGCCGTCGGAGCTGTCATGCACGGCTATGCCCCGGCTGATTTCCTGGCTAAATACGCAGGCCCGCATAATCCTTTGGCGGTTCCGCTGGCGGTTATCATTGGTATTCCTTTATATTCGAATGCCGCCGGAATGATCCCCATTGTGAAGGAATTGGTCAGAACAGGTATGGCAATGGGAACCGCCCTGTCTTTGATGATGGCGGTTACAGCATTATCTCTGCCCGAAGCTATCATTCTCAGGCAGGTATTGAAACCCAAACTGCTGGCAACTTACTTTGGTATAGTGGGTCTGGCAATTATCTGCATCGGCTATTTGTTTAATATTATATTATAAAAACAGTTGTTCAGGGGGCATGGCGCTAAACCGGCCCCTTGAACAACCTGGACTTCATTTTTACTTCTTTTAACATTAAATGTTTTACGCTTACAATAGAGGGATTGCGGCACTTGAACAATTTACTGTTTTTGGGGTAACCATTGAGTCTATTAAAGAGATAGAAAGGTGGTAAAAATGATATATGTGAAAAATACCCCAAACAATACTGGCGGAGCTATATATGGGGACTATATGGATTTTGAAAACCTTTACGAAGCATTACATGCTGTTGTAGGAGATGAAGATGAGTTTATTGGATTCGTGGCAGCGCTTATAAGAGTCTTGGGCATTTGTTACCTGCACCATTGTATAGTATTACCAATTGGACATGTTTACGATTCATAATAATCTTTGGCAACATGCGGCGTCCCCCGTTAAATAGACACTAAAAACACAAACAATTATTGCTTCATTTTTCATAGTATTTCTTAATATCTCGTTTGCGGCAGAGTAATATTCCTCCGGTGTAAGGTAGCCATTGGTCTCATGTAATCGCTGTCTGTTATAAAATATCTCAACATATTCAAATACTGCGGCGCGAGCTTGTTCACGAGTTAGAAAACGTTGTTCGCAGAGCCACTCGTACTTCATTTTCCCCCAGAAGGCCTCCATCGGGGCATTATCCCAGCAGTTCTTTTTCCGGGACATGCTGCAAATAAATCCATGCCTCTTAAGGTAATTTTGATAATCGTTTGAGCAATACTGACTACCACGATCGGAATGGATTAACGCCCCCGGGGCTACTTTATACCTTTTACAGGCGC
>NZ_AUMW01000043.1 GCF_000430885.1 Desulfotruncus alcoholivorax DSM 16058 | reverse complement strand
TTACACCGATCGCCATAGAAGAAGGTCTGCGTTTCGCCATCCGTGAAGGCGGCCGCACCGTTGGCGCCGGCGTTGTCACCGGCATCAACGAGTAAGCACTTGGTTTTAAGTGGGGAGTTGGTTATGCCAATTCCCCATCCTTATCTTGACAGTGTTTTCGAATTGTGATAAAGTTGGAAGGGTAATTTTCAATACGGAGAGTCTCAAGTCTTTTTTTAGTTTAGGGAGGTGAACTCGGTGAGGGTGGGAGTAACATTGGCCTGCACCGAATGCAAGCGAAGAAACTATTCTTCTACCAAAAATAAGAAGAATGACCCCAACAGGATAGAGATCAAGAAATACTGCAAGTTCTGTCACACGCATACTGTGCATAAGGAAACAAGGTAGTGGAGTAGCCCTTTATTTTGTTTAAGGATGTGGCATTATGGCCGAAGCCAATAAACTGGACAAGTCAAATAAGAAAGGCAAGAACTCTGGAAAAGAACTCGTTAAAAAAGACCGCAAGGAACCGGTTAAAAAAGCTGCAGTCAACAAACCAAACCGGATAGAAAATGCCAAGACGTATATTCGCGGGGTAATGAACGAGCTCAAAAAAGTACACTGGCCTAACCGCAGGGAAACAGCTATTTATACTTCGGTGGTATTAGTTTCAGTTGTATTTGTGGGAGTATTGATCTGGGTCTTTGATGCCCTGCTTGGCGCGGCCATGAATGTGCTAATAAAATGATCAAGGGGGTGAGGGACCTGCGTTCACGCCGGGTCCCTTGTGTTTATGAACAAGCGCTGGTACGTCATACATACCTACTCTGGTTACGAGAATAAGGTTAAGGCGAACCTGGAAAAGCGCATTGAATCCATGAATATGGAGGATAAGATATTCCGCATACTGGTTCCCATGGAAGACGAAATTGAGATTAAGGACGGGAAGAAAAAGGTTACCAAGCGGAAGGTTTTTCCTGGTTATGTTTTAGTTGAAATGATTATGACCGACGACTCGTGGTATGTTGTGCGCAACACCCCCGGGGTTACCGGTTTTGTTGGCAGTGGGTCCAAACCCATTCCGCTGAATGAAGAAGAAGCCCAGGTTATTGTTAGGCAAATGGGTATTGACGAACCGCGGACAAAGGTTGACTTTAATGTTGGCGAACAGGTTCGTGTTATATCGGGGCCTTTTGAAAACTTTGGAGGAGTTATTGAAGAAATACTCCTTGATAAAGGCAAGCTAAGGGTATTGATATCCATGTTTGGCCGGGAAACCCCGGTAGAGCTTGAATACAATCAGGTTGAAAAAATAAGTTAACAGCGTAAGGAGGTGTGACTTTATGGCCAAGCGAGTGGCAGCTATTGTTAAATTGCAGGTTCCGGCAGGTAAAGCTACTCCCGCACCACCGGTAGGTCCTGCTCTGGGCCAGCATGGTGTTAATATCATGCAGTTTGTTAAGGAATACAACGAGCGAACTGCCAAGCAGGCGGGGTTGATTATCCCTGTTGAAATAACAGTTTATGAGGACAGAAGTTTTACTTTTGTGACCAAGACCCCTCCGGCGGCTGTACTGCTTAAAAAGGCGGCCGGCCTGGAAACTGCGTCCGGTGAACCCAATAAGAAAAAAGTTGGCAAGGTAACCAGCGCTCAGGTAAAAGAAATTGCCGAGCTTAAAATGCAAGACTTAAACGCAGCAAGCGTTGAAGCAGCCATGCGCATGATTGAAGGGACAGCCCGCAGCATGGGCATTGAGGTTGTTGGTTAAACAAATGTGGGAGGAATAATCCGCTATTACCACAGGGAGGTTAAGTATTTATGCCGAAACACGGAAAAAGGTATCAGGATGCGTTTAAACAAGTTGACCGCTCAACTGTATACGAGCCGCTTGATGCCATGGAACTGGTGAAAAAACTGGCTAAAGCCAAATTTGACGAAACAGTTGAAGCGGCTATCAGGTTGGGTGTTGACCCCAGGCACGCGGACCAACAGGTACGCGGGGCTATGGTGTTGCCGCATGGAACTGGCAAATCCCGTTCTGTGCTGGTTTTTGCCAGGGGCGACAAGGCCAAGGAAGCTGAAGAAGCCGGAGCTGACTTCGTCGGTGCGGAAGATGTGGTCGAAAAGATCCAAAAGGAAGGCTGGCTGGGTTTTGAAGTGGCCATCGCCACTCCTGACATGATGGGTGTTGTGGGCAAGCTGGGTCGTATTCTTGGTCCCCGCGGGTTAATGCCAAACCCCAAAACCGGCACTGTCACTTTTGACGTTGCCCGGGCAATTCAGGAAGTTAAAGCCGGTAAGATTGAATACCGGGTTGACAAAGCAGGTAATATACACGCGCCGATTGGCAAGGTATCATTTGATGCCCAAAAGCTGGCCGATAACTTAAAGGCACTGGTCCAGCAGCTGGTAAGGGTAAAACCTTCGGCAGCCAAAGGTCAGTATATTAAAGGCATTACCGTTACATCCACCATGGGGCCCGGCGTTAAGGTCAACTCGCAAAAAATTACGCTTTAGTGTTAGATTAAAAGTTCATACTGGTACCAGCCGTAGACAGCAGGTGTCCTTTGGGACATAATGGCAATAAGCCGCCAGCCGAGGCCGGAAGGGTTGAACCTAAAAGCTTTTTGCTTACGGGCCTCTGGCATGCTGTCAAAAACTTGCCGGGGGCTTTTTAATTTATAATAAACGCTTCTTGGAAGGAGGTGTACATATTGCCGATTAGCAAAAAGGAAAAAGAGCAAATGCTGCAAATGCTCAAGGAAAAAATGAGTTCCGCCCAGCTTATAGTAATGGCTGATTATAAAGGCATAAATGTCAGTGCTATGACCAATCTGCGCCGCAAAATGCGTGAGTCCGGCAGTGAACTTAAAGTTGCCAAGAATACCATTACCAAAATTGCAGCCCGCGAACTTGGTATCGAAGGAATGGATGGCTATCTCGAAGGCCCTACCGCATTGGCTTTCGGTTTTGACGATCCGGTGGCACCGGCCAAAATTTTAAACGATTTTGCCAAGGAATATAAGCAGCTTGGGATCAAGGCCGGGATTTTAGAAGGTCGCGTGGTTGATGAAGCTCAGATTAAAGAGCTGGCCAATCTTCCATCCCGTGAAGTCTTGCTTGCCAAAGTGCTTGGTGGTATGCAGGCGCCTATGTATGGTTTTGCCGGCGCACTGCAAGGCCTCCTAAGAAACCTGGTTTACGTATTGGAAGCGATAAGGGAGAAAAAAGCAGGGGAGGCTGCGAGCTAGCGGTTCTCCACATGGAATATAAAATTTACAAACAATTTAGGGAGGTTTATTAATATGTCAAAAGTGCAAGAAATTCTTGAAGCCGTTAAGGGCTTGACTGTTTTAGAACTGGCCGAATTGGTCAAAGCCTTTGAAGATGAGTTTGGTGTCAGTGCGGCCGCTCCTGTAGCAGCAGTAGCCGCAGTGCCTGCAGCCGGTGCTGCTCCTGCCGCCGCTGAAGAAGAACAAACTGAATTTGACGTTATCCTTACTGCTGTAGGTGATAAGAAAGTTAACGTTATCAAGGTGGTCCGTGAGGCTACCGGCCTGGGCCTTAAGGAGTCCAAAGATCTGGTTGACAATGCTCCCAAACCGGTTAAGGAAAAAATCAGCAAAGAAGAAGCAGAAGCTCTTAAGGCCAAATTGGTCGAAGCCGGGGCAACAGTTGAAATTAAGTAACTTAGAATTAACCGTCATAAAGAGCCACTGCATAGTGAGTGGCTCTTTATGCATGTAAAGGATAATTTATACGGTAAATCACTCAGGGAGTCAGAAGTTAGGAGTCAGAAGTCAGAATAAAAAACCAACGAAATAACATTAAGATTTATTGGCATGGCAGAATACGTACTTGTTCATGCTTGCGCTTTATTTTCTATCCAGGAAGCATATTCTCGTTGGTGTTCCAAATACTGACTGCTGACTGCTGAATTCTGAATAACTAATAGTAAATTTATGCGTTTTAAGTAATATTTATCTTGACAGGTAAAAAAGCACGTGGTATAATCCTAAAATGTCGCGTAAGTACCAGTTGTATGTTGTTCCAGTTATAAAATATTCGTGTATCCGTCATAAAAATACTGGAAATAATATTTTGGATAAGGTTTTTTTGTTTTAAAAGGCGAGGGATTGTAAATAGGACAAGACCTTGCTTTTCGTTGTTGGTCAATATTAGTGGGGGTGTGGTGCTTTAGATGTATCCTGAGCAACTGGGTGTCAAGACCAGATGGAGCTTTGGCAAGCTGCGCGAGGTGCTTGAATTGCCCAATCTCATCGAGGTCCAGCGCAATTCCTATGAGTGGTTTTTGCATACTGGCTTAAGGGAGGTATTTTATGATATTTCCCCGGTCCAGGATTTCACGGGGAATCTGGTGCTGGAGTTTCTGGACTATAACCTCGGGAAGCCCAAGTATAATGTGGAGCAATGTAAAGAGCGTGATGTTACATTTGCAGCTCCGCTGCGGGTCAAGGTGCGCTTGATTAACAAGGAAACCGGGGAAGTCAAGGAGCAGGAAGTATTTATGGGTGATTTCCCGCTCATGACTGAAAAGGGTACTTTTATCATCAATGGCGCGGAACGGGTTATCGTCAGCCAGCTGGTGCGCTCGCCCGGCGTATACTTTTCTGAAACCCAGGACCCCAGCGGTAAAAAACTTTATGGTGCAACCATTATACCAAACCGGGGCGCCTGGCTGGAACTGGAGACTGATCTAAACGACCAGGTATTTGTACGCATTGACCGCACCAGGAAAATTCCCGGAACTGTACTGATCAGGGCGCTGGGGTATGGTTCCAATGCCATGATTCTGGATTTGTTCAATGAGAACAAGCACATTCAGGAAACCCTTGCGCGGGACAACACCGATTCTGAAGAAGACGCACTTGTGGAAATCTACAAACGCTTGCGCCCAGGTGAGCCGCCAACAGTTGAAAGTGCTCGTTCTTTGTTGGAAACACTGTTCTTTGACCCTAAACGCTATGATTTGGCCAATGTAGGCCGCTACAAGTTACAGAAGAAACTAAAGCATGGCATACTTTACCGTTATCCGGAAACTGAGAATACCGCTACGGAATATGACCCGTATCTTAAAACCGAAGTTCCGGTGGTAAGGGAATTTATCCGCGAGCTAACCCCACAGGACATTATCGAAACGTTCCGGTATCTGCTCAGGTTAATGGATGGCGAAGGTCAGGTGGATGATATTGACCACCTTGGTAATCGCAGGCTGCGTTCGGTCGGGGAGTTATTGCAAAACCAGTTTCGGATTGGACTCTCAAGAATGGAGCGGGTGGTCCGTGAGCGGATGACCATTCAGGATGTTGATGTTATTACACCTCAGGTTTTGATCAACATTCGCCCGGTGGTTGCTGCCATTAAAGAGTTTTTTGGCTCCAGCCAGCTCAGCCAATTTATGGATCAAACCAACCCGCTGGCCGAATTGACACATAAACGCCGTTTATCTGCGCTGGGACCCGGCGGTCTGAGCCGTGAGCGGGCCGGTTTTGAGGTCCGGGACGTTCACCACTCGCACTACGGGCGCATGTGTCCGATTGAGACACCCGAGGGTCCAAACATTGGCCTGATCGGTTCTCTGTCAACCTATGCGCGAATTAATTCCTTTGGCTTTATTGAAACTCCTTACCGGAAGGTTGATAAGGAAAACCGGCGGGTTACCGATGAAATTGTTTACCTGACTGCTGATGAAGAGGAAGATAAAATTATTGCTCAGGCCAACGCGCCGCTGGACGAAAATTCGTATTTTGCCAGCGCCAGGGTTAATGCCCGCCATGGTAAAGATATTTTGGTTTCACCGGCAGAGCAGGTAGATTATATGGATGTTTCCCCCAAGCAGGTTTTTAGTATTGCAACCTCAATGATACCTTTTCTGGAACACGACGATGCTAACCGGGCCCTGATGGGCGCCAACATGCAGCGCCAGGCCGTACCTTTACTTAAGACGCAGGCTCCGCTGGTTGGAACCGGCATTGAATACAAGGCGGCCAGGGATTCGGGAGTCGTTATGCTGGCCAAAAATGACGGCGTGGTGGAAAAGGTTACCGCCAACGAAATTATTATTCGGAGCAATACCGGTGAACTGGAAAAACACAAATTGTTAAAATTCGCAAGGTCAAACCAGGGAACCTGTATTAACCAGCGTCCCATTGTCAACAAGGGTGAAGAGGTCAAGTCAGGTCAGGTTATTGCCGACGGGCCTTCCACCGACTATGGTGAGCTGGCCCTGGGGCGTAACGTGCTGGTAGCCTTTATGCCCTGGGAAGGCTATAATTACGAAGACGCAATTTTGGTTAGTCAAAAAATGGTAAAAGAGGACTATTTTACCTCTATTCATATAGAAGAATATGAATGCGACGCCCGCGATACCAAGCTGGGACCCGAGGAAATTACCCGGGATATTCCCAACGTCGGTGAAGAAATTCTAAAGGACCTGGACGACCGGGGCATCATCAGGGTAGGTGCCGAGGTGCGGGACGGTGATATTCTGGTGGGTAAGGTAACACCCAAGGGTGAAACCGAGCTTACTGCCGAAGAACGGTTGCTCAGGGCGATATTTGGTGAAAAAGCTCGTGAAGTTAGGGACACCTCTTTGCGTGTACCACACGGCGAGGCTGGTAAGATAGTAGATGTCAAGGTTTTTTCCCGAGATAACGGTGATGAATTGCCGCCTGGGGTTAACCAGCTGGTTCGCGTGTACATTGCCCAAAAGAGGAAAATATCCGAAGGGGATAAAATGGCCGGCAGGCACGGGAACAAGGGCGTTATTGCCCGGATTCTGCCGGAAGAGGATATGCCTTTTATGCCGGACGGCACACCCATAGAAATTGTTCTCAACCCATTGGGGGTTCCTTCCCGGATGAACATCGGGCAGGTGTTGGAGACCCACCTTGGCTGGGCGGCCAAAGCACTGGGCATAAATGTCGCAACCCCCGTGTTTAACGGGGCTGGGGAACAAGACATTGTGGAACAGCTGGAACGGGCCGGCCTGCCCGCAAATGGTAAAATAACCCTGCGCGATGGGCGCACAGGTGAACCGTTTGACAACCCCGTTACCGTGGGTTACGTTTATATGCTTAAGCTGGCGCACTTGGTAGATGACAAGATTCACGCCAGGTCAACAGGCCCGTATTCACTGGTTACGCAACAGCCGCTGGGTGGCAAGGCCCAATTCGGCGGCCAGCGTTTCGGTGAAATGGAAGTTTGGGCCCTTGAAGCATACGGTGCTGCTTATACATTGCAGGAAATACTTACGGTTAAGTCTGACGATGTTGTGGGCCGGGTCAAAACATACGAGTCCATTGTCAAGGGAGAAAATGTTCCCGAACCAGGGGTGCCTGAATCCTTTAAAGTGCTGATTAAGGAACTGCAAAGTCTTGGACTTGACGTTAAGGTTTTATCGGAAGACGACCAGGAAATTGAAATTAAAGAGATAGAAGAAGATATTACGGAAACGGCCAAGGATTTGGGAATCGAACTGCACGAGGACAGGGGAAGGAGACGGGACAAAGATAGGGAAGAGGATGACGAAGAACCGGATGAAGACGTTCCGCCCGAGGATATCGAAGATGATGAAGCAATTGATATTGACGATGATGTTTTTGTTGATGGCGATGAAACAGACTTGGATGATAGCATAGATGATATTGACGATGTGATGAGCGACCTGGAAGTTGATGACGATGACTTTGGGAACGAAGATATTGAATAGGATTAAATACCCGGAAGGGAGAGAGGTCCTTGCTGGACTTAAACAACTTCGACCGTATTCGTATAGGCTTGGCCTCACCGGACCAAATCAGGAATTGGTCAAGTGGAGAGGTCAAAAAACCGGAAACCATTAACTATCGCACTCTAAAGCCGGAAAGAGACGGGCTGTTTTGCGAGCGTATTTTTGGTCCCACCAGGGACTGGGAATGTCATTGCGGTAAATATAAACGCGTTCGGTACAAGGGTGTGGTTTGTGACCGCTGCGGAGTCGAGGTGACCCGTTCCAAGGTGCGGCGTGAGAGACTCGGACATATTGAGCTGGCTGCCCCGGTTTCTCATATCTGGTACTTTAAAGGCATCCCCAGCAGAATGGGTTTATTGCTTGATATGTCTCCACGTGCACTGGAGAAAGTTCTATACTTCGTTTCCTATATCGTTATTGATCCCGGTGAAACTCCTTTAATCCAGAAACAGCTGCTTACAGAAACAGAATACCGGGAGCACCGTGAAAAATACGGAAACGAATTTAAAGCATTAATGGGCGCAGAAGCGATTAAAAAGCTGTTGGAAGAAATAGATCTAAACGAGCTCAGCCAGGAATTGCGCCAGGAACTGCGCGATGTAACGGGACAGCGGAAAATACGGGCCATCCGCCGTCTGGAAGTGGTAGAGGCCTTTCGTAAAAGCGGCAACCGCCCGGAATGGATGATTATGGATGTTGTGCCGGTGATTCCGCCGGAGCTACGCCCGATGGTGCAGCTTGACGGCGGTAGATTCGCAACTTCCGATTTAAATGATCTTTATCGCAGGGTGATTAACCGCAATAATCGATTGAAAAGATTACTTGACCTGGGTGCGCCGGATATTATTGTCCGGAACGAAAAAAGGATGCTGCAGGAAGCGGTTGACGCCTTAATTGATAATGGTCGCCGCGGCCGCCCCGTTACCGGGCCCGGGAACCGTCCATTAAAATCACTTAGCGATATGCTTAAAGGCAAACAGGGCCGTTTTCGCCAGAACCTGCTTGGTAAAAGGGTCGACTATTCAGGTCGTTCCGTTATCGTGGTGGGTCCGAAGCTTAAATTACACCAGTGTGGTCTGCCCAAGGAAATGGCGCTGGAGCTGTTTAAGCCCTTTGTGATGAAAAAACTTGTCCGGGAAGGTCACGCCCACAACATCAAGAGCGCCAAACGCATGGTGGAACGGGTCAAACCGGAGGTTTGGGACGTGCTGGAAGATGTGATTAAGGATCACCCGGTACTGCTTAACCGCGCGCCTACACTGCACCGTCTTGGCATTCAGGCCTTTGAGCCGGTGCTGGTGGCAGGCCGGGCCATTCAGATTCACCCCATGGTCTGTACAGCTTATAACGCTGACTTTGACGGTGATCAGATGGCCGTTCACCTCCCTTTATCGGCTGAAGCCCAGTCCGAGGCCCGGCTGTTGATGCTGTCGTCCTATAACATATTAAATCCTAAAGACGGTAAGCCTGTGGCCATTCCAACCCAGGACATGGTTTTGGGCAGTTATTACCTGACCATGGAAAAACAGGACGCCCCGGGCCAAGGTAAGGCTTTTTCCGGTCCGGAAGAGGCTGTCATGGCGTACGAAACCGGTGCGGTAAGCCTGCACGCCCGCGTAAAGGTGCGGTGGAGAGGTGAGCTTATTGAAACCACTGTTGGCCGGATCATTTTCAACCAGGCAATACCTCAGGAACGCGGCTATTTTAACAAAGTTGCTGATAAAAAGGCATTAAGCAAATTAGTTGAAGAAACTTACCGCAATTTAGGTCTTTCTGCCACCCAAAAGCTGCTGGACGGCATTAAGGAATTAGGTTTCCGGTATGCTACCAGAGCAGGTATAACTATTGGTAACGCTGATATTATTATTCCTAAAGAAAAGAAAGAAATTTTAGCCGACGCTGATAAACAGGTGGAAACAGTTGAGCGGCAGTACCGCCGGGGACTGATTACGGAAGAAGAACGTTACCGCAAGGTAATCGGTATCTGGAACGACGCCACCAAGCAAGTTACCGATGCATTAATTGAGACCTTGGATAAATTCAACCCGGTTTACATGATGGCCAATTCCGGCGCCCGCGGTAATATTCAGCAGATTCGGCAGTTGGCCGGTATGCGTGGACTGATGGCTGACCCGTCGGGACGAATTATTGACCTGCCGATTAAGGCTAACTTCCGTGAGGGTCTTACCGTTTTGGAATACTTTATTTCCACGCACGGTGCACGTAAAGGTCTGGCTGATACCGCACTGAGGACAGCGGATTCGGGCTATCTGACCAGGCGTTTGGTGGATGTGGCCCAGGATGTTATCGTCAGGGAAGTTGACTGCGGAACCGAAGATGGCATTTATGTAACTGAGATTACTGACGGGGCCGAAGTTATTGAAAAACTTGAAGATCGGATTGTCGGCAGGCTGGCCCGTGAGGACATCGTTCACCCGGAAACGGGCGAGGTAATAGTAAAAGAGGGCGAAATCATAGAGCACGAGGATGCCGATAGGATCATCAAGTCAGGGATTAAGAAAGTTAAAATCCGTTCAGTGCTGACCTGCAGAACCAAATACGGTGTTTGCATCAAGTGTTATGGAAGGAACCTGGCCACAGGTCATATGGTGGATATAGGAGAAGCTGTGGGCATTATTGCCGCTCAATCTATCGGTGAGCCCGGAACCCAGCTGACCATGCGTACTTTCCATACCGGTGGTGTTGCCGGTGACGACATTACCCAGGGTTTGCCCAGGGTTGAGGAGCTTTTTGAAGCCCGCAAGCCCAAAGGCCAGGCGATAATCTCTGAAGAAGCCGGTGTGGTTGAAGTACGAGAAGTTAAGGGGCGGCGGGAGATTGATATCACCAGCGATTCGGGTGAAAAGAAGACCTACATGGTACCTTACGGCGCGCGGTTAAAAGTAAGGGACGGCGACCATGTTGAAGCCGGCGACGAGCTTACCGAAGGCTCAGTTAACCCGCATGACCTGGCGAAAATAAAAGGCCCCAACGGCGTGCAGATTTATCTGCTGCAAGAGGTTCAGCGGGTCTACCGCCTGCAGGGTGTTGATATTAACGATAAGCATATTGAAGTAATGATTCGTCAGATGCTCCGCAAAATCCGGGTAGAGGAACCGGGTGATACCATGCTGCTGCCCGGAGGGCTGATTGACGTGTTTGAGCTTGAAGAGGAAAACCAGCGCATTGAAGCTGAAGGCGGTATGCCTGCGCAGGGCAAACCCGTGCTGCTTGGTATAACCAAAGCTTCTTTGGCTACGGATTCGTTCTTGTCGGCGGCTTCATTCCAGGAAACGACCAGAGTCTTAACCGAGGCTGCCATTAAGGGTAAAATGGATCCGCTGCTGGGCCTGAAGGAGAATGTGATTATAGGTAAACTGGTCCCGGCCGGTACAGGCATGAGCAGGTACCGCAACTTGGAGATCGAGCCGAATGAAAACTTGCTTGAAGGTATAGATGAACCTTCTGCCGTTGAATAATTTGGTCGTCGGTTTTAGGGTATTCCTTTGGAGTAAAATTGACCCGCCAGCTTAACCAATATAGCCGCCTGTCTTTAGAGTATTTAACACATCTTACCCGACCCCCGACCAATGACGACCGGCCACCAACTTTATTCCGTTTTCTGTTTCCTGCGGTACACCTATCCGGAAACAGAAAATAATTGACTTTGCTAGCCAATAGTGATATTATATTCGAGTGTGCGGATTTCGGAGGTCTTTGCCATGCCCTATAAGCGGATACATGCGGCCAAAGGTAAAACTGTAGGCACAAAACAAACTATTAAGGCAATCAAAAAAAATCTTGCCCTGGTTGTATATGTAGCCGATAATGCGGAAAGCCACGTTATTGATCCCATAATTAGGGCCTGCGAAGAGAAAAAGATACCATATATCAGGGTAGATTCGATGAAGCTTTTGGGCAAAGCCTGCGGTATCAATGTGGAATGTGCAACAGCGGCCATCACTGAAGAATAGCCGCTGGTGCATATCTTCATTTATAGATATATTGAAGCTTGCGATAAAGGAGGTGGAAACAGATATGCCGACAATCCACCAGCTGATCAGAAAAGGCAGAGAGCAGCAGATTAAAAAGTCTACGGCCCCGGCGCTGAAAGAGTGTCCTCAAAAGCGGGGCGTTTGCACCAGGGTTTATACTACAACACCAAAGAAGCCCAACTCGGCTTTGCGGAAGGTGGCCAGGGTCAGATTGACAAATGGTATCGAAGTTACTTCATATATACCCGGGATCGGGCACAACCTGCAGGAACACTCGGTGGTGCTGGTCCGCGGCGGCAGGGTTAAGGACTTGCCGGGTGTCAGGTACCATATAATAAGGGGTGCCCTGGACTGTGCAGGAGTGCAGAACCGCAACCGGGGACGTTCCAAATATGGCGCGAAGAAACCTAAAAAATAATATGCTTGCTCGCCGGCACATTAACTCAGGCAAAGGGGGGAAATGAATTGCCAAGGAGAGGTGCTGCACCTAAACGGTATATTTTACCTGATCCAATCTATAACAGCAAGGTACTTACCAAGTTAATGAACCAAGTAATGCTGGATGGTAAAAAGAGTCTGGCTGAAAAGATTTGCTATGGGGCTTTTGATATTATTAGGGAAAAAACGGGTAAGGATCCGATGGAAGTATTTGAACAGGCCATGAAAAATGTTATGCCCGTTCTTGAAGTCAAGGCCCGGCGTGTTGGCGGCGCCAACTATCAGGTGCCCGTCGAGGTAAGACCTGAACGCAGGCAAACGCTGGCTATACGCTGGATTACCATGTACTCAAAGCAGCGTTCCGGTAAGACCATGCAAGACCGGCTGGCTGATGAGATTATGGATGCCGCCAATAATACCGGAGCCTCTGTCAAGAGGAAAGAAGATACGCATAAGATGGCCGAAGCCAATAAAGCTTTTGCCCATTACAGATGGTAATAAAGGGGGGGTCTTAATGGCGAGACAACATTCATTGGAAAAAATTCGTAATATAGGTATTATGGCCCATATTGACGCCGGCAAGACCACCACTACTGAACGCATTCTGTTTTACACCGGTAAAGTGCATAAACTGGGTGAAGTTCATGATGGCGCGGCAACGATGGACTGGATGGTTCAAGAGCAGGAGCGGGGTATTACTATTACCTCCGCGGCCACAACGTGCCAGTGGAGGGACTGTTGTATCAATATTATAGACACACCCGGACATGTGGACTTCACTGTGGAAGTGGAACGATCTCTACGTGTATTGGACGGCGCGGTTGCCGTTTTTTGCTCCGTTGGTGGTGTGGAACCCCAGTCTGAAACGGTCTGGAGGCAGGCTGACAAGTATAGGGTGCCAAGAATTGCCTATGTTAATAAAATGGACCGCATCGGGGCAGATTTTTTCCAGGTGATGGAAATGATGCGCAAAAGGTTGGGGGCCAACCCGGTAGCACTGCAACTTCCCATCGGAGTAGAAGAGAATTTTCAAGGTTATGTGGATTTAATCCGCCGAAAAGCGGTAAGGTATATTGACGACCTGGGAACAAAAAGTGAAGAAACTGATATTCCTTCGGATATGGAGGAGCAGGTAGCTGAATACCGGGAAAAACTGCTGGAGGCAGTGGCTGAGTTCGATGAATCTTTGATGCTCAAATACCTGGATGGAGTGGAAATTGAGGCTGCTGAAATAAACAGCGCGCTGCGCAAAGCTACGCTATCAGTCACAATTATCCCTGTCCTGTGCGGATCATCCTTTAAAAATAAAGGTGTTCAGGCACTGTTGGACGCAATTGTTGATTACCTGCCGTCGCCGGTGGACATTCCCGCCATAAGCGGCATCATTCCTGATACCGGTGCAGAGGAATTCCGTGCGGCCGACGACGCTGCACCATTTTCGGCGCTGGCCTTTAAAATTATGACTGATGCATATGTTGGCAAACTGACCTACTTTCGGGTTTATTCGGGAACGCTTGCCAGCGGCTCGTACGTATTTAACACCACCAAGGGCAAGCGGGAAAGAATCGGCCGTATCCTGAGGATGCACGCCAACCACCGGGAAGAAATTAAAGAGGTATACTCGGGCGATATTGTGGCTGCAGTTGGGTTAAAGGATACTTCGACCGGCGATACGCTTTGTGATGATCAAAACCCGATTTTACTTGAATCAATGGAATTTCCGGAACCTGTAATTGCGGTGGCAATTGAGCCAAAGACAAAGGCGGACCAGGACAAGATGGCGGTGGCCCTGCAAAAATTAGGTGAAGAGGATCCCACCTTTAGGGTTAATGTTGACGCAGAAACAGGACAGACAATTATCCGCGGCATGGGTGAGCTGCACCTGGAGATAATAGTTGATCGTCTGCTGCGTGAATTTAAGGTTGGAGCCATTGTGGGCAAACCGCAAGTTGCCTACAAAGAAACCATCCGTAAGAAATCCCGCGCAGAGGGCAAATTTATCCGTCAATCCGGTGGCCGGGGTCAATACGGCCACGTGGTTATAGAGATAGAACCCGCTGAACCAGGCACTGGATTTGAATTTATAAATAAAATTGTCGGTGGCGTTATACCCAAAGAATATATTCCGGCAGTGTCAAACGGCATCAAGGAAGCTATGGAAAACGGAGTATTGGCTTCGTACCCGCTGGTTGACCTGCGCGCCACATTGCTGGACGGTTCCTACCATGACGTGGACTCTTCAGAAATGGCTTTTAAAATAGCCGGCAGCATGGCGCTGCAGAGCGCGGCAAAAAAAGCCGGCGCAGTGCTCCTGGAACCGGTTATGAGCGTTGAAGTAGTGGTTATGGAAGAATATATGGGCGACGTTATCGGCGATATCAATGCTCGCCGCGGTAGGATTGAAGAAATGGAGTCGCGTGGAGTGAACCAGATCATTCACGGCTATGTTCCACTGGCTGAAATGTTTGGCTATGCGACAGACTTGCGGTCCAGAACACAGGGCCGGGGAACTTATACGATGCAGTTTAGTCATTATGAGGAAGTTCCACAAAATATTGCGGAAGGCATTATATCTAAAAGATATTACGGATAATTTGAAGGAGGAATCCAAAAAACATGGCAAAAGCTAAATTTGAGCGGACCAAACCGCACGTAAACATTGGGACCATCGGTCACGTTGACCACGGCAAAA
>NZ_AUMW01000042.1 GCF_000430885.1 Desulfotruncus alcoholivorax DSM 16058 | reverse complement strand
TACATTCATATTGTGCAGTTTGTCTAAAATACTAAAGGAGGACATTATGAAAATTTATATTAGTTCATCCTGGAAAAACAGGGATACAGTTAGAGAATTAGCAATTAAACTTCGGGAATTGGGGCATAGAGTATATGATTTTACAGACCCCAATTGCAGGAAATCTCCCGAGATTCCACCGGAAAAATATCCCGAGCAATTTGATCCAAGTATTCATAAATACAGCGAGTATATAAACATACCAGAATTGAAGCAGGCTGTAATGGATAATAAACGGGCAATTAATTGGGCTAATTTCATAATCCTACTTCTGCCTTGCGGCTCAGATTCTCATGCGGATTGGGCCTTGGGTGTAGGCTTAGGAAAAAGGTCAGTTGTAGTAGGACAACCGCTCAAGGGAGAACGAAGCCCGGTACATCATTGGGCAGACCGAATATTTGATTATGTTGACGATTTTATAAAATGGTTCATTGCAGAAACAAGATGTATCGGATTATCGACTGGCGGTGAGGATTGTGAATCTAGCCTTGCTGTTAAGTGAACACCATTCATAAAGAGCCACCAACATTAAATTAAGTTATGAGGGGGTTAAAGCATAATGTTCAAAAATACTAAAGTTATACTTTGTATAATGGTATTTTTAACAGTATTTAATCTAAATGCAGTAAGTTCTCTAGGTGCTGCTTATCTACCAAGTAGTGATACTGGTTGTAATGTTGATTTTAGTTTTTATTATGATGCTAGTGTTGATGGTTCAACAAAATATTCGTCTGTTATATTCACTGTACCTTCTGGTAGGCTTTTCAATAAAGCTGTATTTACTACAAGATTTTATACTGTATATGGAACTCATGTATATGTCTATTTACGTGGTCAGGACATTAATGAAAATTGGTTTGTGTTTGGCCCATATGATTCTAGCAGCTCAAATCAAACTTATACATTGGCTATTAGTCCACTTTTAAAAAATATAACGTTTAGTGTTTATTTTGGTTATGCTTCATCATCTTCAGCAAAGGGTACTGTAGAAATATATTTAACAAGTTATGGGAGCAGTTTCAGTATACCTGATTCTAATGAATTCTTACAAGTAAGTAATACAGTATCAAACGCTTATAATGCCGCAAATGCTGCAAAATCTTCAGCAGACGCAGCTAATAGCAACGCATGGAATGCATATAACTCAATAGTAAACGGTGTCGGCAATAACGGTAAATCTTTATCAGCAACATACGACAGAGCCGCAGATGCCATGAACAATGCGTGGTATAACGGTGTTGCCTATGGGGGTAAATCAGAAAGTGTCGGCAATATTGCCGGCTATATACGTAATACGCAATTGCCATCCCTGGATACCAAAATTACAAACATACAAAACATGCTGGCGTCCAACGACAATACGCCTCCCGACATCAAAAAAGTATCGGGAACAAACGGGGCAACCTGCACAACCGGGAGCACATATACCGTGGTAATATCCGCAAGCGATAATGGCCCAGCAAGCAACCTCCGTTATCGCGTAACCTGTGATAGTTTTGACAGTGGTTGGGTCTCAAGTAACAGCATAAATATTACGGGACTTACCGGTGCCGGAGCTAAGACGGCCACCATTATGGTAAGCGATAACCCAACTGCACCGGACAGTGGCAACGTGGCCCAAACTTCATATACATTCTTTAAAATATAGTTCACGCAAGGGGAATGCGGTATTTTTGACCGCGTTCCCCTTTTTTTTGTGAAGGAAAAATAAAGGAGGGATAAGCTGGTGAAAAAATCATATGTATACCTTGCCGTCATATTACTAATCCTTGTTGTATTTGCAATTGCGCCCAACATAAAGGGACATACACAGCAAGTAAAAGTAATATCCGCATCCGGAGCTGCCAAATATTTAAACCCGGCAGACCGCCCGGTTTTGTTTTTCGCCCCCTGGTGCCACCTCTGCGACGACGTGCTGAAAGAAATTGCAAAATTACCGCAAGAAAAACAACCGGTCCTTGTGGGGGCGCTGTTGAGAAGTAAAAGTGAAGTACAAAGCGCATTGGTCAAGGCCCAAAACGCCGGGTTAAGCGGTAATGTGTACTTTACCGACCTCGACCCGGGCTCCGTTCCGGCGCTGCTGACAAAGAACAGCCGGTATATCAAAGACCCCGCGGCAATATGCTCATACCTGAAAGGGGGAAACATATGATCGAAAACTATATTCTGCTGGGTGGTTCAATTGCGCTGCTGCACATAGCCCGAACAGACATCAAAAGCTATTACATCGGTAACATACCCCTAATAATTCTGTTTGCCCTGGGCTGGCTGTACCGCATTTTAAACAATGGCAACTTAATTGACGGTCTATTGGGTATGCTCTTTGGCCTTGGCGTCGGATTAATCCTTTTCACCCTGGGGGGCATGGGCGGTGGCGACGGAAAACTAATGTCCGCCCTCGGTGTCTGGTTGGGCTGGCGCGGCCTGTATCTGGTCATCCTGGCCGCTTCCTGCTTCGGCGCCGCGTGGGGAATGATTAAACTGTACCGGTCCGGTCAATTAAAAGAAAGGCTGACAAGATTCTTAATCAACGCAAAACTGAGATTTATCTACGGCGTAAAAGGAACCTTCGAGTTTGAAAAGTTGGATGACACCGAAACGGTCTCAAAGTCAATGGTGCCCTTTGGCACCTGCCTGGCCGTGGCAATTATCGTCTTATTCTTAACGGGGAGGTTTGATATTCTTGTCGCGTATTAAAAACACCGTGATCAAAGTTGTTCCCATCATCCTGGGCCTGGCCGCCGCCGTAGGCGGCTGGCTTTACCTGCAAAGCTACCTGGAAACCCATAAAGACATGGTTTCCCTGCCGGTGGCGGCCCGGGACATAGCGCCTTATACCACCATAACCGGCGATGATATCACATATAAGGAGTTTATCGCCGGGTCGGAGCAGGCCGACGCGGTAACCGACCCACGGGAAGCCATTGGGAAAATCACAACGGCGGCCCTGCAAAAGGGCTGGCAGATCAACAAAAAAGTTCTGGCGAGTAAAGACATTTACGGCAACCAGCGGCAGATCGGGGTCAACGTGGATGCAGCCCGGGCGGCCGGAGTCAAACCGGGCGACCTTGTAGACGTATACTGGCTATTGCCCGAAACCGGGGTATGGACCGGCAAAATGGCGGCCCTTGTCGCCGAAAATGTCCGCGTTGTTGCCGTTTGCGATCAAAAAGGCGCCAGGCTTGACCAGGACAATAACAAACAAATGGTCACGCCAACATCCAACGAACCGCGGGTCATTTACCTGCTGGTCAAACCGGAAGATGTGGATAAAGTAATCGGCGGGTCCGGCCCCAAAAGCGCTTCCATTGCACTGGCCGTCAAGAGAAAGGAGGATACCATTGCTCCAAAAACTACTTTACCAGCTGAACCGGCTGCTGCCACAAAAGAAAGCCCGGGAACCACAGCAAATACAGGAAAAATTGCTAACCCTCGATGAAGCGGGGGAGTACGTACAAAAAACTTTTGCCAAAAACGAAGACGAGACCAGGAACAATATCTTCAACAGCGCGACGGCGGGTAAACCCGACGCCATAAAACAGGCCCAAAATTATATCCGGGACCTGCTTGAAGAACACCTTGTCACGGTTGAGGGTTATGATTTGGATGCCGCCACCGAGGCCATTTTCCGCCGGTACTGGGGCCTGGGTCCCCTGGACGAGCTTTACCACCAGCCGGGTATTGATGAAATACGGGTGCTGGATGACGGCCGGGTCTTTGTCACGCGCCAGGGCAAACATGAAAAAACGCCCATCGTTCTCAAGCCGCAGGAAACCGAAGAACTGATCAGGCGCATGATTATCCACGACACGGGTGTAAGCCTGGACGAAAGCTCACCGCGCTTAGAGGCGATCAGGGAGGACGGTTCGCGCCTGACCGCCATGTGCAGGCCGGTGGCCCGGGATTTCTGCTTTGCCCTGCGCAAGCGGGACACGGTGGACATGAGCGTTGAAAATCTCACACGCCTCGGCACTTTAAATGAGAAAGTATGGAAGTTACTAAGTTTACTGGTTAAAGGAAGGTGTAACATCTTGCTGTGCGGCGGCGTCGGGACGGGTAAAACATCACTGCTCCGCAAGCTGCTGGGCGAACTCAACCCGAAACTGGCGGTTAGAATCCTTGACACCGACCGGGAAATCCGGATCGCTGAAGCATATCCCGACCGTGAAATTTTGGAACTGGAATCGCACCCGGAAAGAGGCGCACCCATTGACAAAATATTTGAATCCATCCTGCGCTTTACTCCCGACGTGATTATCGTCGGCGAATATCGCGGTTACGGCGAGGCCCGGCAATCAATACACGCGTGCAGCCGCGGCCATGACGGTTCAATGGGCACGGCCCACTTCCCGAGCCCACAAGAAGCCGTCCGGGGCACGGCAATGCTTATGCTGGAAGAAGGCTTGAATCTTGATCTCGACACCGCCCAAATCCGCGTCGCGCAGGCGTACAACATTGTTATACAGATGTTCGGCGACAGTGTAAGGGGGGTCAAAAAAGTAGTCTCCGTAACGGAAATTATTGAAAATAACGGTGAAATTATTTACAACGATCTAATCAAATGGGAACCTCACGGCGATGATTTTTTGGGCAGCGGCGAGTGGGGGTTTACTGGAAAACCAAGCAATAAATTGATCGACAAAATGAAACGGCACGGGGTAACCGAAACCCAAATCCGGGAGGTTTACAACAATGGTTAACCTTGAGCACATCCAGGAGTATCTTGTCTATTTAAAACCGGACGTTGAACATCTTTTATTGGCCCTGGTCAGCCTGGGCCTGGGATTAACCGCCTATGGCCTAATTACACTGATACCCAAAGTCAAATTAATGCGTAATAGCAGGCTGGCGAACATACTGGCGGTGGACCCGGCAACCAAAAAACAAACCCTGGACAGCTTTACAAACTGGACAACCCGTCTGGAACAACGCCTGCCGAAAGATTTCAAAGTCAAGCCGCCGTTGATGCTTCTGGCCTTAATTGTGTTTGCGGCCGGGATACCGGTATTTAACAACCCGGTACCGGCCCTTCTTCTGGCAATTCTGTTCCTGATTGTGCCGAGCCAGGTCATATTTAAGATTAAACAGGCCCACCGGGAAAAAGTGGAGGAACAACTGGCCAGGGCGGTCCGCGTATTCGCGGCGGAATTTTCCGTAACACCCCAGCTGGAACGGGGCTTCGCGGCGGCCGCGAAAACAGTGGAAAACCCCGTGGGGGGCATTTTCAAGCGCGCCTGCAACCGGTTGACATATAGGCACGATGTGGACGCCGTGCTCACCGACTTGGCGCTCTCATTAAACACAGTGCACGGTTATATATTTGTGCAGCTTTTAAGGGCCGCCAGGAAACACGGGAAAGCGATTGCGCCGCTGCTTTACGAACTGATCTCAAAAATCACTGTGGCCCAGGAACTCGACAAAAAGAACAAAAGCGAAATATCGGGCGAGCGTGTGCTTTCAATGATCATGGCAGTTTCACCCCTGCCGGTCTACTTTATCCTGAACAGCTGGACGCCGGATACACAGGAATTTTTAAGAAACACCGTGATTGGCCGGTTTGTGGTGATGGCCAGTTTTGCCTCGGCCATCACCTGGATGGTCATGGACCGGCTTTTGGGGGGTAGTAAAATTTGACGGGTCTAAACGGGAAGGTTTTAATCGAACAAGGGCTGCTAATCATTTCCGCGCTGGGAACAGGTTTGTGCGCCGCCGGGATCAGCAATTTACTGCTGGCCCGACTGCTGAATTTTAAACCAGCAATAACCTTTAAGATACCGCATAAGATACCGCAATTAAACAGGGGAAGCCGCATAAACCGCGCTGACGCAACCGGCGCGGTACTGGGCGGAGTTTTTATGTGCCTGCTGTCGCTGGGAACAACGAAAATAGTTAACGTAACTATTATAGGTTTTCTCGCGGGATATTTACTTACCTGGTTAATAAGAAAGCAACTGATCAAGATGCGGCAGTGGACAAAACAGCGGGAAATTATCGTCCTGTTTGAGGCGGTGGAACTGTATATGCGGGCCGGGCTATCCATGAACCATGCGCTGCAGGCGGCAAAACTGCTGACACCGGCATTGAAACCGGCGATAAACAAGGCGCTTGTTTACTGGCCCGCAGGCAGCGCCAAGGCCCTTGAAATCTTTCGCCGCGAAGTGGACCTGCCGGAAGCCGATATTTTAGCCTCTTTACTGGCCCAAATCGAAAGGGCCGGTATAGGCAATCTTGAGGGGGTGATAAGACGGGAAGCGGATCGCCTTCAGCGGATGCGCGAAGCGGCTGAAAGAGCTGAAATCAACCGGCGTCCCACCTACATGATGCTTTACCGCGCGCTCCCGCTCGTATCCGCAATGGGTATGATCGCGGGTGTTCTTTTTATGCACGTCGCCAGTACCTTGAGAAGCGCCGGCATTAGTTTTTAATTTAAAGGAATTAAAAATATTATTCATGGGAGGTGGTATTGTGCTAAAAAAATTACGTGGTTTTATAAAAGATCATCATGGTTGCTATTCAGCTTTTTACGAGTTAATAGTAATTATGACTGCACTCGTCGGATCGATAGCCTGGTTAATACTTAAAATTCTTAAAAGCACTGGCGTTGGTTTTTAGTTTTACTAATTTTAAAAAATTGATTATGGAGGTTTTAATATGTTTAAAACTTTGCGTAGTTTTGTGAAGGATCAACATGGTTACGGCGTTATCGAACTCATGGTCATCATGGCCGCCCTCGGCGCGTTGGCCGGGGTAATCTTCACGACCCTGAAAGGTGACAGCAGCAGCGGTCTTACCAAGTCGGCGGGCGATGTAACGTCCAAGGTTGACACACAAATCAGCAACTGGTAATCGAAACGGGGCCTGGACACCAGGCCCGTTTTTTTGTTTCAAGGGAAAATTTTCAGGAGGTGCACTGTATGATTAAAAGATTTATCCGCAATCAACGCGGCGTCACCGTTGTGGAACTGTTAATCGCCATCGTCGCCGTGGCCACGATAAGCAGTGTCGTGGTGGGCCTGCTGACCCCCAGCTTTGAAAACCTGCATAACAGGGTAAAAACAAGTATCACCGAGATCAACGAGACGGGGTTTTAGTTTATGCGGGTGTTCAAATGCAACCGCGGGATAATCGCGGTTGAATTTTTAATTTGCGGGCTGGTATTGTTTTTTCTTGTTTTTGTGTCAACCGACTACTGGTTGATCCAGGTCAAGAACCAGCAGGCCGACCACATTAAAAACTACTACCTCGACCGCATCCGGGTTGAGGGATACCTTACGGATGCGGACAGAAACGGCATGATCCAAAAATTCAACGCCATCGGCTGCCAGGTGCAAAGCATCGACGCGCCTGTTACCCCGGTTCTGCGCAATGCGGATGATCCAACGCAAAGCGAAGTCTGGCTGCGTGTGGAAGCGAAACCCAATACCCAGCCTTTTTTCCTGGGCACGCTGATCGGGGCGGACGCGCCGGACGGGAGCTTTCTAATCCGGGTATCGGGGAGGGCTTTGAGTGAGAGAGTTAATCCGTGACCAGCGGGGCGGCGTTTTTACGGTCGTGCTTTTAATGGTCATACCCTTATTTATAGCGGGGATAATGCTGACCCTTGAACAGCCGCGCATGATCCACGGGGCGGACAACGATTTGCAGCACGCCGTGGCCGAGGCGACCAGGGCGGCTGCCATGTGCGTCAATAAAACCGCCCAGGCCAACGGCGCGCTGCGCATAGACCCCGACCGGGCGCACGAAACATTTAAACGTGTTTTGGCATATAACCTTGGGCTGTCCGATGTGACGCTGGAACCCCTGAAAGGTTCCGGGATGTCCTCAAAACCGTCCTACGTGCTGGTGGTTTACAACGGTGATGACACTTATACGCCCGGGGCGTATGAATACAGGTTTATCAACGGCGCCTATTCGGAGGAGCCACTTCCCTTTGATACACTGCCCAAGGAGTTTTCCATTGATGTCGATAGCATCACTTACGGCCCCGGCGAGCGGACAGTTACTCTTGACAGTCCCGGGTGCGTGGCGGTGATCAGGCAGTCAATTTTACCGGTCGCCACACAAAACGCCGCGGAGGCCATAAGGTGGGCCTCGGCCAAAGTGGTTCATAAACAGGGGGGATAAATATAAAAGGGAAAATTATATTTGGCTTTACCTTAATCGCAACCGGCTTGATATTATTCCTTATCTTCATCCGGCCCGTCTTGTTAGCCAGCGGCCCGTACAAAACAGCCGAAACGTTTATCTATTCGCTGGCAGGCCAGGATTGGGATAAAATTCAAAGTCTTGCTTCCGGTACGGCGCTGGCGACCATCGAGAACCGCCGTAAACAGGCGGAAAAAATCAGCGGCGCGAAAGTTATTGACTTTGATGTAAAGGTTTCATCCGTATCAAAAAAGTGGGCACTTGCCCGGGTTAAAGCGGAAACCGAACTGGCCGGCGGGGATATTGATGTTTTATGGTACAACTTGTATTTGCAAAACCTCGGCGGTGGCTGGAAGGTATACCGCGCGGAGATTACTCCACCCGTCACCACGGGCGTCACCGCCGTTTCACCCGTGAACAGCAAAGAAATCGAGGACATCAAGGAGGTATACTCAAATTACCTGTTCGCGACTTCGCATAAGAAATATCGAGAAGCGGCTCGTTATTTAGTCGGATACACCAGGCAGTTATTTGAAACAGGCCAGTTTATCTTCAGCAATAATCCTCCATTTGAGCAATTTGAAATCAAGCAAGTAAAGCCTGTATGGTATTCCATTAAGGATAAAACAGCGGTGGTTGAAATAAATTCCATTGTTGACGGGCACCGGGTTAACAACCTGGTAACGGTATACAAAACCTCAGTGGGATGGAAAATCGCCGATATCGCCGCCGTATAACCTGCTTTCGGGCAGGTTTTTTTATTTATGAGGGGGGATGCCGTTGAGTGTAATACGCAATTTAATTTTAACAGCAATATGTATTTTTGCCCTTGCCGGTCCGGCATGGGCAACCAGTACATGGGAATATCGCATTACTGATGCCGATACCCCCGCTATAATCGACCAGTCGCAAACCACGGCCGTGGTTGATACGTTGAACAACGAGATCCGCCTGCCGCGTTTCGCGCCAAACACGGTGGCTTTCTGGCCGGACGGCTCACCTGATTATGTAGTTTTGTCACCAACAAAAGTAATCCATTATTCCTGGGACGGCACCAGCATGGTTGAAAACACCATCTTGGAAGTGCCCGGGCAGGTCAACCCGCTGGCTTTGGCGGCACCGGCGCCTTACCCGGACGTTGTCGTAGCGGACGGCACCGGCGCCAAACATTATTCCTTTACCGGCACCCAAATGGTTGAGAACCCGGCGTTAAGCGCGGCGGGGTTGGCTAATGTAATATCAATTGGCGCCAGGGATACCAGCATTGCGGGGCTGGTTGGCAACGAAGTGAACGCTTATACAAACGGGGTCAGGGACGTTTCCCTGGAACCGGCGGTCCAACTGTCAAATCCCATCGGGTTGGCCCTGTATCCGGATCAAAACACCATGACGGTTCTGGAGAAAAACCAGGCCCGTTTCTTTATGAGCACGGGCTCTCAGATGGTTGAAAACCCGGCTCTGGCCATAACCGGACTAAACAACCCCAAAGCGATAAGCGCCGGCGACAACCTGAATACGGTCATCATTGACGGGAACAAGGTGCAGCACTATTCATTTGATGGCAGCGGTTTGAGATATAACAGCGTTTTATCGGTTACATCGGGTTTATCAAACCCAACCAGCGTTGCCCTTCGCCCGGGTTCTTACGACAGAATAATTGTTGATGGCGACGAGGTTAAGTATTACCTGTTTAACGAGGCAACCGGTCAACTTGTCTATGACCCTGCCCGTTCAAAGATCGTAAGCGGTATTTCCCAGCTTGGGGGGTATGCACCTAATGCAACAGTTGTTTCAAATGTGTTCGACCCGGGCGTTGAAGTTACTTACGTCAGAGTACGCGCGTACCATGTTCTTCCGGCCGGCACGTCGGTAACATGGTCATATGCCAACGACGGCTCAACATTCAAAAAGGTTTGGCGAGTGCGGAACGATGCCGGCACAACGTACTGCGAAGTAACCACTGATGACGGTAACACCTGGAACAGCATTGGCGAAGCTGATAAAGCCTACCCCAATCAAAATACAAAAGAATTATGGGCGGAATTTCAGGCGGATCGCAGAGTGGTATGGAAAGCCGAACTGGCAACCACTAACCCTGAAGTTACACCCAAAATTGCGGCACCGGTGCCCGGGGAGATAGCGGTGATATGGGAAGCCGGTAACCCGCCGAATAAACCCGAATTGAATTTGCCTGCAAACTGCTACTCTACGACTACACCCGTTATTAATTGGTCTTTTCAAGACCCGGACCCTGGCGATTCACAATCAGGGTTTCAAGCTGTTATCAAAAAACTCGACGGAACGCTTGTTTACGATTCCGGGATTGTAAACAGTACGGAGCCGGAGTTTAGAATACCGACCAGTGAATCCCCGGATACTCCGGGTCCCTTATGGGCGGCCGGGGATTATGAATTTACTATAGAACTGCAAACCTTTGATGCCGTCGGTATCCCGTCGGAGTGGTCCGACCCGGCGCGGTTTTGTGTCGTCGGATTGGAAAGACCACGGGTACAGGAGCTTGTCAGCCCGGGCACAGGGCAAACGGCACCCGATAAAAATAACCCGGCAACACATTTGGTGATCAAAGAGGGTATGACAGCAGACCAGTTGCCGGTAACGAAAGCCGGCGGTAAAGTTGGCCTTTTAGTTGACAGCGTAGGCCCTATTACATCACTGAACGCGGTTTTCCCTTATCTCGGATTAGAAGCAACTGTACATAAAATAGAGGGTCAAAATACCGCCGGTAGCCGGACAAACCGGTGGTTGATCGAATTATGGACAGAAGCGAGCCTGGATATATGTCCGGATGGTACTGTGGTAGGTATGGATTTAACAGGCACCAGTCCTGAAGGAGATACCAGGTTATCAACAATAAGCGATCCAAAATATGCAGCTGGGGTGGTAAAAACTATGGGAAGCGTGTACGAGGATTGGTTTGTAGTTTTACAGGGAAGAAATTAAATGAGCGTAAAACAACAAAGGAGTGATGCGGACATCGACAAACACAGCTACCGCCGCCTGGCCGCGGTCATCATTCTCCGCGCGGTGCGCGACGCCAAATCGTGCGATCCCAGGGTCAGGGATGACGCCGCGATGTTTCTGCTGGCCGCCGCGAATCCCAACAGCTGGTCGAGGTATCTTTTTCATTTCACGGACATCGAACCGGGCAAGACGCTTGACCGGCTTCTGGAGAGAAATCACTCGGAGGTATGTTACGATCAGGCCCGCGAGTTGCTGCGGGCCTGATCCAACGGGGGAGGGAAGTTTTTGGACGAAAACATCAAAAAACGAAAGTATTAACGATTTTTAAGTAAGTTAAAGAAGGTGAGGTACACTATACTGTTGTCTTATCCGACACAAAAAACAATGGTGCTTATACGCATATTTCGTCCTAATGATGGTACTCCCCATTTGGTTCTATTAAAATTGGATCACTGTCCCATACAAATAGTACAAAGGTAATGAAATTTTTAAAGGATAATAGTCCATGCTGTCGAAATTTCTAAATCGTGCCTAAAGAAGAGACATTAACCACATAATTCAACAATATTAGACAAAGGCAAACCGTCCGAAAGGGCGGGACGCAAAGCCATGGGTCTAAACTTCTTATGAAGCATGATTGCCAGGTTGCCGGGGTTGTTTTTTTCAGGGATCAGGTCATCCTTAAAAACGACCTGGTCCTTTTGATTTTTTTACATGTCTATCCGGTGAGTGCACTAATACAATAATTTCCATATTTAAGAGGTGTAGCATGAAATCCACACTTGTCCATGCCGCGCGGGCATTGATTAATGTTATGGAACTGGGGCTCAACTATACGTCCAGCCACTCCCGGCAGGTAGCGGGATATGCCGCCTTACTGGCCGGTGAACTGGGTATGCCCGAAAAGGAGCGGCAGCGCATTTACCTTGCCGGTTTACTGCACGACATAGGAAAGATGGGCATTCCCACCAACATCCTGCGTAAACCGGGCAAATTGACTGCTACCGAATGGGAGGAAATCAAAAAACACCCGGTTTACAGCCACGAAATACTGTCGGCCATTCCCGGTATGTACACAATCAGCGTTATGGCCCTCCATCACCATGAACGCTACGACGGAAACGGGTATCCCGAAGGAATCCGCGGGGAAAACATTCCTTTGGGCGCGCGTATTCTGGCCATAGCCGACAGTTACGACGCCATGACTTCGGACCGGGTTTACCGGCCCAGGATGTCCAGGCGGGAGGCACTGGAGGAGTGCCGCCGCTGCGCCGGCACCCAGTTTGACCCCTGGTTGGTGGAAAGGTTTTGCCGCCTTATAGTAGAACGTGATAAGATGGATTTTCAACCGGCCTGGCTGACCGGGGAAGT
Organism: Desulfotruncus alcoholivorax DSM 16058; assembly: GCF_000430885.1. Lineage (GTDB taxonomy): Bacteria > Bacillota > Desulfotomaculia > Desulfotomaculales > Desulfallaceae > Desulfotruncus > Desulfotruncus alcoholivorax. The sequence continues at coordinate 5,320 of NZ_AUMW01000042.1, read as the reverse complement.
ATTTTTGACTTTTGATGATCTGCCAAAGGAAAAGCACGCTGGGCAAAAGATTATATAATATAAGCGCCCCTGGCCGCCGGCCACGGCGCAAGGGCTATATGAAAGGTGAATAATATTATCCCCACTTTGCCCTGTTTTATCCTGGATGAAAAAATCCAGGCTTTTTTTATTTTGACGGGTAACGAAGTCGGAAATACCGGAAGGGATAACATTTATGGAGATGACCGAATGAAAGAAATCTGAAGGGGAGGTGTGATAAAAAATATCGTTTTTTAAAGATTATTTTCTGATCATTTATCGAAAGGAGCTGGTTGCATGATAGCAATCGACGTAGGCTACAGCCATACCAAGGCCATATCACCCGACCGCAGGGTACTTATCCCTTCCGTTGTGGCCCCTCACCGGGAATTATCCCTGGCCGAACTATCTCGTAACGGTTATGGACACATAGCCGAAATACACAAGTTAAGCGGCGGTACAAAAAAGTGCTTTATTGGTGAACTTGCCTTGCGCGAAGGACAGGGGGCCACTTTTACCCTGGACCGGGAGAAATATAAACACCCCAACCACCACATCCTTATCCTGGCCGCCGCCCGTCTTCTGGAAGCCCGGCAAGGGGCCACACTGGTGGTCGGCCTTCCCGTGGCGTACTACCGCCTGCAGAAAGAAGAGCTGCGCAGGGAACTGGAAGCGTTGCACGCGGAGGTATCCATAGACGGGGGACCGTATACCAGGGTTTCCTTCGGTAAAGTCGTAGTCTACCCCCAGGGAGCCGGAGCGTTACTAACCGTTTCGGACATTCCCGATAATAAACTCGTCTGCCTTGTAGACGTGGGATATAAAACCACGGATTATGTACTGGCAAGAATGGTCGATAACCTTGTCCGTCCCGAAAGCGGCGGCTCCGTTGAATACGGTATCTTTCAAATGCACGAAGCCGTGAACTCCGTGTTTGAATCCACAACAGGAACTCCACTCGATGTGGGTCTTACGAACGCCGTAGTCGAACAGGGTAAAATTACATTCCGGGGCAAGGAACTGGACCTGACAGCGGCTGTAGAAGAAGCCCGCGTTAATACCGCCCGGGCCATAGCCGACCGCGTGCTCGCGGCCCTGGGGCAAAAAGGAGACTTTATGGCCAAGTTCTACCTGGCCGGTGGTGGAGTAAAAGCGCTACCGAAATTGATGGAAATGTTCCCGGCGGCCGAGGTCCTGCCGAACCCGCAATGGGCCAACGCGAAAGGGTTTTTAAGGGTGGGTACCGGTACCGCCAAAGGCGCGTGAAAACTGGCGTTGAGGGCAATATTCCGCTTCAGGTACCGGTACTATTATATGGCGCTGGCTTGCATGGCCATTATGTACCGGTACCGGGAAAGTAAAAAATGTACCAACACCGCATGAAAACTGGATGAAGACATACCGGTACCTTTATGGGGGTGGTTCATAATGCCGAGGGATAAGAAAAAGTTTAAGCGATTGGAATTGTGGTTGCCCGTCGGCCACCCGCTGTTCCATTATCCTCCCGGCCAGAGGGCAACCAGGGCGAAAGAACTCCTGGATACGGCGTTTAAACTGGAGGAACGTCTGGCCGGAATAGAAAAACAACTGGCCGAAATTGCGAAAAATCGCGGTATTGAAGGAAAGCCAGATGCCGGATCGGAACACCAAAATACATTATCGTTTGATATAGAAGCTTTCATGAATCTTTGACCGGTGACAAAAATACTAATCGATGAAAGGTGGTTAAAATGATTGACCGTGATGGGAATTCCTATAATACCATGCTTACGATAATAAACGATCTCATAAGCAGTAGTATTTGCTCGGGGGATGAGCAAAAATGAATGAATATAAAACACAGGATAAACAGGAATTAAAAAAATTAAAAAGGGTAGTCGTAAAAGAGGAATATGTAAAATTAACAGGTGATATCGCAAAAGCAATTATTTTAAACCAATTTATTTACTGGAGTGAAAGGGTACAGGATTTTGATAAATTCATAACAGAAGAGCAGGAAAGATGCCAACAAGACGGCACAAAGATAAGTATACAATTGAGCAACGGGTGGATCTATAAAAGTTCAGAGGAACTATCCAGCGAAACAATGTTAAATATATCAGCCAGCAACATTAGAAATCATTTAAAAGATTTAATTAAAAACGGTTGGATTAGCGAGCGAACCAACCCGGTGCATAAGTGGGATAGAACCAAGCAGTACCGGGTTAACCTGGCTAAAATTAGTAAGGATCTGTTAAAATTGGGATACGTTTTACAAGATTACAAAGTTGACCTTCCATTTTTCGAAACGAAAAATGCATTTTCTGTTTTAGAAAATGGAACTTTCGAAACAGAAAATCGAAATTCTAATATAGAAAATCAAACCTTACAAAACAGAAAAGCAATACCAGAGATTACTACAGAGATTACTAACAGAGATTATCTATCTATCCATCCATCAGCTAATAGAGATAATGTTATCTTGGACAACAACACGATTGATGGATCGATGGATGGATGGATAGACGGAAATACAGAGGCTGATAATGACCGTGAAGAATTATCTAAAGTTAACAAGCTTATTAAAGAGCTGTGCCTGAGCACCGGTGCAAGTCCCGGTCAGGTGCAGAAGGCTATCAGGCGGGCTAATCAGATTGAAGAGCAGGGTAAATTAAAGGGCAATTATTTAGGACTTGTTGAAAGTATAGCCAGAACGATAATAAAAGAGGACTTGGTGAAAAGACAAAGCATCGACGGAGGTGAAGTTCCAAGAAACGAATGTAAAGCCAAAAACGAAAACGAAAACAAAAGGGACCTAATCAAGTCCTTATACAGAAACTAGCAAATCAGCAGAAAAGGCGGTGAATTAAATCAAAAAAAGCTATTTCATAATATATAGCTGTTTGTTCCACTTAATTTGGATTTCGGCTTGATTATAGCGAGCATTAAACTTGAGAGGCCCTTGGATAAGGACATAATTTCCTTCCAACTGCTCCTTAGTGTAAGTGAAATATTCGTAATAACTGGAGAGAACATATGCTGTGAATGGCTTTAGACCGTCCTGTTGATCAAAGTTAATATACATGACTTTGTCCAATTTTTTCACAGAGCCAACTTTTCCGTAAACAACAAAATATGGAATATAAAAATTACCAGAGTAAGCAATTTCAAATGCTTGGTTTTGATCAATAATAAATTGATTAATTAACCAAGTATTTCCATTTATATCAAAAAAGGTTTTGGTTAAGTTCTTTAAACTATTTTTACTCAAAAGCTTGGCAATCGTGGCCAGAGAAGATATTTGAACAGGTAAACGTTTTTGATTACCTGAATATCTGAGGATGTAATCAAGTCTTTTCTTAGAATTGTCTTTACTTACCTCGTTTATCTCTCCATGAGGTACATGGTCAATATTAGTTTTACTTAAAGCCACCTTTATGACATGGAAGTCATCAGGGTTTATTTTATTTAAATTAGTTGTATATCGGGTTAGGCTTTTAATAGTTTTAATTTGCTTAATTTCTCTTTTTTCTGGACAGTCAATTTTATGTTTTGACTTGCCTCTACCAGTAGTTTTAAAATACGGCTCAATGTTACTGTTTTTTGCGTTGGAATGGGAAACTGGTTTTTGGCAACCGCAGCAATATATTTTGTCACCATGTATCATCGGGTCGTACTCTTTGGCATTAACTCAACTTTCCCACTTGCAAAACAACCTTTATCCCAATGGTTAAGCGGCCTTGCTGGCAAATAAAATAACCCTTGAAATCTTTAGAAAAAAAAGAAAAGACACCAATCCTTTTGGTAAAATGGAATTGCCAAAAAACCAAAATTACCCGACCAAGGAAGGTGTCCATGATCATGATAATAAAAAACTCAGGGGTTAAGCAACTACCAAAAAGACTTCAATCTTCGTTTTCAGAGTTAAAAATAGCACATTACCTGCGCAAAGCTGGCATAGTTAAAGGATTGGGATTCTCCTGTTTAACAGTTTTTTGTTTGATATTTTCTATGGTCTTTGAAAATAAAAATTGGTTTAGATTGCTCCAGAGCTCTAAAAAAGAGAATCTGCCTGGTAAAAATGTAGTCTATCGGTTTTTGAATAATCCACGATATGGCTGGAGGAACTTTTTATTGGCTGTTAGCCAGGATGTAATATCCAAAATGGCCCGGCTTACATCTTCCAAAAGAAAACGTGTGCTAATCATTGACGATTCCCTTTATAGCCGTGGAAGAAGTAAAAGTGTAGAGTTATTGGCCAACGTCTTTGACCACACCAGCAGTAAATTTGTTAAAGGGTTCCGGATGCTAACCTTAGGTTGGTCGGACGGGCACTCCTTTGTGCCAATTGATTTTTCCTTGCTTAGTTCAAGTAAACCCAAAAATCGCTACTGTGAAGTATCTTCATCAATAGACAAACGTACACATGGTTATAAACGCCGCCAAGAAGCGATTCAAAGTACTCCAGAGGTTGTATCGTCCCTTGTTAGCCGTGCATTAAAAGCTGGCGTTCAGGCGGATACCATATTAATGGATAGCTGGTTTATGTTAACACCATTGATTAAATCCCTGCATAGCGAAGGTCTTACTGTCATTGGGATGGTAAAGGATCTCAATCAAAAGTATATTTATGGCGATAAATGGCTAACTCTATTGACCTTAAAAGAACTCTATAAAAAATCGACTCCTGTTGCTGATTCTTCCGATAAACGTATTTTATCTTCAGTTATCGTTGAAATCGAATCAGGTATTAGAGCTAAAATTGTGTTTGTAAAAAATATACATCAAAAGCGCCAGTGGTTAGCTTTACTCAGTACTGATTGTACTTTATCTAATGAAGAAATTGTTCGCTGTTACGGCATGCGCTGGGATATTGAGACCTTTTTTAAGGTTGCTAAGTCCTACTTGCAGTTGGCTAAAGAATTTCAAGGACGGTCCTATGATATGATGGTAGCTCATACCAGCATTATTTTTACTCGATACATTGTATTATCCTGGGAGTCACGGTTAAATACTGACCCTAAGTCATTAGGGGAATTGTTCTTTATAATGTGTGATGAGGTAAAGGAACTTGACTATCAAACAGCCCTTACCCAATTGTTATTGATAATGAATTCCATCCTGACTGGTAATACGGTAGAATCCCAAGTAATATCTGTTGCCGAAAAAGTTAAAGTATGGTTTCAGCAATTGCCAATATATATAAGGGAAACGATGTTACCTGCTGTTGCTAATGCATTCTGATTGTCAACATAAGCAATTAATTTCCCTGGTACCAGGCTGGGCCTAGCTTAAAGTGGTTTTTGGTTCTGGGAAAGTTGAG
>NZ_AUMW01000041.1 GCF_000430885.1 Desulfotruncus alcoholivorax DSM 16058 | reverse complement strand
CAATAAAAACATTAATCAACGTAGCTGGTATGCTAGTGATTGTAAATGACCCGGATTTCAGTCATTTATTACGCATTCAGAGAGAAATTGATAATCTCCCGGATGACTTTGATTTCGATAAATGCGTTATTGTGGCTAACCAAATAATCGAAAGCGATAAGCTCCCAGCTGACGATGCTGAAAAAGCAACTGGTATGAAGGTATCCTGTACTATACCATGTAAACCGCGTTCCGTTTTTGAAAGCATTAAGGTTGGTATACCGGCTGTTTTGTTCGACCAGGAAATAAAGCAGGCATTTGAGGAATTGGTGGTTAACGAGCTGGCCCAGGCGGACGTTAGCGTGCAGTCTTAATTAAGCAATTGGTTGGAGAAAAAAGGGTAAATTGTGGTAAAATAATATTGGGAATACCGGACTGAGGGCGGGCCTCACCTGCCGGGGGAATTTTTTCCGAAGGGAGGTGGGGAAGGTGAAAATATCAGACGTCTTGCAGCTAATCATCGCCCTACTCCTCGGACTAACCCTTGTGGTGTCCATTGTAAACTTGGCGGTTAAATAGCGTTCCCCGGGTTGTAACGAGCAACCCGGGGAACCTTGAAGCCCCTTGGTAAGTGAGGCACCACACACCGTTCCTCATTTTCAGTATTCCCATTTAAAAAAGGAGTGATAACTTTTAAGTAAATAATATATCCCGAATTAAGTATTGTCAAGAATTGCAAATCCATTTGAAGGAGGCAAATAAGCTTATGAAACGATTATTAATGTTTTTTTCGCTTATATTATTCCTGGCCATGCTAACCATCAACCTGCCGTTTATAACCCACGCCAGCGCGGACGAGCATTTTAACGTATACGACGATCAAAAGAACCTGGTAAAAAGCGTGGTGTTTGTGGTCGGTCATGACCAATACTTCGTCAACGGCCAGACCCCCGGCGTCAAAATGGACGCCAAGCCGTTCATCGACTCCGGCAGGACCTTCGTACCTGTGCGCTACCTGGGCAACGCCTTGGGCGTGGACAACGACCACATCGCCTGGGCCAGCCCCAGGGTGACGTTCAAGCAGCCCGGCTTCCCGGTGGTGGAGTTGACCGTAGGTAACAAGGAGATTAGGAGCAACGGCCAGGCCAAGACGATGGACACGGCCCCCCTGCTGAAAGCAGGCCGTACTTACCTCCCGGCCCGGTGGGTAGCCGAGGCTTTAGGCTACCAGGTGGACTGGGACGCGAAGAACCAGGTGGTGCTGTGCTGGCCCAAAGGCGCGGAGAAGCCGGACGTGAGCAGTGTAATCGGCTACATCGGAAAGCTGCAGCCGCCGGTTGATACCATTCCGGTTAACCCGCCTGCGCCGCCGGTAATACCTACCGGCAGTATGCAAGAGCTGTTCAGTAAAGCCAAGCCGCTGGATGGCAAGCCGTTCAGTTTTGCCGGGTGGAAGTTTGAGCCGAGTATTCAGAATTGGCTGCAGGAAATGTGGGATTTGTCTACTGATCTGCACCCTGTAATCCAGGAGATAACCGTTGACGGTTTAAAACCCAACGGGATAAAACTGGGCGAAGGCATGGGGATTATTATCCATGATGTTAAGGTTGCTAAAGACGGCGTAACAATAACAGCAACGTCTGACGATAGGGTGTTGCCGTCATTTTACCTGGTGGAAGAAGGCAACGTGGTGCGCTACCGTGGCGGCGGCGGGTACATGGGGAAAGAAACAGGTAAGTTAACTTATAGCCCCAATGAAATACCCGGTGGAGAATATAAGCCTGGCTCAAATCCCCCGTTCACGCCTGCTGACTTGACCAAAGTAACCCACATCCTGTTTGAATTCGGCGGGGAACTATTGAACGTCAAAAACCCTATCTATCAAGGGGGTAACAAATAATGTTGAAAAAGTTAATTAACTGGCTGATAGCAGCGGTAATCATCATGGCCGTCCCGGCTGGGGCGGCTTTCGCATTGCCCGGCGAACAGGAACAAATGATCAAGCAAGAAGTAATCGTCGGCTATTTCGACATATGGAAAGGCGACAGCTGGCTGGACACCAACAACGACGGCACACCAGACGCGCCCGGCCAAACGGGTAAATTAACCAAGCCGTTTAACTATTCGGCGGCAGATAAGCTGAACGAGTGGCAAATAACACGGGTGGAGGTTACTTACCCGTTCGGTGCTGATGAATACACTACCGCTGGTGGCCGACAGTACGGCCCGGACGGCAAGCCTGCCCAAATGGATTGGGAGAAATTCAAAAAAAATTACCTAAAGTACCTTCCCCAAAACCTGACGGCCCAAATTGCCGACCAAAACCTGCCCGCCGGCACAGCGTCAGTACAATGGGGGCTTGATTTGCCTTCTAACCCTATATACAATGCACTTGATATTAAAGACCTTAAAAACCGCCAGTACATTGGCTACGAGCCTGCCAACATCGGCAGCATGGTCGAAGGCTGGCGCTGGTACTTACCGGCCATCATCACCTGGTACGGGATACCCAAAGATCAGGAGCAGCCACTCCCTGATTTCTCCGTTACTTTAGGCCGGCATGAATTTAAAAACATGAACCCCGGCGATATAGTAACGCTTACTGCCACATACAAGCTGAACGAGAACCACCCGCAGCCGGAAAAAGCCAAGCTGGGCGCTTTCCATGTCGTAGGGGCGGAATACCCGGTTGAACTGGAGCCGCTTGACCCTAAAGACGCCCTTGACAGCAATGGAGTTATAGAGTTTCAACCAGGCGAAACAAAACAATACAAAATAACCGTAACCGTACAAAACAGAAACAGCGTGGTGCAGGCCAAGGTTTGGCCGGCAGATGCCTCAAATGACGCCGACTGGTCCAATAACCGGGATGAAGCCCAAATCAAGCTGAACCAAAACCTCTGGGTTGAACTGGTTGGCGGCACGGAGTTGGAGACCAGGGAGGGCAATTCCATTAATGTGACCGCCACAATTCACAACGACAGCGGCAGCATGGTTGTAACCCGCCTTGTTTGGATGCTGGACGGAAAGGTAATTAGGGATATTAAAAACTATGACGTTATAAGCCAGGAAAACAACTCCGTAACAGTTGATGCCGGAGTGGGCCTCCATGCTGTGACTGTGGAAGTAAATCCGGACAGGGATAAGCCGGCAAACGAATCAACTTATGACGACAACAAGGCAACCTGTGGGGTTAATGTAATCCCGGTGCAGGAAAAGGTAACGAGTGATATAAAAATAATCGGGCCGGATACATGGGAAGCACTAAAGCCATATCCCTTTAGAGTGCAGATTAGCGGTTACTTACCTTATGAAAAATACACTGTTACCAAACATAGGGCTAACGGAAGCACCTATAAAGTTACCAGGTACCGCAGCAAAACCTATAAAATGAACGTTAAAACCCACGGCGAGGGTGTTTTAACAATAGAATGGACGCCAACTAATGAATTCGGTAACCCTCAAAAAACAATACCCGTTCTAAAGAGTTGGTCGGAGAATTATTCCGAATCGTCAGGCTCGTTTACAAGAACATATAACTATGAATTTCCGATTGTAGGAATGCGTGGTCAGTCCAAATCTAATCTGGTTATTGAAGCAACGGACAGTAGGGCCGGTACCGCGCGTAAAGTGGTAACCATAACCCCGGCACCAGTGAATCGACCGAGTTTAAAGCTTACTTTATAAGGACCGGTTATAGCCCGGTCTTTTTTTATGGGGGTGATTCATTGCTTGTCAAACTAATAAAAAACCAAAAAGGCGCGCTGTCAACCACATTTGCCGTACTGTTGCCACTAATTTTAATTGTAATGGCTTTGGTGCTGGATGGTTTCCGTATTTTTGTGCTAAAGCATGAACTGCAGTCTGTGGTCGATTCTTCAGCCCTGGCCGGTGCCAGCGCGGTAGAAGGTAAGCTCACCATAGACCCCGTTACCGGTTTATCTACCGGCAACGATAAATTGGCCCTGGACGCTAATATGGCAGATATCTACGCCGTACAATTATTAAACGAAAACATAGCTGCACATAATTTTACAGGCCAGGGTATCAATAACATACAAATTGTTGAACATCACGCTATTGACAAAAATGTTGACGGTACGCTTGATGGCTATTTCATCAAGGTAACGGCTAACATTGATTCTCTGCTATATGGGCAACTGACCGGAGCGGGTAAGACAATACAAATCAACCGGGAGGCGGAGGCGGTGGCTGATAAAGATTAATTTAGAAAGCGGGGTCAATAAATTGAGAGAAGTTTATCTGATTTTTATCAATAATTACGCCGGGTTGGTTTTAAACGGCTGGTTGTATAGGTACAAATTGCAATGCGTCGCCAGTGTTTTGGCTGCAAGTCTCATAGCATTGCAATTCCAACTGTTTTACATTCTTGATGTGCTGCTTATTGTCATAGGGATATATTTTATATTTCTGGCTGTTTCGATGCTAATCTGGCGCTACGAATCAAAGAAACTTGGCTTAAAATCACTGGTACTTTATCCAGGATCGGTATTTTGGTTCAAATGGATGCTGGCCAAGAGATGCATCAACGTCCCGGTGCTGGACAGGGTAATTGAAATCCACGTCAACACTAAACAAAAATATCACGACTGGGATGAATACAATCGTGCGTTCGATAATGATATCAGTAAAATAGTCAATTACCTGAAGTCAGGACGATTCGGCAAAAACGTAACAGTAACTTTCAATTCCTTCAACCGCAGGGTGGTGGACAAACTTGAAACAGCCTTCGATGGCCGGGCCACGAGGATAAAACAAGTTGCGTTGCCTAACCTGATAGTGTATTTGTATTTACCGGGCCGGTTCAGAAAGATTCAACTGCAAATGTTCGGAGAGGTGAAGTCAACCCGCGCGGTCCACAGGCCCGAAGCGTGGGACCTGCTGATTTGCAACATCCATTCGGGAGGGATGAGAATTTGAGAAAAATATATGATCTATGGTGGGCGTTTGCGGTGAAAAGAATACTTGGTGAGCCGGAGCCTGCTCATTACTTTTTTCCTGCATATAGTGTCTGTATGATATCTTGTTGCGGATTAATGGTTTTTTATACAGCTATTGGGGTTATACCAGTAACAAAACATTTAAATTCAGGTCACATAATATTGATGACAGCAACGATAATTTATGGGGCTAGTATAGTATATCTTTTTGGCATGACAACTGAGATACTTTTAAAGTATATGGAATACATTAATGACAAAAAGAAGGCAAAAGGCAACACCCCCAATAACAATACTCAAGACAAACAAAACACAATTGAGTTTAGGATTCATAGATTTGGAAACTTTAGAATCCAGCCATTCACGAGTCACGTTTCCAGTAAGAAGCCCTTTGATAGCCAACAAAATTTTTCTACCATCATTGTTGGAACTATACGGGATGGAGTTGCCGACAAGCATTACAACAGATACTGCAAAGAGAAAACGAAAGATGAAAATATTATAAAGAGTAATTTCAGTAAAGTGGATTATGAAAAACAAAATCAATGCTTCGACGGTATTTACAATGTTTCCACCAGCAAAAATAACGAGAGCGGGAAGAATACTGTTTACTTGGGGGACATTGCGGTTGAAAGGGTCTTTACAAATCCCGCCAAAGGGAAACAATCTGACTTGAACTTTAAGACCGCCAAATTGTCCCGAGTATATTTGCGGCCCCTTGCCTACCTCGATTTCTTTTGCCGGTGCTTTAAAAACATACCTAAAAAAGGCATGTCCAAACTCATGGGACAGATGCAAAAAGAGAATGCCAAGATACCAGGCGATGGCGATAATAACCATCATCAAAATGAACAACACTCCTTCGTAGAACAATTAAGTTTGTGTGAAAGGTTCTTATTAATCGCAACAGCATCTTTTTGGGTGCCTCTCGCCTTGCTGGACCGGAGGGAGCAGTTGCGTCAAGAAGACATGGACTATGATGCACTTAGAGAGAAGGCCGATATGCTCAGGTTAACAGATGCTGTTAAAGCCATCCCCATACTCATGCTGCATGTGAGCATTATCTTTTCCGCATATAAACAGATTTCCGCGTTGTTCAAAACGACAACGCGGTTTTTTGGAGTGATTAAATGGTAAAAAGATGGCTTAGGTTTGCAATTCAAAACCATATTGAAAATCCTTTTGGCAATCCATTGTCGGACGCGGACATGTTCTTTATATTTACAGTAATTGGTGTATTAATAATATCCCCATTTGCAGGACTATTTGGTTTGCCAATGATTTCTGGTAATAATGACACAGATAACCAAATTCATTTCATTATTGCGTTTTTTAGTATCTCTTTTTGTATAATGTTAATGTACTTTGGCATTATTACGTTAATGCTTAAAATAACAAAGAAAAATATAAGGCTTATCCCATATGGTCAATATATTTCCGACTATAAATATACTAAGCTAATGTTCTTAACCTGTAGAAAAATAGATGAGTATGGAACGCTAAAATTAAATACAATTGGTTGGCTAAATGGCGATTCTTTATTCAAGCCATTACTAATTAGTAAGCCAAAAATAAGCGGGAATAAGGGTAAACATGATGATGTAAAAAAGCAAACCAGTCAATTTAAACAGATTAAGAAAAATTGGGGGCAGTTCTCTATCATAGCGTTCTTTAACAAAATTAAAGTTGCATTTCTTAGAGATGCAACTTATTGCGATGAGGAGAACAGCCTTGCCATCGCAGTATTGAGCTTTTGGAATGATACCACCAATGGAGTAAGTCAACATATAGTAGCAGGCGATATATGCCCACGAAAGGTTACAACAAACCAAGATCCAGAAAACGATGCAAGAGATGATAATGTTAATAAGGGTACCAGCAGAATAAAAGATAAGAGCTTTCCAAACGGACCCGAATTCGGGCATAATAGTGTTTGCCTTTCCACACCTTCCACCGCCCGGAAACAAATTAAATCTAAAAATGGTACCGTTAATTTCACAATCAGCAATATGCCGGCAAGTACCGATTACGACTTCGTTAGCCTTATAGCCAAGCAGAATGCCGGCAAGGTAATGACCTGTCTCATGTGTAAACAAAAAAATGTATGCTACAACCGGAATAGCAATCGCCAAAATTACCAAGAAGTTAATGGGGTTATTAAAGATACTCATTTTTCAATACCTTTCAAAATTCTCATAGCTTTAACCGCAACCTTTTGGCTGCCCATATATCTTACAGGAAATAGGAGAAATGAGGTAAGAATACTATCTCCGGCTGAATATGCACTATATAAAGAATACGACGAAAACTCTCCATATGCTTTACAAAAAAAAATTCTTTGGCTATTTATTGGTTTTCTCCATTCTTTGGCCGTATATCCACTTGTATTTTTCATAATGCGTAAGTATTTTTGACTATCCCGCAGGGAAGTCCCCGGAGTCATCCTTACGCCTGGGAGTTACTAATCTGTAACATTGTTCGGAGGATGAGATGTTATGAGAAAAATATATGATCTGTGGTGGACGTTTGCATCAAAAAGAATACTTGGTGAGCCGGAGCCTGCTCATTATTATTTTCCCTCATTTAGTAGCTGTCTGATATCTTGTTGTGGGTTAATAGTTATTTATGGGGTAATTGGGGTTATACCAGTAACAAAATATTTAAATTTAGACCATATTATAGTGGCTTTGGTAACGTGGTTTTACGGTGGCGGCATATTATCCCTTTTCGACAAATCAATTGAAATAGCCATGAATCATATTGATTGTTTAAATGACAAAAATGTAATAAGAAGCTGCAATTCCAATAATGAAACCCAAGAATCGCAAAAAATTCATATGCATTTCTTTAATAGGTTTACGAACTTGCATATCCAACCATTCCCGAGTCACGTTTCCCGTAAGGAGTCCTTTGATTGCCAGCAAGATTTTCCTTCCGTCGCTGTTGGAACTATATGGGATGGAATTATCCAGGATCATCAAAACTGCAACTGCGAGGAGAAATCGAAAAATCAAAATGTTATACGGGGTGGTGTCGGTGGAAAGAACAATGATAAGCAGAATCAAAGCTTCGATCACATTTATAATGATTCCCCCGGCAAAAATTATGAGGGCATGAAGGACATTGTGCACTTGGGGAATATGGAGGTTGAAAGGGTCTCTGCAGAACCCACCCAAGGGAAACAATCTGACTTGAACTTTAAGACCGCCAAATTGTCCCGAATATATTTGCGGCCCCTTGCCTACCTCAATTGCTTTTGCCGGTGCTTTAAAGACATATCTAAAAAAGGCATGTCCAAACTCATGGGACAGATGCAAAAAGAGAATGCCAAGATACCAGGCGACGAAAATTGTAATAATCGTCATCAAAGTAAACAACACTCCTTCGCAAATCTATTAAGTTTGCCTGAAAGGTTTTTATTAATTGCAACAGCTTCTTTCTGGGTGCCTCTTGCCTTATTGGATCGGAAGGAAAAGCAGATAGAAATGGGTGAAAGAAATAAAGATTATGATTACTTAAGAGAGAAAGCCGATATGCTTAGGATCATGGATGCTGTTAAGGCTATTCCAATACTGATGCTGCATGGAAGTATCGTATTTAATTTATATCATCACATTTCCGTATTGTTGATACAATACGGTTTTGATTTTTTGTGAAGCAATTAAAAATAAGCAGAAGGAGGTGGTAACAACTTAATACCAAAACATTAGAAAATGAAGGGAGGCAAGCGGTTAACAATACCGCTAATTTTTATGGCAAAAACACTATCAATAAAAAAACCTTTTGTGATGAAAAACTCCGGCTCGTACCTGCTGTTAATCGGGCTGATCCTGGCCGGGTTCGTTGCTTACGGTGTAGTCAACTTCTTGTACATGGCTACCAACTCCGTACCGGTGGTGGTGGCAAAGAATAAAATAATGCCCTACACCGTAATCAAAGCCGACGACCTGGAGATAAAACAACTCCCCCGGGCGGCGGTCCAGCCGACTATGTTTCCGGCCATCCAGCCGATTGTCGGTAAATACGCCCGGACAGTGATCCCGGCGGGATACCCGGTCAGTGCGGATGTTTTCACGGAAGGCAACAGCGCTTCCGGTTCACTGACTGCCGTTTTAAATGAACTGAATGATAAAACTTTACGGGCCAAATCATTCCCCATAGATAAAGTGGGTGCATTAAACGGTAAAATCGGTATAGGCGATAAGGTTGACGTAATCGGCGCCATGAAACTACCACTTGGCGGCGTGCAGCAGCCGATGGCCCAGATCATCGCCAGGGATGTGCCGGTACTTGACCAGTTTGATGGGGGCATAACACTGGCTCTTACGCCGCAACAGGCGCAGGACCTGCAATTCGCGCTGATCGAAGGCACCATAAGCCTGCAGCTATGCGGAGCTGATGCAGATTCTAACGCTGCTAATACGTCGGTTACAACCGCTGATGACTTTGTCAGGCGTTATTTAAAACTGCCCCGGCTACCCGTAGAAGAAAATAAACAAAAATGAAAGGAGGGACTAAATCTTGAAAGTATTAATATGCGACCCCGACGAGACTAGGCTTAATAATCTGGCCCAAGCGCTGCCTGAATACGATGTAATAACTGCAACCTCGGGCAAGGATTGCTTTAGCACCGGTCCGGTGACAGTAGCCTTCATATCAAGCAACATTCAGGACATTATGTGGGACAACCTGGTGGCGGTGCTGGCCCAACAGGGCGTGCTAGTGTATCTTACCGGCCCAACAGAACTGGAACTGTTACAGGCGCTTTTGGAGGCCGGTGGCAAAGGCATTATCGCCCCGGAAGCTGCAGAAATGGAAAAGATACTTAAACGGCTTGATAATGCAGTTGTTTCAATTAACAGTAAGGAGCCGCAGCAGTTGAAAAAAAGGCCTCTGCGCGG
The DNA here is from genome assembly GCF_000430885.1 of Desulfotruncus alcoholivorax DSM 16058. Lineage (GTDB taxonomy): Bacteria > Bacillota > Desulfotomaculia > Desulfotomaculales > Desulfallaceae > Desulfotruncus > Desulfotruncus alcoholivorax. Next base: position 8,522 of record NZ_AUMW01000041.1, on the reverse strand, counting down.
CAGGCTTGACCGCACCGCAATTCGTACTGCAAGGCCTGCTGCCGTTGAGGAATTAGCCCCGGTGGCGCCGGTAAATCAGGTTTCAAGCATTAGCCGCAAAAGCGACACTCTGTTCCACAACAGCAAACTGGTAGTGTTTTACGCATTCAAGGGCGGCGTCGGCAAATCCTTGCTCTCTGCATCTACAGCAGTAGCTCTTGCCAACAACCGGGTTAAAAAATTATCCGTTTGCATTGTCGATTTCGACCCGTATAACGGTGATATAGCCAAGATATTCAATATCCAGCAGAACAGCTGCTCCATACTGGACTGGCTGGCCAAAGACGGAGAGGATTTGAAGGACTATCTGGTGGATCATCCTTCCGGAGTTAAAATACTGCCCGGTCCTTGTAATCCCCTGGACGGGCTTGCCATAGGCATAGATGAGGCAAAAAGAATTTTATCAGTGCTTACAAGACGTTTTGACGTTGTTGTAGTAGATACCACCCATATTCCCCGGGATTCGGTTATTGTGGCCATGGAAAATGCCAGTCACGTGTTTATGCTGGGCACTCCCGACCGGATAACCTTGAAAGATGATGCCAATATCGGCCAAACACTGCGCAACGCACAAGTGGATATATCGGGATTTTTTTTGTTAATCAACAGGATGCCCAAGAAAGCGCCGCTCAGGTTATCCGACTACGTAGAACACCTGCCCTGGGATATTAAAATGATTATCCCGGAAGATTACGCTGTTAGCCGTATTATCAATGCAGGCAACCTGCCTGTTTTGGACAGGCGCACCAGGTTGTTTAACCAATCAGTTGCTCAGTTGGTTAATATTATCGAGCCGGTACACGTTGAACAAAGAAAGTTTGCTTTACCATTTTTACGCAGGAGGGCGGTAAATTAAATGGATGAATTCAAAGATTTAAGAATAATAATCAACCGCAGTAAGGAGTCGGGCAATACTGTATTAGCTGTAGGACACCTGGGGAACAGTGACGTCTCCGAAATCAAGGCCAGGGTAAAAACCATGGTCTATAACGATATGGATAAAAGCTTGTTGGGCAACCTGCATCTTCCGGAAGTGCAGCAGAAAGTAAAAGACTATATCAAAAATGCGGTGCTGACCGAAGGTGAAAGACTGTCCCGGATCATGCGCCCGAAACTTTTAGATGTGGCTGATGAAATAATTGACGAAGTAATTGGCCTTGGACCTATTCAGGACTTAATTGACGATCCGGATATAACTGAAATAATGGTCAACGGCCCCGATGCGGTATATGTTGAACGCAACGGGCTCCTGGAGCTTACAGACATAAAATTCGATAATAATAAGCAGGTGCTCAACATTATTGACCGCATTGTATCCCGCATTGGCAGGAAGATTGATGAATCCACACCGATGGTTGACGCAAGGCTACCGGACGGCTCCCGGGTGAACGCTATCATACCGCCGCTATCGTTGATCGGTCCGGTTTTGACGATTAGGAAATTCAGCAAGGAGCCGTATACGCCCTTTGACCTGGTTTTCAGGTTTAATTCCTTCTCCTGCCGGGAAGCGTATCTATTCCAGCAAGCAGTAGAACGGCGGCTGAATATCATGGTCAGCGGCGGTACCGGATCCGGTAAAACAACTCTTTTAAACGTGCTGTCGTCTTTTATACCTGCAACTGAAAGAATAATAACGGTGGAGGACAGCGCCGAGCTGCAATTGCAGCAACCACATGTACTGCCGCTGGAATCAAGACCGCCCAACGTAGAAGGAAAGGGCCAGGTAACAATTCGCGACCTGGTGAAAAACTGCCTGCGCATGCGTCCGGATAGAATTGTCGTGGGTGAGGTACGCAGCGGTGAAGCGCTGGACATGCTCCAGGCCATGAACACCGGCCATGACGGTTCGCTTACGACGGGCCACGCCAACAGCTCGCGTGATATTCTGTCCCGGCTGGAAACCATGGTGCTGCAAGGTGGTATTGACCTGCCGGTACGGGCTATACGCCAGCAGATCGCCAGCGCCATTGACCTGATTATCCACCAGGAACGGTTTAGGGATGAAGGCAAAAGAAGGGTTACGGAAGTTGTTGTGGTGGCGGGCATAGACGGTGTTGACATCATAACTAAAAACGTACTGACCTATGACCGTGAAAAAGACTGCCTGGTACTGGACGAGCATGATAAGGGATATGAAATACTGGCGGAAAAACTGCGCAAGCGCGGGGTTAAACTGCCGGACTGGGTTTGGGGTGGGCTGCCGTGTCGCTTACAATGATACAAGCTCTGTCGTTTTCGTCCATTATCCTGATACTCGGTGCAATGACATCTTTAAGATACGCTCGTAAAGAGTTTGTTCGTCAGATTTTTGAAGTTACAGAAGATAGTCCGGTAAAACTTAAAAGTGGCAAGCCAAGGTTAAGCATTTTTGACAAAACCTTATTAATAGCCCGTAAGGCCGGCTTTAAAAACAGCAACCAGGAGATTGTCTTGATGGTGCTGGGAGTGATGATAGCCAGTTTTGTTATTGGCCTGTTACTGTTCGGCAACCATCTAATAGCTGTACTAATCACTCCGGCCGGGCTTTTTATTTTCTATAACTTCTTGCAAGGTCGCATTAAATACCGCGCAGAAAAACTGTCCGATGAAATGGAGGACTGGCTGTTGGTTCTGGCCAGCCACCTAAAGTCGGGTGTTTCTCTGGCCCAGGCTTTGCGTTTGAGCCTGGACAGGCTTAACGGGCCACTCAGAAATGAGGTTGAGGATATCGTAAAAGCCATTGACTTTGGCAACACAGCCAAAGACGCCCTGGAGATGTTTGAAGAAAGAATACCGGCTGTCGAATATAAGATGGTTACGGTAGCCGTAAGTGTAAATAGCGCACTGGGCGGCAACCTGGCAGAAGCTTTCAGGAATATTGCCGGTAATATTGTAGAAAGGAGGCGTATTATTAATGAAGCCAGGGCGCTGTCCAGCCAGGGTAAGTTGGCCTCCAACGCAATCGCCCTGGTTATTGTGGGCTTGATATGTGTTTTGCGGATATTGAATCCAACTTACCTTGACCCGTTTTTTAAGTCAGCTTTTGGTATATTCATATTTGTTTTGGCCATTGGCTGGGCTGTACTGGGCTGGTGGCTGGTTAGAAAGGTCAGTACACCAAAACTTTATTAAGGGATGTGGGAGTATTTGAATGCCGTATTGGAAAAACTGTCACAGCCGCAAGGCATAGCTATCGTTCTGTTCTGCTCGTTGGCGTTTATTATAGGACACTTCTACGCTACCGAACGCCGACGCAAGCGGCGGGTAAAAGAGCTGTTATACGGTAACCCGAATAATATTAAGGTCAGGAAGAGGTTATGGGACTGGTTCAATAACTTCACAGCACCCTTGCTGCCTAAAAGTTTAAATCTTGTATTAACACAAAATATGCTAAGCAGATCCGGTATCAAAATGTCTCCCCAGGAGTTCTTCGCCGTTCGTGTGGCGGCTGGTGTAATAGGCGGGGGGCTTTTTTCTTTGCTTTTCATACCCGAATTTTTCAAAGTTCTGTTATTCGGTGTGGCAGGTGGATATATGTGCTATATCCTACCCCATACTTACGTGGCCAACAGGTCAATAGCCTTAAAAAACGCCGCGGCCAGGCAGTGTGGCAATTATGTCGACCTGTTGAAAATTGCTGTGGCCGAAGGTGCGGACATTACCCACGCGGTGGAGTTGGTGTCAAAAAACTACCCCGGGGTACTGGCAAGCGCTTTTTTAAATGCAATAAATAAAACGAAAGGAGGTAAGCCTATCATGGAGGCCCTAAAGGAAATGTCCGATTGGCTGGATACAAAGGATGTCACCCTGCTGGTGGACAGCATTGTCCAATCACGCAGAACCGGTACATCACTGGCCAGTGTACTTGAAGCACAAAGTATTCGTATGCGTGATGTGATTAGGACTAAAGCTACTGAGCAGGCACAGAAAGCGCCGGTCAAGATGGTATTTCCACTGTTGTTCTTTATTTTGCCGTCACTGATGGTCATTGCCATGGGGCCGCCGATGATGAAGTTGAACGATATATTTAATTTTTAAGGGGGACTATTATGCTGCGGATATTAAAACGGGAACAGGGCGCTGAAGGAGCGCAACTGGCTGCAGCTATTGCCATAGGTTCGGCAATAGCAATAGGCATTCTAACATACATTTCGCCTCATGTTAAAGCTATTGTTGATAAAGTAATAACAGCTTTATCAAGCTAATAAAACTACTTCACTTAAAAATAATGAAAGGAGTATTTTTATGTTAGAAAAGATTAAAACTTTTCTTCTCAGTGAAAACGGTGGTGAAGGTTCTCAGACAGGGATACTTATTGCTTTGGGCAGTGTGGTTGCCATTGGCATACTTACCTATGCCGGCACCAAAATAAAAGGTGCCGTTGACGCAGGTGGGTCCACGCTTGATAACGCAAGCTCCTGGTCCTACGGTGCCGGCGCGAAAACAAAGTAAAAGCGGTGCAGGTGGCAAAATGGAACTAACCTATAAAATAATTTTGTCTGTAGTGCTGGCGGGGTCGGTATATACCGACCTCCGCTGGCGTTTAATTAAGAACTGGCTGGTATTTCCGGTGCTTATAACTGGTCCGGTATTGCGCTACATAGATGCAGGGCTGCCGGGACTGGGATACGGCTTAAAAGGGATGCTGGCCGGCTTTTTTATGATTTTTATACCTTATCTGATTGTAGGTGGTTTAGGAGCTGGGGACGTAAAGCTCATGGCTGCTATCGGGGTACTAACTGGTCCTTACTTAGCCATGTGGGCGGCATTGTTTGCGTCTTTGTATGGTGCGCTTATTTCGCTAATTATTATAATCAGGGAGAAAAAATTTAAAGAAACCATTTCCTTTACGGTAAATCATTTTGCTTATATAACATTGAAACTGGCCCAGGGCGACTTCTCCCAGACAGAAATGGAGGATACAGGTACTAAAATAGCCTATGCTGTACCGATTACATTAGGGGTTATTACGGCAAGTCTTTTACTCAATGCGGGGTGTTAATTTTGCTTAAAAATAAAAAAGGTTCTTTAGTGGTTGAGATCAGTATATTGTTGCCGCTTATCATATTCATGGCGCTGTCTGTGCTATCAATGGTGCTGTTAGGCTGGGCTAAAATGATAACCTCTGACGCTGCCAGGGAAGCGGCGAGATATGTGGCCCTTAACTTGGGTACAGCGCAGACAAAAGTTGATGAAGTTATCCAGGACGGGAGCCTTAAGACCGCAAACGTAACCGGAGTTACCGTAACGTCGAACACCAACTATGTAACAGTTACGGTTGGCTACGATCAACCTTCCCTGGTGCCCGGTCTGCCGTTACTATTTGGTGGAAGTAGATGGAATGATAATTTCCATATTACAAGCAGTTCGGTATTTAAAAAGGAAAAGCCATAATGGAAATGAGGGAAATGTATGTGTGAAAAACAGCAGAAGATAAGTTTATTTAATTTTATTAAAAATGCTCTTAGAAATTCTCCTAACATGGTAGGACCTGATTATTACCCACACGATTACAATGAAGTGGCTGCTATCATTAAAGGATCAAAAGGAGAAAATTTGGGAGTTGATTCTTTAATATGCTCCGAAGAGTATTTGCCAAAAGTGAAACAATAATTTTTATCTTTTCCTTTATATTATTAATAACACCGTATGTTGTTCAAGTTTTAGCTACACCTCATGAAAAAATAGCAACCGGTTTTGTGTCCGGAGGCCCTGACTATATGACATTTATCGCTAAAATGAAATGGGGAGCTGCAGGCCAATGGAACTACCCTGATAGGTACACAACGGAACCAACCGAAGCAGTGCCAATGTACTGGTTTTACCTGCTGTTGGGCCATCTGGCGGCTTATTTGAAGATACCTCTTCCGGTAATATATCATGTGGCTACTGCCCTGCTGGGTGGGCTTGCAGTGGTTATGCTGTGGCAGTTGACTGATCGCTATTCCAAATACCCCCTGATTGCTTTTTTATTAGCTATTTTTGCATCAGGGGGTATTATTTTAGATTTAGTAGACACTATTTTTAAAACCGACCTGGCCCATTTGGACGGTTTTCTCCAGGGACATATTTATCTGTCACTGAGAGCGTTTCCGCATTATATTGTGGATCTAATAGCTGTGCTGGCAATTTTTTACGCGTATCTAAATGAGAATATGAAACCGAAGTACTTAATCCTGCTGGCGGCAATCGGCGGGTTCATGCTTTCGGCAATTCACCCGTTTCTGTTGGCTCTGGTGCCGGTAGTTTTTGTTTATGCGGTTCTTGTAAATCGAAGCGATATTAAAAAAGCTTTACTAATAAACGTTTCCGCCTTTATAGCTGCAACGCCGCTAACCTTGTTGCTGATAAACTCTATGTTACATATTCCCTGGTTTAATGAGTGGAGAAATCAAACGGCTACCAGTACAACGCCTAATCCATTGGTGTTTCTTGTAGGTATCTATGGACTGTCAGGGGTTTTAGGTTGGTTGAAAGCTATTTCCGAATTGCAAAAGCCTTCTATCTGGACGGTGTGGCTTTTTACGGCTAGTATTATGGCCTACCTTATACCTATAAAAAACAACTACGAGATAACTTTCTTTCTAAGCCTGCCGCTGGGTATGCTTTCAGCTGAGTGGTTAGGCGGTTTAGTTGACCGGGTGCATGGCCTAAAGGCCCATAAAACTGCCAAACATTACGTTTCCACAGTCATTGTATTGCTGTTTATCTGGCCCGGTTTAAGCTATATCCCGGGTATTTTTATAAGCAGTTCATTAAGCAATAAATATCTTCCGGCAAGTTATGTTAATGAGTTGAAAAGTTTGGATAATTCTTCGCGTTACGGTACCGTTGTGCTTTGTAACTTAAATACGGGTAATGTTATTCCAGCGTATACGGAAAATTTAAAACCTTACATTGGGCATCAACTGGAAACTTTACATTACGAAAGTAAGGTAACCCAAGTTGATGCTTTTTTTAGCGGAAGGATGAGCAAAGCTGAAGCAATGGAGTTTTTACAAACTATCAAGGCCCGGTGGGTAATCTATGATCGGGTTTTGCCTGAGAAATCGGCAGATTATACAGCTCTGAAAAATATGTTGGGAGAGCCTTTTTATAATAATAAGGCTTTAATTGTATGGGAGGTGTGCCGTTGATTTATTTTTATCTTGCGGGGTCGGTAATACTTGGCGCAACAGGACACTTGCTTGCCAAGGCAGGCGTGACCAGGGCTGGAAGCGGTCTGATCGCTTTCTTTGATCCGGTTGTTATTGCGGGTATAGCTTGCTTTGGTTTGAGCATGGCATTATGGCTGCCGTTTTTATCGTCCAGGCCGGTATCAGTTGCGGTTCCGGCAACTTCATTAACCTATGTTCTTGTCGCACTTGCCGCGTGGCTAATCAAAGGGGAATTATTAACAACTGTCCAGTGGGGCGGTATTTTAATGGTTGGTGTTGGTGTGTGGTTGCTTAACTTTAAATAGGGGGGAGTTTTTTTTGATAAGTATTGTTGCCCCGGCTTATAATGAAGAGCCGGTAATTGAAAAATTTGTCCGCACAGTGATGGAAACCCTGCAAGGGGTTTTTTCTTTTGAAGTGCTTATTGTTAATGATGGGAGTACGGACAAAACGGGAGAGATTTTAACCCGTCTGCAGGATGAATACAACAACCTGGTTGTCATTAGTCATAATGTTAACCGGGGCCTGGGGGCCGGGCTAAATACCGGCTTTAAGCATGCAAAAGGGGAGATAATTGTAACGCTGGACGCGGATCTATCCCAGCCGCCCAGTTTAATACCGGTAATGATTATAGAAGTTTCACGGGGGGCTGACGTGGTGATCGCTTCCAGGTACGTTAAAGGAGGTAGTATGCAAGGCGTGCCATGGTGGAGAGTCCTTGTTTCCAAGTTGGGTAATTGGCTGATTAAAATGTCTACTGGGGTTAAAGCGCGGGATTGCACATCAGGTATGAGAGCTTATCGAAAGGAGGTTTTAAAAGAGTTAACCGACATCGGTACCGGTTTTGAGGTACAGCTGATGATATTAAAGCAACTGCACCGGGCTAAAATCACTGAAGTGCCTTTGAACCTGGTGAACCGGGCGGCGGGAAAAAGTAAGATGCAATATTTGCGGTTGGTTCCAAGATATTTGGCTTTAATGGCATCCGGAAAATGATTATTTAAACTTAAATGGGGGGAGTTGGTATGCTTGAAATATTAGTAAATCAAATAAACGAGATACGTAATTGTAGTAAGGAAAACTTTAAAGAAAAACTGCACGAGTTACTGAGCCAATACGAAATTAAGAAAATAGCTACTGGACAAACACACCCCGACATATCGGAAAAAATGAACATGTTTCTCATGGCTAAGAGAATGGAAGGCCTTAGTGAAAAAACTTTACGGAATTACCGCAAAACTATTCAAAGTTTCGGGGCATACACAGAAAAACCAGTAAACAAGATTGCCACAGAGGATATAAGAAATTGGCTTTCCAGTTATCCGGAATTAAAAATTAGTACCATTA
>NZ_AUMW01000040.1 GCF_000430885.1 Desulfotruncus alcoholivorax DSM 16058 | reverse complement strand
AGCCAGATCACAGAAGAGCTGTGCGGCAACGAATTCTCCAAGTCCACCGTTTCCGACTTGTGCAAGAAACTCGACCCGCTGGTAAGTGCCTGGAATAACCGTGACCTGCGCAAAATACAATATCCGTTCGTATTGGTGGATGCTTTGGTACTAAAAGTAAGGGAGAATGGCCGCGTTCGCTCCCGGAGCGTTATGATCGCCATCGGAATAAACACCGAAGGATACCGGGAAATTTTAGGCCTTATGCCTGGCGATAGCGAATCCGAGGCCAGCTGGAGCGAATTCTTTTCTTGGCTTAAAAACCGTAACCTTCCATTTTATGGTGGTTTGCCGGTTCGAGCCCGTCATCGCCCACCAAAAAATAAGAAGGTCTGGTTAAACAGGCCTTCTTATTTTTTTGAATTCCTTGCAAGGGCTGTGTATTAAGTTGCAACAAAAAAAGGGATATTTTTTGTTTGTTGCGAAATATAAAGTAAGGGCATAAGTTATTATAATTTTAACCCTCCATATTAACACAGGGAACCTCACGGTAACCCTTGGTGAGAATTGCAACCCTTTAATTGCGGAGGAGAGATATACGATGGGATATAAAATCTTGGCTGTTGATGATGACCCCAAGGTGCTAAAGATATTAAACCATACCCTGACCCGGGAGGGTTTTCTGGTATCCTGCGCCTCAAACGGCTTTGAAGCACTGGAATTGGCCAGGGAGAATAAGCCGGACCTGGTTTTGCTGGATGTAATGATGCCGGGCATGGATGGTTTTGAAACACTGCGCAAGCTTAAAGAATTTTTGGATGTGCCGGTAATCATACTGTCTGCCCGTGGCGACGAAATTGACAGGGTGGTAGGTTTTCGCATGGGGGTTGATGATTACCAGGTCAAACCTTTTAGCCCGATGGAGCTATCATTACGCGTAAAAGCTGTTTTAAGAAGGAGCACACCACCTGGAATTAAAGATAAGAAAGTTTTAAAGTACGGCCAAATGACAATCGATTACAATAAACGGGTGGTACAAAACGGTGAAAGAACAATAACCCTTACGCCAAAAGAATTTGAATTATTATGGCTGATGGCTTCCCACCCTAACCAGGTATTTACAAAATCCCACTTGTTGGAAATTATTTGGGAAAGTACATACGAAGGTGACGAGAATACAGTTAATGTTCATATCCGCAGGCTGCGTGAAAAAATCGAGGATATCCCTTCAAAGCCAGTTTACATAAAAACGGTGTGGGGTACCGGCTATAAATTTGAATACCAGTAACATGTTACCGGTATTGGCAATAAAGGACAGGCTTGTAGGGCCTGTCCAGTAAATTAAGTAGTTTTTTTCAGGCTTTTAATTGCCGCAACCATGTTTCTGCCCAGCTGTTTTGCCGCCATTACTGCGCCCTCGTCTTCCATCACACTTCTGCGCCAGACGACTTTACCTTCCTTGATGTCAGCCATTAAAGACCCGGCTACTCCGGAGGTCATAATCGGCCCTTCCTGGTTACGGGAATCAATTACATGCAATCCTTGCGCGGCCAAGAAAAATTCCATAATTCGCAGTGTCGCTTCCTGACCGCCGTTTCTCAGGCCGGCGTTGGTTACGGCGCCGCCCACTTTCCCCGCCAGCATGTTGCCAACCATATGCAGGTAGCGGGTACGATCCATAAAATTTTTCATCAGGGTGCTGACATTGGCCCAGTAAACAGGTGAACCCAAAATAATGCCGTCGGCTTCCAGCAGTTTACCCCCCAGCACGGCCATATCGTCGTCGGCAATGGAACACTGGGGTTTGCCCAGGCATTTATTGCAAGAAAGGCATAATTTGATAGTATAATCTGAAAGTTCCAGTAACTCGGTGGATGCCCCTAGCGCCGCCGCTTCTTCCAGGGCTAGGTTAAGCAGAGCCGCCGTGTTTTTACCTTTACGGTGGCTTCCGTTAATAGCCAGTATCTTCACATAGATAACCTCCTTTAGTTGACTCATTAATCTTTTTATATGATATCATAATATACCTGCGGCAGAAAAGCACAGCATAATTTTAGTTCTTTAACTTGCCGCGCAAGAAAGCAACCGCCTCACCTCTATTGTTTCATCCATTCAGCAAAAGGTTTGAAGAGAGTGACTATTAAATCGTTGGGGCTGGGCACTTGCATGCCAAGCGCCTGAGGGATGCTTATTATCATTCCGATTAACAGCAAAACCGAAAAAACAACAAGTTCCCGCCACATTTTTTTTTGTACTAAAGAAGGCGCCTGCAGCCAAATAATGATGGAAAAGGCGAATAATACACCAATTATTGCCATATTAGCACCCCGCTTATTTCTTTATGGAAAGCCTGTTGGTTGTTAACCCTGTTTTACTGATTTTCGCTTCAACTTGAATGCTGACTCCGGCTTCGGAAAAAATTTCATTCCACCGATTTCTCATTGCGGGCCAGTCTTTTTTGTATTTTCGATGAAAAGCCTGGCCAAAGGAAAAGATATCGACGCCGTAAGTATGCTGAGCTTTATCCAGGGCGTTTCTGGTTTTTTGTTCAATTTCTTTAGCCACTCTTTGCTCTATTTCCCGGTAGTTTTTGCTTTCTGTTAGTTTTTCTGAAGATTGCTGCTCTAATAAATCACCTTCCATTTTAATTTTGACATCAAACCAGACGTTGTTCCCGTCATAAAAAGGCTCAACTTTTGTTTTGGCCCCGGTGACACGGACGGAAATATGTTTACCTGGATCCTTTAAAGAGTTTATAGTTATTTCTCCTTGCTCCATCTTGTTTCTGAGCCAAAGGAGCCCTCTTGTTTCCATCAGGTTAAGCCATCCTGCCAGCTTGTCGTCTTTAAACACACCTGTTCCAGTGACAGTAACTTCGGCGTGGGTTTGGGTCGCCTTTTGGTTATCCCCGTCTGCTTCCGGAATGTTTTCCTGCATGCCGGGTCCCTGCGGGTTGCCGGAAGGAGTAAGCTCAATTCGGGGCAGGACGGGGTTGGTCCCGTAACTGGCCAACATCATGCTAAGATCTTTTAACTTTACCGGAAATCCCGCTCCCGACCTGGCCATATTTCCCACGCTCTGGGCAGAGGTGCTTTCCAGCTGCGAGTGGCTGTTGATAACATCAGACGCCTTTCCCCTGGCTACAAAGACCCAGGTGGTTTCCCGAAATTCGGGAGAGCGGCTGAAGAAATTAATTGCCTGGCGTAAGCCTTGGGCCGCCAGTTGTTCGCCAAATACCAAAATTACAGCATGACTCCAGTATAGCTTGCGTGAAACCTTGGTTTCCAGGTACCTTGCGGCATCCATTACTGTTTCGCCTGTTTGTGAAATAACCCAGATGTTGTTTTCCTGAAAACCTGACGATTTCTTTGTCCCGCCGCTGAAGGACTTTGGCCTGGCAATCTGGACAGTTAGCAATATGTTGCCGCCCGGGGCGCGGTCCACTCCGGCAGCCAATACAATGGTCAGTTCATTTAGTTCTTTACGGCTCCAGCACCCCCCCAGAGGCAGGGCAAGGCATATAGCTAAACACAGGCCGATTATTTTTTTGATCACCGGGTTGATCCCCTCCCTTGCTGATTTCACCTTGCGACAACTGCAGTTACACCGCTTTATTAGCTTTGGGGCCGGGGTGGTTCCGGTTCCATTCCCGCTGCTTCTCGCATAGTGTTGTTTTGGGCAATAAGATGAGGGCGTTTACGCATCGCCCACCAGGGTGCCCGTACCAGCGAATCCTTTAGATCTTCCGTAACCACCGGGGCAACAGGGTCAAGGTAAGGAACCCCGAAAGAGCGAATGCTGGCCATGTGCACCACAATTAAAATAACGCCCGAGATTAACCCGAACAGGCCAAGGGATGCAGCCAGAAACATCAGCGGAAACCTGAGGAGGCGGAAGGTTATGCTGCCGCTGTAATAGGTTGTAAATGAAGCCATGGCGGTAAGGGCAACGACGATGATGGTGGCTCCGGCCACCAGCCCCGCCTCAACCGCGGCCTGGCCGATAATCAACGCGGCCACGATGCTTACCGCCTGCCCCACTGGCCTGGGCAACCTGATCCCCGATTCCCGGATAATTTCAAAGGCGATTTCCATGAACAGCGCCTCCGCAAAAACTGGAAACGGCACTGCTTCCCGCTGGGCTGCAATGCTGAGCAGCAGGGGAGTGGGCAGCATCTCCTGGTGAAAGGAAACGATTGCCACATAAAGTGATGGTAAGGTTAAAGCGATTACCAGGCTGGCCAGGCGCAAAAGCCTGACCGCAGCTGTAAAAAAGTAATTTTCGTAATAATCATCCGGTGATTGGATGGATTCAATAAAGAAAAATGGCATTGTGAGCGCTACCGGAGTGCCGTCCACGATTACGGCCACGCGGCCTTCCAGTAAATTAGCAGCTACTCGGTCAGGCCGGTCGGTATGATTAATGGTGGGGAAAACGGAAAACGGTTCATCACGGATTAATTCCTCAATGTAGCCCGATTCCAGGATACCGTCGATTTTAATTCGGGATAATCTTTTTTTAACTTCCTGAACCAGTTTTTCGTTGACAATGCCTTTAATATATAGAACGGCTATATGTGTTCCGGTTACTTCTCCCAACACCATAGATTCTACCTTTAAATCAGGAGTTATTATTCTGCGCCTGATCATGGCGGTATTGACACGCAGCGTTTCCACAAACGATTCCCTGGGTCCCCTGACTACTATTTCAGTTTTGGAGTCTTCAATGGCGCGAGTTGGCCAGCCTTTGCTGCTGTTGATCAGTGCAGTGGCGTGGCCATCCACCAGCAAAACGGTATCCCCGTAAAGCACAGCGTTTAAGATTTCGTCTAAACTGCTGCTTTCCTTAACCTGCTGGGTACAAAGTCCTCTCGTTTTAATAAAATTAAAAGCATTTGCCCTGGTTATTTCGCTGCCTTCCGTGGCCATTGGCACTTCCAGTGCCAGCGTTTTCATTATCTGCTCACCCACCAGGTTTTTATCGACCATCCCGTCGGTATAGATCAGGGCCAGCTTGATCTGTTCTTTTTGGGCGAAGATGAATTCCCGGGTTACCACATCACTGCAGTTTTTAAATATATTTCTAAGAGTTTTAAGGTTAACTTCTATGCTGCTGCTCAGCAGCCTGTTAATTGAGTTTTGCTGTTCAGGAGCTTTTTGCTGTGCCGTGGAGTTCTGTTCTTGTTGATTTTTAGTTCTTGTGCGCGCAGGGCGTCTTGTGCGCTTAAAGAAAACCATTTCTTATGCCCCCGAAAATTAATATAAGTTTTATTGTGTGCAGATGGTGGCTATTTATGTAATATTTTCATGTTAGACCTTCATGCCACTAGCGTGGCACCAGCAGATAATGAAAAAGTATGGCAGAGGGCTGGTGGCTCCCCGCAAGCGATATACGAAAGCGCCGGTGACAGCACACGGCAAAGCCCCGTAATCGAAACCGGACGAGCGGGCGTGATGCCCGCGAGAGCCCGAACTGAGCCAGGACGACGAATTGAGGGCGGTCCGGTTTCGCAAGGGGCGAGCCGTTGGTGCTGCCGGCGCTGGAGTTCTGAGCGCAGCGGGGAACACCGGACCTCAGGTAAAAGTTTTTTTGGATAGTATTCAAGTTTGATAATCTGTTTAATTGTACATATTTATTTGGCCTGGGGGAAAGCTGTTTTGGGGTGTTGATTATGCGTAACTTAAAACAGATTTGTTGGCCCGGGGCCGGTGGGGACTTATCGAAAGAGAAAAAGCGTCTCCCTTTAATCTGGTTGGGAACAAACACCTGTGACGGGGACAGCATTTCTTTTCTAAATTCTGCAGACCCTAATTTTATGGAGATTGTAACCGTATTGTTTGATTTTCGTTATTTGCATTTTGTAATGGCCGCCCAGGGGGATATGTCCACCAGTGTGTTGGATGATACACTGGCCCAAGACCCGGGGAATTTTATCCTGGTTGTGGAAGGTACAGTTCCTACCAGAAACAATGGTTTGTATTGCGTTATTGGGACCCGCGGCGGAAAGCCTCTAACGGCATTGGAAGCGGTTCAGGAATTTGGTGCGGCAGCCCGTTGCGTGGTGGCGGCAGGCACCTGCGCTGCTTTTGGAGGACCATATGCGGCCCACCCCAACCCCTCAGAAAGCAAGCCGGTCTCTGAAGTGTTGGACCGGGCAGTAATCAATGTGCCAGGGTGCCCGGTTCACCCGGCCTGGATTGCCGGCACTCTGATCCACCTGGCCTGGTACGGTGAGCCGGAGCTTGATGATTTTCACCGTCCCCTGATCTTTTACGGTGAAACTATACATAACATGTGCCAGCGGAGACATTATTTCGACAGCGGCATATTCGCGGCCCAGCCGGGAGACCCCTGGTGCACCTATAGGATAGGCTGCAAAGGGCCGGTAACTTTTGCCGACTGCCCCAGCCGGCAGTGGAACAGTGAGCATGTCAGCTGGCCTGTCAAAGCCGGAACGCCTTGTATCGGCTGTGTCAACCCGGGGTTTCCCGAGCGGGATATGCCGTTTTTCAAGCACCTGCCGGATGTTAATTTGCCCGGGGTAACCGTTAACGCCAACCGTATCGGCGCAATTGCCGCAACAGTAACAGCTTTGGGAATAGGGGGGCATTTTACGGCCGGGGTGTTAAAGGGGAGAATGTCCAAAAAAATTAGAAAGGCGCTGCATCCCCCGGGAACCGGCTTTGAGCTTTTAGAGACAACTCCCGCCGCAGAATTATTGTCACGGATTAGAAAAGCTCTTTTGGATAAAACAAAGGAATGATTATATATGAAAAAGATAGTAATTAATCCTGTTACCCGGGCAAATAGCCCCTTTGTGGTTGAAGTTACAGTCTCTAATGGCAGGGTAGTTGGGGCCAGGTGCAAATGTGAAATTTTCCGCGGTTTCGAAATAATTTTGAGGGGCAGGGATCCCAGGGACGCCAGTTATTTGACCGAACGAGTCTGCGGCATTTGTTCCTCCGCCCACGGTACCGCTGCTGCCTATGCCCTGGAAGATGCTACCGGCATCAGGCCTCCCCGCAACGGCAATGTGCTGCGCAATTTAATATTTGGCGCCGACCTGCTGCAAAACCACATCAGGCATTTCTACCTGCTTGGTTTGCCTGATTATCTGCGGGGGCCTGATTTGCCGCCTTTTGTTCCCTGCTATAAGCGGGACATGCGGCTCTCCGACAGGGTTAATCAAGAAATGCTGAACAATTATTACGAGGCTTTTGAAATGGCAAGGCTGGCCCATGAACTGGTGGCACTGCTGGGAGCCAAGGCGCCGTTTCCCCATGGTATTTTGGCAGGGGGGAGCACAGTTGCGCCATCTGCCGACGTGGTAATGGAATTTAAGTTTAAACTGCAAAAAATCAATAATTTTATTAATAACAAAATGGCTCCGGACGCTGACAGGCTGGCGGAGGCATATGCCGATTGTTACGAAATCGGCCGGCGAAAAGCTGATATGCTGGTCTTCGGAATGTTTCCAAAAGACGAGCAGGATCTGGAAAGATATTTCCCCTTTGGCTATGTCCAGGATGGCAAGGTTCAAAACGTTAAAATTGATGCGATTAAGGAAGACATCAGTAATTCCTGGTACGCCGGAAAGAAGAGACTGCAAGATCCGGCCGTAGATTGCACCGAGCCGGACCGGGATAAAGACGGGGCTTATTCCTGGGTAAAAGCTCCCCGTTATAACGGAAGGGCGGTTGAAGGAGGGCCTTTGGCCAGGCTCTGGGTCACCGGGGATTACCGCAGGGGTGTTTCCGCAATGGACCGGATAATGGCCAGGGTGAAGGAGACGTGCATAGTCGGCAGTTTGATGGATAGCTGGCTGGAAGAGCTGCGCCCCGGTGAACCGGTGTATAATTCATTTAAGCTGCCTGATCAAGCTGTGGGAATAGGCCTTACCGGAGCCATGCGGGGCCCGCTGGGGCACTGGCTAAGAATTGAAAAAGGCAGGATTGCCCATTATCAAATCATTACCCCTACTTCGTGGAACATGTCACCGCGGGATGCCCAAGGTCAACCCGGTCCTATGGAAGAGGCACTGCTTGACACTCCCGTGGCGGATGAGAGCGAGCCTGTTGAAATAAGCAGGGTTATTCGCTCCTTTGACCCGTGTGCCTCCTGCTCCACCCATGTGATAGTTCCGGGCCGGCCAGTGAAAGAATTTATTGTATCCACGATATGAAAACGCGGGGGAATGATGATGAGATTCAGAAATAATTTACTGGGCATTAGAATAAAAGGGGTCAAAACATTCAGGCACAACCGGCCGTTAAGAGTGATGCACTGGGTTTTGGCACCTGCAGCTCTTTCCCTGATGGCCAGCGGGTTATATATCAATAAACCCTATCGAAATTTCCTTTTTAAAAACATGAATGACGCCCGAAAAACACATTTTATGGCCCAATATTTTTTTGGCCTATACTTTCTTGCCAGGGGCTATTATGCTATCAAGACACGCGGTTATCGAAAACTGTTTCCCAATTCCGGTGATATCGCCAGTTTGCCCAAATTTTCTTTATATGAATTATATCTTAACAAAAAACAGCCCAAATATCCCAAATATAACCCTTTACAAAAACTGCTGTTTATTTTTTTTGCTGTATTATTCCCATTACAGATTGTTACAGGTTCTGCTCTTTATTCAACGGGGAGGTTGCAGTTTCTGAGTCGTCCTTTTGGAGGGTTGGGCAATACCAGGACGGTTCATTACCTTGGCGCTGTTGGTCTAATGAGCCTGGTGGCTGGACACATGTATTTCGCTCTAACTGAGAGCTTTAGTAAATTAAAATCAATTTTTAACGGTTATTTTACGCCCAAGTAATTTTATGTGTCATTAAAGGGATGCTATGTTAAAAGTATTAATTTTAGGCCTGGGCAATCCGCTGCTTAAGGATGACGGTATTGGCCCGCGGGTAATCAGAGCTATAAAGTCGGGAGAATTACCGCCAGATGTTTGTGCCGTAGAGGCAGGGGGGTCGTGTTTTGCCTACTGGGATTTGTTGCTTCAATGCCGGCACGTTATTGTCATAGACAGTTTACTTGGGGGTGGACCTCCCGGCAGTGTGTATATACTAAAGCCTGAAAATTTGCAAATAATAAAACATAGCCAAATGCTGCATGAACTGCATTTTCTGGATGTTTTGAAAATGGCTTATTTTTACGGGGCCAAGCCTGAAGTAACTATTATCGGGGTAGAGCCGGAGGATATAACTTTTTCCCTTCACCTATCCCGGGTAGTTGAAAGTAAAGTTAGCTATATTTTGTCAGTTATCAAGGAAAAAATAGAAGACTTACTGCCGGCAGGCAGTTACTAAAAGCGAGATGCTAAAATGAACCAAAAGGAATTAATAGCCAGGCTTAACTGGTTTTATAGTTTAGAAATAAACCAGGTTGACCTTTACAAGGCGCAGAGCAATGCTGTTGAGGACGATATCTACCTGGCCAAAACCTTGTCTAGAGTTGCCGTTATTGAGCAGCAGCATGTGGATAATATGGCAGAGGCGATAAAAATGCTGGGGGTTGAGCCGATTAAACTGGGCGATGTTATCTCCCCGCTGGTTGGCAAGACAGCAGGGATGATAACGGGGCTGGCAGGTCCCAAATTGATGCTTAAAGCCAATATAACCTTGGAAGAAAAAGCGATGCGGGACTATAAAGACCTGATTATCAGGATTGGTAATATTGAACATCTTTTCAACGTGCTTTGGGACAACTTAATTGATGAAGATCTACATACGGCCTGGTTCGCCAATAAACTGAAGGAACTCGAGTCGCATAGCTGACCAATTAGGGGACATACCTTCGACCTCAAAGGCACGACCCCAAAGAGAAGGTGTGTCCCCTTTCCTTTACAATCGGGGACATACCTTCGACCTCAAAGGCACGACCCCAAAGAGAAGGTGTGTCCCCTTTCCTTAATACGCCAGCTTAATATTTGCTATTTTTGCCGTAGATTCGTCCAGGGCGAAAAGATCATTTTTGTCAACCGCATTAAGTGCTGTTTTGCCAAGCGCCATTGTAGCCAGCTTCATTTCCGCCACCGAGGAAAGCAGATAGCTTGCCAGGTTGCGGGCGCCCTTGTCCACATCCAGTTTATCCTTGTCTTTTCCATCCGCAAACACAACCTGAACCGGGGGCTCAAAGGGAAGGGATTTAAAAACCTGGGTATGAGCCATCGCCCACAGGGCAATTGTTCCTATGGCGACGGCATCCGCGCCCAAAGCCATTGCTTTAAGATAATCACCCGGGGTTTTTAACCCGCCACTGATGATTAAACTTATTCTGTCTCTAACTTGCTGCTGCTCAAGAAAACGTGCAGCCCGGCAAACAGCAAAAATTGTTGGTAGTCCGCAATCGTCTTCCAAAATCGGAGCCGCCCCCGAGCTCCCCCCCTGAGCGCCGTCCACGGTAATAAAATCAGCTCCTGCTTCAATGATATGGGCCATATCTTGCTCCAAATCATTACCCGCAGCTATTTTAACCCCAATTGGCACTCCATCTGTGGTCTCTCTTAACCTATTTACTAGATTGCCAAGCTCACGGGGCGAATTAATCTCAGGCATCCTGCTGTGAACAACGGCATTTTCTCCGGGTGACAGTCCCAGCAGCCTGATTAATTTCTTATCCAAATCCTTCCGGTGAAATTTTTCACCTGTGCCTGCCGTGGCGCCCTGTCCCAGTTGAATTTCAATCAGGTCAGCCTTTTTTAATGTTTCCGGGCCTTTGGACCAATTGCCACGGTTGTACTGCAAAATCAAATGTTTGGCGGCAGCTCTTTCTTCAGGCAGAAAAGGTCCGTAGCCTGTATTGGTTGCAGTTCCGGCCATAGATGCGCCTTTGGCCAGCGCAACCTTGGCTTTATCGCTGAGCGCTAAACCATAGGCCATGCCGGATATCAGTATGGGTATATCCAATGTAACCGGGCGATTAGCGAGTTTGCCCAGAACCACTGAGCTGTCAATTTCTTTTTCCAAAACGGTAGGAAGAGTGCTTAACTGGTCAACATTAAACATAATGCTGCTGAAATCGGGAAATTTTTTAGGCCCGCCAAAAGGCCGGGAAATTTTTCTCCCCAGTTCTGACCTGATGTTGGTTTCCACAATTACCTGGGGGGTAATCCGCGCTCCCGCCGAAAAAGCTTCCCAAAGATTTTCATTATAAGGTTCGGTCATGAAACGGGTCGTAATAAACTTGGTAACCTGCCCGGTCAAAGACCTGCCCAGCAGAACTGCGCCGGCAGTTCCCAACCCGGCGCCGAGAATTATAGCAGTCAGTTTGTTATTTTTTTTACTGCGTGACATTGGCTTCTCCATGATTGTTTGGTGTACAACTTACAGTATTGTCCCTAAAAGCTATAATATACACATTATTGCAGGTGACGAACATATATGCTTTATAATCTGTTATAATAATACAAATGGGCACGGCTTGCTGCGGAGGGTGAAAATGATTGATGTTGTGGCTGTAGGGATAGGGGGATTTGCAGGAGCGGTCAGCCGTTACTTAATCGGCAGGCTGGCATCAAAAATTTGGCAAGGCGATTTCCCGGCCGGCACTTTTATGGTTAACCTGACAGGTAGCTTTGCTCTGGGGGTTTTGGCCGGACATCCCCACCTGTTCTCTGCATTTCCGGACGGTGGTTTACGAGTTGCGCTGGGGATAGGCTTTATGGGTTCCTTCACTACTTTTTCCACTTTCATGTACGAAACCTTAACGCTGGCAAGGCGGGGAAAGCAGCTACTGGGAGCTTTATACGTTTTTTCCAGCATTGTATTGGGTTTGCTACTGGCATGGCTGGCAATTTATACAATTTAAAAACCCCTTCCACATGAAGAAGGGGTTTTTAAATTAAGCAAACAGTCCCGCTGGGTACGGTTTCTGGTTTATGCTTAAACCACAGCCAGCTTTTTCCTTCATTATGGCAGTATTTTGACGGGCTGACAATGAAAATCTTATCGTAGTGGTTTGCTTTGCTCATTTCCATGATTTTTTCGTCCTGGTCGCGGCTGGTTATAATAATTCTGGGGTCCAGTTCTGAATTTTTGAAGATGGGCATGATTTGTTCATCCAGCACTTTATTTCTTAGCCTGTCGGCAACCATTTTATATTCCCAGTCGGGCATCCAGAAACAAAGCCCTGGCACATCCGGATACATTTGGTTGCAAGGAGGATTAACATACAAAACATCAAGCTGGCAATCCTCGCATTTTGATAACCATAAAGCTTTTCTAATCGCTGGCAATGAGTACTCGGCTCCGTTTACCACCAATAACATCCTTTTCATTAATAATCACCTCCGGATACATTCGTTTATCGGCTGTTGTTTGATACCATGTTATACCTGAAGTTTCTAATATTCAATTGATCTCAGTTATTTTAACTTTTTTAAACTGTTTCCGGTTTATCCGGCATGTCGAAATTTTCACTTGAAAGATAAGGCTTAAAAATGTAGTTTAAGGATGGAAAATGACCGTTTAATCGTCTTGTACTTAGTGATACTAGTGCGTATAGCGGGTTTAGCGGCAACTTATTACCCAGGATCAGTTTGGAGAAAGGTGAGTCTAAATGGTTGGATTATCCAAGCGCCTTGCTGCGGTGGCCAGGCATATTCCCAGTGGTTCAGTGGTTGCGGATATCGGAACGGATCATGCTTTTTTGCCGGTATATTTAATCCAAACAGGTAAGGCAAAAAAGGTTTTGGCCGGTGAAGTTACCCCCGGGCCCTACCATACAGCGCGGGAAACCGTTCGTTCTTTTAAGCTTGAACAGCAAATTGATGTGCGTATTGGTAATGGACTAGCAATAATGCAGCCGGGTGAAGCTGATGTGGCGGTTTTAGCGGGGATGGGCGGCAGAACTATAATAAGTATATTAATAGCCGGCAGTGAGGTGCTGGAAGCCATCAAGCGTTTAATAATCCAGCCAATGCGGGATGTTACCGTGGTGCGCCGCTGGCTGGTTGAGAATGGCTGGTGCTTGGCGGATGAAGAAATGGTATATGAAGACGGGCATTATTATGTAATTATTACAGCCGAAAAGGGTAATGAAAAGATTGTTGATGAATTTATACTTAATGTTGGGCCGCGCTTGTTAGAGAAAAAAGATAACATCCTGGTAGACTATCTAAAAAAACGTTTCGCCAACATTGATGTGGTTTTGAAGAGACTTGATGATGCAAAAAGTGATGAAGCCAGGTTGCGGGCCAGCTTGCTTATAAAAGAAAAAGAAAAAATACGGGAGGTGCTGGAACTATGTCAATAATTGCCGGGGATATTGCCCGGGTGTTGGAACAAATTGCTCCCTCCAAAATGGCGGAGAAATGGGACAATTGCGGATGGCAGGTAGGGGATCCAGAAGCTGCTGTTAAAAAGGCCATGTTGGCTCTTGACGTAACCCGGGAGGTTGTCAGCGAGGCAGAAGCAACTGGAGTGCAAATGATTATAAGTCATCATCCGTTGTTTTTAAAAGGCGTTAAGACCATCAGGCGCGACAGCCAGGCAGGCGGCCTGGCATACAGATTGATTAATGCCGGAATTGGTGTCTACTCTGTTCACACCAGTCTGGACAGTGCACCGGGCGGTGTAAATGACATATTGGCCCGGGCTTTGGAATTAAAGGAAATTGAGGTGTTGCATCCGGTAGAATTTGACCGGTTGTTAAAGCTGGTTGTTTTTGTTCCAGCTGAATACGCGGGCAAAGTGCGAGAAGCCCTGGGCGGTTCCGGCGCAGGCTGGATAGGGAAATACAGCCATTGTACCTTTAATACAATAGGAACGGGCACGTTTCTACCAATGGAGGGCTCTAATCCGTTTATCGGGACGGAAGGTCGGTTGGAGCAGGTTGAAGAAGTTCGTATTGAGACTGTAATAAGAAAATCCGATCTGGGGCAAGTGCTCAAAGCTATGTTTGAAGCCCATCCTTACGAGGAAGTTGCATACGACCTGTACCCTTTGGAGAATGCTGTTTATGCACAGGGCTTGGGTCGAGTCGGCTTGTTGCCCGAGGCGCTGACTTTGAAAGCTTTGGCTCAGAAGGTGAAAAGTGTATTAAATACCGGAACCGTTAGGATAGGCGGCAGCGGAAGCGAGCCAATCCAAAAAATTGCTGTTTGTGGCGGTTCCGGCGCTGACCTGTGGCCACTGGCACGGCAAAAAGGAGCCAGGGTGCTGGTTACTGGTGACGTTCGATACCACGCGGCTCGAGATATGCTGGAAGCCGGAATGAGTTTTATAGATGCCGGGCATTTTGCCACGGAAAAGTTAGCACTGTCTGCATTAAAGAAAAACCTGGCGCAAGCGCTGGAAAAAGCCGGCTTGGAGGTTGAAATAATTGTTGCCGCGTCCGAAGCAGAACCCTGGGAACATGTATGAATATAAATAGTGCTGGCAGGTGAAAAACATGCATTTAACTGATAATATCGTTGTCCTTGGAGACAGGCACTTTCCCATCTATCTTTTGGGGGCTGACCGCGCTGTAATTTTAGAAGGTGGAGTCAGCTCGGTAGTACCTTTAATTAAAAGGCAAGTTGAACAGCTAAAAAAACCTATAAAAATTGATTATACTGTTATAATGCATGCGCATTTTGATCATATCTGTGGAATTCCGGGTTTGAGGAAATTATTTCCTGAAATGAAGGTGGCAGCCACAGAGGAGTCCGCCAAAATTTTGCAGCGTCCTAAAATTGTAGCTAATTTTTTTAAAGAGGACGCGGCCTTGCTGGAGGCGCAAGGGGACGGGCAAAATCCTTCAGATACAATGCCGGAGCTTCCGCCGGAAACAATTAAGGTCGATCGAATAATTAAAGATGGAGAGCAATGGCAACTTGATGGAAAGAATATTAATTTTTATCAAGCCCCGGGGCACAGCTACTGCAGTATAATGGCCTATATTCCCGAGGATCAAGTCTTATTTTGTTCGGACTCGACAGGTTTTCCAATAGATGATAAAAGAATTTTTCCCATCTATTTCACCGGCTATAAGGATTACCTGGCAACAATAGAAAAGATGAAGAGCTTTCCCATTAGTATATTGGCCTGCGCGCACGAACGGATTATTCACGGGGAAAAACTAGTTAAGGAATACCTCAGCCTGGCAATTTCTGAGGCGGAAAAGGTAATGTCCTGTGTTGTTGGTGCATGGCGGCGGGGTGAAGATCAAAAAACCATTTCCAGCGTGCTTTTCAATAAATTTTATACCGGTAATCTTAAAATATATTCAGAACAGAACATTAAAATGTGCTGTGATTTACTGGCTATAAGATCGCTTCAGGCGGCCGGAATTCAATTATAATTATCCCGGTACTGTAAGAGGGATGAAAACGTGGAGTGACGAATACACGGCCGCCGGTGCCAGTCCCAGGGTGCTTGACATCGGTACGGGAACAGGCAATCTGGCCGGATCGTTTGCCGAAAGAGAGGCAGTGGTTACGGGGGTAGATATTTCCTCCGGTATGTTGAGCCAGGCTAGGAAGAGATATGGCTCCAAGATTACTTTTATCCAGGCCGACGCCCTTTCGCTGGGCGGACTCTGTGATAACAGTTTCGATATAGTTACGGCTGGTTTCGTGCTGCACGAAATGCCCTCGGATTACCGGGTAAAAGTGCTGTTGGAAATGAAAAGACTTGCCAACCGGTTTGTTGTTGTGGTGGATTACATTCCCAACTGGAACCCGGTTGTAGCTGCAGTGGAAAAAATTGAAGGAAGCTATTATCACCAGTTTTTAAACGAGATTACCGGCCAACTGCGAAAGTTATCATAAGGTTAAAATCAACCATTTTATGGGGCTGTACTTATGCAGTATATAGAAAGAGAACTTTCTGAAGTTAAGTTGTTATTGCTGAATTTGCTTGCTGTGTGACTAAAATCACAGCAGTTTTGGGTTTGCTGTCACAGATAGCAGGTTGTTTCTGGTATTAGAATGAAAGCAATAGCAGGAAAAACTTTTTTGGGGGTAGTGCAATGAATAAACTGCCGGGAAATTGTTTAACTACTGCAATGGGAATTTTACCGCACGATAATATAGATGCAGCTTTAAAAGTCGCACTTTCGGTGGATATACCATTTTGGCCGCAAATTCCCAGGTATAGCTTTTATGAGGATATGTATGTTCAGGTGAGTGAAAACTTTCCTGGAATACACCTGGATGAGAAAAAGAAAAAACTATGGCTTGATACAGGCGACTTTTATGAGGAACTGATTGATTATGCAGTGAAAAGTGAAAATGAAGATACATTTATACTGTCTAAAAAATATTCAGCTGCCTTTAATGCTTTTTTGAAAATTAACTTGGACGGCTATAAGCTAATCAGGGGCCAGAACATCGGGCCGCTAAGTTTCGGTCTTAAAATAACGGATGAAAATATGAAGCCAATTATCTACAATGATGAAATTCGCTCATTTTTATTTGATTTTATCGCCCGTAAGATTAACGCCCAGTACAGGCAGTTGCTGCAAGTCCATCCAAGGCCCTTTGTATGGGTTGATGAGCCGGGCCTGGAAATACTTTTCGGTTCATTTACCGGTTACTCCAGCGGTCTGGCAAAAAAAGATTTTGCTGCATTTTTGGAGACCATTGAAGGCCCGCGGGGGGTGCATTTGTGCGGCAATCCCGATTGGTCTTTTCTGCTTAGCGGTCTGGATTTGGATGTATTATCTGTCGATATTTACGGCAACGGGCATATTTTCACCAGATATGTAGATGAAATCAAAGCCTTTTTAAAAAGAGGGGCAATAATATCCTGGGGTATTGTACCTACACTTACTGAAGAACTTGATGCCGAGGGAGTGGATGCTTTAACGGCCAGGTTGGAGGAGTACTGGAGTTATCTGTCCGGTAAGGGAATACCAATGGAGATGATTCTAGACAGGGCCTGGCTGGCGCCGGCCCGGTGCTGCCTGGTGAATATGGATGGGGCAGTCACAGTAGAAAGGGCTTTTACAGTAGTCCGCCAGGTTGCTGATAGCTTAAAGGACAAATATGGCATTTGTCAAACCCATAACATAAAATATTTAATGTAAAATTTTTTAGTGCAAGCGCCATAACGCAAGTTTTACGTTCCAATTTCTAATTTATTATTTATATGGAAGGTTTGGGACGGGCTGTTAAAGAATAAGTATGTCTGGTGATATATTTTATGAGAGAGCTTATTAATAAGCTTAATTCACGCAAACCCGATTTAATGGGCAGGGAAAACTATTTCTTATCTGCTGTTCTAATACCTTTGGTTAATAGGGCTGGAGATTTAGAGATACTATTTGAGGTTAGGTCCAGCGAACTGGCCAGACAGCCGGGGGAAATATGTTTTCCGGGCGGCAGGGTGGAGAAAAACGAAATAAACCGGCCGGAACTTGCTGCAGTGAGGGAGGCCGCAGAAGAGCTGGGTCTGCCTAAAAAAGACATCAAAGTGTTAACACCACTGGATTTTTTGGTTACCCCGATGGGTCCTGTTGTTTACCCCTTCGTAGGTGAAATACTTTCACCAGACAGTATATCCCCCAACCAGGAGGAGGTGGAAAGGGTTTTTACCGTACCGGTGTCTTTTTTGCTAAATAACCCTCCCAAAGTCAGCAAAACCTACGTGGCCACCCGGTATGGTGAAGATTTTCCGCTGGACCGGGTACCGGAAGTATACCGGGGGGGCTGGAAAAAAAGGTGGTCCTTCCCGACTTATATTTATGAATACCAGGAGTATTTTATTTGGGGAATGACAGCAACAATTCTCCATCATTTTATCAGCATGATTAAAGATTAACCCCTGCACAGTGCAGGGGTTAATCTTTAATCATTTTTATTTAATTTCTCCCTTAAACATATTTCCTCATGATCTTAAAAATGTCAACTATAATAAAAAACTTTTTAAATAATCAAAAAATTCAACATAAATAGGTTTTTACACTGTGAAATTGTTAAAATAAAAAAGATAAAAAATTTAGAGCAAATGGGTTTGTAAACAAACGAGGAAAAAAGGTTAAAAGCATGGAATATGTCGATATAAAAATTGTTTTAATGGTAAATAATGGCTTGATTGTTTGATACCAGGGTGGTATAATTACCTAAACTTTCATTATCTCAAATTTTCATGTATTTGTGTAGTAGTTTTGGAGAATTTGCCACCCAGATTGATGTTTTTTTGACAGAATATCTTTTCGCAACAAAAGTATAGCTGGGAGGCAATGCATCTTGAACAAGCAAAAATTTTTATTTAACTTTTACTATCTGTTAGTGTCCATTTTGGGTGGATTAATTTTTATCTATTCGTTGTTAAAGGTTAACCTTGATTTTCTATATCTTTACCCGTTATGGATTGTGCTATTTGTTGCCTTCGAAATGCGTCCTGTTTCATTGGATGTTAAGGGGCAAGTTACGCTTGGATTCGCGCTAAACTTAGCTATATTAATGATATATGGCACGTGGAGTAGTATTATCGTTACAGGTATAGGAAGCTCAATGGCCGATATTATCGGAAAGCGTGGCTGGCAAAAAGTCATCTTTAATAGTTCTCAATATTCAATAAGTCTATTGATTGCAGGTATGGTATATTCAAAACTTAGTCCAGTAACTGAAGAGATATTTTCAATTAGTCAACATATTATACCGTTTGTTTTTACAGCTATTGCATTTGTTGTAATTAATTTTCTTTTGGTAGCTGTTATTGTATCCCTATCTTTTGAAATAGCTTTATTAGACGTTATTAAAATGGACCTGGGAATGATGGTATTATTTCTGACTTCGTTAGCGCCTTTAAGTTTGTTATTGGTAATTTTATATACTAGTGAGCCATTTAGTGTAATACTTATCGTGCCTCCTTTGGCTTTAGCCCATAAAGGATTTGAGAATTACCTAAAACTTCGCAAGCAAACCCGTGCAACTATTGAGCATCTTGCTGATATTGTAGACAGGCGTGATAAGTATACATCTATGCATTCTACCAGGGTTGCAGTTTATGCAGAGCGAATTGCCAAAGAAATGGGTCTTTCTTATGAGCAAGTTGAAAACGTATCGATGGCAGGAAAAGTGCATGACCTGGGTAAGATTGGGGTTAGGGATAGCATTTTGCTAAAACCAAAAGCGCTTATAGATTCTGAAGTTGAAGAAATGAAAAAACATACAGAAATTGGATACTATATGTTGCAACCATTGGAAATGTATAAAGATGTACTGGCGTATGTTTTGTTTCACCACGAAAGAATGGATGGGAAAGGTTATCCCCGAGGTTTAAAGTATAATTCAATCCCGCTGGGCGCTCGTATCTTGGCCGTAGCTGATAGTTTTGATGCTATGACTAGCGATAGGTTGTACAGAAAGGCGATGAGTGAAGAACAGGCCATGAAGGAATTAATGAATAATAAAGGCACTCAATTTGATCCACAGGTGGTGGAAGCTTTTATTAAGTCTTGGAAGAAGGAAAAAAAACACCGGGAGAGGTAACTTGTGTTTTTTCTTATAATTCTAGTTCTGGTTGCTTTGATAGTATTATTGCTTGGAGGAAAACTTAAAAACTTAACCTACATTAGGTTTAAATTTGCCTGGTTAGCATTATTGGCAATTACGGTAAAAATTGTAAGTATAGCAGGTTTTTTTGATGATTATGGGTTATCTTATCTAATACCTGTTCTGCGTGCCGCTTCTATGATACTAATACTAGCTTTTATTGGTTTTAATATTAATTTACGTGGCATGCCTTTAGTTCTAATAGGGTTATTGTCAAATGCGCTGGTAATTTGGGCTAACGGAGGTAAAATGCCAGTTAGTGAAAATTACGCTAGATTGGCTTTTTCAGCTAAGGAAATAACAGAATTGGCAGCAGGAAATAACATTGATAGTTTTGTTTTGGCTAATTCTAATACTAAGCTAAATTTTTTGGGTGATGTTCTGCCAATGCCTGAATGGATACCATTAACGAAATTATTTAGCATTGGCGATATTCTGGTTGCAATTGGTGCCGCTATTTTTATTGTTTATTATTTAAAGTTTAACCATAAAACATATTTAAGTTATAAGAAGTTATGATAAGGAGAAAGGAATATGCGTCGTTGGTTTCCCGTACTGGTAATAGCGGCCTTCATCCTGAGCAGCATAGCAGGCTGCAAGTGGTAAAAATACAAGATAACCCCTGTTTA
>NZ_AUMW01000039.1 GCF_000430885.1 Desulfotruncus alcoholivorax DSM 16058 | reverse complement strand
CGCCAATGAATAAATTGGGTATACGGTCGGGTCTATTAAGTCTAGCACATGGGTCAAGACTCTCGCTTCGCTCGACCGCAAGCGGCGGCTGCTTGTTCTTAAGACCATATATCTCCCCTCCCTTTGGAGACCGCCTATGATTTTATTTACCGGGGTATATGTCATTAAATTAAGCAAAACACTTTTCCTTAGATGCCGGTTCTTTAACATGTTCAGGATTAAGCCAAACAATCTCATCTAATGACCAATCTCTGGTTGGGCCTGACCATCTCTCTGGGTGCCGTAATTTAGCTTCTCTTCCACGACGGTGTTGCATGGTATTTTTTTTAGCACTCTGTAAAATGTCGATTCGGAAGCCAAGTATATTCCCTGATCAGCTAGACGTGGAACAATCTGAATACTATTTTACATATTATTCCAATTAGACTACCGACACATATTTAGTTAAAATAAGAGGAATAGCATCGTGATAGTCACGAATTCTATTCCTCCAAAGTAATGGGTTTATTTAAGCGACTGTTAAATTTCCTATAACAAAGCTGCAATCTTTTCCACGGTAAAAATTACTTCATCACCTTCAGAGCGGGCTTGGCCGCTGAAACGGTAACCTTTTTTCCCCGATACTGCAGCCACCTGCATGACCCCTGTTTCCGTCAGGTTTTGGCGTGTTTTTTCCATTTTATAAACTCCCAGAACCAGTGTATTATCACCACGGATTTCTTTTACCTTGCCCACCACGATTAGATGAGGCTGCCCATCCCCGGACAGGGTGGTTACAGGTATAAAAGCAGATTGGGTGATTACCTCCTTAATTTCAGGCGTCAATACCGCATTACAGCCACAACAGCTACTTCCCATGATGTGAAAACCTCCTTTTATAGAATTAACCAGATGATATCATCTATAAGAAGGAGAAGCTGTAAAATATTTTACACCATGATTAAACTTTAAACAAAGACAACGTTTTTCCACTGGTGGCCTCTCCGATCCATCGTAAATTTATTTACAGATAGGATATTTATTAGCATTATTATGCTTATATTATAATTTTGTAAAGAAAGCTAAACAACCAAGATAAATTTAATTTCGCCGTACTTTTTGATAATAACGGAAAACACTTATTATTCGTGTAAACTATTTTACTGCAAAATAGGTTGTTTATTTTTATGCTAATATAAATATACGGGAGGTGAGCCGGTCTTGTCCGAAAAAAAACTATTATGCTGCGGTATCCTGCGTCATGAGTTGGAACACTTGTTAGGAGACCGAAATTTTAATATTACTTATGTGGATGCAGCTTTACACGTGGATTTTGATAAGCTGGCCCAAGCCGTAACTGCAGGACTGAGCGGCATGGGAAACGGTTATATCCCAGTAGTTATGGGGTGTCAGTGCCACCCGGAGTTGGAGCAACTAGTTGCTGAATACGGCGGGCGGGTCATACAAGCCAAGAGTTGTATCGAAATGCTCCTGGGGGACAAAATGGCGGAGTTGGATGCCGAAGCCAAAACTTTTTATTTAACCGGCGGGTGGCTGGAGAACTGGCGTCAAATATTTATTGAAGGGATGAAGTGGGACGCGGTTGATGCTCGGCAGAATTTTGGTTATTATGATCGTATTTTGCTGTTGGATACGGGAATAGTACCTATCAGTGAAGAAGAACTGCTTGAATTTTATGATTACGCCCAGGTGCCTGTGGAAATTATACCGGTAGACTTGGAGCATTTGCGCAGGCTGCTGGAACAGCTTCTAAACGGGTGATGCAATAAATGAACAAAATCAAATGCATGAAAGAACTGGCCCTTTTTACACCCTTGACTTTACGGAACGGGAAAAAATCGGAGTACTGGCATTCACCAATAGTCTTCAACCGCTATAGCTTGGCGGCTCCCTTCTCAAATACTCCCGCCGTAATGGAGGCCAGCCGGAGCATGTGCTTTCTTATCTCCTTTTCGTTTCGGCCGGGATAATTCCTAAAAGTGATCACTATACCGTTTAAAGATGCAAAAAAGGCATGCGAAAAAAGACGCACATTTTCTTTAACGCCTATCTTAGCAAAGCTTTCATCAAAAATATCGAGCAGATAGCGTTCTGTGGCATTGAACCTTTCCAACGACTTTTCATTGATTCCCCCGTCTATCATAAAGTGCGTCATCATTTGGAAAAAGGTGTCATGGTCTATTAAGTATTCCACGAAATCACAGGCCAGTTTTTCCAAGGAAGCGTTTTTGTTCTCTTCAAGCAGTTTTTCCAGGTTCTTGCCAATAACTTTTCCTTCCCGGTGCAGCGCTTCGACGAATAACTCATCGCGATCTGTAAAATAGCGGTAGATGGAGGCCGGCGATATCCCCGCCTCGGCGGCAATATCACGCATGCTTACCTGGTTGAACGACTTGCGGGCAAAAAGCCTGACGGACGCATCAATAATTAAATTTCTCCTTACTTCCCGCTCGTTTTCTTTTAACTTAATTAGGGTGGATTTATGGTCCATTTTAGCTGTCCCCCGTTAAAAACCCAAAGTGTAACGTAACATTTCTATATATTCTAGTCCGTAAACCAGATACCTGCAAATGAACGGTGATCAGATTTAAACCTTTATTTTATACCGTATAATTTTGACGCCCTGCCGCCAGCCATCTCATTGATAATGTTTTCATCTACATTTTCCTGCCGCATATACTTAACCGCTTCAATCATCCCAACCGGATCATTGAGCATAATATTGCTGTAATCACTGTTAAGCATGCCGTTTTTAAATAGCTCCAGGTTATCGACAAGCACATCGGGGGTAAGGTTTTGTTTCCTGATGGTTAAGCCGGGAATAGCTCCAAATTCTTTAATCTGGCCTATGATATCAAGGTGCGCATGGTCAACCACCAGCAGCCCGGGGTTAATTCCTACACCTGCCGCCATATCAAGCATTATGCCTACGATAGCCTGCCTGTTCTCTTTGGGAGTATGAATAATAACCGGGACATTGTTGTCCCTGGCCACTTCCAATTGAGCTTTAAAAACCTCTTTTTCCACCGGGGAAGCATTATTCATGCCGACTTCCCCAATTCCCACAACTGTCTCTTCGTTTAATAATTCCGGCAGTTTATCGATAACCCTTGTCCAATCTTCGGGTATACCCACCGGGTGTACGCCAACCGCTGTGTAAAGGTCAACGCCTACCGACGCCGCAACCTGGCGGTAAAAGCCGCTGATCGCTCTAAAATGATCAAAATAGCTTTCAGCATGCCGGGCAGAGATAACAATAGAACAGCTTACTGCCTTAGTGATACCGTTTGCCGCCATAGCAACGAAACCGTCATAAGGGATCATGCCGGCATGGGTGTGACTGTCAACCAAACCTTTTATAATCATGATATAAATTGCCTCCTTGCTACCCTTTGGCGGGCAGGTTTGATCCGGATATTTCCATATCTTAAATTTATATAATACTGATCTCATAACACATTATAAGGCATTGAATTCTTTAACTAAAACACTAAATGTGGTTATCATTGAAGGATTTCGTCAATATTACAAAGAATTTTTTCATAGTTTCTTGATGAATACATAATATATGCTACCGGAGGGAACCAAAATGTTGGTTTGCGATTTTATCTTGCGAAGTTTGGAGCAGTATCCGGACAAAACAGCCGTAATCTTTCAGGACGATGAGCTTAGTTACAAAGACTTGGCAGAGAAAATTGGGCGCCTGGCAGCAGGGCTTAAAGACCTTGATATCAAACAGGGAGAATATGTAGCCCTTTTATTACCCAACCACCTGGAATTTACAACTTCCTACTTTGCACTTAATTTTATAGGTGCGCCGGTTGTACCCATCAACCCGATGTTAAAGGGACCTGAGATACAATATATTCTCCAGGACTGCAAGGCAGTCGCTATTATCACTATTGCCCCATTTGCTCCACTTATCGATTCTATAAAGAGATCCCTGCCCCATTTGCGAAAAGTTATAATAATCGGGGAACAGTCAACCCCCGAACAAGTTAATTACAGCAGCCTCTTCGCATACGACGCAGACCTGAGCCGCCCTTCGGTGGATGTTGAAGACATCTCCGCTTGTCTGTTCACTTCAGGCACTACGGGAAAACCCAAAGGGGTTATGTTGACCCACAAAAACCTGGTCTTCGACACCGAGATGGTTACCAAGGCCATAGGCGTCGATCATAAAGAACGTTATTTGGGAGTACTACCATTTTACCACGCCTTTGCCGGTACGGTATGTATTCTTGCGCCGGCATGTACCGGGGCATCCGTGGTTATTTTGGACCGGTTCATGCCTAAATCTACCGTTGAGTGTATCAAAAAACATAAGGTAACGATTTTCCCGGCCGTTCCCGCTATTTACGCCGCAATTTTACAGGCCGCCAAAAATACCGACCCGAATGACTTTGCCTCTTTACGCATGTTTGTCTCAGGAGGGGCGGCTATGCCGCTGGAAATGATGCGGACTTTAGAAGATCGTTACGGTATTGTCGTCCTGGAGGGAAACGGTCCCACCGAGACATCGCCGATTTCCTACGTCAACAGATTGGAACTGCGCAAGCACGGGTCTGTAGGACCGCCCCTGCCTGGAGTTCAAGTAAAAATAGTAGATGAAAATGATAATGAATTACCTGTTACCGCCGTAGGTGAAATAGTTGTAAAAGGCGATAATGTGATGAAAGGTTATCTTAACCGGCCCGATGATACTGCCGCATGTATGCGCGGCGGGTGGTTCCATACCGGTGACCTGGGCATGGTCGACGAGGACGGCTATGTTTATATTGTTGACCGGAAGAAAGATTTAATCATTGTTGGCGGTTTTAACGTCTACCCCCGCGAGGTCGAGGAGGTGCTATACCAACACCCGGCGGTTATGGAGGCGGCGGTGGTTGGCATACCCGACCAAATGCGCGGTGAGGTCCCTAAGGCATTTATTGTATTAAAAGCGGGAGCTGAGGCCACTCCCAAGGAACTAATCAATTTTTGCCGGGAAAAACTGGCTGATTTCAAATGCCCCAGGCAAATTGAATTCAGGGAGGAACTACCTAAAGGGGCCAACGGTAAAATTTTAAAAAGAGTATTAAAAATGGAACTGCAAAATATATAACATTAATAATGTTTTATTAGCAAAAAATGCAGCTATGACAGATAGAAAACCCGCAGCCCTTGAAAACAGGGAACGGGTTTTTATTGTTACATAGTTAAAACTTATGTCCTTCTTTCATATAATTGGTCAGAGATCCCCCCACGGGCTATCTTTTTTTTGAACTTCCACATACCGGGCAACAACTGGTTTTCATCACCGGATGCCATTTATGCAGGGGGTGTGAGCCATAGCCGCAAACAGCGCAGACAGCATCCTCACTTCGGCATTCGGGTTCAACTTTAGTAAGTATATCAACATTACCTGCTCTTTTAAATTTTTTATTTGCGGTAATAGGAATAACCTTGGCGTTTGTTGCACTGGGCAGAGCCTGAGCCATAACAGAAACCTCCTTAACTTAATTAAAACGTTACAAAAAAAAACGTCCCCCACACTCTGAACATACCTGCAGAATGTCTGGAACGTCATTGCTCCCTATACTAATATTATTATAAACCACTGGTTAAAAAAAACAAATATAACCCCGAAAATATATTGTATACTTTTTCTGGTTAGCAATTCTTATATAACTGTTTCCATAAGCTGGGCGGGCAAATTTCCTTTAACTTTACTTCCTTGTAATTACTTTTGGCGGAAAAAACATTCGGCTTCCAGTCTTTGATGTTAATTTTCGGCCTAAAACCTTCATGAAATCCGGGGGATTCCCCCTTCTCGGATGCTTGTGCCAACCACTGGCGCACCAATTCATCTTCACCGAAATTTACGACAAGTTCCCTCAACCTTACCGCCTTGGCTGAGGACGGGCAGCATATAAACGTCTGGCAAACCAATGGCCTGGCGGGATAAATAGAGCATAACTTTTCTTTACGGTCTAAAAAAATGCAGCGTTCATCTTCACCCCTGCGTAGAGTGATATCCACAGCCGGACCGTTGACCACAATATAACTAATCCGGTCCAGGGTTTTTTGGAGTGACTCTCCACCCACTTTAAGGTAATCTTTAATATTGGATAAATCAATAGCGGTAAGCGGAGCTCTTTCCGCACAGCAAAGCTCGCAACCCTGGCAAGATGCAACTTTTTTTCTGCTGCGGGTCAATGTATATTTCTCAATGGCATAGTTTAAGGCATCCAAATAATCCTGAACCGTCGCCGAACCATCTGTTACGACCAAGTCATAACCATAATCATGATTAAAGTTTTGCAACAACACTTGCACCGCGTTAGTTTTTTTCATTTAATTTCCCCATTATAATTATAACCCGGTTAAACCGTCTTTTCCAACCAGGCATAATAACATCATTAACGAAATAAACGTTAAAAAACATCATTGTACTGATTATCTGCAATATGATAAACTATTATAAGAAATTTTCAGGAGGGAGCTGCAATAGACAAACCATTTATTGTTCAAGAAAGTCTGGGGCATTTGGTAGCTAAAGCTCACCAAGTTTTTTCCTCATATTTTAAAGAGCTGCTGGAGGACTACAATTTAACGCCTTCCCAATTCGGCACTCTAGCTTTTCTATGGCATAACGACGGTGCCAGTCAGGTTCAGCTGGGCCAAAAAATGCGTAAAGACAGAACTACAATAAGTGGTATAATAGACCGTTTAGAAAAAGAACAGCTTGTCCAAAGAAAAGAGGATCCTATGGATAGAAGGGCGCATCTTATTTACCTGACGCCCAAGGCCCTGGCAATACGTGGAAGGTTGGAAGAACTGGCGATTAAAGCAAATAAGGACGTTACATCAATGTTATCGGAGCAAGAAAGAGCTGCCCTGGGCGTAATTTTAAAAAAAATAATAGACGGCTCTAAATACGAATTTTAAAACGAGGTTTTTAATCCAAGAAAGGAGGTAATTGGGGAGATTATAAATGGGAGCCAATTTTAAGCGCTAAAATTTTAAGTCTGCAATGAAACCGGGAGGTATTTATGAATCAAAATACGGATCAAAATACAGCACATAAAAATTATACATTACTTGTAACCTGCGCCGCATCCTTTTTAACACCATTTATGGGCAGTGCTATAAATCTAGCCATCCCTTCCATTGGAGATCAGTTTAAATCCGGCGCCTTTTTGCTAAGCTGGGTGGCTACCAGTTACATCCTGGCATCTGCAGCCTTTCTTGTACCTTTTGGCAGGCTTGCCGATATAGTTGGGAGAAAAAAGATTTTTATTTTGGGTTTAGCTTCTTTTCTTTTGTCTTCCCTGCTCTGTGGCCTGTCATGGTCAGTAGGCGCGCTGATCGTGTTTAGAACATTACAGGGCATCGGCAGTGCTATGATTTTCGGTACCGGCATGGCCATATTGACATCGGTTTTTCCTCCCAAGGATCGCGGCAAAGTTCTTGGCATCAATGTTTCCACCGTTTATGTCGGCCTGTCACTGGGACCGGTCCTCGGCGGCTCATTAAACCATAACTTTGGCTGGCAATCAATCTTCTACCTTACATCCATTATCGCTTTACTAGCACTATTGCTGGCAATATTTAAACTTCAAGGCGAATGGGCCGGAGCCAGGGGAGAAACATTTGATACCGCCGGGGCTGTTCTGTACGCAGCAGGACTGGTAGCTTTTATGTACGGTATTTCATCTATTGCTGAATCTATATGGGCAAAATATTTGCTTGTTGCCGGAATTATTATTATGGTGGTATTTGTAAGACACGAAACCAGGGTGAAGCAGCCTGTATTAAACTTAAACCTGTTCAGTAAAAACGTTACCTTTGCCTTTTCAAATTTGGCCGCTTTAATTAACTATAGTGCCACCTTTGCCGTTGGCTTTTTACTTTCAATGCACCTTCAGGTGGTTATGGGTTACGATTCTCAAAAGGCGGGGCTAATATTGCTGGCCCAGCCAATAATCATGGCGGTACTGTCTCCTTTTACCGGAAGACTATCCGACCGTGTTGAGCCAAGGGTGGTGGCTTCCTGGGGCATGTCTATCACAACCCTTGGACTGTTTATTTTATGTTTTATAAACAAAAACATGCCTGTTTGGCTGTTGATGGTCAACCTTGCTCTGCTTGGTACAGGCTTTGCCCTTTTTTCCTCTCCCAACAGCAATGCGGTTATGGGTTCTGTCGAAAAAAGGTTCTACGGCGTGGCTTCTTCAACACTGGGAACTATGCGCCTTACCGGTCAAGCAACAAGTATGGCCATCGTTACTCTATTGCTGGCCATTTATATAGGCAATGTAGAATTGAGCATGGCCTCCCCCGACCTGCTTATCAAGGGATCACAAATTGCCTTTATTGTTTTTACAGTAATTTGCTTTGGAGGAATATTCGCCTCGTTGGCCAGGGGAAATGTAAACTTAAAGCAGAACTAACGCAAAAGGTGTAGGCAAGCGGGGCCCACCCGTTCGTTAACCTTCAATTAACTCTGTAACGGGGACCTCCCGGGTTGCTTCTTTTCCTTGCAGGCTTCTAATCTTAGCGATATTTTTTCCCGGGGTTACGCCCTCAATCCAAACGGGTGTGCCATTATGAAGTACTTCAATGGTTTCCCGGGAATTGATAATTTGTTGAACTCTTTGTACATCCATAAGACTGGGCTCCTCCCAAATTAAATTTATGTCATATCATTCCCATTTTTGTTGAAGATAAACTGTTTCATGAATTCCAGGTTCAGGTAAACCAGCACCGGAAACCTTGATAAATATTTCAACAAGGTTGCGATAAGAAAGAAAGCCCAGTGTTGCAACAGGGATAAAACTTATTAAAAACGATATTATTAAAAGTCTGTTTTTTACGCTAGAGATCATTTTGTCACTCCCGTATTTAACTTGACATAATTCGATAAAATAGTTTATTATTCCTTTGCTTTTTGACATGGGAGATTTTTAATAATTTTTTAATAATTGATTAATTCCGGCGTAACTTTTAACAGTTATCATGCTAAAATAAATAATTAAATTTTGAAAGGGGAGGTCATTTTGAATTTAAAAGGCAGTAAAACCGAAAAAAACATCCTTACAGCTTTTGCGGGAGAATCCCAGGCCAGAAACCGGTACACTTATTTTGCCAGCGCTGCAAAAAAAGAAGGTTACGAACAGATAGCAGCTATATTTCTTGAAACAGCGGATCAGGAAAAAGAACACGCCAAGCGTTTGTTTAAATTCTTGGAGGGAGAAGAACTGGAGATTACAGCTTCTTTCCCCGCCGGTCAAATTGGTAAAACAGTAGACAACCTGAAGGCAGCGGCCGCAGGTGAAAATCATGAATATACCTCCATGTACCCGGAGTTTGCTAAAATAGCTGAAGAAGAAGGTTTCCCCCAAATAGCCGCAGTTTTAAGGGCTATTGCAGCGGCAGAGGAAGGACATGAACAACGTTTCAAAGCACTGATGCAAAACATTGAACAGGGCCAGGTTTTCCAACGCAAGGAAAAGACAACATGGGTTTGTCGCAATTGCGGGTATCTGCATGAAGGCACTGACGCTCCTGAATCATGCCCCGCTTGTGCTCACCCGAAAAGTTATTACCAGCTTTGGTGTCCTAATTACTAGATTAATTACCAGGCAGACTGATACACCTCCTACCCACAAAAAACCCCGCGGTATTTTACCGCGGGGTTTTTTGCTATTAAAATTCAGCATTTTTTGGTGTTCTGGGGAAAGATATCACATCACGGATATTAGTCATCCCGGTTAGATACATAATCAACCTTTCGAACCCCAAACCAAACCCGGCGTGCCTGGTGCCGCCGTATCGCCTGAGGTCAAGATACCACTGGTATTCATCTTTGTTCAATCCCAGCTCATCCATCCTTTTTTCCAGGTAATCAAGTCTTTCTTCTCTTTGGCTTCCTCCTATGATTTCACCTACTCCCGGGGCCAGAAGATCCATCGCCGCCACCGTTTTGCCATCTTCATTCATTCTCATATAGAAAGCCTTAATTTCCTTGGGATAATCCGTGACGAACACCGGTTTACCGAAAATTTTTTCAGATAAATACCTTTCATGTTCGGTTTGCAGGTCATATCCCCATTTTACCGGATAATCAAAATTCTCACCGGACTTTTTCAGCTCGTTAATTGCGTCGGTATACGCAATATGTCCAAATTCCGATTGTAGAACGTTCTCAAGACGGTTAAAAAGCGACTTGTCAATAAAGCTGTTAAAAAAGTTCATTTCCTCGGGTGCGGTATCCATTACATAGCTGATAATGTATTTCATCATTTCTTCGGCCAGTTTCATGTTATCTCCCAAATCTGCAAAGGCAATCTCAGGCTCAATCATCCAAAATTCAGCGGCATGTCTGGCCGTGTTGGAATTTTCCGCCCTGAAAGTTGGGCCAAAAGTATACACCTTATTAAAGGCCATGCAATAGGTTTCTACATTCAATTGCCCGCTCACCGTAAGGTTCGTTTCTTTGCCAAAGAAATCCTTGGAAAAATCCACCTTACCCTGCTCATTTCTGGGAGTTTGATCAAAACCCAGAGTGGTAACCCGAAACATTTCCCCGGCGCCTTCAGCATCGCTGCCCGTTATTACCGGCGTATGTACATAAACAAATCCCCGCTCTTGGAAGAACTTGTGAATAGCATATGCAGCAATGGACCTGACTCTGAAAACAGCGGAAAATGTATTTGTCCTGGGGCGCAGGTGAGCTATTGTCCGCAGGAACTCAAAGGAATGCCGCTTCTTTTGAAGCGGGTAATCTTGAGAGGATAATCCTTCTATTACAATGTTTTGGGCCTTTAATTCAAATGGCTGCTTTGCCCCGGGTGATTCCACCAACACCCCTTCAACTATAATAGCTGAACCGGTTATCAACTTGGCAATATCTTTAAAATTGTTCAAACTCTCTTCAAATACCACCTGAAGGCTGGAAAAAAAAGTCCCGTCATTCAGCTCAATAAAACCGAAAGCTTTGGATGCCCTGACGGTCCTAACCCAACCTCCGACTTTGATCGATTGATTTATGTATTTATCCGTTTGCCTGAATAAGTCCCTAATTAAAACAACATCCATTTCATTCTTCCCCCTTGCATAATTTTATGCGACAATGTTTTAGTTATGGGTATGTTCTCCACTACCGTTTTAACTAATCCTAGCTCTTAGAAATTTTTTACTCCCCTATTCCGTTTAACGCTACCATCATTAAGAATAAATGATTATACCTGGCAAGACAACCTTTAAAAAAGAAAAACCTCCCACCGGAGGTTGTGCTTTCAGTTTATACCCCTGCTTACTTTTTATTCCCCTCTTTGGACTGAGACCCTTTGACTATTCCGCCGAGCACCAGGCCCCCAAGCAACCCTGTGCGCACGCGTTAAAGGACTTGGAATGCTTATTTCATTATCATAACGGAACCGGCCTGCGCCGGCAGCCGCAGTTATAAGTTAAAACAACCTGATTTGATTGAACTTTTTAAACGGGCTTAGAAGGTGTTTGATGGTATCATTTTGCACTTTATCTTCCAATAGTTCTTTTAATAGTCCGTCAAAAATCAATTTACCACGGTCAAGCACAACCACATCACCAGTCAAGTAAGGTATTTCATTAAAATCATGGGTGACAAACATAGCCGTAACTCCTGAATTGGCAAGCAGATGGCCCAGATCTTCCAATAAGCTGATCCTGGTTGCAAAATCAAGAGCTGAAAAGGGCTCGTCCAGAAATATCACTTCCGGTTCAAGAGCAAATGCCCGGGCGAGGCTGACCCGCTGTGCTTCACCGCCCGACAGGTAAACCGGCTTCCGGTTCCGCAGGTCGCCAATGTTCAATCTTTCCAGCCATTGCTCAACCCGTTGAGACAACTTTTCACCGCGTAGCCCGCGCAATTTCAAGCCCAGGGCAACGTTATTAAACACAGTGGTATTGAGAAGCAGCGGCTCCTGAAATACAACAGCCATCCGACGCCTGAAGGAAAGCATATTTTTCTTTGTTACCTCCGTACCGGTAAAAAAAATTTTACCTTTAGTTGGCTGTTCAAGTAATGCCATCACCTTTAGAAACGTGCTTTTACCTGCCCCGTTAGGTCCTATAATAGCCTGGGTTTTTCCTTGTTTAAGCTTAAATTTTTCAATTTGAAGTATAGTACGTTTTTCTTTAACCAGCTCCAGGTTTTCAACTGAAATCATTTAAACATCCCTATCTCCTTATTTTACTTAAAAAAGGCCAACCCGGGAATGAGCGGGTTGGCCTTTTAACCGGTTAACCTTCCAGCCTGTCCGCGAAAAACAACGGCTGTCCGTATTTATCCACGCCAAAATTCTTAATGAACTGCTGTGTATCCTTGTTAATCATAAATTCATCAAAGGCTTTTGCGCCCTCGGCGTTAACTTTAGGGAATTTTTCAGGGTTAACCACCATAACGTGGTAGATGTTTTTAAGTGATTCCGCTCCCTCCGATACGATAATCAGGTTGATGTTGTTAGCCTGGGCCAGGTATGTACCGCGGTCGCTCAAAATGTAAGCTTTTTTTTCATTGGCTACAGTGATGGATGCTCCCATGCCCTGACCGGTCTCCTGGTACCATTGCTGTCCCTTTGGATCTACTTTTGCAGCTTTCCAAATATCCAATTCTTTCTTATTGGTGCCGGAATCGTCACCACGGGAAATAAACAAAGCGCCTTTTTCCGCTATTTTCTTAAATACAGCTGTAATATCGGAATTCCCTTTGACCTGGGCCGGGTCGTTTGGAGGACCCAATAGCACAAAATCATTATGCATCACAAGTTCATAGTCAGTCACCACACCGCTGTCAACCAGCGGTTTTTCGGAAGCGGGCGCGTGTACCAGCAGCACGTCGGCGTTTCCCTCTTCTCCCATTTTCAATGCCTGGCCGGTTCCAACAGCAACGGTCTTTACGGTATAGCCGGTTTTCTCCTGGAACATGGGAATCAATGCGTCAAGAAGCCCTGTATCCTGAGTGCTGGTGGTGGTGGCCAATATAATGTCCTTGTTCTTTGGTTCGGCAGCCTGCTTATTTTGTTCCCCGGTTTGCTTTTTGCTCGCGCACCCGGCCAGTAACATCGCGGCAAATACTGCCAGAATCACCGCTGTCAATGATATTCTTTTTACCATCAATTCTTTCCTCCTGTACGATTTTTTAATAAAACTCCAATATTTTGTCATAAAAACCACGGCAAAACTAGATATTAGCAATACAACGCTCTAACCTGATCCACTCCCCTCCTTTCCGCACTGGGAGGCATACTGGTTTCCCAATATACCCTATCGGCCTCTATGCCATGCTTTAAGCTTTCCAGGCAACGAGGCTCGGAGGCAATATAAATACCCCTGATTGTGAAAATTGAGCAATCAGGGGTATTTATAAACCCAATAATCACTCTTCTTTCCACAATGGGAGGCATGCCGGTTTCCCGGAACAATACCCTAACGGTCCAATCGCCATGGTATTATTACCGCAGGTCAATAGGACTCGAAGAGATTTTTTATAAGCAATTATTTATAAGCTCAGAGGCGGGCGGACAGGGTCGTCCGCCCCTACGACAACCCATTTTTGATCCTTCTGATGGTGCCGCATTAGCGGTATGGTGGTCTACTTAGATACAATATCCTTATTGCGTCTATCCAAATCAATGGATCCGCTTTATTCACTTCTTCAAACTTTTCCGGGCTTAGTTTATCTTTTAAATAATCATTTATTGTGTCATTTTCCTGGTAAGCTATTACTTGGTCCAAAGAGCAATCTTTAAAAACCTCAATTAAAATCTCACCAAGTTCTTGAGACGTCATTTTCACACCCCTTCGTTACATTAAATTCTACACAAGTAGCGTGTGTTCCTTTAAACCTGTGCTCAAAATAATCAACCTTTTCCCCGTAAAATATTAAATACCAGAACAATTCCCAGCACGCTGGAAAACAGATAACCGGCCACACCAATAGCCGAATGGCCGAAAACAAGCGGGGGGGTGCTGGATGTGATAACCAGAGAAGACCCTACGATTAATGCTCCTGTTATAATTGCCAGGGTTAGCTTGTTTGATGCTTCCAACAGGGTATTTTTCAAATGAGATAAACCTTTGTGTTCCAGTTTGAATTCACCGCCGGCCAGAATGTCTAAAAGTTTTCCCACCTTTTCAGGCGCATCATGGCCCAGTAAAATTAAATCTTGAACTTCTTCCAGCCAGAAACTATTGGAAACCGGATTAATTGTTTTATAGTACTGTTTTTTTACGTATGGTCCAATTACAGACACAACATCAA
Organism: Desulfotruncus alcoholivorax DSM 16058; assembly: GCF_000430885.1. GTDB lineage: Bacteria > Bacillota > Desulfotomaculia > Desulfotomaculales > Desulfallaceae > Desulfotruncus > Desulfotruncus alcoholivorax. Next base: position 6,604 of record NZ_AUMW01000039.1, on the reverse strand, counting down.
TTCCGGGGCATATTATTCGGCTTAGGCCTTCGGCAATAAGCAAGGCCCTGGAAACAAGTACATACTGAGGCGGAATAACTATTTGGTACCGGCGGAACAAATTTATAAAGTTTATTAATAATTGGCCAATACTTTTGCTTGCACTCGTTCTACCATTAAATTCTTCAATCAGATCCAGGACGTCCCTTGCCAAAAGCTCCCTGTTGTTTACACCGGTTAACCCAAAAGCTCTTATCGTTAATTTTATTACCCGTTCTTCATTACTTTCCAGAACTGCAACCAAAACCATTAATAACATTAAACGCATATTACGGGTTAACCGCCCGGTCATACCCCAATCCAGCAGGTACAGCTTTCCATTCGCCACCAAAACATTGCCGGCATGAGGATCGGCATGAAAAAACCCTCGTTCAAACACCATCTCAGTATAAGTATTTAACATTACGCCCGCCAGTTTTTGTCTTAATTCAGGACCGGCCTTGATCCGGTTTGGCTTTTCTCCCTCCACCAGTTCCATGATTAAAACTCTTTTGGTGGTATAACGCATAAAAACCCCGGGAGAGGTTATAGCGTCATTTCCAAACATAAACCGGCGGAACTCGGCCATATTCCGGGCTTCCCTTTCGAAGTCCAATTCGCGCATTATCGTATGCCGGAGTTCCTCCACGAATTCCGGCAGGTTATAGTTCTTTAATTCATCAAAATTCTTTTGGGCGGCTTCAGCAAACCATTCCAAAATGGCCAGGTCTGTCTTTATCTGTTCACCAATGCCCGGCCTTCTTACCTTAACCGCCACAAGTTCCCCGGTCTCGCTTAAAACCGCCCTGTGTACCTGGGAAAGTGAACCTGCTGCTATCGGTATATGGTCAAAATCATCAAATAATTCCGCAGTGCTCATCCCCAGCTCTTTTTCAATGATCTCGATGATGGTTTCGGTCTTTTCAGTTGGCACCTCATCCTGTAGTTTTTCAAGTTCTCTTATGTATTCCTCCGGGATTAAATCCGGACGCATACTGACCAGTTGTCCAAATTTAATAAAAGTTGGACCCAGTTCCTCCAGAACCTTCCTAACTTTGACGGGCGTACTCAGCCCCCGTTCAATTTTAATGATATTTTTGGACAGCAAACTGGTATCAACCGACAGCTTGTCAAGCAAATCTTGAAAACCATATCTTATTAATATGGTTAAAATTTCTTTGCTCCTGAATAAATTGGTTATTTTTCCGCTTTTAAACATTTTTTTACCCTTTGCGCTGGTTTTAAAGTAAAGTAACACCTATTACGTGCATTGTCAAATTGCCAAGAGAGGCTATTGGTTATTAGCCTCCCCCGGGCAAATTGTGGACTAAAAATTGATGTAAAAAGCCTTGGCCTGGTATAAAACCGGCAAAGGCTTTTAAAAAAGACTATTCGGAAATCAAAAAACCATTTTTACGCAATGCCTGCCTGGCCTCTTCAAGATCCTCCCGCCTCCGGTATTCAACCGTATGCAGGTGAACACCGTTGGTTAAAGAAGAGAGCAGCGAGACTCCCTCCACTTTGACCCGATCTAAAAAGCGCTTTACGTCCTGCCTGGACTCCAGCATTAAATACCCCTTTAATTCTCCGTAAAGAGGGTGCTCCACCTGCACATCCAATACCTTTAGGCCGAAGTCCACCATCGTATTTAGTTCAGCCTCGGTTTCCAACGGGGTATGTTTAACAGCCAGCACAGCCTTTTCCCGGACGCCTGTTCCCTGCGGTAAAAGGTAGCCTTGAGGAGTGGCCATGATTTCGTATCCCTTGGCTCTTAGTATAGCCACGTCCTGAACAACGACCTGGCGGCTGACCTTAAATTGTTTGGCCAGTGCGGAACCGCTTACAGGTTCTGCACCGGCGGTTAAAACCTCAATTATTTTCTCCCTGCGTTTTTCGCTCATGCCGATCACCTTATAGAAAGCATTCTTTGGAGGGCTACCCTGGCCCAGCCGGCCGTTTTAGATCCAACGGTGACCGTGTTTTCCATCCCGCCGCTGAGTATACCTTCAAGACACCGTAAAAGATTGCGCGGGTTTATTTTAAGCATATCCGGACATGGTTCAACCGTATCATCAAGAGAAATAATTTTCTTGTCGCCATGTTCACCTGACAGCCTTTGCACCAGGTTGATCTCCGTCCCCACCGCCCAGGCGGATCCGGGTGAAGAAGTCTTGACACAGTTGATGATATGCTCAGTTGAACCCGCTTCATCAGCTGCCCGCACAGTTTCAAACGAGCATTCCGGATGAACCACCACCCGTATGCCGGGATACTTATTCCTTACGGCACTGATACGATCAGGGCTAAACTCCTGGTGCACCGGGCAGTACCCGTTCCATAAAATTACGCGCGGGTTTTCCGGTCCAACCAGTATGCTCCGCTGCCGGTCCCATACAGCCATTTCCCCGGGGTCAATGCCGGCTTTAACCGCAGTATTGCGGCCAAGGTGTTCATCCGGAATAAATAACACTTTCATCCCTTGCTCCAACGCCCAGCGGAAGGCCCCGTCAGCACTGGACGATGTGCAGGTCAGGCCGCCGTTTTCACCGCAGAATGCTTTGATTTCGGCTGATGAATTCACATAAGTAATTGGAATAAATTCCCCCGGATAACGCCTTTGGAGTGCTTCCCAGCATCTGCGCACCTGGAATATTTCAGCCATGTCGGCCATGATACAGCCGGCATTGATATCCGGAATAAAGACTTTTTGCCCCTGTGAAGTTAATATATCAGCCGTTTCAGCCATGAAATGCACACCCAAAAAAACTATATATTGAGCGTCTTTGCATTCGGCGGCCTGCCGGGAGAGCAGGAATGAGTCTCCCGTCAAATCAGCAAATTGGATTACCCGGTCTTGCTGGTAATGGTGGCCCAGTATCAGCAACCGGGAACCCAGTTGTGCTTTAATCTCATAGATCCTTTGAATTATATCTTGCTCAGGTAATTCCGAACAGAACCGGTTTATTTCCTTTTCAGTATATAACATAATTAACACCCCGTGTTCTTTAAACTTAATTATGCAAAAATAGTTGCTATTCAGATATTCAGGAGTCGGAATCAGTAAATGCCCCAAGCCGGTTTTCTCTTTCCGACTACCGACTCCTGAGCATTTACAGATGCTGAAAAATTATCAAATATATTTAATCACTTAAATTCCAAACTTATATCCAAAGGAGGAGCCGAATGAGTGATCCAGCCCAGAGAGATGATATCCACACCGGTTGCGGCAACGTCCGCCACCCTGTCAGGAGTTATGCCACCGGAAGCCTCCGTTAACGCCCGGCCCGCTACCAGCTTTACGGATTCTTTAAGTTCATCCAAACTCATATTATCCAGCATAATTACGTCCGCTCCGCATTCAACAGCTTCCCTTACCTCATCCAACGTTTCTGTTTCAACTTCAATTTTCAGCAAATGGCCGGCTTTTTTTCTGGCCATACCAATTGCGTTTTTAATCCCGCCGGCGGCTTTAATGTGATTATCCTTAATTAATATTCCGTCATCCAGACCGAGACGATGGTTTTTACCGCCGCCAACAGTCACAGCGTATTTTTCCGCCATACGCAAACCCGGAGTTGTTTTACGGGTATCTGTGATTACAGCATGATAAGGTTTTGCAGCCTCTACGGCAGCGGCTGTGACAGTGGCAATACCCGACAGGTGCTGCAAAAAATTCAGGGCTACCCGTTCACTGGCTAAAATACTTCTGGCGTTGCCTGCAACTTTTGCTATAACATCTCCATTAGCTACAAAAACGCCCTCCCCCAACAACACTTCCAACTGCACCAGAGGGTCAATAAGCCGGAAAGCTGTTTGCACGTAAGGAAGTCCGGCCAAAACCCCCGGTGATTTGCAAATGAAATAGCCCTCAACGGTTAATTCCGGAGGGATGGTGGCGTTGCTGGTTACATCACCCCGTCCGAGGTCTTCTTCCAGTGCTATTTTTACGATGTTATCCAGTGATGTAAGCATTATATCTACCCTTTCTTTGTTAATAAGGAAAGGTGACACACCTCTCTTTAGGGTCAGGGCTATGGGGTCGGAGGAATGTCCCCAATTTATGATTTTATTGTAAAAGGTTGTTTACAAACTGCACACGTGCTGTAAATGTCCATAGTCGTTCAGTGCAGGCGGAAAATCGGTTCTAAAATGGCTACCCCTGCTTTCCTTACGGGCAAGGGCACCCCTGGCAATTAAACCAGCTACCGTTATTAGGTTTTTAAGCATTAAATCTTTCCGCCCCAATGATTTTTCCATGCCAACAAAGCATGCCAACGCTTCTGAAAGACCTTTGCCTGTCCGTACAAGGCCAACTTGCTCCCACATTATTTTACGCAACTTCTCTAAAAGCAGCTTTTTGTCGGCTGTCAGTTCAATCCCGTTAACATAATTAGAAGCTTTTTCAATCACCGCCAATGATGATCCAGACCCCAAGCCCGCAAGTACCTTATCCGAAACCACTGCACGCCCTGCCCTGCAACCAAAGACCAGCCCCTCCAAAAGGGAATTGCTGGCCAGGCGATTGGCCCCGTGCACCCCCGTGCTCGCCACTTCCCCGCATGCATAAAGGCCTTTTACAGTGGTCCGGCCGTCAAGATCCGTTTTAACACCGCCCATAATAAAATGCGCCGCAGGGACAACCGGAATTAAATCACCAGGCGGGTGCAACCCACGATCCCGGCACGCTTTGGATATAGAAGGAAACCTGTGCGCAAATTCAGACCCTATCGGTGATGCATCGAGGTAAACCCTGTTCCCTGCGTTAATTTCAGAAAAAATTCCCCTTGCCACAATATCCCTTGGAGCCAGCTCCGCCAGCGGGTGTAAGGAAGCCATAAAACGCTCACCTTTATTGTTAATAAGGACAGCCCCTTCACCTCTTACAGCTTCGGAAACAAGAAACATAGGGTTTTCATCGACATCCAGTGCCGTTGGGTGGAATTGTACGAATTCCATGTTTTCAAGTTTGGCCCCGGCCCGGTAGGCAAGCGCAAACCCATCTCCGGTACAATGGATATTGTTAGTCGTGTGAGCAAATAGCTGACCGCAGCCACCGGTAGCTAAAACAACAGCCCTTGCAGCGTATAGAATTGGTTTGTTAGATTTTAAATCAAATGCAATTAATCCCACACACCTGTCATTTTGCACTATCAGGTCAATCGCAAAAGTATGTTCATTAATAAAAATATTTTTTTGTTTGTGAACCTGGATAGCAAGGGTTTCCGCCAGAGCTCTACCGCTTTCATCCCCCCAGGCGGAAATCACACGTGGCATTGAATGGGCGCCTTCCCTGCTTAACAGCGGTTTTCCGTCTAAATCCCTGTCGCAAGGGAAACCCATATCCAAAAGATCAAGCACGCGTGCCTGTCCTTCCTTCACCAGTGTTTCAACTGCAACCCGATTGCAGGCCCCGGCTCCTGCAATCAATGTATCCTCAATATGAAAATCAAATTGATCCTTTTCACTTAGTACTACAGCAATGCCCCCTTGGGCTAAAGGGGTATTTCCCGAAGGCAGCTTGTCTTTTGTCAGTAATGCCACTGTTCCTGTTTTGGATGCTTCAAGCGCACAGGAAAGACCGGCCACCCCCGCTCCAACTACAATGTAATCCACCTCAATGATCTGCAACAGGGACACCCCTCTCAGATTTAATAAAGTAATTATCTGACTTAACAGGTGTCTTGTCAACTGCAAAGCCAACAAACCGTTAAAATTGCTTGCCTACCAAACTTATTTTATTTTAAGCCCCAAGATGAGCAGATCTTTTTCTATACCATCAAGACTGGCTACCCCAGGCAAGTACCCCCAGCGATCAAACTTCATTTTTGTAAATAAATTAATGCTGGGTTTATTATGCGCAAAAACAAAACCCAACAAAGTAGTAATGCCGAGTTTTGGGGATTCCTCAATGGCAGTTGTCAGTAATTTTTTACCGATGCCCCTGCCGCGATAACCTTCAGCAATATAGATACTAATCTCGGCAGTGGCATCATACGCCGGCCTGTTATAAAAAGGAGAAAAACTTAGCCAGCCAATTACAGTATTATTAATTTCCATTACGAGAATATACTAAATTACGTGTAAATGGTTAATACTACCATTAAAGGAGTTGACCATTTATGCAAGCCATGCAAGACAAAACGATCAAGGAATTAGCAAAGGATTGCCACAGTGTGGAAGACGTACATGAGATGCTCAAGAATCTATTCAAGGACATTTTGCAACAGATATTCGAGGCTGAAATTGAAGAGCACCTCGGGTATAAAAAACACAGCATCGAAGGTAATAATACTACTGGAAACAGTCGTAACGGTTACAACAAAAAAACTATCCAAACCAAGTTCGGCAAGACAGAAATAGAAATTCCCCGGGACCGTAACGGTGAATTTGAACCCAGGATTATCGGCAAATATGAAAGGACCTCCAACCAGCTTGAAGACCAAATTATAGCCATGTATGCAAAGGGTATGTCCACCCGTGATATCGAGGACCACATGAGGGATATCTACGGTATTGATGTATCCCCTACCATGGTCAGCAAAATAACGGATAAGGTGCTACCCCTAATTGCCGAATGGCAATCCCG
>NZ_AUMW01000038.1 GCF_000430885.1 Desulfotruncus alcoholivorax DSM 16058 | reverse complement strand
CGCTTAATCGGAGCCCTGCTCATGGAGCTTGACGATAAGTGGGCAACCGGTAGAAAGTATCTGGATATGAGCGAATACCTGCAGTGGCGAAAAGAGCAAAACCTTGCCTGCCATCGAAGTAATGTCGCTTATATCCGATAAAAATAAGGCCAATATATTTACCCTTGAACACCGCTTGTCAACCGTTACCAGCGGAGCCGTGCGCCTGTCAAGGGTCCGCGAAGCGGAGGCGCAAGCCTTTACCCTTGACTGGCGCATGGCGAGCTGGATAATTTAAGTGGCGGTGTTCAGGTTAAAATGCTAGCTGAGGAATTTTACACAACAATTTGGACTTGATCCGGTGCGGAAAAAAGTAACGCCGAAATTATTCAAGCTGTTTTCACAATTATCAGCTCAGTAATTTAAATTTATAGCTTAAATTAACTGGCATATTTATTTATCAAGCAGGAATACTAACATTAAATATTGGATAAAATAAAATTTTTATTTTCACGGGAGGTGCCGATACAATTTGAGCGATAATCATCAAGTAGCATTGCCGGGCAATTATACGCTTCCGGATTTAATGAAGGTCACTTCAGCTACAGGACTGGTGCCCGGGGAATTGCAGCAGTATGTATACCCCGCGCTGGAAGAGTTTAAAAATGAAATGGCCGCGGAACTTGGCATGCCGGATTACGCCAATATTGACAAAGGGGAACTGCCCAGCAGGCAAAATGGCAAAGTGGGCGGCGGAATGACTAAAAAAATGGTAGCCTTTGCTGAAGCGGTGCTGGCCTGGAATTACAAAAATAGAATGCTGCAGGATCAGAGGAACAATGTACAGCTGGCGCTGGAAGATTAGCACGGATTAAAAACCGTGCTTTATTTCTTTTCGCGGATTTATATAACCAACAAACAAAGTTATTTAAAACTTTAGCTTATAATAATTTCAATTAATCAACTACTATGATATAATTTTACATTATCTAAAAATTTTAAATAGTACTTGAATTTTGAAAGAGAGGTGGAAGTCTAAGAGTTATTTCACAAATATTCTTAAAATAAAGTTAAGTAACATGTTTCATAATCGGGGAGGTGCAATTTTGACTCACCATAAAATTGGATCAGTAATGGTTATTGGTGGTGGGGTGGCTGGAATACAGTCCGCACTGGATCTGGCCGACTCCGGCTACTATGTTTACCTGGTGGAGAGTTCTCCTGCCATTGGAGGGGTTATGGCCCAGCTGGATAAGACATTCCCTACCAACGACTGTTCCATGTGTATCTTGTCGCCAAAGCTGGTTGAAAGCGGGCGGCACGGAAATATTGAGTTGATTACTAACGCAGGGGTAGAAGGTTTGGAGGGGGAGGCCGGAAACTTTACCGTTAAACTAAGGATAAAGCCCAGGTATGTCAACATTGAAAAATGCGTAGGCTGTGGTGTTTGCGCGGAAAAATGTCCGGTTAAAGTACCCAATGAGTTCAATGAAAATTTAAACGAGCGGAAAGCAATTTACGTTAAATACGCCCAGGCTGTTCCCTCTGCTTACGCTATAGACGAACGTTACTGCCTTTACCTAACTAAAGGCAAAGAGAAAGGAAAAGACATTTGCAAGCTTTGTGTTAAACACTGTAAAAGTGACGCTATAGATTTTGACCAGCAAGAGGAGTTAAGGGAAATAAATGTAGGGGCAATTATCGTTGGTTCCGGCCTTAGCCCGTTTAATCCCAAGGATATGAGGAATTACGGGTTTGGAGTCTTTCCCAATGTAATGACCAGCCTTCAGTTTGAAAGGTTATTAAGCGCATCGGGACCGACCGGCGGGCATGTGGCCAGACCCTCAGACGGAAAGACGCCGCGCAGAATAGCCTGGATCCAGTGTGTGGGATCAAGAGATGTGGCTAAGAGCGGCAATGCTTATTGCTCTTCTGTTTGCTGTACTTATGCTTTAAAAGAGGCTATTGTGGCTATGGAGCACGTTCATGGCCGGCTGGATGCCACCATTTTTTACATGGATATGCGCACCTTCGGCAAAGATTTCGAAGGGTATTTGGAACGGGCCAAGTATGAATTTGGTGTTCGTCTGGTAAGATCGCGCATTTATGAGCTAAATGAAGGGCCGGACAATAATATCTTAATCAGATATGCTTCACCCGAGGGAGACATCAAGCTGGAGGAATTTGACCTGGCCGTATTGTCGGTTGGCATGAAGCCGGGCCAGGATAATGAAAAACTGGCCGCAGCATTGGGCGTAAAGCTGAATAAGTTTGGCTTTTGCCAGTATCCCAACTTTAATCCCGTCAGCACCTCCCGGGACGGTATTTTCGCCTGCGGGGCCTTCCAGGGACCGATGAGTATCCCCCGGTCGGTGGTTCAAGCCAGTGCAGCAGCCGGAGGGGCCATGTCTGTGCTTGCTGATGTCAGAAACACGATGGTTCAAAAGCAGGAAAAACCACCTGAGAAAGACGTTGCCGGGAAGGAGCCGAGGATAGGGGTATTTGTCTGCCGCTGCGGGATTAATATTGGGTCGGTGGTGGAAGTGCCTGCTGTTGTCGAGTACGCCGGGAAGCTGCCGGGCGTAGTTCACGCCGAAGAGTGCCTGTTTGCCTGTTCTCAGGACAACCAGGGTAATATTAAGGAATTAATCAATGAAAAAGATTTAAACCGGATCGTAGTTGCCTCCTGCACCCCCCGCACGCACGAGCCTATGTTCAGGCAAACCCTGCGGGATGCGGGCTTAAACCCGTACCTGTTTGAAATGGCCAATATCCGGGAGCACTGCTCCTGGGTGCACTCCGATAACAGTGAGCTGGCCACCCAGAAAGCCAAGAGCCTGGTAAAAAGGGCTGTAGCCAGGGTCGCCCTGCAGGAGCCGCTGTATGAAATAAGCCTTGGCGTTACCCAGTCCGCGCTGGTTGTCGGCGGCGGCGTGGCCGGGATGAATTGCGCCCTTGACCTGGCCCGGCAGGGGATCAAGGTTTACCTGCTGGAGAAGGATGTGGTGCTCGGCGGCCTCACCAGGCGCATCAACTACACGATGGACAGGCGCAACATTAGGGATTATCTGCGCTCGATGATTGAGGAAGTTCAGGGCAACCCGCTGATTGAGATTTATTACGGGGCGAAAATCAATAATGTTTACGGGTATGTGGGCAATTTCATCACTACCGGAACTTCGCTCAAAGGTGATTTTGAAATCAATCACGGCGTGGCGGTAATAGCCATTGGCGGCAGGGAATACAAGCCCGTAGAGTATCTATATGGCAAGGATCCCAGGGTTATGACCAGCCTTGATCTGGAAGAAGCCATAGCGGGCAACAGCCAAATGGTGGAAGACGCCCGCAATATTGTGATGATTCAGTGCGTGGGCTCGCGCGAGCCGGACCGCCCCTACTGCAGCAGGGTCTGCTGCTCCGAGAGCGTTAAAAACGCCATTAAGCTGAAAGAAATGAAGCCCGAGCTTAATGTTTTCGTGCTTTGCAGGGATATGCGCACTTATGGCTTCTTTGAAGGGCTTTACCAGCGGGCGCGGAAAATGGGCGTCATATTTATCAAGTTTACCCAGGACAACAAGCCCAGGGTCGAACAGGTTCAAGAAGGCGCCAAAACCGTTCTGCGGGTGACTACTACCGAAAACGTCCTTAACCTTCCAATGGTTATTGATGCTGATATTGTTGCTCTCTCCCCGGCTATCCTGGCCCCCGAAGACGGAGAAGAAATGGCCAAACTGTTTAAAGTGCCCAGAAATGAAGAGGGATTTTTCCTGGAGGCTCACGTCAAGCTCCGCCCGGTTGATTTCAACACTGACGGGGTATTCATGTGCGGAATTGCGCATGCTCCCAAACTAATTGACGAGAGTATCGCCCAGGGTAAGGCTGCCGCAGCAAGGGCGATGACTGTGCTATCCAGCGATAATCTTGTCGCCGGCGGCGCGGTGTCTGCAATTAATAAGGAGCGCTGCTCCGGCTGCCGCATTTGCGTCGACCTTTGCCCTTATTCCGCCATCTCATTCAACGAAGAGTTTAAATATGCCGAGATTAACCAGGTACTCTGCAAGGGTTGCGGTGTTTGCACGGCTGCCTGTCCGACCAAAGCCTGCTCCACCAGGAACTTCAGCGACGAAATTATCATGGCGGAAATTGAAGCGCTGTGCAATTAACCGGTAAGGAGGTAGTGAGCTTGGAAAACTTTGAGCCCAAAATAATCGGTTTTTTATGTAACTGGTGCAGTTATGCCGGAGCCGACCTTGCCGGCGTTGGTAGAATGCAGTATCCCTCTAACCTGCGAGTGATCCGGGTGATGTGTTCCGGCAGGGTTGACCCTACTTTTGTCTTTAAAGCGTTAAGCGAGGGTGCTGACGGGGTACTGATTGCCGGGTGCCACCCGGGCGACTGTCATTATACCGACGGCAATTATAATACGCTGAAGAGGATTCCACTGATGTTAAAAGTGTTGGAACAGTTCGGAGTTGAAAAAGAGCGGGTCAGAATGGAATGGATTTCTGCCGCTGAAGGCTCGATTTTCGCCGGTGTGGTCAAAGAATTCACGGAAACAGTACGCAAGCTCGGTCCCTATAAGAGGAATGGACTGGAAAGGGGGGGCAAGGTTGGCTAAATTAAATCTTGCATTATACTGGGCCTCGTCCTGTGGTGGCTGTGACGTGGCTGTGCTGGATGTTAACGAGAAGATACTGGATATTGCAGCCGTGGCTGATATCGTTTTGTGGCCGGTGGCGGTGGACGGTAAATACGCCGATATTGAAGCAATGGAGCCGGGCACTATTGATGTCTGCCTGTTTAACGGCGCGGTGCGCAACTCGGAGAACGAACATATTGCCATGCTTCTGAGGGAAAAATCCAAGGTTATGGTGGCATTCGGCAGCTGCGCTGTTTCCGGCGGGATTCCGGCGCTGGCCAATTTCAAAGAGCGGGATGAAGTCTTGAAAAGGGTGTTTATGGAAACACCTTCAACCGTTAATCCCGAAGGTGTGCTGCCGTTAACCAGATGTGAGGTGCCGGAAGGAACCCTGAGCCTGCCTGAGTTTTACAAATACGTCCACTGCCTGGATCAGGTGGTTGAGGTTGATTATTATGTCCCCGGGTGTCCCCCTACGCCCCAGCGTATTTGGGATGTTGTTCAGGCTATTGTTTCCGGCAACCTGCCTCCGCGTGGCGCGACGGTGGGGGCCACGGAAAAGTCCTTATGTGACGAGTGTAAAAGAATCAAGCAAAATAAAAAGGTTAAACGTTTTTACCGGGTGCACGAAATTATACCGGACCCCGAGCGCTGCCTGCTGGAGCAGGGTTTGCTCTGCATGGGACCGGTAACCAGGGGAGGTTGCGGCGCCCAGTGCATCAGCGCCAACATGCCCTGCCGCGGCTGCTACGGGCCGCTGCCGGGAGTTATTGACCAGGGCGCCAAGTACATCAGCAGTATCGGCTCAATTATGGATGTGCAAAGTCCTGAAGAAGTTGAGAGCTTGCTGGAAACAATTGCGGACCCGGCCGGGACTTTCTATCGTTTCGGTATGTCAACCGCTTTATTAAGGGGGGCGAACAGGTAATGGGCAGAAGAATAACCATAGATCCGATAACCAGATTAGAAGGACACGGAAAAATTGAAATCTTCCTGGATGACGCCGGAGCGGTGGAAAATGTTTATTTTCAGATTCCGGAACTGCGGGGGTTTGAAAAATTCTGCGAGGGGCGCCCGGTAGAGGAGTTGCCCAGGATTGTCAGCCGCATTTGCGGCGTCTGACCCTCGGCTCACCATATGGCCTCGGGTAAGGCCAACGATGCGGTATTCGGAGCAGAAGTTCCTTCTGCGGCAAAGAAACTCAGGGAGCTGTTTTACAGCGCTCACTTTATCCATAGCCATATTGCGCACTTTTATGCCCTGGCCGCCCCGGACTTTGTCATGGGGCCGGATGCCGACCCGGCCGAGCGTAATATCCTTGGCGTGGTAGGTAAGGTCGGGCTGGAAATAGGCGGCGAAGTGATTAAACACCGCGCCTATGCCCAGGATATCCAGGCCATGCTGGCCGGCAAGGCGACTCACCCGGTATGGGTGCTGCCGGGTGGGGTCAGCAAGGGCTTAAACCAGGAGGAGCGCGCCAGGGTTGAGCAAATGGCTCAATCGTGTGTCGACTTTTCACAGTTTTCTTTAAAACTGTTTGAAGATGTAGTACTGAAAAACAAGGGTTATGTCGACCTGATTTTAAGCGACGGCTACCGGCTGGTAACCAACTACATGGGGCTTGTGGATGATGACAACAAGGTTAATTTCTATGACGGTAAAGTCAGAATAGTTGACCCGGAAGGTGTGGAAATCGGCAAGTACAGCCCTTCGGAATATCTTGATTTTGTCAATGAACACGTTGAGCCCTGGAGTTACTTAAAATTCCCCTACCTGAAGAAACACGGCTGGACCGGGTTTAATGAAGGCAAGGGCACGGGTATTTACCAGGCGGCGCCTTTGGCCAGGCTCAACGCGGCGGACGGCATGGCCACCCCGCTGGCCCAGGAGGCTTATGAAAAAATGTATGATACCCTGGGCGGCAAGCCTGTTCACGCTATTTTGGCCGCCCACTGGGCCCGCCTGGTGGAGCTGCTTTATGCATCGGAGCGGCTGCTGGAATTGAGCAGGGATGAGGAAATAACCAGCGATGTTATCCGCAAAATCCCGGAAGGAACGCCTTCTGAAGGTGTGGGAATCATTGAGGCGCCCCGGGGCACGCTGACCCACCATTACAAAACCGATGAAAAAGGAATGGTTACCGCAGTAAACCTGATCGTGGGTACGACCAACAATCACGCGCCTATTTACATGGCAGTCAAGAAAGCCGCCCGGGCGGTGATCAAGCCGGGCATGGAAATAACGCAGGGGTTGTTGAATATGGTTGAAATGGCTTTCAGGTCCTACGATCCCTGCTTTAGTTGCGCTACCCATGCTATCTTCGGCGAACTGCCGCTAAAATTTGTTGTGTACAATTCATCAGGTGAGATTTGCCGGGAATTCCAGAGAACACAGCTTTAAATAACACACATGTCGCTAGCGCGGCACCATCAGCGGCATGAAAAAGGGGATGCCAAGGGATCTAAGTAGGGGCGGACGACCCTGTCCGCCCGCCCTCCCAGAGGTGTCAGGCACCTGGGTTATTCCGAAAAAAAGCTTTTTCTGGATAGAAAGCAGGCCGTGCAGTGTCCATCTGGCTCTGTGCGGCTTTCGCTCATGTTAATAGGCTGGTTTTAGCATAATATTAACAACAGGATGGTATTTAAATGAATAACACTAAAAAAATTTACGTAATTGGCTGCGGCAATACCCTGGCCGGTGATGACGGGGTGGGTATTGTTGTACTAAGGCGGCTGATGGAAAAAGATATTCCTGATAAGGTTGAATTTATTGAGGCCGGTATTCCCGGTCTCTCTCTGGTGGAATTAATGCTGGGTGCGGAAAAAGCTGTCCTGGTAGACTCTTTTTTGGGAGGCGACGCACCGGGGCGGGTGGTCCGTTTTAGCGAAAGCGAGCTGCCCCCGGTTGGCTATAACGCCGGACAGTCGCACGGCATCGGCCTCAGGGAGGCCCTTTCCTTTGCCCGGGGTGTTATGCCCGAAGGCTTTCCCCGCGAAGTTGTCGTAGTCGGGGTCGAAATCGAGCGCCCGGAGCGGTGGGTTGAGGGGCTGTCCCCTGCCATAGCTGCGGCAGTTGACGAGGCTGTGGACATGGTTTATGCGGAGGTTCTGGCTGGTGCATGAGATATCTCTAATTCAGGCACTGATTGAAACAGTTAAACACAGCGCTGCCGAAAATGACATTGCCAGGGTAAATAACGTTAGAATAGTAGTTGGAGAGCTATACGGCGCACTGCCGGACGCCCTTGAGTTTGCTTTCCAGGTGCTTACCAAAGGGACCGTCTGCGAGGGTGCTGTGCTGGAAATTGATAAAAAGCCACTCGTGCTGAAATGCAGGGAATGCGAAAGTGAATACCGGCCCGGTGAAATTAACTGGAAATGCCCTGCTTGCGGCTCAGGTGGCGCCACGGCTATCAGCGGCAAAGAGTTATACGTCGACTATTTCGAGGGAGATTAAGGAGCTGGCTGTTTTGAAAATTATTGTAGGCAGAGACCTTTTGCTGGCCAATAGCGACCAAGCCGGAGTGAACCGGGAATTGTTCAAACAAAATAAAGTGGTGGTAATTAATCTCATCAGTTCGCCCGGGTCCGGTAAAACAACCCTGATGGAAAAAACCGCCGTTATGCTGGCTGAACGGCTAAAAATCGGAGTTGTCGTTGGAGATCTTTATACCGAGCGTGACGCCGCGCGGATTGAAAAAGCCGGCGCCGCTGCGGTGCAGATTAACACCGAGGGACTATGTCACCTTACGGCCGGTATGGTTTACCGGGCGCTGCAGGAAATGCCGCTGGCGGAATTGGATGTGCTGTTTATTGAAAACGTCGGCAACCTGGTGTGCCCGGCTGCTTTTGACCTGGGAGAACAGATGAAAGTTGCGGTTTTAAGTGTGACCGAGGGAATAGACAAGCCGTCCAAGTACCCGTCTGTTTTTAGAGAGGCTGTGGCTGTGGTGATCAGTAAAGAAGACCTTTTGCCCCATACTGATTTCGACCTTGACACTTGTATTGCTGAGTTAAAAGAAATAAACGACCAATTAAAAATTTTTATCACTTCGGCCAGGAGCGGCCGGGGTTTGGATGAATGGTGTTCCTGGCTGGAATCTTTAGCAGGGGCAGAATAAGACATTAGCGGAGGTGCAGCAGATGTGCTTGGGAATACCGTGCCTGGTGGTTGAAGTGCCGGATAAACAGTGGGCGGTCATTGAAGCGGGAGGTATCAGGCGGAAGATTGGTATACACCTGGTAGGGGATGTGGCGCCGGGGGAGTACGTAATGGTCCATGCAGGCTACGCGGTAGAAAAGCTGGACCTGGCCGAAGCCGAGGAAAGGATAAAATTATGGGAGGAGCTCTTACGCTTTGAAAGTGCTGGAAAGGCTGAATGACATGGAACTTGGTCAAAGGATGCTGAAGTGGGTCAGGGAAAAAGCGGCCCGTGCGGCGGACCGGCTGGGGCGGCCGGCTGTGTTGATGGAAGTTTGCGGCACCCATACCACTGCTATTTCACGCTCCGGTCTGAGGGGTTTACTCAAGGGGTTGGTAGAATTGCGCAGTGGCCCGGGATGCCCGGTTTGCGTAACTGCAGCGGGTGATATTGAGACAATGATCGGCCTTTCCAGGCTACCCGGCGTTACCGTGGCTACTTTTGGCGATATGCTCAGGGTTCCCGGCCGGGATTCCTCCCTGGAGAGGGAAAGAGCTGCCGGCGCCCGGATCAAAATAGTCTATTCTCCTGCTGACGCAGTGGAACTGGCCAGGGACAACCCTGGCACTGAAGTGGTATTTCTCGGTGTTGGTTTTGAAACCACGGCTCCTCTGGTTGCGCTGAGCATGAAACAGGCCAGGGACACCGGCTTGAAAAACTTCACCGTCTATTCCGTGCATAAAATAATGCCCCCGGCGCTGCGGTCGCTGCTGGACCGCGGCGACATAAATGTGGATGGTTTGATCTTGCCCGGCCATGTGTGCGCTGTTACGGGCTCGAAAGCCTTTAAATTTATAGGTGAAAATTACGGCATACCCGCCGCTGTGACAGGGTTTACGCTGGTAGATATCATAGATTCGGTAAATGCCCTGCTGGACAAGATATTGTTAAAAGACTCTGAAACCAGTAATAATTACCGCTGGGTAGTTAAACAAGAAGGCAACGTGGAGGCCCGCCGGGTGCTGGAAGAGTGCTTTTACACCGGCGCTGCGGCTTGGAGGGGATTAGGCATAATTGCGGACAGCGGGCTGTTGATCAGGGAAGAACTGTCGGCGTATGACGCGCGAATTAAGTTTGGGCTGGAAGTTTCGGTATCTGCAGAGCCGGCAGGCTGCCGCTGCGGGGAACTGCTGCGCGGCTCAATCCTCCCCACCGATTGCGGGCTGTTCGGCCGCAAGTGCACCCCAGCGTTGCCTGTGGGACCATGTATGGTGTCTTCGGAAGGGGCCTGTGCCGCCTACTATCGTTACGAGCGCAGGGAGGTAGCCAAATGACCTGTGAAGTAAACAATTCCCGCGTGCTACTGGCCCACGGGGACGGCGGGTTGCTGGCCCGGGAAATGGTACAGGAAGTTTTTCTGAAATATTTCAACAATCCCCTGCTGGGACAGCTTTCAGATGCCGCCGTTTTTCAGTTTGAGGGGGGAAAGGTAGCTACTACCATTGACGCCTTCGTGGTGGACCCGGTCTTCTTTCCTGGCGGAGACATCGGGAAGCTGGCGGTTTGCGGTACGGTGAACGATCTGGCAGTCAGCGGGGCCCGCCCGTTTTATATGAACGCCTCGTTTATTATAGAAGAAGGACTTCTATTAGTTGATCTGGAGAAGATAGCCGCATCGATGGCCAAAGCCTGCGCTGAGGCCGGTGTAACTATAGTGGCCGGGGACACCAAGGTAGTTCCCCGGGGCCACGCAGATAAAATATTTATTACCACTTCAGGTGTTGGAGTTGTTCCAGACGGGGTGGATCTTGGTTATCACAGGCCTGAGCCGGGCGATTTGGTAATTATCAACGGCAGCATGGGAAATCATGGTTTGACGGTGCTTTGTGCCAGAGAAGCTCTTGGCCTGGAAGGTGCTCTGGCAAGTGATTGCGCCCCGCTGAACCATACGATTTTTTATCTGCTGAGCGGCTGCCCGGGGGTCAAGCTGATGCGTGACCTGACCAGGGGCGGGTTGGCCTCTGCGGCAAAAGAAATAGCCGAATCGTGCGGTATGGACATTTATATCAAGGAAGCATCGGTGCCTGTGGACCGGGAGGTCAGGGGTGCGGCTGAAATGCTGGGCCTTGACCCCTTATACCTGGCCAATGAGGGAAAATTTTTGGCTGTTGTAGACGCAAGGGAATCCGGCAGGGCGCTGGAACTCCTGCGGGAAACCCGGTATGGCAGCGGCGCCGTAATTATCGGGGAGGTCCGTGCCGGGCGGGGCAATGTCTATTTGCAAACTGCCCTGGGGGGCACAAAAATTCTGGATCTGCTGGCCGGTGCCCCACTGCCCAGAATTTGCTGAAAAGTGGTGGAAGGACGTTTTGGCGAAAGAGATAATCGGGAAAAAGATATCGGTGACCGGGGTGGTCCAGGGAGTGGGCTTCCGGCCTTTTATTTTCGGGCTGGCCCGGTCCCTTGGCCTTAAAGGAACAGTTCAAAATTCCGGCTATGGTGTGCAGATTTTGGTGGAAGGCCATAAGGAACCGGTGGAAAAATTCATTAATGAAATCTGTGCAAGGCCCCCGTCCCTGGCCAGTATTTCAAAGTGCCTGGTGGAGGAAAACCCCCTGCAGGGTTTTAAGGAATTCAGTATCAGGCGCACTGAGGGACAGGTTACGGGCGACTCTGTGGCGCCGCCTGATGCTGCCACCTGCAGCCAATGCCGCAGCGAAATTTTTGACCCGGCAGACCGGCATTATCAATATCCTTTTACCAACTGCACCAACTGCGGGCCCAGGTTCACCATTTTAAAAAAATTACCTTACGACCGCCCCTGGACATCGATGGATCAGTTCGCCATGTGCGACGAGTGTGCCAGGGAATATCAAGACCCCTGCGACAGGAGGTTTCACGCCCAGCCTGTCGCCTGCCCCAAATGCGGCCCCAAGGTTTGGCTGGCGGACCGGGAGGGCAGGACCATTGAGGGTGATTGGCTGGAGCATGCCCGCCGCTTGCTGGCCGGTGGGAGTATCATAGCAGTAAAAAGTTTGGGCGGCTTTCACCTGGCCTGCAACGGCATGGACCCGGTTCCGGTTCGCTTGCTGCGGCTGCGCAAGGGACGCCCGGCCAAACCGCTGGCGGTAATGTGCCGGGACCTTGATATCGTCCGTGCATACTGCAATGTTTCTCCGGAAGAAGAGTCACTGTTAACCTCCCCGGCGGCGCCTATAGTTGTCCTGGACAAGAAAGATCCTTTCCGCCTTCCCGGTGAACTGGCCCCGGCTTTAAACAGCCTGGGGGTGATGCTGCCCTACACCCCGCTGCACCTGCTATTATTTACAGAAGGCCTCCAGGTGCTGGTGATGACCAGCGGTAATCTGCCCGGTTTGCCTCTGGTGAAGGATAATGACCGGGCAATCAATGAATTAAAAGGCATTGCTGATTTTTTCCTGCTGCATGACCGGGACATAGTGCACCGCTGTGATGATTCGGTGGTGCGTTATACCTGCAGGGGCGTGCAGTTTTTTAGGCGGGCCAGGGGTTACGTCCCCCGGCCGATTGAAATAAGCAGCGCAATTGCTGATGCAAACGAAACAGATTATATCGGCGCCGGCGGCGACATGAAAAACACCTTTTGCCTGTTGAAGAAAGGTAAGGCTTATGTCAGCCAGCACTTTGGCTCAATTGATACTCTGGAGGGGTCGGACCATTATAAGCAAGGCATGCAAAAATTTTGTGAACTCATAGGGGCCAGTCCTGCCATCGCCGGCTACGACCTGCACCCCGGTTTTTACAGCTCGGCCATTGCGCGCAGCCAATTCCCGGGTGCCGCCGGCGTCCAGCACCACCACGCCCATATGGCTTCTTGCATGGCCGAAAACGATCTGGACGGAGATGTAATCGGCATCATTCTGGATGGTACCGGTTATGGTACCGACGGTAATATCTGGGGGTTTGAAATTCTTACCGGCGGGTATTTTGATTTTACCAGGGAGTTTCACCTGGAATACGTGCCCCTGCCCGGTGGAGGTAAAGCCGTGCGCAACCCCTGGATAACCGCCTCCGCTTACCTGATCAGCCTGCTGGGCCGGGAGGGCCTGGAAACAGCTGAAACAATGTTTCCGGATAAAATTGAGGAGCTGGGAATCATCCGGAAGATGATTGACCGCAAAATCAATACACCGCTGGCATCAAGCTGTGGGCGCTTATTTGATGCCGTGTCGGCCATTTTAAACATATGCTTGAAAAACTCCTATGAAGGGCAGGCGGCCATAGAAATGAGCGAGCTGGCCCCCAGGGTATTTTATCGCCTTGAGCCATATGATTATGAGATAACGGGTGATATAATTGGAATTACCCCGCTGGTCAGGGCTGTGGTAAATGATTATTATTTGGGAAAAGTATCTAAAACAACAATCGTAAAAAAATTTCATGACACAATAATCGCTATGCTTTTAGAATGTGCTTTGAGGGTAAGGACAAAAAGCGGTATCAACCGGGTGGTCCTCAGCGGCGGAAGCTGGCATAACAGTTACCTGTTATCGGCAGTGACCCGGCTTTTTAAGGATAACGGCTTTAAGGTTTTTGTGCATGGCAAAGTGCCGCCTGGTGATGGTGGAATTTCCCTGGGACAGGCACTGGTTATTTACCACCGGTCAAATGTTAAATATTTAACATAATGATAAAATTTTATTTGGATGCAGGTATTGAAAGCAAAAAGAAGAAAATTAGATGTAGTGTTTGCAGTAAATGGGGGAGCGTTTTTGCCTGGCGATTATTCGATTGATGAGAGAATTAATCTTCTGGAAAAAATTAATGAAAAGTTAACCAATTTAAACTGGATTACTGCCCAAATTGCCGGTGAACAAAACCTGAATACAATTTACAACAGCATTGTTAACGGTTTTGAACAAATTACAGGTATTCCTAAATGCGGTTTGTTTAAGTTGGAAGACCATAATTATAAAACCATCATCATCAAGAACAAGGATATCAATAACGTACCCGTTTTATGTGGTGCTGTAATCAAAGCTTTTAATGCAGCTTTAAAGGACCGGGTGCTGCTGGTTAAAGATATGCATGCCAAGGGGTTTTGCCTGGATGGCTGTCATAATTGCATCATAACCGACATACAGGTGTGTACGCTATATGAGAGCAACGGCAATCCTTATGGTGTTTTGTGCGCTTATGGCAAGAGTGATATCCCGGACGAGGACACGCTGCTTATGATTATGGAGCTGTATGCCATGCAAATTGGCTTAATTCTGGAAAACGTAACCTTAAATAATAAACTGGTCAGCCTTTCCATCACGGACGCCTTAACCGGCCTGTATAACCATCGATATTTTTATGAAAGGATCGAAAGAGAGCTTTATAATATCAAAGGCACAAAGCAGAATCTTACTTTGCTGATGATAGACGTGGACGACTTTAAAAGCTACAATGACACTTTTGGACACCCGGAAGGGGATATTGCTCTTAATAATATTGCCCGGCTGGTTAAAGCTGTTGCCGGGGACAGTGGTATCTGCTGCCGCTATGGAGGAGAGGAAATGGCGGTGATCATGCCCCGGGCCACGGTGTATGACGGAATCGACATGGGAAATAAAATCTGCCGGGCTATTGAAAATTGCAATAATTTCAAAAGAAAGGTGACGGTTTCAGTTGGAGTGGCCGCTGTTGAAAGTTTTGCGGTGTTGGATGATCTGGTAAGGGCTGCCGATAATGCTTTATACAAAGCAAAGGCGGGTGGGAAAAACAGGGTTGTTGCAGGGGATTATTCACGGACATGAGGAACCTGTTTAGCTTTATCCAATTTTACCGTGCGTTATGGAAAGCGGCTGTGCAGCCGCTGATTTGCTTTGGTGGTCAAACAGGATGTCGGTTGGTTATGTTGAATATTATCTGATGAATAATGATTTTTAATAAGGATGGTAAAAATGACAGTTAAAATTGGCGAACCATATTTTGTTGATGAGCTGGTGGTGTATTTTATCAATGAAAATGAAGCCCTGGTTACTGATTATGACTGCCGCTGGGAATTAAAAGCAACTGAAAATACCTGTGAATGCTGCACATTCCGGTTTCGTTCGAGGGTTAACCCAGGCTTTGCCTGCAGGCACATTAAGGCGGTGCGGCAAATGAAAAATAATATTTACTCGAAAAACTAATTTATCTCATTTTGAATTGTATAAACTGCTTGGAGAGATAATATTTTACCGGGTTATTTATTGGGGGGCGGACGCGTTGGAAAGGCCGTTGAATATTACTATCAGGATACAGCTGGAAAACCGGCCCGGCAAGCTGGCCGGGGTACTTGAAGTTATTGCCCGGGCGGGCGGCAACCTGGGCGCCATAGATTTGGTTTCGGCATCTTCAAACCACCTGGTGAGGGAATTAATGGTTTCCGTGAGCAATCGTGCCAGTCTGATGGAGATTATTGCAGCCCTCGACAATCTTCCGGGTGTTCAGGTTTTACATGTTATTGACCGGGTATTTCAAAGCCATCTTGGCGGAAAGATGGAAATCAGGGCTAAAAGGGATATACATAGCCGGGAAGACTTGTCCCTTATATATACACCCGGCGTGGCCAGGGTCTCCACGGCCATAGCAGGAGATAGTGAGAAAGCCTACCGGCTGACGATGAAAGGCAATACAGTTGCAGTAATTACCGACGGCTCAGCTGTTCTGGGGCTGGGTAATATCGGTCCGGAGGCCGCCCTTCCGGTGATGGAGGGTAAAGCCGTATTATTCAAAAAATTTGCAGGTATAGATGCAATTCCCATATGTGTGAATGTGCATGAACCTGAAAAGATTATCGATTTCGTTCTGGCCTGTGCACCAACCTTCGGGGCCATAAACCTTGAAGATATAGCCGCCCCGGGTTGTTTCGAAATTGAAGAACAACTAACCAGGAGACTTGATATACCGGTTTTTCATGATGACCAGCATGGTACTGCCATTGTAACGCTGGCGGGGCTGATAAATTCACTAAAAGTGGTTGGAAAGCAATTGGAAGCTGTAAAGATAGTAATCAGCGGAGCCGGGGCGGCCGGTGTTGCAATTACCAAAATATTACTGGATGCCGGGGCGAAGGATATCGTTGTTTGTGACAGGAAAGGTGCTATTTCAAGAGACAATCTGCCCCAACAGCCGTCGAAGAGGTGGTTGGCCGAGCATACCAATCAACACCTTCAAAAGGGCGGCCTGAAAGAAGTTATCACCGGAGCCGATGTGTTTATCGGGGTTTCAAGTGCAAATTTATTGAACCGTGCTGATATCACGCGCATGGCATCAAAGCCGGTTGTATTTGCCCTGGCCAACCCCGATCCGGAGGTTGAGCCGGAGGATGTTCATGATCTGTGCGGGGTAATTGCCACCGGAAGGTCGGATTACCCCAACCAGATTAATAATGCTCTGGCTTTCCCCGGTGTCTTTCGTGGCGCGCTCGACTGCCATGCCCGGATGATCAACGATAGCATGTGCCTTGCCGCGGCGCAAGCTCTGGCCGGGATTGTAAAACCAGGTCAAATGTCCGCAGAATATATTATCCCGTCGATATTCAATGAGGATGTCTGCCCGGCTGTAGCGCGAGCGGTAGAAAATGCAGCCAGGATAACGGGTGTATCCCGCAAGCACCTGTATGAAAAAGTCGAGGGAAGTTTACTTTTCTAAGTTTACTTTTCTAAAGGACCAGGGAAATATTTACTTGTGTCATTGCGAGCGCAGCGAAGCAATTTCAAATAAGAAAGAGGGACTAACGTAACAGTCCCCCTGTGCCTTTAATTGATCTGAGTCCTCAATGAATGGCTACCTTTTCGGGTAGCTTATCCCGGTTTTCCTGCGTGCCATGACTTTTTGATTCTTGCCGTCTCAATAATCTGCTGAATATATGCAGGTGCATTCTGCGGGGCGATAAGGCAAAGGCCAGAAGGAAAAGTAAACCGGCCGTAAGCACAATGGTTGAACCGGAAGGGAGATCGTAATAGTAAGACAGGCATAACCCTCCCAGTGAAGAGATTAATCCTGCCATAATAGATAGCGCCAGCATCCATTTGAAATTTCCGGTCAATTCCTGTGCAGTGGCGGCCGGGATTACCAGTAATGCCGATGCCAGTATAATCCCCACCACTTTTACTGCTATAACCACTGTGATGGCAATACAGGTGAGTAACAGGTAATAAAGTAACTTAACCGGAACTCCGTTAACCTGCGCCAGTTCCTCGTCAAAACATAGAAATAACAGCCCTTTGAAACACAAGCCGAGAGACACAAGCACTATTCCGCCCACTGATGCCAAAATCAATAAATCCTGGTTGCTTACAGCAAGGATATTGCCGAACAAAAAGCTGAAAAGATCGGCATAATAACCGCTGGTCATCCCCATTACGGTTATGCCGAAAGCCATGGCAGCCGAAAAAAAGATACCAATGGTGACATCCTCCTCGATTTCACCCCGCCGGCTTACAAAACCTATCAGCCACGCAATAACGGTGGCAAAAATTCCCCCCGCCAGAATGGGGTTAAACCCCAATAACACTCCAAGCGCGACTCCTCCCAGGGCAGAATGTGAAATGCCTACACCGGCGAAAGACAGCCTTTTCAGGACAACGAAAAAGGCCACAAATGAACAGATAATGCCAACCAAGATCCCGGCTATAATTGCGCGCTGCATAAAATCATAAGCAAGCATATTCATTGGGACTATCCCCTCCAACCATTAAGCGGTCCGGATAAAAGGTCAAATTCGCACCGGTAAATGTGACTTTCCGACAAGTGCTTAAATACTTCAGCCGGACTGCCGTGTATGTGCATGGTCCGGTTGATGCAGATGATATTATCCGCATTGGCGGATATAGTTGCCAGGTCGTGGGAAACGGTAATTACCGTTAAAGACAGGAATTCCTGCATTTCCCTGACCAGGTTGTAGAACCTGTTTTGGGCGGCGGGATCCAAGCCGTTGGTCGGCTCGTCCAGGATTAACAATTTAGGCTTGGATACCAGGGCTGAGGCGAGGAAGGCAAGCTGCTGCTGCCCGCCGGAAACTTCACCGATCGGGCGATCCTGATGCCCGGCAAGGCCTAATCTTTGCATGACCTCTTCCGACCACTTTTTTTCCGGCTGCCCCGGGCTTTTAAAAAGACCTGTCTCACCAAAAAAGCCCAATAACACGACATCTTTAACCGACAATGGAAAACGCCGGTCAAAGCCTGATTTCTGTGGTAAATAACCGACTTTTCGGTTGAGCCTTTTAAGTGCGGCCGGGTTGGCGCCGAATAATTTTACCTGCCCCCGTGCCGGTTGCAAAAGCCCAAGAATAAGGCGTAACAATGTAGTTTTGCCGGCGCCGTTCGGCCCGATTACTCCAATAAAATCACCTTCGTTAACGGTAAAAGTGATATCTTCCAGGACGCACCTGCCCTGCAAAAAAACATAGACATGTTCAAATTCAACCACGGGGTTTGTTTTCATATGTAACACCTCAAATCGTAACACCTGATTAAGACATAATGTAACCACAAGACTCTCTCACTGAAGAGCCTTTACCAAATTATCCGTATTTGAGCGCATTATGCTCAGGTAGCTGTTGTAGCCGGGAATATTTCCGGCTCCCAGAGGGTCTACCTTTATTACCGGAACCCCGATTTCGCCGGCCAAAACCTGGGCTGCTTTCGGGCTAAACTGAGGTTCAATAAGCACTGCCCTGGCCTTCTTTGACTTAGCCAAATCAATAATGCCGGCAATCCACTTGGCAGACGGTTCTTTACCCGGGAATTCCTCCACAGTTATATCCTCCAGGTTGTATCTGTCTGAATAGTAGCTCCAGGAGGAATGAAATGCGATAAACGACCGGTTTTTAAGGCCGGAGGTTTTTTGGGCTATTTCTTGGTCCAGTTGATCAATTTTACGGCAATAATCTTTAAGATTAGCCTGGAAATAATCTTTGTTTTCGGGTGATAAGGCTGCTAAGGCACCGGCAATTTCAGGGGCCAGGCTATCCTTCACCAGAACCGGGTTAAGCCAGATATGTGGGTTCATGCCGTGGTGATCTTCGCCCGGTGCTGTTTCATCCTCAATCCCCGTCAGTTGATGCTCAGCCAATAAATTAACTTTATCCGCCAGTGTTAAGGTCACCAGTCCAGGTTTGCCGGCCTCTGCCAGTTTGTCGGCAAATGTATCCAAACCCGCGCCGACTTTAACAAAAAGCCGGGTGCCGGAAATTTGCTTTAATTGCTCAGGTGTTGCTTCAAAGGTATGAGGACTGCTGCCCGCCGGCAGAAGTGTGGTTACTTCAACCTTATCCCCGCCTATATTGCTGGTGATGTCCGCAATGGGGAAGATGGTGGCTACCACTTGGATTTTGGCGGTGTCCGCATTTGGTTCGCTCTCCTTATTTGAACAACCTGAGAAAATAATAATCATTAATAACAAAACAAAAGCTGTGATCAATTTCTTATTCAAAACTATCCTTCCCTTCTATGCCGGCACTTTTCGCAGTAACCTGACAGCTCAAGATTATGATAAAGAACCTCCAGGTTATTTTTATTGGCCTCGGATAACTGTTGTGGGCCGATGGGGCACCCTTTAAGACATTTTACGTCGCCGCACTTCAGGCAAACAAAATGATGATGGTGGTGTTCAGCCAGTTCAAACCGGTCGCCCCCGCGGACCCTGATCCTGTTGGCCACTCTTATAAAGGCCAACACCTCAAGATTTCTGTACAGTGTATCCTGGCTGATTGAAGGCAAATCTTTTCTTACCTGTAGAAAAATCTCCTGAGCGGTAACCGGCTTGCTGTTTTTGGCAAGAGTATCGATAATGACCCGGCGCTGGCGGGTTAATTTGTAGCCGCTGTCTTTTAAAACCTGAATAATTTCATGGCTGACGTTCAACTAAGCTCATCCCCCTAAATAGGAATATTCCTATTTTCAACGAGATATACCTATTTTCCTGCACTGCATCAAAAAAAGATATTAAATCAAAGCGTGCCAAATAAAGGGTATATAAGAATTTTATCGAATGTTTTAAAATTAGAGTCTTTACTTGTGAACGGGGGATTTTTAGCTTTGGGTGGCTTGCAATTGACTGAGCACAACGGGGTATTATGTGCCGGATGCACTATTAGCCTTTTGGGCACAAGATTAAATACATATGTTTACCTGGTGGATGGTCTGGCAATTGATACCGGGCCCAGCAAATTTCGAGATAAATATAAAGCTTTTTTTCATTCTCATCGACCGGAACGGGCCGTTTTAACACATTTTCATGAGGATCATAGCGGTAACGCACCGTGGTTGGAGAAGCAAGGTGTGGAGATTTATATTCATCCCTCGGCAGTTCCCTTATGCCGGGTGAACGCTAAAATTCCTTTTTATCGACGAATTTTTTGGGGATCAAGGTCGAAGTTTTCACCCGGGCCGGTTGGGAATAAGATTGATGGTCAAACGAGGACTTTTCAGGTAATAGAAGTGCCCGGTCACTCTTTTGATCATATTGCAATATACGATCATGAAGAGGGCGCTATTTTTACCGGTGACCTTTTTGTGACTCCAAAAACAAAAATTGTTATGAAATATGAGAATATCTACTGCATTCTGGATTCTCTTAAAAAAATTTTAAACTATGATTTTCGAACTGTTTATTGCGCCCACGCCGGAGTGGTTGATAACGGCAGGGAAATGATTAAAAAGAAAGCGGAGCACCTTGAAAGTATAATATATGAAGTCATTCAATTAAAAGAAAAAGGTATGGGTATTGACGAGATAAATAAAAAGATTTTTCCCAAGACTGTGCCGCTTACTTACATATCCGGCAAAGAGTGGTCTTCGGAACATATCATAAGATCGATTATCTTGGATAAGGGAAATGTATAAACAATGTATAAACACAGTGAAAAAAGGCCTCAAACGGCCTTTTTTCACTGTCCGATCAATTAAACAAATATAGTTGTAACGCCTATGATAAAACCAAAGAAAATAATAGCCGGAATAATATTGATGTTGCTCCATTCCGAGTAATCCATTTTGAAATCTTCCTGGACCGGTTCCGCGTGATGCAGGTCCATACAATTACCCCTCCCTTAAGTTGTACCTATTTATTTTTATTATATTTTACATTCAGTGGCCGGTAACCTTCAACTATTTTCAGGAATTATTAAGATCACATAGCGCAAATTACCCGGGAAAGGATTTTTAGGAGTTTTTGCAGAAGGTAGTAAAGACAAATTATTAGGGCCGGATTATATGGCTAAAGCGGAGGTAAATATGAGAACTGTTGACTTGCGAAGCGATACGGTGACAAAACCAACCTTGGAAATGCGAGAGGCAATGGCCCGGGCTGAGGTGGGTGATGACGTTCTTGGCGAAGACCCGACTGTTAAGCGGCTTGAAGCAACGGCAGCGGCAATGATTGGTAAAGAGGCTGCCCTTTTTGTCGCTTCCGGTACAATGGGCAACCAGGTGGCTGTTTTAGCCAATACCGCCAGGGGTAAT
The DNA here is from genome assembly GCF_000430885.1 of Desulfotruncus alcoholivorax DSM 16058. Taxonomy (GTDB): domain Bacteria; phylum Bacillota; class Desulfotomaculia; order Desulfotomaculales; family Desulfallaceae; genus Desulfotruncus; species Desulfotruncus alcoholivorax. The sequence continues at coordinate 2,481 of NZ_AUMW01000038.1, read as the reverse complement.
GAAGTTATCGTTGACGATCAGGCGCATATTTTTTACTACGAGGTTGGTGCGCCGGCTGTTTTATCGGCGGTTCAGCTACGCCCGGTTGCCGGCTTGCATGGTCCGGATGCTTTAACACTGATAAAGGCAGCCATTAGAGATAAAGACAATATCCATTATCCGGAGACCACTTTGCTCTGCCTGGAAAACACGCATAACCGGGGTGGTGGAACGGTTATGACGCCGGAACAGATGCGGGATATATACCGGCTGGCAAAACAATACGGGCTGTCCGTACACGTGGATGGCGCCAGGATTTTTAACGCCGCCGTGGCACTGGGCCGGCAGCCGGTTGAATTTGCCCGCTGGTGCGACTCGATCATGTTTTGCCTGTCCAAGGGACTGGGCGCGCCGGTAGGCTCCATGCTGGCGGGGAGCCGGGAGTTTGTCGACCGGGCGCGCAAGTATCGCAAAGTCTTGGGCGGCGGCATGCGGCAGGCAGGCATCCTTGCTGCGGCCGGCCTGGTGGCGCTTGGGTCGGTCGACAGGCTGGCTGAGGATCATATTCACGCAAAAATGCTGGCCCGGAGCCTGGCCGGTGTACCGGGCGTGCAGGTGGATTTGGATAAGGTACAAACCAACATCATTGTGGCTGACGTGTCCGGTATGGGCATGACATCTGATGAATTTGTGTCCGTGCTGGAGGAGCGGGGAGTGCTGGCCATAACTTTCGGTCCCACGCTGGTCAGGCTGGTGACGCACCGGGATGTGAGCCGGGAAGATGTTGAGTACGCCATTGAAGTAATTAACAATATTAATTAAAAACTGACACACAAAACACAACAGGCCCCATGTGTGCCCAACCGGTTAAACATGGGGCCTGTTTTTTTATCCTTGGTCTTAATCCTTGGTCTTAACCTCTCAGCTGCTTAACTGTGCGCTCGGAGGCGTAACCGGCAACGACACCGTAAACCAGGAAAGATATAAGTGTTATTATGGTTGCGTTGAATCCGATCAGCAGGGGGGAAGTAAACAGGTTCAACGCCGGACCCAGCAAGAGGGCGATCACGGCCCAGAGGAAAAAGCCGTAAACAGCGCCGTAAGCGATGCCGGATATCTGGGCCCGGCCGCTGAAAAAGCTCACCAGCAGGTAGCCGGCGATTTGGCCGGTGACCAAAAGCCCAAACAGGCCGGTATAGCTAAAACCCGGGTTGAAGGTGATCAGTCCCGCCTTGAGAGCCGGCCAAAGCGTTAGGGCTTGCAATGCTGATGCCCCAATGAACCATAAAGACGTGGTTAAATAATTCATGGTATCACCTCGCCGGTAGTTTGCCCACTGAATAAAGTCTTTATATACCCTATAACTACGGACGTAAAACTGATCGCTTCAGAGAAAGGGCCCATAGTTTTATGTCTTCCTGCCAATAAGGGTTTTTTCTAATGTGCCGCGCGACCCGGGGCCGGTGGCCCGCCGCGCTATAGAATTTGCGCGAAAAAAAAGCAGGGCTTGGTGCCCTGCTTTTTTTCAAACATTTTATTAGATATAAGTTAGCTTGATGGCTTTTAGCCGTAATTATGGGTTCCTTTAATTACCTTCACGCCGAATTTTTCCTCAACCTTACCGGCCAACTCGTCAATATCCATGTACGGGCAATTTGGCCACGGTTTAGCCATGCAGGTGGAGAAGTGAATGGCATCGAAATCCGAATTCTTTTTTACGCAGCCGATGTTGGCAATCAGCTGGCGCCCGTTGCATTCGCACTCTAAAAACCCGATTACCTGCACATTGTCCTCGTATTGTGCAAATTCCCCTTCTTTTTTGGCGGCTGCCGTAAGACACTTCCATTCACCGGGACAGCCATAGCCCTGGGATGCATAATTACCGCAGGCAACAATCAGGACTTTCATAGGTTACTCCCCTTCCTAATGGATTAATTATAATTTGAAAATTCGATTTAACTTTTGTAAATCCTATCAGGTTAAACCAATTCTTATACAAAAAATTTCCCTGGTCGGAGTTTTGGGGAGTGCCAACCAGGGGGAGGCTAATGTATGCCAAGATTTATTTTTTAATTCTTAATAACTACATTAAAGGATCCATAGTCAAAGCGGGATGACCCTTCTCTTCGAGGAAAGACATAATTTCCTCGCCGCTGGTGCCGACAGTTTCATCGGCAATCTTATCCACGAAGTCTTTGCCCAGGCCGGCGTTTTCAGCGGCCTCTTCCAGCGCGGCGCGCAGCTCTTCCTTCAGCGCCTTGGGCATCCATACCAGTCTGCCCAGGCCGCCGTCGGCGGGCACGAACTTGGGCGAGGCCAGATACGATTTGCCGATACCCATGAAGCCGGGCATCTGGGCGCCGCCGCCGATGGTGCCGGCCAGGGTGGAGAAGCTCATGCCGGACGGGGTCATGCCGCCGTGTTCGCGGTTGACCACCATGAAGCCGTTGCACTCGGGCACCATCGCGAGGATGCACTCGAAGCAGCCGCAGGAGGTCATCG
>NZ_AUMW01000037.1 GCF_000430885.1 Desulfotruncus alcoholivorax DSM 16058 | reverse complement strand
AATTGCGTATTACGTATATAGCCGGCAATATTGCCGACACTTTCTGATTTACCCCCATAGGCAACACCGTTATACCACGCATTGTTCATGGCATCTGCGGCTCTGTCGTATGTTGCTGATAAAGATTTACCGTTATTGCCGACACCGTTTACTATTGAGTTATATGCATTCCATGCGTTGCTATTAGCTGCGTCTGCTGAAGATTTTGCAGCATTTGCGGCATTATAAGCGTTTGATACTGTATTACTTACTTGTAAGAATTCATTAGAATCAGGTATACTGAAACTGCTCCCATAACTTGTTAAATATATTTCTACAGTACCCTTTGCTGAAGATGATGAAGCATAACCAAAATAAACACTAAACGTTATATTTTTTAAAAGTGGACTAATAGCCAATGTATAAGTTTGATTTGAGCTGCTAGAATCATATGGGCCAAACACAAACCAATTTTCATTAATGTCCTGACCACGTAAATAGACATATACATGAGTTCCATATACAGTATAAAATCTTGTAGTAAATACAGCTTTATTGAAAAGCCTACCAGAAGGTACAGTGAATATAACAGACGAATATTTTGTTGAACCATCAACACTAGCATCATAATAAAAACTAAAATCAACATTACAACCAGTATCACTACTTGGTAGATAAGCAGCACCTAGAGAACTTACTGCATTTAGATTAAATACTGTTAAAAATACCATTATACAAAGTATAACTTTAGTATTTTTGAACATTATGCTTTAACCCCCTCATAACTTAATTTAATGTTGGTGGCTCTTTATGAATGGTGTTCACTTAACAGCAAGGCTAGATTCACAATCCTCACCGCCAGTCGATAATCCGATACATCTTGTTTCTGCAATGAACCATTTTATAAAATCGTCAACATAATCAAATATTCGGTCTGCCCAATGATGTACCGGGCTTCGTTCTCCCTTGAGCGGTTGTCCTACTACAACTGACCTTTTTCCTAAGCCTACACCCAAGGCCCAATCCGCATGAGAATCTGAGCCGCAAGGCAGAAGTAGGATTATGAAATTAGCCCAATTAATTGCCCGTTTATTATCCATTACAGCCTGCTTCAATTCTGGTATGTTTATATACTCGCTGTATTTATGAATACTTGGATCAAATTGCTCGGGATATTTTTCCGGTGGAATCTCGGGAGATTTCCTGCAATTGGGGTCTGTAAAATCATATACTCTATGCCCCAATTCCCGAAGTTTAATTGCTAATTCTCTAACTGTATCCCTGTTTTTCCAGGATGAACTAATATAAATTTTCATAATGTCCTCCTTTAGTATTTTAGACAAACTGCACAATATGAATGTAGACTGCAATATCAACGGTGATATTGCAGCCTACCTCCTTAACCAGCTCAATAAACTTTTCTTTTTGTTGGATGTTTTCAAATTCCAGTCCGGGCACAATTTAGACAATAAGTTAGCCAGTTCACTGGCATATTCACTTTCAACATTATTTAAAATACAATGTTGAGTCTCCGTTCCGTTAAGCCAGCCGGATAACCCGCTTTCAAAAGGTAACCAGGCGTCTACAGGCATTTCCCGTGCACAAAGACCGGCCAATACCCGTTGAAACATTCCCTGTTTTAAGCCAGTGGTACCGTTTTGGTTAACAACAAGCAAGAATTGCTGCTCTTTGCCCAAACGCTTTAATGTGGGGATTAGTTGCGCCATTCCTTCAATATCCGGATAATTATTTGAAACAACAACCAGCACCATATCGGTGCGGGCGACTATTTCATCCCACAAATCCATTCGCGCCGGTAAATCGACCAGTATTAACTCGAAATGCCTTTGAACCACTTCTAAAACCCTGTAAATGATATTTGTTTCTATTCTTTCGTGCATATCGGCGACTTTGACACCGGGTATAAGATATAAATTATCAATTTGCGGGTGCCGGACGGCAAGGTATTCAAAAATTTCATTTTGATTGGGGTTGTCACTGCACTGTGTTATGCTCGGCATGATCCTCTCGTCATCAAACCTAAACCCCATATGCAGCGGCATTTTCCCGAATTCGGCCAGGTCAATGGCCAGGACCGGACGCCCCGTCGGATTGCGCAGGGCCGCTAAAATGGCCAGAGAAACAAGGACGCTGGTTTTCCCCTTACCCCCGCCCGGGGAAACGGCGCATACGGTTTTATTGCGGACGAAGCGGGCTTTTTCCACCACCTTTAGTGTTGTTTTACCGGCTGGTTCCATTTCATCGCCCTGTATATTGCCCCGCAGCACATCTTCAATCACATCCACAGGTACCTTAAAAACATCCGCTATATATGCCGGGTCAAGATACGCGCCCATCTCCTTGATGCGCTCGACATCTGATTTGGTAAACAAAGTTTTACCTCCTTGTGAACATTCCAAGTAATCCTTTCTTATTTTTTTCCTTATCAGGCTTTTTGTAATTGTGTCCGGCCAGCGTGGCCACTTCTTCGGCTAACCTGTGCCACTGGCTCCGGGCATCCTCCAGGCCCACTGTCTGGCCCTGGTAACCTTTTTTGATGTGTGTATCCCAGTCGTTTGGAATGGTCGCGATCACCCTGGGCAGTTTGTTTTTGGGGAAGTCCTTTTTAAACCCCGCGCAGAACGCGTTCTCCACAATTCTGGCGTTGTGCAGTTTGGGTGAAAATTTGTTTAAAACTATCCTGATGGTTTCCGGACGGATACCCATTTTAACCAGGTACGGCGCATAGGTGGCGGTATCGTCTTCGCTGAACTTGGATTGATCCACTACCGCCAGCGCCAGGTCCGTCATTTGGAAGATTTCCGGCAGCCAGGGACAGGCCCAAAAGTTTGGTGGAGTATCAGCGATAACAACCGGGAATCTGCCCAGTAGAACGTTAAACACTTCGGCCAGGGCACCCTCTTCAAATAATGCCTCGGGAGGGATGGTTTTATCTGCCGGCCCGGGCAAAATATATAAGCTGCTGATACCCGGCGCGGGCAGCAGAATATGTTCCGTCAGTAATTGCAGGTCCCTTCCCCGCCCGGCCAGGGCTTCGATACCCCTTTCGGGGTCTAATTTGAAGAATGATTTTATGTTGGGGCCGGCGAAATCAAGGTCCACAAGTGCCACTTCCATACCCGCCTGGGCTAAAGCTACGGCCAGGGTTATAGCCGTGGTTGTTTTGCCGACGCCGCCTTTATTTGCGGTTGTGCATACAATAATCCCCCTGTTGCCGGGGCTATAGATTAACTTCTGTTGCTGTCTGCTGTGGCCAGTTTTTTCGGTGCTCAACATTGCTACAATTTGTTTTAGCCTGGTCAATTCACTTTCCAGTTCTTCTACTTTTCGTTCTGGCTCAACCTCTTTAAATGTGCCGGCTCCGTTATTATTAAGCGTATCCCGGAATTCGAGTTCTGCGTAATCAGCCGGATTGTTGGGTTCATCAAGATTCAGCCCGTCTTTTGGCAGGGAAATGTTTTCGTGCAACCCTGCATTATTTGATTCCTCGATTCTATAATACCCGTCCAGTTCCGGTTCTTTAGAGGATGTAAGAGCCTCGAAAATTGTATAGGGCCGGTCACCCGGCAGTTGGCCGGTTACGATATTATACAGTCCATTGTCTATTGCATTTTTGATATAAAGCCGTTGCTTATCGCTTTTTTCACCTGCTATTAAAACAATATGGGTTGCGGGAAATAACATTTTCACTTTCGCCAGCAGGCTGTTGGGATTATCGCCGGGCAAAAAGCGGCTTAAAACAAGAACATCAACGGCTTTTCTGCTCCAGCTTTCCAGATCGCCGGCATTAATGCAGGTTTCAAACCGCCAGCCCTCATAAAGCCCGCTCCTTTGAAGTTCCTGTTGAATTACCTGCGCCGATTCGTCTTCAACTGCAATTAAGCAAATCAAATATATCACCCCCTGAAAATTGAAAATCCGGCAATTAAATGCCGGATTTTGCTAAGTAAATCATTTTTGCAGAGGCCGCATAAACAACAGCAGCAGCTTTGTCTTTAGGCACCTCCAGGGCGACCGCGGCAGGTTCGTTTTTCCTTGTCGCCGCTTTCGTAAGCTCGTTGCCGCCGCTACCCACATCGTTGCCCTGGTTGTCGAGGCACCGGAACACCCGTATGTTTTCCAGCACCAGCGGGGCCGCCCGGTTATCCTTGTCAACGATATGCACGTTAACCAACTGGCCCGGCATCGCATAAGCGGAACTCGACAGGTCCACCGGCACGATCACTTCAACATAGCCGGGCCGCAGGGCTCTGCCCGTGGTGAGCGCATCCTTGTAAACGTACTGCCCCTTTACCATGGGAATTTTGGCTGTTTTACCCGCAACGTCCTTGCTGCTTGCCAAGCCTTTTGCCGCGCTTTTAACGACTTCCACTGTTTTTGTATTGCTGCTGTTAAGTTCAGCGCCTATCGGAATGAATTCGGTCGCCTGCACAATCTCCACTTTTTGAGTTGCCTGAACGTATTTTTTGTTGCTTGTGTTTGCGATCAGGAGGGTAAACACCAGCGCCAGTACCAGCGACACGATAATACCAACCTTTTTACTCACAAGTTCACACTTCCCCCTTTTGAATTAAAATTGCGCCGCGCCGTAACACACCCTTTTTCATGTTCCGCCCGGTAAAGGGAAAACGCGGGATGGCCCAGCCCCCGGGTTTCCAAAAAGCATTGCCATTTTTGGATTTTTCCCGGATAAGCCCGCGTATGGAAGAAGGTATCGGGGCCGTTGTTTCCCAAAAAAACAAGGTATCCGGCAGTTTGATTCTGGCCAGGTTTAAGTCGCCGTCGAGGGTTTTCAGGAACCTGTGCAGGCTTAAACCCGCCGGTACGTCTATGTGCACCTCGAAGGCGCGACGGCCCCGGCCCGCGATTTTGCCACCGGATATGCTGATCATCGCCATTGCCCAGCGGTAATGAACCGGCAGGAGGACGACGTGTTTCAGACCAAGCTCCCTGCTCCATTTGCGGGCGGATGACTGGTAGTAGTAATAATACAGGACCGCCGTGCCGGTGATAATATTCAGGCAGAAAAACGGCATTACGTGGAGTCCGTCCAGCCTCCCAGCAACCACCACCACAGCGCTGGCAAAGAACAAGTAAAGCGCCAAGTCCCGTCCCTTGGTACCCATTGGCTTACGGGTAGATGTAGCTGACGCTATAAGCGCCTTCCAGGTATGAGCTTACCGAGTGGCCGATTCCGGTAAGCTGGTACCTGCCGACCTCATATTCGCCCAGTTTGAAGTTGAAAGGCACGGTCACCCGGGCTTCCACCGGTTGGCCCCAGGGTACCGGACCGATGTCGCTGACCTGAACTTTGATTTCATGGCGGGAAAGGTTCAGCCTGTCGGCCAGGTTATCTATAACTTCATCGGCATCCTCAGTATAGCCGCCCCATTTCCCCATGGAAGCCGCCACAAACTGGGCTTCATTCTGGACCATGCACCACTGGCCGAACATGATCACACCGATGGCGGCAAAAAAGGCAAATAAGAAGAAAATAAACATGCTAAAGGGCAGCATGATTACCTTGTCCAGCATACTACACTACCACCTAAATGCCAAAAGCACCCTTGGCATAGTCAACGAAGGAACCCCAAATATTTTGCGCCGTATTGGGCGCCAGGGCCATGAACACAACGATGACCAGCACCACAACTACCGCTGCGCCAATCAACCATACCATTTGATCCAGGGAACCTTTTTCGTCTTTGATAATTTCAATTGATTTTTTCCATAATTTTTTAATTACTTTCATGGGTTACCTCCTTAATTTTCTAATATTGGACTTTTCACCACTGCGTAATATCGCATGGGTATGCTTACCTGCTGTGAGCCAATAAGGGGAACTTTTCCTTTGAACACCGGCACGGTTATTTCAGCCACATAACCGGGTGCCCGGGCCACCCCGTGGGGAACGGATTGTCCCGGTGCCACGGTGTAAAAGCTCCTTAAAGTGTAATCACCCCCCATTTCCTCCATGGCCATATTAAAATACTGTTCGGCATATCCTTGGTTCAGTGCCACATCCTCCAAGTCACCTGTAATATTGGCGGCTCGCGCTGCGAAGTCCATAGCTTCGGCAAAATACATGTATTTAGCCGAGGCTTGTTTCCAAACGCCGAATACAAGCCCCAAAATAAAAGCAAATATGGTCAGGGTAAAGACCATATAAGTCAGGAGCATTTGGATTTCAATAAATCCCTTTTCGTTTTTTAAAACCAGAGCCGCACGCTTGTTAATACCCAAATAAGCCCGAGCGCGAATAAAACGAATGCAACAAGATACGCTATTGCTGTCAGCAGTTTTGCCACTTATGGAGATCACCGTCCTTAAACAAAACTTGCCGTCATCTTGTCCAGCAGGAACCTGACACCCGGGTAACCGAATATCAGTACCAGCCCTACCAGGCCGATGACGCAGACCAGGGCCAGGTAGCCGGTTTTGGCCGTGGTGGCCCTTGCGGCGGCCATTTCGTTGATGTCCGCGATCTGGTCGTTCAGGTCGGTGAATATATCCGCCGTGACTTTGGCGTCCCAGGCCGCCGACATCCTGAAGCAGATGGCGTCAACCAGCGGGTGCTTTGCTTTTCTGGCGACTGCATCCATTGATTCCCGCACGGCGCCCGTCCTCTTGATCCTGTCCACCGCGTTCCACATTTCGTCTTTCAGCGGGTTGGGCAGAAAAGGGACGGTGTTGGCGAACGCTTCCCGCGGAGTTACGCCTTCAACTTCAAGGAAAGAGGGCATAAAACTGACTAATGTGGGTATGCCGTCAAGCAGGTTGCTCTGCCATTTCCGGTATTCGTTTTGCAACAGTTTTTCCGTCAGGAACACGCCAAGGATTAAGCTGATCAAGCATAACACGGCGGAAAACGGGCCGATGAATTTAAAGCTGATCAAAAATGCCAAAAGAGCCAGGCCCGCTCCCGTGATAACACCGGTTTTTAAAACGTCTTTAACGCTTCTGTTTAGAATGTGGAATATCTCCTGTTTTTCGCCGCCTGTAAAGTGCATATTCAGCCGTCTTTTGATTATGTCAACAGTGGAGTTGACCGGGCTGAGTTCGTACTCGTTCAAGGGCACGCACAGCAGGAAAAAGGCGGTAAGCAGCGAGATAAACAGTCCGGCTAATGCAAAAATAGTCCCACCCCCTTTACGCCAGGTCCTCGGACCTGTTAATTTTAACTACCATAAAAATAAGCCCCACGACGATTGCGGAGCTTGCCGCCATGATTAATCTTCCCGCGCCTTCAAACAAGTGTTTAAATGCCGTGGCGTCCAGCAATAGGCCAACTGTCAAGATGGATACTGTCACGATCGCCGCTATCTTGGGTTCCAAAGTGGCCTTGGCCCGCTCGGTGATCAGCCTTTCGCGCTGGCGCAGCGCCTGGCCCAGTCTTTTCAGGCCCTTCGCCGCTGCGTATGGCCCCCCGGCCCGCTCGGAGGCCGCCAGAATTGCGGATACCGCCTTAAACTCGGACAGGTTGTACTTCTGTCCCATCTCCGCGAACATGCGGGGAAACGAAGCATGGGGGCTCATGTTTCTCATGGCGATCATTTCCTGAAATTCTGATGCGAAGGGTTCGGGAAATCTTTCGGCCATCACCCTTACGACATCTGCGCTGGTCTGACCGACCGCGTACAGGCCCGCCGCCGAGGTTACAAAATCCTTGGCTAAACTTCTCAACCGGGCCTGTTTTTTGCCGTTGATCGTCTTTTTAACCCAGCCCGGTATAAACCAGCCTAAAACCGCCCAAAACATCGCGGCGACAGGGGTTTTAAACAAGGCTGCCGTGATGATGAACAATGCCACGGCGCTCCCAGCCGACAGTCCATATACAGCAAACTTTTCTCTTGCGCTGTACGTGTCGGGGAATTCGCCGATGATCAGGCTGTAAAACAGCAAAAACAGGCTGAGGATTAAACCTGTTGTCAGCAACAGCAACCACTCCCCTTAGTGAAGGTACTTTTCCTTGACTTGTTCGTATTCAGGTTTGACTTTACCGCCCCTGAAAGCCAGCATAGACAGCCTTTCACGGGTGATGGGATTTTCATATACCCAGCGGCGCGTTTTCCCGCCGGAAGCGGTAAACTCATCGGTATCGAAGCGGATAATGGTCCGGTAACCTTCACCCGGAATAATTTCAACCAGTTCCATAAAAGTGCGCTTGCCTTCCTCGGTGGTGGTCTCTTTGTCAAGGAAGATCACGAAATGGAACATGGAGGCGATGATCTCGTCCAGAAATTCACGGGGCAGCTGAACGCCTCCGTCCAGGTACATGCCGAACAGCCTCGTGCGCAGGTCGTTTATCGTCCCGGCGTGGCCGGTTGTCCAGAAGCCTCCCGAAGTGGACGAAGCTATTTGAGAAGCCGCAATGATTTCCTTGGAACGGATTTCACCGACGATCGCGCGGTCGGGGTTGTTGCGGTTCATGGTTTTGCAGAGCTGGGTCATATCCACGATTGTTTTATCACCGTAAACCACTTCCACCAGGTTGACGCAGTTCGGCAGGTTGGGCATATACATCTCAAAGCTTGTTTCGGCGATGAACACTCTCTCCAGCTCATTTATATATGTGGCCAGTGCCCGCATGAACGTGGTTTTGCCGGAGTCGGTGCGACCGAAGAAGCCGATGTTGGCATGGCCCATCACCAGCAGGTCAACCAGCAGGTCGGCAACAAACTGCGGCAGCATGCCAAACTCCACAAGCTTTTGCAGCGGCATCGGGGGCCTGGTGGTGGGTGATTTCCTGATGGTGAGCGATACGCCCAGGGGGCTGGCCTTAAACCCCACCACCGCAATCCGGCTGCCGTCTTTAAGCCAGGCGTCCACAATCGGGGCATCTTCGGTAAACGGTCTCCCCACGTCCTCGCAGACTTTTTGGCAGTAACGGAGCAGTTCTTCATTGTTCCTGAAATACTGTTTCCCGGCCGGCCAGGGCCTGCCGCGTTTGCCGTAAAATACTTTCGGGATACCGTCGGCGGACGGGTTGGTGAACACTTCCGTGATTTCTTCGGCGCCCGGCCCCGTGAAAAATTCCTGCAATACCCCGTAGCCGGTGGTCTGGCCCATGATTTCCCTGACCGCGATTTCCTTTTCGTCGGGGGTTAAATCCTTTCTGGTCAATACCGCGTTTCGGATTAGCGCCTCCATACCCGCCAGGTCGGTTTTACCTTCAAATAAATCAGGGTGTTCCCGTGAAAGCTGGGTTGCAATCTCGTCGATAATTTTCTCCCGCTGGCGTTCGATCTGTTCCAGCCAGTTACGGGAGGCAAATTGAAGTTTTTCCGCCATTTAAACACCTCCTGAAAAATAAAAAAAGCCCGGGGTAAACCGGGCGGGGAAAGTTGCTCTAAAACAACCCCCGGGGAAACCCGGAGGCTAAAGTTTAGTTTAATTATTAAGCAGCCTGGTAAAGTCATCAATCGTATCTGCATTAACAACTTTGCGTATCGTATCTTTAATAGTCACCGGGTCTTTGAGCTCGCAAAGACGACTGCGCAAATCTTCCGGAACCTTGCCGAATTTTGCTTCAAGCAAGTCAATAAGTGTATCCAGCCGGCCTTTAACTTCGCCCCTGGCTTCCCATTCTTCCCTGATACCGTCAAACAGCGGCAGGTTTTCCAATTTAATCACCTCCAGCACCTCGAGAATTAATTCTTTGGGGAACCTAAGCGATGACAAAGCGGCCAAAGCAACGTACAAAACATCCCTGTCGCCATCAGATTCAACTTCTTCATCAAACCGCCGGGCACATTTCTCCAGGACTGCTTCAGGTGGATCTTCCTGTTTCATTAATGGAGCCAAAGGTAATAGCTCCACCGGTCCTTTGTACAGCAAATCCCGACCGGGCATGTCCTGCAAGTTTAACTGCCGGTATTTAAATTCCACCACCGTTAGTTCCAGGCAGTCTACAGTATAACGTCCATCCTGAAGCCTATCGCTGCCTGTAAGGTTAATCACCACCGGATAAATTGGTTTTTGGTGCCGCCGGTGGTGCATGGCCATGTATTCCAATAGCCGTTTGGGCATTTCCTTGTCCGGACGGGCCTGAAACTCTACCAGCATTATGTATTCGTATCCGTCTTCGTTAATTCTATATAGCACATCGGAACTGCGCTGCACGGCCACTGCTTCTTTGTCGGCATCCTGAATGGACTCTACCGGCACTTCGACACCCCGGACAAAGGCTGCAATTTGACGACCATACCGCCCAGCCAGGGCTTTTATAATCAGGTCATATTCCGCCAAGGGCATCATCCCTTTCTGGTTTAATTATATCATGTTTTAGAGTTGGCTTAAGATAATTTCTCTTGGTAGTCCTGTGCAACCGCTATTCGGAACATAGTGATCATTGCCTCAGTTTTTGCCCCAGTTTAAGTTTATTATTCCGTGGGAGATGTCAATAATTTTGTCCTACTGCGCCAGGCTGTTTACACCGGTGCCGTTAACCAACAACTGACCTGTTACAGTTCCAGAATCAGAACCGGTCCCGTACCGGGTAACGTAATGCGTATTCCCATTTGAGTCTGTTTTCCTCACTCTGTACTGATACTTGAATTCCACCGTATAGCTTGCCGTTATGGTGTAATTTTTGGGCGCTTCGGCCATCATTCTTTTCTCGATCAATGAATATATTTTGGCCCCGTCCATGGCCCAGTCTTCCTGAAACTCTACCTTGGCCACGTGCCCGTTGGGATTCATGGTTATTGTTTTCGTTCCAACCGGGCCGTAGGGGGTGCCGAAGGTGAAATTCGGGCTTTTCTTGGGATACGTCAGTTTCGCGCTTGTAATTTCCCACGAATCCAAATTGCCCTTTGGCGGCGTAGGTGCCGGTGGTTTAAGGGTGGCCGTTACCCAGTCGGTCCACTTGGCTGTACCTGCGGGCCTGGATTTGCTCCTGTCCTGGCTCACGGCCTGGAAGGTTAAACTGCCCGGTCCCGATGGCGGGGGTGGTTGGCTCACGAATACGGTTATTTGAATCGTATTATCTTCCTCTGTGGTTTCCTGGTATGCGTTCGGCAGAGGCGGTGTGTCTATTACGCCTTTCAATACCGTTTGGCCGGATTCGGGAGCGGTCCAGGTAAAGGTGTATGTTTTGACATCGTCCGGCGCGAAGTTGTCGCTGGTTACGGGCTGGCCGTTTTTCTTCAGTGTGGCCCGGTACTGGCCGTTGAACACGCCAATGGGTACGTTTTCCAACGGTGTGGTGCCGAAATACTTAAATTTAACCGTGCCGGTGTATGTCTTGCCGGGCTCCGCTTCGTCCGGCACACCGGGGTCAATGCTGGAGGCCACCAGGTTTATTTGTGTTTTGGGTATCCCGTACCAGGTGATGATGGCCGGTAAGTACCAGCGCCAGCCTTCGACCATGCTGCCGATGTTGGCCGGTTCGTAGCCAATGTACTGGCGGTTTTTAAGGTCTTTAATATCAAGTGCATTGTATATAGGGTTAGAAGGCAAATCAAGCCCCCATTGTACTGACGCTGTGCCGGCGGGCAGGTTTTGGTCGGCAATTTTAGCCGTCAGGTTTTGGGGGAGATATTTTAAGCACCACTTAAATTTATCCCAAGACATATCTTCAGGTTGACCACTAAAATTATAATGTCGGCCACCGGCGGCAGTATATTCCTCGCTGCTAAACGGGTATGGTTGTACCTCCACCCGTGTTATTTGCCACTCGTTTAGCTTATCTGCTGCCGAATAGTTAAACGGCTTGGTTAATTTACCCGTTTGGCCGGGTTTGTCCCGGTCGCCGTCGTTGTTGGTGTCCAGCCAATCGCTGCCTTTCCAGACGTCGAAATAGCCGACGATCACTTCCTGCTTAACTACTCGTTCCTGTGCCTGATCTTCGGGCAATGCGAAAGCCGCCCCAGCCGGGACGGCCATGATGATTACCGCTGCTATCAGCCAGTTAATTAACTTCTTCAACATTATTTGTTACCCCCTTGATAAATAGGGTTTTTGACATTCAATAGTTCCCCGCCGAATTCAAACAGGATGTGGGTTACTTTGGTCAAGTCAGCAGGCGTGAACGGGGGATTTGAGCCAGGCTTATATTCTCCACCGGGTATTTCATTGGGGCTATAAGTTAACTTACCTGTTTCTTTCCCCATGTACCCGCCGCCGCCACGGTAGCGCACCACGTTGCCTTCTTCCACCAGGTAGAAGTGAGGTACAAAATAACTTGAATTTGTTGCTGTAATTGTTACACCATCTTTGGTAACATTTAAGTCGTGAATAATAATCCCATCACCCTTGCCCATCTTAATGCCGTTCGGTTTTAAATCATCAACAGTTGCCTCCTGGATTACAGGGCTTTCCTTTGATAAATCCCATTCAAGCTGCAAACTCTCCTGAATACTCGGATCAAACTTCCACCCGGCAAAACTGAACGGCTTACCTTCCAGCGGCTTGGCCTTTTTAAACAGCTCCGGCATACTGCCGGTAGGTATTACCGACGGCGCAGGCGGGTTAACCGGAATGGTATCCACCGGCGGCTGCAGCTTTCCGATGTAGCCGATTACACTGCTCACGTCCGGCTTCTCCGCGCCCTTGGGCCAGCACAGCACCACCTGGTTCTTAGCGTCCCAGTCCACCTGGTAGCCTAAAGCCTCGGCCACCCACCGGGCCGGGAGATAAGTCCGGCCAGCTTTCAGCAGAGGAGCCGTGTCCATCGTCTTAGCAGCCCCGTCGCTCTTGATCACTTTACTGCCCACCGTCAACTCCACCACCGGGAAGCCGGGCTGCTTGAACGTCGCCCTGGGGCTGGCCCAGGCGATGTGGTCGTTGTCCACGCCCAGGGCGTTGCCCAGGTAGCGCACCGGCACGAAAGTGCGGTCGTTTTCGATGAACGGTTTGGCGTCCATTTTGACTCCGGGGGTTTGGCCGTTGACGAAGTATTGGTCATGGCCGATCACGAACACCACGCTTTTGACTAACTGCTTCTGCTGGTCGTATACATTGACCTGCTCGTCCGCGTTGGCGTGGGTTATGAACGGCAGGTTGATCGTCAGCAGGGCCAGGGCCAGAATGAAGCACACAAAGGCAAGAAATCTACGCATATATTTTACACCTCCATGAAAAATTTGGTACTAATTATTAGACGCGCGAACAGCTGTTTTGGTTCCCTGTTTGGGAAAAATTTCTTTTGAAATCTACCGTAGGTTTCTTAGATCAACAATTGATTCGCCCCCTTTTTTAACAAAATTTACCACCCTATCTTTAAACTCTTGTGGCAGTTTTTCGGTTATAATTCCGGGTTTCCAGATGCCTAACAAAAAGAAAATCGCCAGCAGTGTTTCGTAAAAACGCAGGAAGTTTTGGTATCCGCTGGTCATGAATATATTACCGGATCGAGAGAAATGGAAAACAGTATCCATAAATCCGGTGCCTTAACAGAAATTTTAAACATCCCAAATACAACAGCAATGGTGGCCACTAATTTGAAAATGATCCGCAAGTCGGGCAGGTTTTCACTTCCATCAGCCCTTGGCCCAGGCGGTAAGTGAAATCACTCAACAGGGTTGTATATAGACGATAAGAATGTATATCCAGTTTAGGAATATTTGTACCAGGACAATACCCAGTATTGCAATCAGCATAAGCTCCGCGCCGGTTAAAATGTTACCGGTATCTCTCAAATAAAAAGGCAAAATAATGAGAAACGACACCAGGTAAAGCATGCCTAAAAATAAGCCTGCATCTTTGATTTTGAAGGCCAACCTTGGTACAATAAGTTCTTCTTGGTTCAAAAACATCACTCCTTGTGTAGAAATTGACTTGGGTTGAAGCCCAAGTCTTCGCCTATAAAATAAGAAAAACCGGCCCTTTACCGGTTTGACTTTTACAAGGTATTGTTATATTATCTTATTAAGCAGGGAATATTGGTAATATGGCAGGTATGCCTCGTCTGTCGGGGTTTCATTTTAGGCCCTTGAAGTTGTTGCCGCAACTTCAAGGGCCTTCAATTACTTCCGCCGGTCCGTTATTAGGACGACGAGGGTGAGAAAAAGGATAAGCGTTGTGATAATCTGTATAACGTCTGAAACTGCGATCATTGCTAGCCTCACCCCCTTTCGAGTTGTCTTAACCCCGGCAGGTGAGGCCCATATTCCAATATTCCCTTATCCAATTATACCACATATATCTTCATTTTTCTGCAATATCAGATCATCTGAGAAGAAGGCTGATGTAGAAAACTTGGCGAAACAACCTAAGATGCGGAGGCATCTTTCCACGCTGGGGGCCAAACTTGAACAAGGACATCGAATCCTCTCTCTGGTTGTTCATATAATACGGCCAGCAGTGGCACTCCGGGATATTCTTCTCTTATTTTTTTCAGGCTTTGCAAGGAAGTGGGGTGATCCACAATGATGTAATCAGGGTGTGCCTGGCAATCCTCCGTTACAGCGTCTAAATCAAACTGAACAACCTGAAGCCCCTTTGTTTTTAAAACATCTACAAGTCGCCTCAATAAAGTAGTCTTACCTGCCCCAACTGGGCCATAAATGGCGACACTAATATTTTCATTGAGAGCTTTTTTCAGCATTTTGGTAACCAGATTGTGCATTGAGCGATCGCGAATTTGGACAAATACCGGAACCATAAAACATTACCCTCCATTTCAGATTTTAAATAAGAGGTGATCGACATGTTGCAACTCGAAACATACTATCCGATAATCTTTGAGCACATTGCTTTAATACCAGAATTTCTTGAAATATTACGCACAAATTCGCAACGACTGGATGGATTATTAGATATTACTGTCTCAGGTCCAGATGCGAAAACTCACAGTTACGTCGCTTTATTAAAAAAGCCAAAATTGCCACTTGAAACACATATAGCCGGCTTTCGCGTTGCATACATTTTGCCGGAAATGGGAATCACAAGCTTTGATCCAACCTACAAAGGAACAGGTAAAAGGATTAAAGAAACTATCGCATCAGTTGCAATCCTTTCCAATATTAAACCTATAGCTATAGAATCATCCGTTTGTTCTTCAAAACCTTTTGCAGACTATAACGAATATTTGAAATGGTGGAAATTAATAGTAAGTGATATCCAACCAAAACTAAATAACAGGTAATTCGTTGAACCAGTGTGCGGACTACCATTCCCGCACGCGAGCGGGTCGGTCTGGCCGAGCAGTTGGCCGGTGTTGGTGTCCACCGCTGACACCGGACCGCATATATCCTCATTTTTCTGCAAAATCAGATCATCTTGATCGTATAGTAGAGCAAAACCCCGGACGCTATTACTGCCGCAATTCCTGTTGCAAGATTTATAAAGAATTTCATAAAACTTTTTGCTGCTCCCGTCCAGCAAGCCACAGCTTTTGTCATTTCATAGCCCGCTATGACCAAAACCGAAGCGGCAACTAAACGACCGTATTCCGTCGCAAGTGGCGCTCCAGCAGGCAGTTCAGCCAATTTCGCATACAAAAAGGCGCAGTGGGCAGAAACAAAAAATACCCCTAGCAATAACCCACGGTATGCGATGGATATAAGATTAAGATTGGGCCAGGCAACAGTTTTTCTTGATAGTACAGCAAAAGCTACTTGCAGCATATAGATGAAACTACCAATAAACACAAAAGGAATCGACACTAATTCACCCCCTATCTGTAACAGAGTTTATCCATGCCCGCAGGGCTTTTTCCGACGTGCCCGGCACAATAAAACCCCCGTCTCCCGAGGGCTGCATATTTCGTACATGTGAACACTTGTGTACTGGGATACCATATTTTCTCAGGTCATATTCCAGAAGACTGACTTTATCTAAGTCCGGGTGTATTATTGCAACATCTGGTTTATTATATTTTAGCCAGTTAATCGCTTCGTCCACATTGGAAAAAGGGTCAAAAATAAAGCCCTGTACGTCGGGTATATCCTCAAAACCAACCGTTAAAACTCGCAAGCCGTTTTTTATGGGTAGCGAAATAACGGTATTGATAAGGGCGGTGATTCCCTTTTTATCCCTGGTATCCTTGACCTGCAAGCAAGGTAATGTAAAAGCGCTCTCAATGGCCTTTATGTCGCCGGCTCCATATAGGAACATAATTTCCCTGCAGCTTGCTCTTGGCCGCCCGGGCCACCGGGACAGCGCCTGCTGTAGTAGCGGCGGGTCGCTTCTTACAACCCAGATCACAAGGCTTGACCACTTTGATATGTAGTTAAACCACCATGCCTCTGGATTTGAGCCAGCGTTAAGCAACAGATAATCGGAGCCTGTTCCCGCTTCAACCAACACTGTTTTGAGGTTATCTTCGTTAATGTTTTCATTATGGTAACCGGGATTAAGGGAATACAGCACAATCCCTGAAGGGAGCACAACCGGCGGGTCACCGCGACGCCAATCGTTTTCCAGGGCATCATGTCCCATCCTGAAGGCGAGTCCGCATTTTAATATATCACAATCAACAACAGCTACTTTCCCCTTCTTTACAAGGGTATTTGCAAGTATAGACACAAGTGTCGAGGTCCCGCCGGAAACCCAGGGGGCGCTGACGGTAATAATTTTCGCGTTAACCGGCGGTCGGGTTGGAGCTGTTATACATTTGGTATCCGGGTTTTCTTGTAACGGTTTGGGTTGTGGAAGATCCGGCTGTATACGCGGCTCACTTTCTACCGTTAAATGGCTTGTTGTTTCTTCGTATGGACATATTTCATAGTGAATGCCGCTGCCTGGATTATCAATCTCGGATTTTTTAGGGGATATATTCATTTCAAGCTTTTTTAGCGCATTATTAAAGAGGTTTATCTTTTTTAGTCGCTGAACAAGCGGTTTATGTTCTTCTTTGTTAATTTTTACCTGTTCTTCCTTTGTATCCGGCTCCACTCCCGCCTCGGCTAAAGTGGCCGGTTTTTCAATTCTGTGGACCACCACAGCCGGGCTGACCGGGTCCCACACCAGATCGTACACGCCAAGGGCGACCGACCGCCTGGCCAGTTTCAGCGCCGTCTCGTTTTCACGGCGCCCGGGGAGTAGCACCACCCGCAGGCCGGAGAGGCGCAGTTTTTTCACGACCTCCAGTATTTCACCGTCACCGGGCAGTTGCGGAGAAAGTACAACCACGTCCGCCCCGCGTTCCTCTGCCAGCCCCCAAAGCCCTTCACGGTAATAACACTCGCCCACAACTTCAATGTCACGCAGGGCGAGCTTGTTTGAAATCTCCTTGTCGAGTTCTTCAATGCCCGTGGCTGTCAGTACACGCAGATAAACCACCTCACCAAAGATTCATTAAGCTGGCGCAGATCAGCGCCAGGTTGATCAATATGCACAGCATAACCACGCAATCCCACTGCCCGATCTCAAGTTTTTTGGGTGTAATGCTCATAATGCGCCACCGGCCTTCTGTGAAAAATAACGTGCTGCCAGGTAAAAAAACCACAGTGATGATGTGAAAACAGTAAACCAGGCGGGGATTTCCAAGGCGTTATACCAAATGTCCAGTTTTAGTCTTTTGGTTAATTTATCAACCGCCTTTTGGGTTTTTACTCTGGACTTCAATTTTTCCAGCGCGAAAAGAGACGCCTTAACTTCGCTACTAAAAATCTCATAACAGCCCAGCAAGAAGAAAACACAGGCGCAGATGGTGAATAAGAAAGCATGTATTGTTGGCTGATTAGTTAATCCAAGGCAAACCGGAACCAAAAACAAAACTGGTATAACCGGCAATAGTAGAGCGCGGTACCGGAACAAAAAATCCGGGCCGTAATAAGCGTGGCCTATTTCATGGCCGGCCTGAAAGAGCGGCCACAGGGTGCGCGTTTCCGGCAAATAAGTTAATATTATTTCCTTTTTTTTGTAGTGGCATAACCCCTTCACGCTTTGGGGGTCGTAAACCACTTCATAGCCGCATTTTGTTTCTCGAAGCAATTCCTGAACAAATTCTCCACAGGTGAAATCTTCCTCACTGTTATAACTGTTTTCCGGGTTTTTACACATCCTTCTTACCACGACCCGAAACACCGGCCTTCTTTGTGTTTGATTTTTCCAGCGCGGACTTTAACTTCGTAACAAATGCAAAAAATGTAGTCTTAAGCGGTGAATAAGAACTGGTTTCTCGAATCATTTCCCGAATAAATCCATCATAATTTAAATCTTCTTTTTTGTGCATCTTTCTTACCCATCCCCTTATGACATCTTTGTATTTAAAACAAAAAGAATATTTGTTATGGTGAACAAGATGGCCGTCCTCGCCAAACCAGGTAGCGCGGGCCAGTACATACCGGCAGTCCTTTCATACACGTAAAAACAGATTGCCAGTAACAGCAAGGCATTGTTTGCTATCAGTAGCAGCGTTTGTATCGCCATCGCTATCCCTCCATATGGAAAATGGGTCATAAAGGATAAAGATTCGGCAACGCCCGGGAAAGACTGAGCAAGTGCCCCTGACGCCAGCACCCCCGCCGGTAGATAGTACGGAAAGAAGGCGAGTTGAAATTGAACACTTCGGTGGCCGGCGCCTGTAAGAGCCATACCTTGGTTTTCGGGTGCTCCGGGCTAATAACCACCTCGGATTCGACGGTAAACACGTTCTGATAACGAAACAAACCGGTTTTTATTCGTTTTTTCATTGTTGACACGCGGTACTCGACACCAGGCATAATCTGAACAAATTGCCCCGAGGTATCTTTACCGACATCAAGCCAGGTACTTTGAAATCCGACAGGATCAAACTTCATTAATCCATGCTCAATATGGACCTGCAAGTATGCAATTGTCCCCTGAAATTTGCGGTTTCCAACAGAATAGGAAAAGCGGAACCGACCTGGCGCTCCTTCCGGATGTAATAGCGACATGGTATCTCTTTGAAGGCAATATACAAAGGCTTCCAAACTTTCTACCCCGGCCCTTTTCGCCAGACACACCCGGTGTTTCCCTTCGCTCACCCAGTACCGGTCCCCGTATTTTGTAAGGCGGATGGGATCGTTCTTTATAAACGGCGTGCGCCCCTGCCCGAATTCTTCCCAGAATCTCCGGCAGGGGCTGTAGCTGAGGCAGATTTCCAGCATTTTGGGATTTGAGGCACTGCCGCTCAGCGCTTCGAGAAGTTCTTCCTCGATATTCCAGTAAGCGTTTTGCATCCGGGGTAGCTTTCCGACATTTCCTTGATCGCGTCCCTGATTCCACTTCCCCAGCGCCCGCCGATAGGGCGAAGTATGAAAAAACCGGGCACAGTGCCCGGTATCAAGGTTGCACGACCAGCAGCGGGTCAATCCAGTGATCGCCGGCCAGGTCCTTCACCCCGAAATGCAGGTGCGGACCCGTGGAAACACCCGTGCTGCCAACCAGGCCCACCTGCTGCCCCGGCTGGACAGTTTGACCCGCTTCAACATCTATACGGCTCAGGTGGGCATACAGGTAAAGGTGCTGGCCGTCCCGAACGGTTACGCAGTTTCCGTAGCCCCCGTTCACGCCCGCCAGGGTAACTACGCCCGCCGAAACCGAGAGCACCGGTGTGCCCGTTGGTGCCGGTATGTCTATGCCTTCGTGGAATGTCTTCTCGCCCGTAACCGGATGAATACGCCAGCCGAAGGGTGATGATATGGCGGTATAACCTGGCAGCGGCCAGGTGCCACCGGCGTTTTGGAACCCGTCCGCCAATTCCCATATTTTTGAGGCGTACTCCGCCCGGCACCATTCCTCCGGCGAGTCGTAGGGCTTATCCGGCGGCACTTCTATAAACCCGCCGTATCCGGTCAGCCCGGGCAGGGTCTGCTCCTTCCAGTCGCCCTCCCAGTCCACGCTGCCGAAGTAACCTTTTAGCATGTAGGCCCCCACCAGCACCTGCGCCCGGGGGTTATCCCGGTCCATGACGGGGTCGAAGCCCAGCACGGGTGCGTAGTGGTTCCAGTTGCCGGGGGACACCTGCATCAACCCATAACAGCCCGGTTCTGTGTTTTCGGCCTGCGGGTTGAAGGAGCTTTCCTTGAAGGTCACCGCCGCCAGAAACCACCAGGGAATACCAAACCGTTCCTCGGCTTCTTTGAAAAAAGGCACCAGTTCCGGCGGGACCATGGCCGACGAAACGAAGGCGCCGTAGTCGTACCTTCCCAGGAGCCATTCAAGCCACTCCTGCCGCGCGTCGAATCCCCTTGTCGCCTCCCACAGCCACGTCCGGGCCAGCTCGATGTCCTCGCTGTCGTCCTTGAGCTCGTATTCGGTTTT
This sequence comes from Desulfotruncus alcoholivorax DSM 16058, assembly GCF_000430885.1. Taxonomy (GTDB): domain Bacteria; phylum Bacillota; class Desulfotomaculia; order Desulfotomaculales; family Desulfallaceae; genus Desulfotruncus; species Desulfotruncus alcoholivorax. The sequence goes on along the minus strand of NZ_AUMW01000037.1, from coordinate 11,526 downwards.
CATCCAGTCTTTCAAACGCTGCCACTTGTCGGGCAGGATCTGGCGCACGTCTTTTAATTTTTCGTAGGTGACGGTATAGGAATCCTCCCCCTCGCCGTGGGTTTCGGTCACCCATTCGTAGTGGTACTCGTAATGGCCCTGGATGGTGTACGCCTCCACCAGCAGGTAAACGGTATTCGTTTCGCACCCGCCCTTGCCGCAGACAATCTCTACCGATTCCTTGTAGTAAAAGTACGGGTGCAGGTCTTTCGCGGTTTTTTCCCTTTGCGTGTCCGGGATTTCCGGTTTGCCCATGGCGTAGTTCCAGAACAGGCACGCCCCGTGCAGCTGGCCCCAGGTCACCCGCAGTTCGTAATCGTTGCGGTACCGGTCCACCATCTGGCCGATCCACCGCCCCCGGCCCGGGTAAAAGGGGCTGTCCGGCGACGGCTCGTGATTGTTCCCTCCGGGCGTGGACGGGTTGCCGGGGTTGACCAGCCAGGTGTCCTTGACGTTGTATTCAGCGGATAGCTGTTCGTACTGCCGTATAATTTCGGCGTCCTCCGGGGACGGTTTCACGCCGGTCATGTAGCTGCCCGGTGCCATGGACGAGTACGTGGCGGCGATCAATACCGCGACCAAAAAAAAGACGAGAAAGAAAGGGATCAGCAGTGCCAGGTAGGGCAGCTGCGCGATCAGTATTTTTTTCAAACCGGCCTTGATGATTTTTTTGGCCGCTTTCCCGGCGGCCCGCTTTAGCTTATCATCCAGTTATCCCACCCCCTCAATGAAAAAGCGGGCCGGTTGGTTTTTCCGGCCCGCTTGTTTCATCTGCCGCCGAACCTGTACCCGTCCAGGTTTGATCCGGTGAGTTTTTGTGCCACGATGGGCGTGGAGTTGGGCGAGACGGCGTCCACCACCGATGCGGCCGCCGCTTTGAAAGTAGCCGTGGCAGCCCCGCCGAAACCGCCCTGGTGGGTGCCGGTGCCTTCCCGCAAGGTCTGAATCGCGGCGCCGGGCAGGTTGCGCACGGTGTCCAGCGCGCCGTCGCTGTTTTCTCTGGCCCGCCGGTAGGAGTGGTAGGCCATCCCGCCAGCCGTACCGGCAACCTGGGCCGCCATGCCCGCGCCTTTCGATACGGCCTGCAGCACCCGGGGGCCGCCGGGTATTACGGCGGCCCCCGCCGCTCCCAAGGTGTGGACGACGCCCTGGGTCACGTTTCGCGCCATCCTGCCGTAGTTCATGGAATTAACCAGCGCGATGCCAGGCACCGGCTGACTGCCGCCCGGCATCGCGCCTGTCCCCGGCGTCGTGGAAGTTCCACCAGTAGCGGTTGATTGTGACCCAGAAGGAATAATAACCCCACCCGAGGAAGTCGTCCAGCCGGAGGGTGGCGTGCCGGTTTGGCCAAAAGATGTCCCGGTGCCGGGTGACGGCCCTGCACTACCATGCGGGACCGGCACGCCTTGCAGGTTGATGGGGGAACCACCGCCCGGCGCGCCGCCCGCCGGGTTGTTGCCAGGGGCGCCGCTGATGGACGGCCTGCTCACAGTAGCGGAGGCCAACCTGCCCAGCCCGGCCACGCCGCCCATCCCGAACATGCCGAGGACCCTGCCCGCTATGCCTTCCTCATCTATACCGGCCCACCTGGTCCAAAGCCCCTGCAGGCTGTTGCGCAGCACACCGCCCAGAGAGATGAGCATGTAAGCGGCCAGTATTTTCTTGGGCCAGTTACCGTCGTCGCCTGCGATGAACACTACCACCACCACGGCGGCCAGGGCGTATGCCGAGTGGAGGAACGTGTTTGTCAGAAGCTCGCCCAGCCAGACCGCGGCGGCAGTGACGTTTTTGTTCATCACCCACAGTAGGGCCATCACCGGCGTAAACACGTACATGACCGACACCACGATGTCCCGCATCCAGAAGATAATGTTAAGCCAGAATCCCGCCCAGGCGAAGATTATTTTGACCAGCGCAGTGCCGATTACGGAGCCGGTTATCAGGCCATTCAGCCAGTCGTTGGACAGCAGTTTTTCTATGTCCCCGGTTATCCCGCCCGCGTCTGCAATGGCTTCCACCAGGGCGTTGTTTAATACGTACATCACCCTTACCACCAGCGGCGCAGAGGCGATGATGAGGATGGCAAACAGCATCCGCCAGATTTGGGATACGGCCTCCGCCCTGGCCTCCGGGCTTTTGGAAATCCCGGCGTTTATGAACCTGCCCGCCGTGGCCAGAATCGCGACCAGGTACAGCGCGAAACCGACGCCCGCCATGTTCCCGTAAAGGGCGTCCAGTTTCCGCCAGTGGTCGGCTGGAAACGGGGCCGGGTACGAGAGGTCGTAGGCGTTTCCGTCCACCTTTAGGAGCAGCTGGCCAACGGGCTTGAAACCGAATTTCCCGGCCAGCGCCGAAAACATTTCGTACAGGTTGTTGAATACGGCGGCTATCGCCTGTTCAAAGAAGCCGCCCTCGTCCTTGAGGGGTTCCCCGTCCGTGCCGGCGTTGTTGTCGGCGGCCAGCACCGGCGCGGCGGCCAGGGCGAACGCGGCCAGCGCCACCAGCAACAGTAATAGTATGCGCCTACACCGCATCGCGCACCACCCGGTCCCCTTCCAGCCGCCAGCGACCCCGCTCGCCGGCGCCCGAAAAGCGGCGTCCCGGCGGCTGAAGTTCGCGGCGGCGCAGGTATTCTTCCTCGGCGAGCACGCCCCACTCCGTGACGAGGTACCTTGCCCGCAGGCCGTCGCCCCGTTCCTTCAGATGGGCGTCGACCTGGTAGCCCAGGGGTTCCCTTTCCTCGTGCAGGCGCTTGTATTCGCTGTGGATGTCGTGCCACTCGATGATCTTTATGCCGATGTGCACGATCAGGAGAACCAAACCCGTAACAAGGGCGAACAGGAATTCCAGGGCCGCCAGCATGCCCAGCGCCGCGCCGCTGGCCAGCGCCTCGTCCTCGGTGGCGCAGGCGTTCCACGGTTCCACGTAGCGGTCGTAGTACGGGTCGTACACCAGGTTGCAGTCGTAATCGTGCCGGTAGATCATAGCGCGTTCACCTCCCCGCCGGTGCGAACGTATGGCGCTTCATAGGGCAGCTCGGTCACCTGCATTTCCGCCATACTCTGGTGCATGGTCAGAATACACCGGCCCTCGCTGAACGACTGGAGCCTTTCCTCTATCCCGGCCGGGAGGTTGAACGCCCTGGCCACTTCGACGGCCACAGTCGGGTTCTGACCCAGCAGTACCCTGGTGGCGCAGTTGGAGATGACCGCCCGGCCTTCCTCACGGTTTAGGAATTCCTCGATGTGCTGGCTGGCCACCACCAGCCCGGTGTGGTGTTTCCTGCCCCGGCGGGCCAGCGTTTCCAGGAACTTCGCGGATTCGGGCCATTTGGCGAACATCCAGGCTTCGTCCACCACCACCATTTTGTTGCCCTCGTGGCACAGGGCGAATTTGTGCCAGGCCCAGCTCAGTACCACAAACATGGCGTACAGCTTGGTAAACTCGTCCTTGACGCCCGAGAAGTCGAAGGTGACCACCTGTGTATCCAGGTCAACCGTTGTTTCACAGTCGAACATGCCCAGGGAGTTTTCCCGGAGGAACGGTTTTAAAATAACACATAGGTTTTCGGTGCCGTTTTTGGCCGACAGCTTCGCGTGCAGGTCGGACAGCGTGGGCATGCGCTTCTTCACGTTGCCAACCGCGTAACCCCCGCCGTCGATTTTTTTGCCGCCCGGCTCGTACAGGCTGGCCGGGTCGGCGGTGATGCCCTTTTCGGCGTACAGCTCGCGCACTGCTTCCTCCAGCAGCGCCGTTTCCACGGGGTCCAGGGCGCGTCCGGCGTAGCCCCGCACGGCGGTCGATACCAGCGCCCGGATGTCGGCCACTTTGTCGGAAATGTTCACCCTTTCTATGCGTGTTTCTTCGTCATATTCCGGTTCCAGCTCCAGCGGGTTCATGCCCGCCGGGGTGCCCGGCTCCACGGTGATGGTCCTGCCGTCGTACAGGTGCCGGTTCGTTTTCCGGTACTCGCCCTCCAGGTCGAAGATGATGAACCAGACGCCCAGCATGACGAGCCGCCCGATGAGCAGTTTCAGCGTTACGCTTTTCCCCGCGCCGGTGTAGCCGAAGACGGCCATGTGCGGGTTGGGGAGCCAGGGCGGGCCGATGAAGGGGTCGATGAAAACCGGGCTATTGGCCGGTATGGTGAACCCCAAAAAAGCGCCCCGGGGGTGAGACAGGACGGCGCTGGTCACCGGGAGCACGGTGGCCGTGCCGCCCAGGGTCAGGTTCCTGAAGGTGCCGCTGCCGTATATGCTCAGGTTCCCGGCGGGCAGCACGCTTTTCAGCGCGTCCAGCTGCCGGAAGGTGAGCGGCCTGATTTCCGCCGCGCGCCGGGCCATTACGCTGTCCAGCTTGTCGCACCGGGCGCCCAGGTCGTCCTCGTCGGTGCCGTGCACGTTAATCAGCAGGGTGGCGTGGAACATCCTGTCCCGGTTGGCCTGGATGGCCTCCCGGATGATCTGCAGGTCCCTGATCACGCCTTCCAGTTCGGGCAGGCGCGTTTCACTGCCCCGTCTCTTTTCCACGATCCACTGCGACTTGGCCGAAACGATTTCGTCGGTCAGCTTGGTGGTGACTTTCCGGTCCGGTATGGGACGGACGTGCAGGGACAGGTCGATGTTCCCGATGGAGAATATTTCGTCCAGCCAGCCCACGTGGGTGTCGCGCGGCCATTTGGAGACGGTGAACACCCGGCATAGCTTGGAGGAACCGAGGTAAATGGAGTCCCGTTCTTCCTCGAGGCCATCCGGGATGAACAGGTCCTGCACTGACGGCACGCCGTCATCCAGCGAGAACAGCTCTTGTTTCTCCCGGTTCTTCTCCGGTTTCTTTCCTTGTTTCTTCTTGAATATTATTGGCAAGTACCCCCTTTCCGGTCAGGCAGAGGTCGAGCACCCCCGCTTCAATGTAGTCCGAGGGGTGCGCGTACCCGCCGCGGTTGAGCATATGATGCAGAAGGTCCACGATTTCTTCGCTGGACAGCGCCGTGGCGGTAACTTTCGCCCGGGACAGCGACCCGGCCAGCACGGCGGCCCGGTGTTCCAGCACGCCCCGGGCCTTGGCGTAAGGCATTCCCTCACAGCCGACAATGGCGTATGAGCGCTTGACCAGGATGGCCCGCTGGGACATGAGCGTTTCCAGGTAGGACAGCAGCACGTCGGCGTAGGCCCGCCTGACGCCGGATGTTTCCCTGGCGATACTGTTATACAACTCCGCCTGGGGCGTCCGGGTGTCGATCCCCTCGGTGGTGCAGAGAAACTGCACGGGGAAGTCGATACCCTGGCACGTGGCCATCAGCGCGTTTTCGATCACCTGCTGTTCCCCTTCGGATAAAAGGTCGAAGTTGACCGGGGCCAGGCGCAGGATCATGCGGTAGCGCGAGCGGGTGAGGTGCAGCACCCCGTCCCGGACGTCCTTGATTTCCCACAGGTCGCGCAGGGAGGGGCCGCCTTTTTTGCGCCTGGTTTCCCGTTCCCGCGCGGGCTGGCCGGGCTTGTTGTTTTTCTGCCAGGGGCCTTGCTCGGCACGCCGGTCGGCCATTCGCAGTAAAAACGGCACCGATGCGGCGACGGCGATGGCCAACACAAAGAAGATTATGCCTATGACGATAACTCATCCCCCCAATCGTACCTGCGGCGCCGGGTACGCCACGCAAGCCACCTGTACAGGTACTCGTCGGCGCCCATGCCGTCCAGCGAAAAAAAGCTCAGGAAGATGCCCAGGACCAGCCATATTATAGCCACCGGCAACGCCAGCGCCCAGAGCACGTGAATGACCCTTAAAAGAACGAGAAAAAAGACGGCGCAAACGCCGCCTCCAAGCAGGTAGACCATCTGCCGCAGGGACAGCACCCCGCCGATCAGTTTTTCTTCCCCGGTGAGGTCCATGGGGATCGGGAACATGCGCATGTGTTTCAGCTCCCGAACACGGAATTGCCAATACCCAAAAAGACACCGGCGAAAAACAGCGCGCCACCGAGGATGATACCGCCGATGGCGATGTACAATAGACCACTCATAACCCTGGCCCTGTCCTCGGCTTTACCCCGGGCCATGATTAGCTCTATCGCGCCCACACAGACGGCCAGGAACAGCAGCGAGCCGCCAACGGGCATGCCGACGTTCTGGACCAGCTGTACGATTTTACCTGACAGTTCTGACGGGTCTTTGGCCTGCACTTGTTCTGCGAAGGCGGGTGACGCCATAAGTGTAAGCGTGGCGCCCGTTGCGGCACTGATTAACTTGCTAACGTAAGGACGCATATGTGTTTTATTCCTCCTTCATTGTGTCGCGTATTGTGCCAGTCCATTGATCAAGCCCACCACGTAAGGCGCTCCGTAAAAAAGCAGTAGGCCAAAGCCGATACACATGATGGAACCCAGCACTCTCTGGAACAGTTTCATGCCGCTGAATAATACCAGCAGCACGGCCACCCCCGTCACGGCCAGCATGATCTTCGCCACGGCGTCCGTGATGGGCGCGGCGGTGCGATACGCCCCGTCCATCAGTTTGTCTATTTTCTGTGCGAACTGGTCCGGGCTCACCGCCTGGATTCCGGTTGTCTCCGCGCCCGGGACCTGCTGGTTGGCCAAAACGGGTGTCGCGAAAACCAGCATTAAGGCGACCAGCAGGAGGATGATTCTACTTAGGAGTGACCTCGGCACCTCCACCAACTCCTTCTTTATTCAGTCTATCCGCAGTTTTGTAGGCGTCGTAGATGTTGTATATACCGCTGCAACACCAGGATTTTTCAAAAAGCAATCACTCCTTTTGTTTGTAATGCGGCCTGGTTCAATGAATAAATTACACCCCCTTTTCATATTTTTAAAGCCGCCATTAAAAAAAAGACCGGCGCAAGGCCGGTCAAATAAGAGAGGGATTTGTTGGTTATGTGAAGGTAATTCTGGTACCGGCCAGCCAAGAGCACAATACAAGCAGGGCTGGAAATATGACAAAGCGTTCCAAAAATCCTCCGGTCTGCATCAGCGGCAGGCCGAAGTGCTTATCCAGCGGCCACAGCCAGGGCACGCCCTGGGGGTTTAAACTGTCCGCGACCAGGTGGGAGATGTAGCCTATTACAAACAACGGGATCAGGTGGTTGTATACATATGCCTGCGGGTGCCAAAAACGCAGCAAAAAGGCCGCCAGCGCGGTGATGAAAACGGCCCCCATGAGCGAATGCAACGCTCCGCGGTGGCCTATGGTTAATTTGATCAACCGCGGGATTACCGGAATCATCCTCCCGGCCCATGAGTTTGGGTCATCCAGGTCAGGCAGGAGGGCCGCAATTCCGGCAACGCCCGCCGTTAATATAACTACCCTGGGGGATGTGCTCCCGGTTACAACGAGACCGGCGACGGCCCCGGTTAAAAAATGCGTGCGCCAGAGCATAATGCACCTTCTTTCTTTTGTTAATTTATTCCCATGCCAGCTTTTCCACCGCGTACTCCAAGTCCTGCGCCGACGGCCTGGTATACCTGGCCGTTGTATTTAAGTTACTATGCCCCATTAATGCGGCTACCCGGTCCAGGCTTTCGCCGGCATCTACGAGCATTTTTCCAAAGGTGTGCCTAAGCATATGCGGGGTAACATCCAGCCCTGCCAACCGCCCGTATTTTGTCAAAATATTTTCCGCGGCTCTGGTTGAGATATGACCACCCCGGCGACTAGGAAATAACCACTCCCCTTTCGTTTCGCCTATATACCCATCCAATACCCGGCGAACCGTTATATTCAACGGCACCTCCCGGTACTTATCCCCTTTGCCTTGCCGGACCCGGACCAAACCGGAACGTTCACGAAGGACGATATCTCCCTGCCGTAATGACACTGCTTCGGATATCCGTAAACCGGTATGTATAAGAAGCATAACCAGCGCGATGTCTCTGCTTTTCCCATACTTTTGAACGGCCCTGATTAAAGCCCCCAGTTCCCTCCGACCAAGCCACCGTGGGGCATTTTTTTGCTCCCGCATCCTCTTGATCCCGGCTACCGGGTTGGTTTGTACATTCCCTTCAGCGTTTGCCCAGGCAAAAAAGCAGTTCAATACATCAAGGGCGTGGTTAACAGTAGCGGGCTTTTTACCTTTTTGGTTCAAATACCTTCGGTAATCGGCCACGTCCAGGGGTGTTATAGCAGCTACGTCAAACTCCCCGTAAACCTGCTCTATCCACTTGGTAAACCGGTTCAGTGTTGTTATGTATGTACGTATAGTGCGTCGGGACAATCCTCGACCTTGCAGGTAAGATTTAAATTTGTCTTGAACATCCAATTTGGTTTCCTCCCACAATTTCCTTATACGAAGTAAAAATACCCCTTTAAGAGGGGTACTTTGGCATGCTTATGTGTAAATTTATAGGTGTTTACTTCGCATAAGGACTCTTATAAGATTATAAGTCTTTTTAAGATATTTCTATCAAAGAAATCTCAAAGCTCTTTGGTGGAATAGGTAAATTAGAGATAATTAATTCCATTTCTTTACGACGAGATGAACTAGAAAGTGTATAATCTATATAAATTTGCCACCGACCTGGTGCTTTTTTATATAAAGATTTTATTTTATCATGATTGTCATAACTAACTAACCAAGGAGTATTTGTTGATAGTAAGCGTTTTGCTAGCATTTGGTGATCCTGATAGTTGTACCAATATCTATATAAATCTTTTCCCTTTTTATAGTATGGTGGATCCGCATATATAAAACATTGTTTTTGTCCTAATAATTTTTTACTTTTCTTTAAAAATTGTACCGCATCACTTAAAATAATTGTTACACAATTATGTAGTTCAGATAGCTTATTAATTTTCTTAATTAATTTATTTTTATTAAAGCGACAATCTATTTTATAATTTGAGGATTGGCTTCTTCCACCTATAGGACCTGCATTTAGGATTCCAGAAAAGGTTGTCCTGTTAAAAAATAATCCGGCCAACCCAAGATTAATGATCTGCTGATAATTAACTTGATTTTCATGCTGAATATCAATTTTTTTATAATCCTGAAAATTATCCCATGTTTCTAGTGTAACAGGTAGTTTATCGATACGGTCTATTAAATCGTATGTATATTGAAAAACACATTTCCAGAAACAAAAAATTAAAGGATCTCTCTCTACTAATATTGCTTCACTTATCGTCCCCCTTCTTAATAACTCGAGAGAAACAATAGCACTACCGGCATAAGGTTCGATAAATATACAACCTTCCAGGTAATTTTCTTTAAGCAATTCATCTATATAGTCTACTAAAAATGCTTTGCTGCCTGGGTAACGTAACGGGCTAATATCAGAGTAGGGTATTGGCATTTTAAAACCTCCATAGATGTAATTGTTATCTAATGTCAATAAAGTTTAAATCATCTATATATAATTTCCATAAGCTTTTGAAAATTATCCCATATTATTATTAGATCCCTTGGGTTAGGCTGATAGTTAATTCTATGCACATAATCATGGAAATTGGTAATGGATAATATGGTTGGAGCCTGTGAATTGTTAGATGTTAAAACTCTTAATGCATTAGCGTCTCTTTGTTGCAAAAAACCTTTTTGAACTAAATCATCTAGAACAGTACTAAATTTGCTAGCGAGATTTGATCGAGGACTTGTTATATTGTTTGATTGCAAATATTCTTCAATTGTTAGATCAAAAAACACTCTAAATGTAATTGCTACGGAGTTTGTAAAACTAATGATATTTAATCGTTGTAGATCAGTGTATATATTATGAAGCTTTGGTAATTGAATGTTCAATCTGCATGTTGCAGGGATTAAAACATGACGGGAATAAGTAGGATTTGATGGGCGAGCCTGGGCGGTTCCTCCAGTTGTAGCTGGTTGAGTTTGTGAACCCGTCGCACCACTTTGAGTATTGTTTGAACCGGTTGTACCCACCGAACCGCTTTGAGCGGTTGTACCGGTTGTGCCACCCTGATTGGGATTTGTGTTTGACTGATTTGAAGAACCACCTGTCGTTGCATGGGTATTTGATTGATTTTGTTGATTGCCTGTATCATTTGATTGTTCAGATGTAGATGATTGGTGAGCTGCATTTACTATAGCTTCAAGGCCAGGTACGTTTCTCCAATTTTTAGTGCGAGTATCTATTTTTTCGTTATGGTTATCTGTAATAAAAGCACAATACATTATTCGTTGAATAATCTGATTAAAAACCTTTTGACCTAATGAAGACACTGGTGTATACGTTTCGTCGTATGATAAGCCAAAGGCAGCAGCAGCTCCTTGTGTTCTAAAAATCCTTAAGTATTTATCAGCTTCCAAATCAAACAGATTTAGTTTATTCTGTTTCTGTTCAGATGTCCAATAAGGGAGGTTTAATGCACAGGTTAATAGTTTATATTCCTTTATACCTTGTTTTACTTTACCAACTGGAGTTTGAGTGGAAGAAGCTATATTCTGGACTGTTTGCCCAGATTCAAAACGGTCAACAAAAAATTTAAATTTTGCGATTGGGCTCCATAATTCAACACTTTGAACATGACGAGATGCAATAAACCTTTCTGCTTCTTCTTTAGTGCTTACTACATCTACCTCTATATTATTTATATTATTGATGGTAGTTTGGTTTGCAACAGGAAACACCGACTGATAACCTTCTGGAATAAGATCTCGATTTAACAACAATTTACAGGCACAAGTACGTCTATTACCTTCCAAAACAGTGTAGGTGTCGTCATCGTTTTTTAATACGACTATACGTTCTCCTATGTATAAACCTCCGTTGATAACTATGCTTTCAGCCAATTTGGCTACTTTGCTATACTTTAACAGATAAATAATAGCACCAGCTTCATCTATTTGAGCATCTAAAAATCTTGGATTAGATGTATCAAGTTTTAGGATAAGAGGAGAAACAATTTCGCTAGGCATTTAATCAGTCCTTTCCAACAATAGAAATTATAATATTCTAATTCATTACAAAATCTTCTATTTCCTTTAATATAACATCTTTTTTTGCTTTTAAATGCCATTTTACGAGTTAATTTCCCTTACCACTTTTATATTACGCCACTGGTCAAATAGCGCACGGGCGTAAGGTAAACTGGTGCATACATTATATAACCATTCCGGGTCCTGCCGGCATCAGGTCAATTAGTTTTCTGGCTAAAAAATGTTTCCCGACTATCCATGCCACCGGCGAACGTATTTGCATTTGCCAGGTACCCATTTTCCTCACCCCTCTTAACTCTAACTCCTATCTGCCAATTTCCAAGTGGTTTAGTTCATCGTTAGATGGTTCCACCCAAATATCTGTTAATCCCATAGCCCATGCTCTCTTACAACACCATTTCAATATTTTGATATGGCCCATAACAGGACGCGGATTTTATGGAGAATATTTTCTTTTTAAAGCACGGTAATCAATAATAAGCCGAAAGTTTATTTTTTGAGGTTTAAAAAGATATGAAAAACACAATAATGTATTCCATAACAGAACCCATAAGTAATAATACTTTACTTTTCTAC
>NZ_AUMW01000036.1 GCF_000430885.1 Desulfotruncus alcoholivorax DSM 16058 | reverse complement strand
TTGGAACCAACAATCGCTAAAACCTGACTTGCTAAATCATTACATAAATCACTAAGCGCCTTTTGTAAATTCAGCTCATTTAAATCCTTCTCAAAACGGGAAAACACGCTTTCTGATGGTGTGTTTTTCATAGGATCAAAGCCACACCAGTGAGCTAGCAGTGGTGAATAACATAAACATTTAACCAACGATTTTGTAGTAGGGAGTCCAATTAACTTTTTAAGTGCCAGGGCACGAAATAATGCAATTCTATCGTATCTTTTGCGACCTGGCCCAATATAACAGCCATTTAAACGTTCAATCTGTTTACAATCAATTTGTTTTAAAACCTGATATATCTTATCTGTCTCAGTAAAATTTTTTAGTAAAACTTCAAAGGGAAAAAGCATTCCACCAAGAATATACATGTAGGGTTTCACCTCGCTTGTGTTTTTTGTTGTGGGATAAAGAACACTTCTATAAGCAATAAGGTGAAACCTTTTATTTTTGGGAGCTTTATTGAGATATTTAAACTTTTTTGGTCAGGGTAAATTTGTTTTTCTATATTTTAAGAGCCTTGTGTTTTATGGCGCTAGAATTATGCAATTGGCTCAAATATTATCTAAATTTGTCGAAACTCCTTCTGAGAATAAAAACCTATAGACTTGCCTACCAATTTGCTTACGAAAATACGGCAACTTGCGAAAATTTAGGGATTATAAAATGAGTTTGCCTAACCTCGTTAATAAATAAAAAACCCGCGAGACCTTGGTTTTAAAGTCTTCACGGGTTTCAGAAGATGAAAAACTGGTCGGGATGACACGATTTGAACGTGCGACCTCACGGTCCCGAACCGTGCGCTCTACCAAACTGAGCCACATCCCGATAATTAATATAATAGCGACAAATAATATATTAACCTATAATGCTTCTGTTGTCAATCTGAAAAATTATGCTAATTAAATGCTTCCTCGCTATTAAAGCTAATAATTAGCCTTTTTTTGTTTAAACTATACCTAACACATATAATGGAGGTGCAAAATGAGTACTCTTAGCCCATTTACGTTCTCGGCTGCAATTCAAGGCGTTCAAGTAAAACCGCTTACGCAGGACGGCCAACAAATACGTGTTAGATATAACGGTTTACTAAATCAAAAAGGCGCCAGTCAAGTATGGCTGCATGGTGGTTTAGGTGACATGAATGAATGGAGAGAAATTAAAGACTATGTTATGGACAAAACCAGTGAAGGCTGGGAGCAGACGATAGAATTAAAAGACAAACAATTTAACTTTTGTTTTCGCGATAGCAGTCAAAACTGGGACAACAACAACGGAGCAAATTGGATTTACAGAATAACTTGAGATACGTGGCTGGCTCATTGCCAGCCACTATTTTAATCCAACGTTGTATCAATTTAAGCTATTAGTTTTTTGGTTAATTCACATCCCAGCACCCAAAGTGCAGCTGTGGTTAATTGGTGGGGGGCTATAGCATCAAAGAGTATGGTAGCTTTGGGGGGAAACTCATCGTCTCCTTCCCACATTACAACTGCCAGCGGTAACTTTTGAAAAGCCGGTATTATTACAGAACAATCGCCTAAAGCTGCCGGCATACCACCAAGTAATTTAGACCTTTCCAATAATTTTTCAGGTTGATTTCCAAATTCACGACTAATCGGGTTGCAGGCATCATTTAAAAAAGGCACGTAATGATGCATTCCTTCAGGCAATTCCAGGAATGAAATCCATCTTCCCCTTGGTGGAAGCCCGCTGCACTGGATCATATATTGCAGTATCAGTGTGGCATCGTTAAGGGAAACTTGGTCTCCATTTTCTGTAACAACTTCGCCATTCAGCACTGAAACATAGTGTTTGTGGTTATAATAGTCAATAATTAAATGATTGCGATCTTTTGAAAAAAAAGCGCCACTTTTTAAAACAACTTCTTCAAGATTTGAGTTGATAAAATCATTAACGGCCGCAGAATGAGCAGTAAGTTCGTTACACATAAATTATTCCTCCTAAAATTGGTAAACAGTACCTTATTTTGCAAGTAAATATAAGATAATTGCAGTAATTCCACCCACCAGCATAATAACGGTTCCCATGCCTCCAAAGTTTACCAATGGATTTAACTTAAATCCCTCTTTCTCTGCTTTTTCACGCATGCGGTTGTAAACTGGTATTCTGCCTACAACCCCCATAACAATAGAATCTGAGATATCCGGGTCGCCGCCTTTATCCAGCAAACTGCGAACCACTGTTTCTATAAAGTCTGATTTTTGATCGGGGTTCAGGGATTGATATTGATTTTCAAGGTATTCTTTATAGGCTTTCTCTTTTGGCTTCATATATTTAAAGTAATACCTGCGGTCTTCCCTGGTTAACCGCCGCATGGTTTTACCCATTAAACTAGTTTCTTTTTCGCTTAATTCAAATTTCTTTTTAAGATTATTGATAAATTCTTCAGCCAAATCAATCCCACCCGGTTTATTGGTCTATAAAAACACTATTTTGATAATATATAATAATACAAGATGATTATAACATCAAACAAGTTAGAAAGCCCGTGCCCTTAAAGAAACGGATACGGTTTTTGAGGAGGATAATATGGAAGTATATGCTCTTGTAGGGCCAAGCGGTACCGGGAAGAGCCATAGGGCTGTTTTACTTGCCAATAAATTAGGTGCTGAAGTAATTATTGATGATGGTTTAGTTATCGCCGGAAATCAAATTGTTGCCGGAATTTCCGCCAAAAAGCAACCAACCAGGATAGGTGCTATAAAAACTGCACTTTTTACTGATGAAGAGCATATGAAAGCAGTTATAAAATGCGTCGACCGGCTTAAACCAGCTAAAATACTACTGCTTGGCACGTCCACAAAAATGGTGGACAAAATAGCCGAAAGGCTGACGCTGCCTGCAATTAAGGAATACGTATTGATAGAGCAAATTGCATCGGAAAAAGAAATCAGGAAAGCAAGAAGAATGCGAACACAGCATAGTAAACACGTTATACCGGCTCCCACCATTGAAGTGCGCAAAAGTTTGCCTGAAACTATTATTGACCCGATACAGGTATTTTTACGCCGCAAAGGCTACCAGGGCAATAGGGGTTGGTTGGAACAATCCATTGTCAGGCCGACATTCACAATGTATGGCAGATTATCTATCTCTCAGGGCGCGTTAGGAGCTATTGCCACCCACGCTGCAGCTGCTGTGCCCGGTGTTGTGGAAGTTAAGCGATCAAATATAATTAGAAGCGAACAGGAAGTCACTGTTGAAATTGAAGTTATTCTTGATATAACGTCAAAGATAACCGATACAAGCAGAGATATTCAGTCCAAAATTAAGAAATATATTGAAACAATGACAGGCCTGTCGATTAAGAGTATTAATGTGACCGTTGCCGGCATTAAAGTACAGGAAATAGTTTAAGCAGGGAGATTTTCTCCCTGCTTTTTATGCCTTAGTTGCAAAAACATGTTTTCCTATTTTAGTTAATACGGGTAAGGTTTTGATCCAGTTATCAGTGGAGATATGCGGGTTGTAAAAAAACAGCGCGCCACCTGTTGGATCATAACCTTCCAGGGCTTTTGCCGCTGCACGTAATGCCGCTTCGTCCGGCTGAAGGTTAATGGTTCCGTTGGAAACCGGGGTAAACTGACAAACACGTTCATTGCGCTGTAGGATTACTTCCCTGATTGTATCAGGGAAGTACGGGCTTTGCATCCTATTTAAAATGACCGCGCCAATTGCAACCTTACCATCAAAGCTTTCACCTCTGGCCTCCGCATATATAGCCCTTGCCAGGAGCAAGAAATCCTCTCTGGTTATGTTGGCACGCGAGGTTGCTATTGTTTCGGAGTCTCCCGCCGGTATATTTAAGATTTGGTATGGCCTAATTACCGTCGTTTTTAGGTTGTTGGCCCGCATCAACAAATTTAAGTCAACGTTAAAAGTTTGTGCTATCTCCGATAATGTGTCCCCCGGTTGAACGGTATAACTTACTGATCCATCAAATAAACCTCCTGTTTCTTTTTCAACACTGGCATAAACATTAGCGGCACAAATGCATAACAAGCAGATTACAACAAACATTGAGCCCGCAATTTTGGAAAAATGAGTAAACATTTTCCCCTCCTTTCTCAACAAAGAATAGCTTGGACAATATATATATATATTATACATGAAAAATTATCCATATAAACAAAAAATCCCCATAGGGGATTTCAAATATTTGTTACTATTCAGGTATTAGAATTCAGGAGACAGAATTCAGAATGTATACAGCCGGTTCTCTTATTCTGACTGCTGACTCCTGACTCCAAAATAAAATTATATTTGTAATAGCAGCGCATTGATAATTGAAGCTGCTATGGTACTACCTCCCCGGGTGCCTAAAACTGTTATATACGGCACTTTATTCAGTGCAACCAACAGGTCTTTCGACTCGGCGGCACCCACAAAACCAACTGGTGTCCCCACTACAAGGGCCGGGTTAGCTCTATTGCTTTCAATTATTTCGCATAGCGTAAATAATGCTGTGGGCGCATTGCCGATAACCACTATGTCACCGTTTAAGGATCCTGCTTTTTGCATTGCAACCATTGCCCTGGTTTGACCGGTTTCGGCAGCCTCTTTAATTACTCTTGGATCATTAATCAGGCAATATGATTCCACATTTAAGGAATTTAGTTTATTTTTATTTAACCCGGCCAGTACCATATTAACGTCAGATATAAGTTTGCAGCCGTTACGCAGTGCGTTTAGCCCGTTTTCAACAGCCTGGGGGTGTATCCTAACCATGCTGGCGATACTAAAATCACCGGTGGTATGAATAATTCTTTTGGTGATAGCTTTTTCTCCTTCAGGCAAAGCACTTAACTCTGGAACGTTTTTTTCTATAATGGCCATGCTTTCCCGTTCAATTGCCTGCGGATCTATGCAGTATTTCAACTGGAAGCCCTCCTGACCCGGTTCATGATTATTTCCAACAGGAGCGGGTCTGCGCCTATGTGTTCAGACATGTTAATGCTGACACCCGGATAGCGTATTTTTTCCCTGGCCAGTATTTCCGGTATGTCACGCTGCATATGCAGGCCAAGATAAAGGAATAAAGGAACTACGATGATTTTTTTTGCTCCTTGTTCAACTACTCTGGCTATCGAGGCCGGTAGATCCGGCTGGTTAAATTGTAATGCTGCGCCTTCGACTATAAAATCTTCAGCCACACTGGCGGATACCAAAGATTTAATTCTTTGTAACGTAGCCTGTGCTTCAGGAAGCCTGCTTCCATGACTGAGTAAAATTATCGCGGTCTTCAAATTAATCATTCCTCTCAAGATAAAGAATTTCACTAAGCAATTGTTCAATATTATCAACAGAACCGTGAACAGAAATAGGCCGCTCAATCAGCACAACCGGAACTGACAGTGACAATGCCGCCTCAATTTTAGCGGCGACGCCTCCGGCAGTGCCGCTATCTTTAGTAACAAGGACATCAGCCTTAAATTCATTGAGCAAAGTTTTGTTCAATGCAGTGGAAAAAGGCCCTTGCATAGCAATAATATCACCCGGGGGTATACCCAGCCCCAGGCAAAGCTTCAGTCCTTCCAGATCTGGTAAAATCCTGGCTACAACACGTTTACCCTGGTTCTGTGCCTCATGGTAAAAAATAGGTAAAGTCTTGGTTCCGGTAGTTACGAAAACCGTCTTGCCAGCCAGTTCTGCAGACTTTTGGGCAGCAGCAGCATATCCCTGCACGCGATGGATTAGTGCGTGCTCAGGAATAGTGCAGCCCGGTCTTTCATACCTTAGGTAGGGGATGCCAGCGCGCCGGCAGGCGCTTTGGGCAATGGTTGTAACGAGTTCGGCAAAGGGATGGGTCGCATCTATCAGAATCTGTATACCCCTGGATTGGATTAAGTCTATTAGCTCCCTTTCGCTTATGCGTTGCTGAATAACCTCGTTGGCCCCCGCTTCTTTAAGTAAAGAGCCTCCGTATGGAGTTGCAGCGCAGGCTAATACTTGATAACCCTCCCTGACAAGCATTACGGTTATCTCCCTGCTTTCGCTGGTGCCGCCCAGGATTAAAATCATATGGTATACCCCCGCGGGGTTATTATAAATCCTCCCGCTTCTCTGGTGGATTTATTGCCTATAATTACAGTGGCCAGCATATCAATAGGATAAATCAGCATGTTTTCTATATCGGTGATATAAACTTCTTCCTGCTGGCGGGCGGCATTTTTTACTATCCCTACCGGAGTTGTAGGTGCTTTATATTTGAGCATAATATCCCTGGCGCTTTTAAGCTGCCAGTTTCTTTTGTTGCTTGCCGGGTTATATAAAACGATAACGAAGTCTGCATAAGCCGCTGCTTCCAACCGCTTTTCGATAATTTCCCACGGAGTTAAAAGATCACTGAGACTGATTACTGCAAAATCGTGCATTAAGGGAGCGCCCAAGCGGGCTGCGGCTGACGTGGCCGAGGTTATGCCTGGAATGATTTCCACCGGAATATTATTTAGTTCCCCTTCTTTTTCCAGTAATTCAAGTACCAGCCCGGCCATTCCGTAAACCCCTGGGTCTCCGCTGCTGATAACGGCAACTCTGCGGCCGGACAAGGCTTGTTCGATAGCCGCCGCACAGCGTTCAATTTCACGGGTCATTCCTGTGCTTATTATTTCTTGATTAACTATGATACTTTTAATAAGTGCAACATATGTTTTGTAACCAACTATAACCTCAGCATTTTTAAGCGCGGTTAAAGCCCTGCTGCTTAAGTCTTCGATTGCTCCTGGCCCGGTGCCTATTACTGCAATGGATCCTCTGCCACTGCCACGGTTATGCCCGGGAATTTTTGTTTCGGTAATAGCAGTTCACCCTTTCCTGTTGCCATTAGTGCTGCTGGTTCACAGACAGCCGGCACACCAACTTTTTTTTGTACGAAATCAGAACGTTGTATACATCTACCGGTTTTATTGATAAAACAATTTATTTCTTCGGCTGAAAATGCAATAACCGGGACTTTTAAGGCAGCAGCGGCTTGGATTAACCCAGGTTCATCAGCTTTGATTTGAATGGTGGCCAGGACCCGCAGGCTCAATGACGACCGGTTGCACATTTCCAGTGCAGTATGGACGGCCTCCAATAACTTGTCCGCAGGCGTTCCGGAACGACAGCCAATTCCGGCCACCAGGTTGCGCGGGCGTAAAAACATGGTATTGGCATGGCAGTTGTTTATAATCTCGCTGGTAATGATTACATTGAAGTCTGCCGACCTTTGGCGGTCTGGGTAATCGGAAAGAGCAAAATAATGTAACGACTTTTCTTTGGCGATTTTAAGTTTCTCACTGCCGTAAAAATAAACTGTTCCTCCATTGACAATGGTGCTGTTGACAGTTTTAACGGCTGATACAGGATCTAATGCATAATTATATTCCCTGGCCAAATCATCAACTGCAGGCAAACCCTGGACATCGGTAGCAGTTGTGATTACAGGTCTGGCGCCAATCAGCCCGGCAATAAGCCTGGTTAGCTTATTTGCTCCACCGAGATGACCTGAAAGTACGCTGATTACGTTATGGCCATTTTCGTCAATGACGATAACTGCGGGGTCAACGGTTTTATCCTTCACCAGGCCTGCAATAACCCGTACAACAATGCCCAGGGCCATAATAAAAATAATCTGGCGATATGATGGAAATATTTCCTTTACAATACCGGACAAGTTTTGAAAATAAACAGTGTCATCAGATCTGACAGAGCCCTGGCTAAATGCGTAAAGGTCTGCTTCTACGCCGTTTTGTCCAAGCTTGTTTTTAATTTGTAAACCTAAATTATGACTTCGCCTGGTGATGCAGATAACGGCGGTTTTCACTGATTTCCTCCACGATAAGAATGAGTAAAATCAGCGTCGTAAAGCCGTGACGGAAGATAATCGGCTTGGAACGCCTCACTGACAATAATCATGGCTGTTTTGGTTATTCCTGCTTCCTTAACCTTACCTGCGATGTTTCCCAGGTTGCCGGTTACAATCCGCTCTTCTGGCCATGATGCTTTTTCAATAACGGCAACCGGGGTGGTCCGGCTATAACCACCGGCAACGAGTTCAGCAGACAGCTCCTCCAGCATATGGACGCTTAAAAATATGCACATGGTGCATTTATGAGCGGCCAGTGATCTTAATGTTTCCGTTTCCGGCACAGGCGTGCGCCCTTCCATCCTGGTCAAAATAACCGTCTGGGTGATTCCCGGTAATGTTAGCTCATGTGGGAT
Source organism: Desulfotruncus alcoholivorax DSM 16058 (assembly GCF_000430885.1). Taxonomy (GTDB): domain Bacteria; phylum Bacillota; class Desulfotomaculia; order Desulfotomaculales; family Desulfallaceae; genus Desulfotruncus; species Desulfotruncus alcoholivorax. The sequence goes on along the minus strand of NZ_AUMW01000036.1, from coordinate 24,643 downwards.
GGCTGCTGACGCTGCCAAAAAGGAACTGACTCCAGGTATTACCCTAACGGGTATGGATTCCTTGCGCAATACGTCCATTTGCTCCTGAATAGCGCCGTATAAAGAGGGATCTCCAGTATGGAGGCGAACTACTTCCAGGCCGTTTCTGTGCCCTTCTATCATTATTTGAGTAATTTGCTCAAGGGTCATGCCCGCGCTGTTATATATTTCAGCGTTCCGGTCGCATATTTTTAGAATTTCCTTGTTGACAAGCGAGCCGGCGTAAATGACGATTTTAGCCCGGGCTAAGATTTTGGCTCCTTTAACAGTAATTAAATCGGGGTCGCCGGGACCCGCGCCCACAAAATAAATCATTAAATACCCCTCCGCCTTTTAACAATCATTAAGGACATGTAATCTAGGTCCTTATCTCCAATTTCTTCAAGCTTATTGGTCGCAAACTCATCAGGATAGCCGCAACGACTGACATAATACGCTTCCACATGATCAATCTCTTTAAAAAAGTTGATCAGTTCCGGTAGACGCTTGTTAACTTTCATTAATACCACTGAGTCAAAAAGGTCCAATATTGTACGTAAATCTTCAAGATTATAAGCTGCTGGTATGATCGCCAGTTTTTCTTCCCTTTCCACCAGCGGCTCCTGAATAAAAGCAGAACACGCGGTTACCGATGTAATGCCAGGTATGGTTGAAGTAATTATTTCCGGATGGTTTTTCCTGATGTATCTCAGCAGGTAACCGTAAGTACTGTATAAAGTCGGGTCACCGATGGTAATGAAAGCAACGTTTTTGCCGGACAATAGTTCGGCGGCTACATGAGCGCCTGCTTCACTCCAGCATTTTTCCAGCAGCTGCTGATTGCGGGACATGGGAAACTCTAATTCCAGTATTTGATACTCCCTGGATACCGTGTTTTTTACTACGGATAAGGCTAAACTATCCTTTTCCAGACGTGATTTGGGAACGCATAATACATCAATATCGGATAAAATTTTTTGAGCTTTTATCGTAAGCAATTCCGGGTCGCCCGGACCAACTCCAATCCCATAAAAATTTCCCGTCAATGCGTATTCACCTTTCTTGTTAAGTATTAAGCCTGCAATTCTTTTTCACAGGCAATGATGTAAACTGGGTTTAGTGCCCGCCACATCCGGTATTTCCCAAACGGCTCGGCGCGGGATATGTTAACCTGGATGATATCGCAATTCTTCTCTGACAGGGCCTCAGTGCAATGGGTCAAAGTTTCCATTGTTACGGCGTTAATTACCAGCCGTCCTTTTTTGTTAAGCCTGTTCATGGCAACTTGCAGCACCTGGGGTAGGTATCCACCGCTACCGCCTACGATAACCCGGTCCGGGTCGGGAAGTTTTTCTAAAACGCCGGGTGCCTCACCCTGGATGAAAACTATGTTGTCGACTCCTATTTTACTGGCGTTATCCCGGCCCAACTCTACACCCAGCGTGTTTTTTTCAATAGCATAAACAGTTCCTCCAGGTGTTAGCAGCGCAGCTTCTATGGATAAAGAACCGGTTCCGGAGCCAATATCCCATACTACTTGTCCTGGAGCCAATCTGGCTTTAGCCAGGGTCAGCACTCTGACTTCTTCCTTAGTCATGGGCACTTTGTCACGTTTAAAAACATCGTCCGGTATACCAGGGGTCGAAAATGGCCAAAATCTAGTCACTATATATCACCATCACACAATTGCTAAAATCACTTTGATCTAAGGTGGCAAGTTTTTCCAGGTCAGTGCTTAATATTACTTCATTCCGGTAAGTTAGATTGCAGGCTAAATATACGGATCTGTTGCCGGTGCCGCCTGCCAGCAGGGCACGGGCTATCTCAACAGGATTCTGCTTGGGTCCGGTCAGGGTAATAACTTTATTGTGTTTTTTTACCGCTGCTACCAGCGGTAAAATGTCACGCCCGTGGCAGCTGGTCAAAACAGCGTCATCCCAGGGTATCCCTATTCTGGCGCAAGCCAATTGCACCGATGATATGCCGGGAATGACATTTACGTTTAAATCCGGCAAATGTCTTTTAATAGTAGCTAGAATTCCATAAAAACCAGGGTCACCGGAAGACAGAACCACAACTTTATTCCCATTAAGTGTTTTACTCCTAATTAATTGTAAAACAGGCATAAGCTCTGCGGTAATGGTAATTTTTTCTGCAGGCAGGGAGTTAAACATTTCTATTAGTCTATGGCCTCCGATTAAAACATCGGCATTATAAATCGCGTTTTCGGCAGCCCGGGTTAGGTATTCCTTGCTTCCTGGCCCCACACCAACTATAGTTACATTCGCCATCCCAGTTTCCCACCTATCGAACGGGCCTTTGAGTCAGCCGCTATTACTTTTCCGCTCATGGAAAGGAACGCCGTTCCTATTTTCAGGCCGCCCCTAACATATTGTTCAGCCCTTGAGCTGGCCCTTTCCGCTGCCATGCTTATAACTTCAGTTAAATTATTAATAATTAAAATCTCCAATATTGCTTCTGTTGTTAAGCTTTCCATTATGGCTAATACTATTTCTTTTTCAGCCCCGCAGGATGCGGCCAGCGCGGCATAAGTTTCCTGCCTGGCATCAGCTACCTTGCTATGGGTATGAAATACACCTGCGGCAATTTTTATTAATTTACCGTGATGTCCCCAGAGTAGAACTTCTTCTATACCTCTGTCCACGCATTTTTCCAGCATGAATCCCACAAAATTACTCATCTCAACCACGGCTTTTTCAGGCATTCCGTGGGCTGCGGCCCATTTAGCTCCCAGTCTGCCCGGCGTCAGGACAATGCTTTTCAACCCGGCAGCTACGGCCACGTCAATTAAAGGCACCAGGGAATCCTTATATGCTTCCTCAGACATTGGTAAAACTATGCCGGTGGTGCCAAGTATGGATATTCCTCCGGTTATACCCAGCCTCGGGTTTAAGGTTCTTCTAGCTACTTTGTCTCCGTCCGGAACGCTTATCGTTACAAGACAGCCCTGCCCGGCTGGTAAAACTTCTTTTAATGCAGTTTCAATCATCCACTGTGGAACAGGGTTAATGGCTGGTTTGCCTACCGGCACCTGTAGCCCCGGCTTGGTTACCGTGCCAATCCCCTGCCCTCCAACAATATTTATGTGATTATCAGCTGACAAAACTACTTCAGCTAATATTTCCAGACCATGAGTGATATCGGGGTCATCTCCGCCATCTTTGATTACAACTGCACCTTTGCCGTTTAACACTTCGAAATAACGGTGTACCGGCACTTTGATAGCCTTACCGTCCGGGTTCACTACAACTATTTCCGAAGGTGTACTATTTGTAAGCAAAGATATAGCAGCAGCCTTTGCTGCGGCTGCTGCCGATGCTCCGGTTGTTATTCCAGTTCTCATCCCTGCTTCTGCTCCTTAGAAGCTGTTATTTACCGGCTTTAGCAAGCTGCATGCGAATATCCACGTCCACAAGCAACCGGTAGGGCTTACACATTTGCAAAATCCGCGAAGTTGTTCTTTCTCCAAGATGTTCTTCCAGGTCTTCCAGATTAATATTAGTGGTTATGATAGTCGGCAAAAGATTGTTAAGCCGGTAATTGATAATAGTAAAAATTTTATTGCGTGTCCAATCGGTATAATTATGGGCACCCAAATCGTCTAAAACCAGTATGGGTACCTCACGTGCCGAATCCAACAAGTCTGATTCCGTAACTGTATTTGATTTGTTGGATCCGTATGTCGCCTTAATCTGGTCCAGCAAGTCGGGAACTACAGCAAACAGGATTTTTTTATTCCTGGATAAAAGTTCGTTGGCTATACAACAGGCCAAAAAAGTTTTGCCACTCCCGACCGGCCCTGTTAACAGCAGACCTTCAGTAGAGGAATCAGTTAGGCTGTTGTTAACAAAACTCTTGGCAGCAAGTAAAGTACTTGCTGCAATATCCCGCAATGATTTATTCCTTTCAGGATCTATGCTGCTTTTAGAGTAAAAACCCAGGTTAAAATTTTTAAAAGTAAAGCCTTGAAATTTAGGAGGTATTTGCGAAGCCACAATCTTTGAAGTTATAGCTCGCTGCTTATAACATGAACATTGTTCCACAAAATCGTCATGTATGATCAAACCGCTGTCGCTGCACTTCCGGCAAAAGACCAATGTTAGCCAACCTTTCTCAATTCATATAAAGTGATTTGATCAAACTTTTTTTATTGTTCTGCTTATTGTTTTCTTTAGTGTCTTGCAGCTTTTTCTTAGCAGGTTGTTTATTTTTAAATCTCCTGTCGTATTCTTCAATATCACAGACTGAGGTTATATTGTTTTTTTCCCATTCCCTTAAAATACTATCTATATATTTAAAATTATGTTTACCTAATAAAACGGCTCGCCTTAAAGCTTCCAGCACCAAAAACGGTTGAAGCCTTCGGGACCATGAGTTAATTTGATCAATTTCCATCGGAGACAACGGCCTGCCAAATTCCGATTCAAAATTTTTAAATAAATTTATTGAAGCTTGTTGAAATTGTTCAACCTCGATAAATTTTCGTATATTTTGATTTTCCTGCACTTTGGCGCATGCCCATACTTCAGAAAGCTTTTCAAACAGGGGCTCAAAATCATAACCCTTAAAAACCACTTCTCTTTCTGCATCAAAAAAATCGGATACTTTAATTAATTCTTTGCGAAGCAAGCTTTCCAGGCTATTCTCAATCTGTTCTTCACTGCCTGAAAGTAATGGATATAATACTTCCAGTGAGGGGAAAAAGTTCTTATCTTCAGTGCGCAATCTAATTAATTGAATAAGCAGCATCATTTCTGAGTCGTCTATGCCTAGCTGACTATAGAACTTCAATAATAAATTGGGAATTGTTGTAGAGCCTTGAAGGAAAAGGTCACTGCCAAAAGCAGCAGTAATATTTCCTGTTTTGTATTTCTTTGCAGTTTTTGATACCGTGATTCCCATTCCAATCTCTCCTCCAATTTATTTTATGGCAGAGTGTTGGGTTTGTCCACCATTAAAATTGGTCTGATTTTCTTGCTGTTTAAGTGGATTTTTGGCACAACAATTTTGCTAAAAGCTCTTCAGCTTGGTGCAGGCCCTGTCCAAGCTATTTGACGGAATGGGCATCTGATCCAGTGGTATAAAGAGAAATTCCACTTCCTACGGTTATTATTTAATAAAGCTTGACGGCTGTTCCGCTTGCGGTGACCATCAGCATCCCTTCCCGGACCACCTCGTAATCAATGTCTATTCCCACAACGGCGTTGGCGCCAAGCCTTTGAGCCTTAGCGGCCATTTCTTCCATAGCGATGTCACGGGCCTGGGCTAATTTTGCCTCATATGCTCCCGACCTTCCCCCGACTATATCGGTTATCGTGGCAAATAGGTCCCGGACTACGTTTGCGCCCATGATAGCTTCACCACATACTATTCCCAGGTAACTCTCTATCGTTTTTCCCTCAATATTTGGCGTCGTAGTCAATATCATCATAAATACCTCCCAAGATTTAGTTAATATTAATTATTTACGTCAGTGCTCTAAACAATCCTTCCTTAAACAAATAAAAAGAAAATAAAAAATCCGCACATTTTAGTCTGCGCGGATTTTTTTACAACTATTTATAGCTAGATTTTGGGCCTGGGGTAAAGCCCGCTTCTCTCAACGATTTCAGGTACTACTTCTTCCCAGGCAATGGCCATTATGTGTACACCGTGCACGCCCTTGATGTTTTCTTTAATATACTTAATTTGCTCAATGCATATTTCAACGCCTTCGCGCTTGGGATCTTCGGCATTTTTAAGGCGTTCCACCAGTTCGTCGGGCACGATCATGCCGCTGACGTTGTTCTGAATATATTTAGCTGCACGCCAGCTCTTCATTGGTGTTACACCGGCCAGAATATGCACTCTTTGGTCGATGCCGCGCTCCCGTACCATTTCCATGAAACGCTCAAAACGTTCCATATCAAAAATGCACTGGGTTTGGATAAACTGAGCACCGGCCTCAACTTTTTTCTCGAGGCGGGCCACCCGGAATTCAAACGGATCAGCAAACGGGTTAGCCACTGCACCGATAAAGAAGCGGGGTTCATGCTCCTTAATCTCTTCACCGGAAAAGAAAAGTTTTTCATCGCGCATGCGGCGCAAGTAATAAATCAACTGCATGGAGTCAATATCGTATACGTTCTTGGCAGTCGGGTGGTTACCAAATTTCTGGTGGTCGCCGGACAGGCAGAGAACGTTGCGCATTCCCAGGCTATAAGCGCCCAAGAGGTCGGATTGCATGGCAATTCTGTTGCGGTCGCGGCAGGTCATCTGAACAATGGGCTCAATGCCGCAACTCTGTACATGCACACCGGCCGCAATGCTGGACAAACGCACAATAGCGGTCTGGTTGTCTGTGATGTTGGTGGCATCCACGTAATCCTTCATCATTTCAGCATGATGGCGGATTCCTTCAGCAGAGGAGTGCTTCGGCGGCCCAATTTCTGCAGTTACGGCAAATTGACCGCTATCTAATATTTGTTGCAGTTTACTTTCAGTTTTCAATCGATCATCACATCCTCCCTGATAGCCTTGCGCGGACCGCCATCCCGGGACTTGGACCAGTCTTTGGGCGGATGGAATTCCATCAGCTTATCGAGTTTACCCAGAGCTTTCATCCTGTCGTAAATTAGCTGCCAGGCGCAGTCCACGTCTTTGCTGACTTCACATTTGCCATACTGGGATCCGCCGCAGGGGCCGTTTAAAATACTCTTGGAGCAGCGGATAATGGGGCAAATGCCACCGGTACGGTGAAGTATGCACTCACCGCACAGCCCGCATTTTTCCTCCCAGTTGCCGTGAACGGTTGAGCCGCCGATAAATTTTGTGTCAAGGGCAGGAACAACCCACTTATCAGTGAAACGTTCCGCCAGGTACTGAACTCCAACGCCGCAGGCCAACGAAATAATGGCATCTACGTCTTTGGTGTAGTTATCAATCATAGCAACATATTCAGGATCACACTGTCTGGTTGCGGTATAGGTAACAGTTTCCAGCGGTTTGTCTTCCATTTTGCGCATTATGCGCAGTGAGGAAGCCAGCACTTCGGTTTCCTTCTCGCCGCCAGACAGGCACACAGTCACGCAACCGGCACAGCCAACCAGCAATACTTTTTTGCATTCGCTAATCATAGCGGCAATGTCTTTAACAGGTTTTTGTTGGGCGATAATCAAGCTGCGCCACCTTCTTTCTTGGCATTCTTCAGTTTCAGAGGATTAGGCCCCAGCTCCATGACACGGTCGGTCATGGTTTTAACAATTTCAGCAAAGCGCTGCCCCTGAGCTGCGGACAGGTTAAAGAAATCTAAACGGTCACCGCCAAAGCCGATTTCGTCAAGAATTGCCTTGACTTGCCGCACCCGTTTTTTAGCGCGGAAATTACCCTTAAGGAAGTGGCAGTCACCCTCCATGCAGCCAGCAACAAATACACCGTCAGCGCCGTCTTCAAAAGTTTGCAGGAGCACGCGGTGATCAATGGTGCCTGAACACGGCATTTCAATAATTCTTACACTTGGAGCATACTGCAATCGCATCGAACCTGCCAGGTCCGCGGCTGAGTAAGCTCAATAATGACAGCAAAACGCAACAATTTTAGGTTCAAATTCAGCCACCTAACGCACCTCCTTAAATAAACCGTCTACCATCTTGATATACATGCGATCGTTATATCCCTGCAGGGTGATGGCTTTATTGGGGCATTCACCGGCACATGTTCCGCATCCCTGACACAGGACGGATTGAATTTCCGCCGCATAATTAACAACACGCGGTGCACTGAAGGGGCACAGTCTTACGCAAGTTAGACATGCGGCGCACTTGTCAGGCTGAACAACCGCTACTACTCCGTGTGACTCCAGGGTGTCCTTGCTTAGAATGGTTGCCGCGCGGCCAGCCGCAGCCTTGGCCTGGGCAATGTTTTCTTCCATGTTTTTGGGCCCGTGCGCTATCCCAGCCATAAACACGCCTTCTGAGGCGGAATCAACCGGGCGCAGCTTCATGTGAGCCTCAAGGAAGAAACCATCTGCATTAAGAGGCACTTTAAACAGCCTGTTTAGTTTGGTATTGTCCTTGGGCGGAAGTATTGCCGCAGCAAGTCCGACAATATCAGCTTCTATTTCAATAGGCCGGCCGAGCACGTGGTCGGTTACGGTAACTTTAATTGCATCGCCGTCCTTTTCGACCACCGGCTTGTTCTCGGTGCTGTAACGTACAAAAATTACGCCCTTGGACCTGGCCTCTTCGTATAGTTCTTCCAGGAAGCCATAAGTCCTAATGTCACGGTAAAGGATGAAAACGTTGGCGTTCGGGTTGCTCTCTTTGATTTTCAAGCCAAGGCTGATTGACTTGGAGCAGCATACCCTGCTGCAATAAGGTCTTTCAGGCTCGCGGGAGCCAACGCAGTTAACCAGCACAACATTACGGGCATCCTTGACCTTGCCTTGGGTAATTGCCTCCTCAAGTTCCAGGTGGGTCATTACCTTATCGCTTTCGCCGTAAAGGTACTCGGTGGGCCGGTATTCCTGACCGCCTACAGCTATAATGGTTACACCGTGCTTGATGGTCCGGCCGTCGGTTAGTTCGGTGTTAAAATTGCCGACATAACCGGTAACGTCTTTGATTTCTGCGGAGGTATAAATATTGATCAGCGGGTTATCAGTTACTTGGTTAACCAGCTGGGTGACAAAGGACTGGATATCTTCGCCTTTAAAGCCTTTTCTTATTCTTCTGGCTATTCCGCCAAGCTCTGCCGATTTTTCAACCAGGTGCACTTCATAGCCCTGCCCGGCCAGACTCAGGGCATTGGTCATACCGGTAACACCGCCGCCAATGACCAGCGCGGATTTGGTTACACCAACAGAGCCCTGGTGAATCTGCTGCAGCAGTGCAGACTTGGCAACAATCATCTTAACCAGGTCTTTGGCTTTGGCGGTGGCTTTCTCCGGCTCGTGCATATGCACCCAGGAACACTGGTCGCGAATATTGGCCATTTCAAACAGGTACCTGTTCAAGCCGGCTTCCTTTAATGTTTCCTGGAACAGCGGCTTGTGGGTCCTGGGGCTGCAGGAAGCAACCACCACCCGGTTGAGGTTATGCTCATTAATAATATCTTTCATGTTCGCCTGGCTGTCCTGAGAGCATACATACAGGTATTCGCCGGCGTATACCACGTTGGGCAGCTGTTTGGCCATTTCCACAACCTCGGGTACTTTAACCACGCCGCCGATGTTAATGCCGCAATTGCAGACAAATACGCCGATCCTGGGTTCTTCGCCCGCTACGTCGCGTTCCGGCGGGAATACTCTTTCTTTAACCAGTGTGCCGCGCACTTCTCCGAGCAAACTCCCGGCCGCCGATGCCGCAGCGCTGGCCTGCATTACTGTTTCCGGTATATCCTTGGGACCTGCAAACGTTCCCGCGGCATAAATACCTGGCTGGCTGGTCCCCACGCCTGATAATGGCGCCAGCTCGGCAAAGCCGAACTTGTTAAGCTGCAGGTCCAGCTTACCGGCAACATCCATAGCTTTCTTGGAAGCCTGGAAGCCTACAGACAGGACAACCAGGTCGAATTCTTCGGTGCTGATGGAACCGTCCTCATTGGCGTAACGAATAATCAGGTTCCTGCTTTCGTCCTGGGATTCCGTCACTTCATAGATGCGTGAGCGCACGAACTTAACACCGTGCTCATTTCTGGCCCGGTCATAGTATTTTTCAAAATCTTTTCCGTATGAACGCATATCCATCATAAAGATGGTGGTGTCCAGCTCGGCATGACTGTGCTCCTTGGCGATAACAGCTTCCTTGATGGCGTACATGCAGCATACCGAAGAACAGTAATTATGCTTGATTCTGGCGTTCCTGGAACCAACACACTGGATCCAGGCAATTTTAAGCGGTTCTTTTTCGTCATAAGGCCTGACCAAGTGGCCGGCATACGGTCCTGAGGCGCTTAATATACGTTCAAACTCAATACTGGTAACGACGTTTGGGTATTTTTTATAACCAAAATAGAACAGGTCGGAGGGGTCGCATAGTTCAGCCCCGGAACTGAGAATAATGGAACCGACCTCAATTTCCACTTCTTCATCCTGCATGTTATGGTTAACAGCTTCACGTAAGCAGGCCTTGACGCATTCGCCACATTCGGAGCAAACGGAGCAATTCAGACAGCGCCCGGCTTCCCGGCGCGCTTCTTCCTCGCTTAGACCGAGAGAGACTTCTTCAAAAGTTTTGATCCGCTGTTCCGGATCCACAAAGCTGCCGTGCGCCCTTTCGTTGGCAACCATAACCGCCGGGGCGTGCTTGGGAAAATCAACAATACTGTCACTGGCAGGTCTGTTATATTCCACTGTAGCTTGATCGCCTCTCAAGTAGCGGTCAATGGAATATGCGGCTTTTTTACCAGCGCCGATGGCGTCAACCACCGTAGCAGGCCCGGTAACCACGTCGCCTGCGGCAAATACGCCGGCAATATTGGTGGCCAGGGTGTCTTTGTTGACTACGATAGTGTTACGTTTGGATAATTCAACAGCTCCGTTCAGACCGGAAACTTCCGGCACCTGACCGATGGCTATGATCACGTTGTCCACGTCAATGGCAAATTCGCTGCCGGCCACGGGTACCGGTCGGCGGCGGCCGCTTTCGTCAGGCTCTCCCAGCTCGTTGCAAATGCACTCCAGTTTGCAGACCCTGCCATCTACGCCATGCAGAGCCACGGGGCTGGTCATCATCTTAAAGATAATGCCTTCTTCTTTAGCCTCCAGTATTTCTTCCTCGGCGGCAGTAATTTCAGCTTCAGACCGGCGGTAAACAATGGTTACCTCTTCCGCGCCCGTGCGCAGAGCTGTACGGGCAGTGTCCATAGCCGTGTTGCCGCCGCCGATCACGGCAACGCGCTTACCCAGGGTGACTTTTTCGCCCAGGCTGACCTGGCGCAGAAAATCAACGCCCGGGATTACACCTGCCAGATCTTCACCCGGTATGTTAAGTGACGCTGCTTTATGCGCACCAATGGCGAGAAACACAGCTTTGTACCCCTGGCCCAAAAGGTCGTTAATCGTTAACTCGGGACCAAGCGGAGAATTTAGCTTGATTTCCACGCCCATTTTTTCAAGTAAGCCTATTTCCAGGTCAACAATTTGTTTGGGCAGGCGGTATTCGGGTATGCCCACCCGCAGCATGCCGCCGGCAACCGGTAAAGCTTCAAAAATAGTAACGGAATAACCCTGCTTGGCCAGTTGGTAAGCAGCTGACAAGCCTGCAGGGCCTGAGCCAATGATAGCAACCTTAATTCCATTGGCAGGGGCTGATTCTGGCAGAGGGAGAGCATCGAGATCCCGATAAGCCACGTCGGCCGCAACGCGTTTTAATTCTCTGATACTGACCGGCTTGTCAACACTTTTGCGGTGACATTCCGATTCACAAGGGTGAGTGCATACTCTGCCGCAAATTGCCGGCAGTGGGTTGTCTTTGTAGATTAGCTGCCAGGACTCAATAAATTTGCCTTGTTTGACAAGCTGCACATAGCCCTGTGCGTTGACCCCCGCAGGGCAGGCAGCCTTACAGGGCGAGGTCCCTTTTTTCTCAATGGCGTATGCAGCGGGCATGGCCTGGGCGTACATTTTATAAATAGCCTTTCTTTTGCCCAGGTCCGCATCGAATTCACTGGGTACCTCAACAGGACAGGCTCCGGCACACTCGCCGCAGCCGGTGCATTTTTCTAAATCAATATACCTAGCTTGTTTACGCAGCTTTACCTTGAAATTACCCGGCTCACCTTGAACGTCCACGATGTCGGTAAGCATATGCTTTTCTATGTTCAGGTGTCTTCCGCACTCTACAAGCTTGGGAGACAGAATACACATGGAACAATCGTTGGTGGGGAAAGTTTTGTCCAGCCTGGGCATTGTGCCCCCGATGGCCGGTGATTGCTCCACGAGATATACATAGTAGCCGGACTCTGCAAGGTCAAGTGATGCCTGGATGCCGGAAATACCGGCACCTACTACCATTACTGCTCCTATTTTATCTTTATTCATGACATCACACCCGTCCTCTAGGTTTAGAGTCCATCCAAACATAAAAATATAAAAAAATATTTAAAATTGTTTATACCGGATTATTTATTCTTCTTTTTTTTCCGGCATGATCAGCGCTCGTTCCATTAAAGAGCACATGTGTACGTTCGGGGATTTAGCTTTTTCCGGGTACCACTTGTTCAGGTCGTTAAACTGGTCCATGCAGTTATGGCAGGGCACGATGACAATTTCCGCACCGGTGGCCACCACCTGGTCCACTTTGCGCTTACCCTTGGCCTTACGAATTTCATTAAATTCAGGCATGGCCATACCGCCGCCGCCGGCGCCGCAGCAGTAGTTCATCTTGCCGTTGGGGTTCATATCTACAAAATTTTTACAAAAGCTTCTGATAAGTTCACGCGGTGCTTCATATACCCCTTCCTTACGAGCGGTGTTGCAGGGGTCGTGATAAGTAACCACTTCAGTAATGGCATCCGGGTCAAGCTTGATTTTGCCTTCTTTAACCAGTTCATTGAGCAGCTCAAGGATGTGGCGAATGGGGTACTGCTTGCCTTTCCAATAAGTGCGGTAACCCCACCTCATAGAGCGGAAAGCGTGGCCACATTCTGTAACGATTAGCTCTTCACATTCCAGATCGGCAACTTCCTGCCACAGCGGCATGGAAATAGCCAAGAAGTCATCAGTTTGACCGGTAAACAGGGCAATGTTTGTAGCGTCCCAACGCTTGGTGCTGATGGTGTAATCAATACCTGCAACGTAGAACAGTTTTAAAGTGGTTTGTAGTTCGTTGGGGTAGTACTTGATATCCCGGGCGTTAAAGCCGTAAAAATACTTGGCGCCCTTCTTGTTCAGCGGTATTTCGTAATTGGGGTCGCCCAGTTCTTCCCTCAGTTCGTCCTGAATCCAATCAAGGGTTTCTTCATAATCTTCCTGGCTGACATTCATCTGGTTGCCGGATTCAATGTGCTCCCTGGCAATGGTTTGCAGGTAACCGGGGATTTTATCCTTGTCCCAGGTACCGCGCAAACTGCGTACCAGAGCGGCGATGTTGACGTTCATGGGGCATTCGATGGTGCAGCGCTCGCACATGGTGCAGTACCAGATATACGGGTCTGCATATACTTCATCTTTCATGCCCAGAAGGATTTTACGCAGGAATTTGCGTGGATCCTGGTTTTCATGAATGTCAGAATAGGGACATCCGGCTGTACACATACCACAGGCCAAACAATTGGTGAAATCATAATTATTCAGTAAGCCGGCAACTTCGTCCCTGAATTTGGGGTTAAGATCGGCAGCTTTAATAGCTTCCATGTATATAGCCTCCCTCCGAGTCTTGGCATACAAAACGGAGAATTTGCTTAGCGCCTCATAAGAGGCGCTAAGTTTATATTTAATTAATATTCATTGGGCAATTCATTTAGTTGTGCTCTTGTAAAAACAGGACCGTCTTTGCACACGTATTTGCCGCCCACATTGCACCTGCCGCACATGCCTATACCGCACTTCATGCGGTTCTCCAGCGACATAATGATTCTTTCCGGCGGGAAACCCAATTTTTCCAGTACGGGCATGGTGAACTTGATCATCACCGGCGGTCCGCAGATAATGGCGTAGGAGTTTTCTGAACTTGGCGCCACTTCTTCGGTAACGGCAGGAATAAAACCTACCCTGCCGTTCCAGCCATCCACGGCACGGTCTATGGTGGTGATCAAGTTGATGTCCGGGTTCTGTTCCCAAGCGGCCAGCTCTTCTTTGTAAAGCAACAGGCCGGGGTTTCTGGCTCCGTAGATAACCGTCAGGTTGCCGTAATCGCCACGGCGGACAGGGTCCATCATGTACGTAGCCAGAGAGCGCAATGTGGTGAAGGCAAAACCGCCGCCAATTATGACCAGGTTTTTACCTTTGAGCTCTTCCACGGGATAGTAGTTACCCAGCGGTCCGCGCACACCCACGGTGCTTCCCTCTTCCATCATGTGCAGGGCGGTTGATACAACTCCCACCTTGGCCACCGAGAATTTGAGGAACCCGGGTTCATTCGGTGAAGAAGCAATGCCGAAAGGGGCTTCCCCTTTACCGAATACGCATACTTCAGCAAATTGGCCCGGCATGTAAGGAAAACTCTTTTCGTCTTCTTCGCTCAGGAACTGCAGGGTAAAGGTGTGGATAAGCTTATCTTCTGTTTCAGTAAAGTTTTTGACCAACTTCATTGGCAGCGGTAGATATGGATTTTTCATCAACTATCCAACCTCGCTTCCGAACCCCGCACATCCTCCAGTACCACCCGGATGTCCATATTAACGGGGCAGTTTTTAATGCACCTGCCGCAACCAACGCAGGCTATTTCGTTATTGTTGTCAACGAAATATTTAAACTTGTGCATGATTCTGTTGCGGTAGCGCTCTTTATTGCTGGTGCGCGGGTTGTGACCGGAACCGTGCAGCGTAAAGAGCGGGAAAGCGCATGAATCCCAGTTGCGTACACGACAACCGTTGCAATCCACGGCGTCGTCCACTATATCGAAACAGTGGCAGGTTGGGCACAAATAGGTGCAGGCACCACAGCCCAAACATTTTTCGTGGATTTTGTCCCAAATGGGATCATAGAAATTAACGTCCAACTTGGCTTTCAAACCGTCAAGGTTAACCTGGCAGGTAACCACGGCATCTTCCTTGGCCTTGGCGGCAGCAGCTTGGTCCGCGTCCGAGGCGGCGGCAAAACCGGCTTTTTCAGCAAGTGCCTTACCTTTGTCAGATACCACCTCTACCACGTAGGCATCACCGGTATCCACCAGCAGTATATCCAGCCCATTGGTGTCAAAGGGCCCGCCATTGACCGAAGTGCAGAAACAGGTGCTGGCCGGGCTGTTGCAGCCTATACCGACCAGAATAGTGTTTTCGCGCCGGGTAAGGTAATATGGGTCCTGGTACTTATCGTTGTTGAAAACATGGTCCAGCAAAACAAGGCTCTTGGCATCACAGGGACGGACGCCAAAAACTATCTTTTGCTGATCGTCGAGAGTGGCTTCCAGCTTGGCTCCCGCTTCAGTCACGCTGTAGCTGTAAAGTTTTTCCGACTGCGGGAAAAACAATTCTTTAACCGGTAACTTGGTATTACCTGCGGCCAAAACTGCATCCTTGCCAGAGCAGATTTGTTTGAACACTGTAAAGGTGTCCTTCCTTACAGGTGCAAAAACTTGATATTCGCTGATCAGTTTGTCCAGGAAGTTGGGTAGATCCTTTTTGCTTACTATCATCAGTTTCACCTCATTCCTTCACCAAGAAAGGTTCTGGGTCATCAGCTGTGAACGAAGCAAGGGCTGCTTTGTCGTCAAGGTTAACCCCGGCTTCGGCGTTAAACAGTTCTTTAACGTCTTTGACCAGTTTACGGGTTAACAGACGCAAGTTAATGCCCATGGGGCAAGCCCTTTCACAAGCTCCGCAATCGGCACAGCGGCCGGCGCTGTGGAATACCCTAACTGCCTGGAATAAAATATTATCCTGGACATCTGCCGCACTCTTGCCGATCCATTCGGGAGTGGTGCAGTCTACGAAACATTCCGTGCAATAACAAACCGGGCATGCATTACGGCAGGCATAACACCTGATACACTTACTGAATTCTTGCGCCAAATACGCGCGTCGTTCCGCCGTTGTCTTGGCTTCAAATGCCTTAATTTCAGCGAAGTCGTCCTCACCTTTTTCGGGGAGCAGCTCACCAACCAGCTCATCATAAAGCACCGGGTTGCCGTAACGGCAGTCCAGGCAGGAATTATGCATCAGGTCAGCCAGGGCTACGGTTTCGCTGAAGTCCTTGCCTTTCAGTACAACTGCATCGCCGATGTCTTCAATGGCCAATACTTCTCTGCCTTCCAGCAGTTTTTCAACTTTTTTGCGGTCGATCATGCCGGTGCAGGGTACGCCGATAATATACAGGTTATCGCGATTGATCTGGTTTTCCTTGACCAAGGCGACGATGGAACGGGCGTCGCATCCCTTGGCTACTACCGCTACTTTACCTTCCCGCTTGCGCAGGTAATTGGCCAGGTTGTTTTCACAACCCCTGCTCCAGGTCAGTTTTTCCGCTTCTTCGGGAGTGCGGGCAAAAAGAGGAGTGCCCCGCAGTGGCAGGCTGCC
Organism: Desulfotruncus alcoholivorax DSM 16058; assembly: GCF_000430885.1. GTDB lineage: Bacteria > Bacillota > Desulfotomaculia > Desulfotomaculales > Desulfallaceae > Desulfotruncus > Desulfotruncus alcoholivorax. Next base: position 8,449 of record NZ_AUMW01000036.1, on the reverse strand, counting down.
TTCGGCAAAGCCAACTACCAGGTCAACCTTTTTGTCTTCCAATAATTTTTTGGCTGCGTCTTTTATTTGAGCTGCTAGCTTTTGCATCCGCAACACCCCGATTCACTTTCATTTAGCCCCTTGTTGGGTCCCAGTTCCTTAACCTTGTTTGTAACTTCCTTGACCAGTTCGGCAAAACGCCCGCCTTCAGCGGCAGATACCCAGGAGAAGTTGACGCGGCCTTCATCTTCGCCGATGTACTCTAAAAAGTCTTTCAGCAAAGCAAATTTTCTGCGGGCCACCAGGTTGCCACTAACATAGTGGCAGTCGCCGGGGTGTCACCCGGATGTCAGCACGCCATCCGCACCATGACGGAGAGCGCTGATTATGAATAGCGGATTCATTCTTCCGGTGCAAGGTATGCGCACCACCCGGATATTGGGCGGGTACTGGATACGACCTATTCCGGCCAGGTCGGCCCCGGCATAACTACACCAGTTGCATAAAAATGCTACAATTTTGGGTTCGAATTCCATATCCGTTTCCCTCCCCCATCTATAGAGCATTGATCATGGCCATTATTTGCTGGTTGGTGCAACCCTTGACGTTAATAGCTCCGCAACGGCAAGTGGAGGCACAGGCACCGCAGCCCTTGCACAGGGCTTCGTTGACCACGGCTACTTTTTTAGTTGCATCTACTTGTACGGCCTTGGCCGGGCAGACAGCTTCGCAATCGCCGCAGCCGGCGCACTTCTTCTCGTTCACAAAGGCGCTCTTGCCTTCAACAGAAATGGACTGTTTGGCCAGTACTGTACAGGCGCGTCCCACGGCAGCCTTGGCCTGCGCGATGTTTTCTTCCAAGTTCTTGGGACCATGGGCAAGTCCGCACATGAATACACCGTCAGTACCAAAGTCCACGGGGCGCAGCTTCATGTGAGCTTCCAGGAAGAAACCTTCCTGGTTGAGCGGCACTTTGTAGAACTGGCTCAGTTTACCGTTGGTATTTCTGTCCGCTACAATGGCGGCCGCCAAACCAACGACATCTGCGTTAATATTAACGGGCACGCCCAACACGTGGTCGGTTACAGTTACCTTCACACCGTTAGCGCCGGCTTCCACCACCGGTTTGTTGTCCACAGAGTAGCGTATGAAGATAACACCCTTGTTGCGGGCTTCACGGTACATCTCTTCATAGAAACCGTAGGTTCTGATGTCACGGTAAAGAACAAATACGTTGGCTTCAGGGTTAAGTTCCTTAACTTTCAGGGCTTGCTTGACCGATTTGGTGCAGCAAATTCTGCTGCAGTACGGGCGCTCGGCATCCCTGGAACCTACGCACTGAATAAAGACAAAGTTTTTAGCTCCGGTAAGCTTGCTGTCCTTGGCAGCCAGGAGGCCTTCCAGTTCCAGTAAAGTCATAACATTGTCGTTTTGACCGTACAGGTACTCGGTGGGCTTATATTCTTCAGCTCCTGTGGCAATTATAACTACACCGTGTCGAATAACTTCACCGCTGCTTAAAGTAGTCTCAAAGTTGCCGACAAAACCGTGTACGTCAGTTATTTCAACGCCGGTATAAACTTTAATGTTGGCATCGTTGTTTACCTGGTCAACCAGCTCGCCAACAAATTGAGGCAGGTCTTCGCCACGCATGCCAAAACGCAAGCGGTTGGCTATGCCGCCCAGGGCATCTGTCTTTTCCACCAGGCACACTTGGTAACCCTGCCGGGACAGGTTGGTGGCAGCAGTCATTCCCGCTACCCCTCCACCGATAACCAGTGCGTCATGGTTCATATCCAAGCTGACGGAAGCAATGGGTTCAAGCAATGCAGCCTTGTAAACGGCCATCTTTACGAGGTCCTTGGCTTTAGCAGTGGCCTTTTCCGGCTCATTCATGTGTACCCAGGAACACTGGTCGCGAATGTTGGCCATTTCAAACAGGTTGGGGTTAAGTCCGGCTTCTCTTAAAGTTTCCTGGAACATCGGCTCGTGCGTCCGCGGGCTGCAGGAGGCTACAATGATTCTATTTAAGCCGTACTGTTCAATAGCTTCTTTGATTTGAGCGGAAGTATCCTGTGAACAGGCGTACATTTTTTCATCGGCAAAAACAACGCCGGGCAGAGTCTTGGCGTAGGCCACCACTTCTGGCACGTTGACCACGCTGCCGATGTTGATGCCGCAATGGCAGATAAATACGCCGGTACGGACTATTTCACCGGCAACGTCTTTTTCTGCCGGGTATTCCTTGGCTTTGGTCATGGTGCCGCGCACTGTGGCTAGATTGGCGGCAGAAGCGGCCGCGGCCGCGCTGGCCTGCATCACGGTTTCGGGAATATCCCGGGGACCGCTGAAGGCTCCGGCGACGTAGATGCCGGGTTTGTTGGTGCCGACACCGGTTAATGCGGTAGGCTCGCAGAAATTAAACTTGTTCAGTTCAAGCCCGAGTTTACCGGCCAGTTCCACAATTTCCGGATTGGGTTCCAGACCCAGTGACAATACGACCAGATCAAAGTCCTCGTAACTAATGGTGCCGTCTTCGTTGGAATAGCGGATACGGCAGTTGCCGGAACCGTCATTGGCTTCAGTTACTTCATAAACGCGGGAGCGAATGAAGCGGACGCCGTTTTCCAACCTGGCCCGGTCATAGTATTTTTCAAAATCTTTACCGAAGGTACGCATATCCATGAAGAAAATTGCCGTGTCCAAAGGATAGTGAGTGTGTTCCTTGGCAATAACGGCTTCCTTGATGGCGTACATACAGCAAACGGAAGAGCAGTAGCCATGTTCGATGCGGCAGTTACGTGAACCTACGCACTGAATCCAGGCAATCTTTTGCGGCTCTTTACCGTCCGACGGCCTTTGCAGGTGTCCGCCGAAAGGACCTGAAGCGCTGAGAATACGCTCAAATTCAAGGCTGGTTAATACATTGGGGTTTTTGCCGTAGCCATAATAGAAGAGCTGGCTGACGTCAAATTTTTCAAAGCCGGGGCACAGGATTACGGAACCAACTTCAATCTCGATGGTTTCGTCCTGCATCTCGTGGTTGATGGCTTCAGCCTGGCAGACCTTAAGACACTTGCCACAGGCCTTGGGCTTCTTGATTTTTAAGCATTTAGCCGGGTCAATGGCATAAGCGTTGGGGTAAGCCTGGGCATATAGCTTGTAAATTGCCTTTCTGGGGCTAAGGCCCTGGTTAAACTCATCCGGGACCTTGACCGGGCACTCTTCGGCACAGGAACCGCAGCCGGTACATTTTTCGGGATCAACAAAACGGGCCTTTTTGTTGATGGTAACTTTAAAGTTTCCTGGCTCACCTTCAATATCCACTACCTCGGCATTGGTAATGGCGTCGACATTCAAGTGTCTCCCACAGTCAACAAGCTTGGGAGACAGGATGCACATGGAGCAGTCGTTGGTGGGGAAGGTTTTGTCCAACATGGGCATGGTACCACCAATGGCGGGCTTTTTGTCCACCAGGTAAACATAGTAGCCTGATTCTGCCAAATCAAGCGATGCCTGTATACCGGCGATACCTGCGCCAACTACTAGTACGGCTCCGACCTTATCAGGTTTTGTACTCATCTAAGCATCACATCCGTCCTCCTAGTTTCGGCATCACAAAAAAATATATTCGCGCCGGGCTAAAGATTATGAACTTTCCGGTTGCCCCAACCGGTTGTTTAAGGTATGACATAACCGAAGCCAATTATAAATTTTAGTTAAATAAAGCATCAACTATAAAGAACTTTGTGAATTTGTTTGAATAATCTTGATTTTGTTCATTATTTCTCGATTATGCATACCTGTCCATAGTATAATATTCTAGCCTGTTTTCTGTCAAACAGGTTAATTATCCAAATACCCGGCTAAAAAATGTTATAAAAAGGCGACTTGTTCAAGCCGCCTTTTTATTAACCAGGACCGGCTGTTTAGTCGGTCTTTTCTTGCTATCTGGAGCGGAAAGTTTTCAGGAACGAATCGCAGTAGATGTCTTTGTTCAATAAGATGTTAGCTGCCGCCACTGCATCCAACAATGCGTCGTCATCAACGTCGGCGATGGCTGAATCAAGTCCGCATGCCATGCTCATAATCAGGAAGGTGCGGTTGATCAGGTGCCGGTTGGTGCAGCGCTGCGAAGCGTTGCTCAGGCCCATAGTGGTACGCGGTGCCGGGTCGGCCAGCGTCTTAATCATACGTAAGGTTTCCAGCACTTCCACGCCGTGCTCCTGGGCTACGTTGCAGGGCAGCATCAGCGGGTCAATATACAGGTCTTCCATTGGAACGCCGTGCATATCACAGTTAACAACAATTTCCATCGCCAGGGCGATACGGTCGGCCGCGCTTTTGGGTACACCCTTCTCATTCATGGCCAGTCCGATAATCGCGGCATTGTATTTGGCAGCCATGGGAATATAAATATCCATTTTCCACTGGTCGGCAGTGGTTGAGTTAATCATGGCCTTGCCCCTGTGCACCTTCAATCCGGCCTCAATTGCATCCGGGTTGGTGGAATCGATGCAGCACGGAAGTGTAGAAACTTCCTGGGCTGTTTTTACCAGCCATTCCATAACGGCGGGTTGGTCTTCTTTTTCCACAGTTGGGCCGGTGTTAATGTCGAGATAAGCGGCACATTGTTCCTGCTGGCGCTTGGCCCAGTATCTGACGGGTTCCGGGTCCTTGTTTTGGATTGCTTCCCGGATGTCTTTGAACATGCCGTTGATCCGTTCACCAATAAGGATCATGCTCTTTGCCTCCTTACTTTTTATTAATAAGCGTTACTTTCCATCATTTTGTCAATGTGGACTTTAACCTGTTTAACAGTTTCAGGGTGACGCAGCACGAAAATCGATCCGCCGGCCTGGGCAAAGGTTGTGGTGGTAATTACTTCCCACAGAATAGCGCGGCGTTCCTGAGCACCCCACTCGGGTGATTCTTCGTCCGGGCTCTTGGCTTCCTTGGCCTTCCAGGCTTCCTGACCTACAAAGCAGATAACCGGCATAGCCAGCATTTTGTCGCCCATCAATGCGCCCAACCTGGCCCTTTCCATGATGGAGTAAGCGTATTCAATACCATAGCCCAGCGCGCCAACCAGCGGGTCAATGGCGATGCGGTTGGCCGGCAGGTTCATTTCAGTCATTAAGATATTCAACTGTTTGGCCAGGTTAATGTCCAGCGGGCTGGAGGCAATAACGCTATGGCCGTTGACCATGGCGGTAGCAGTTATGGTTTTATAGTTTTTCTCAGTGGCGCAGCCGATCAGGCAGTTTTTACCGCTTAAGGCTTCACCGACTTTTTCCAGTACTTCGGCGTCCTTTTCTTCAACGCCGCAGCCAATGACAATCAGGGGAACGTTGACGGCCTCGGCAACTGCTTTGGCAGTTGCAGCGCAGTCTTCCGGAGATGCATCTTTAAAGTCGGGATGAGCGCTCATTAAACGAAGAGCGATGGCGTCTGCTCCATATTCAACGTTCTTTTTGGCCCATGCGACCGGGTCTGCAAGTACATCATTAAAAGGCTTTTTCAAAATTTCAGGCCAATCTGCCGGCTCGAGGTCCCATACTTCAAGTGCCAGTACAGGTTTATTGGGGATTTCCCCTTCAAAATGCAGGTATGGTAACGTGCTTTCACCGCCGACCTTAACTGAAGAGTCGGCTCCCAGCACCATTTCTCCCACCTTGCTGGTCCATTTTTCTTTAGCTATAGTAACAGCCATTGGTTCCGCTCCTTTCTGCGTTAAAAAGCATAATTTTGCGGTATTAGATGATGGCAGCTTTTTTTAGAATATCATTAACTGCTGCCACTACCGGCGATCCATCGGGCAAACTAATCAGCGGCTTGCTCAGGATATCGTATTCCATCACCTGTTCATCCAAAGGCAACGTTCCGATTAATTCCAGGCCGGTCTTTTCAATTTCCGGCTTGAGGGCGTCGAAGGTTGCTTCATTTACCCTGGTTACCACCAGGTACATTTTTTTAATGTCGAGCTTTAAATTTTCAGCCAGTTCCCGTACCCTGCCGGCGGATCTAATGCCGCGCGCCGAGCAGTCACTGGTGATAAACAACACATCGACATTCTGGGTTGTACGCCTGCTCAAATGCTCAAGCCCGGCTTCGTTGTCCATGACCATGTACGGGTAATTTTTGCTCAGTTCCGCAACAAAACCGCGCAGCAGATTATTGGCATAACAATAACACCCGGCGCCCTCAGGCCCGCCCATTACTAACAGGTCGACATTGTCACCTTCGGAAAGGGATTGGTGTACTTTGTACTCCACAAACTGATCTTTTGTCATTCCTGCGGGCAGAGGATCCAGGTTATTATTTATCCGCACCAGTATGTCTGCTATGGACCCTTCAATTTCCAGGCCCAGTGCCTCGTTTAAATTGGCGTTGGCATCGGCATCCACAGCAAAAATGGGCTTCTTGCCGGCTTTGACCAACTGCCTGATCATTAATGAGCATAATGTGGTTTTACCTGTGCCACCTTTACCGGCCACTGCTATATTAAATGACATAACTATTCCTCCTTTATTTGGTAGAAACAGCTGGTTTAACTTACAGGTTATTATTTTCCACACTGCCCGCAAATTATATCTTAATTGCCCCAGCGCTGCTTATAAAACGAAGGGATACCGGCTGATTCGCGTGGGCCTACCAGCACTTCCCAGCCGCTCAGTTCCTGCAGTTTGCCGCTTAATACAGCGACGCCGCCGGGAATGATCACTTTCCTGTGGGACACTTTGTCAGCAATGCCGCTTGTATTTAACATCTCAGTAATTTTTTCCGGAGTAAACTTACCGGCAGCCCAACCGGTCAATACGGAAATGCCGTCGGTGTCAACCGGCAGAATATAGGCTGGGAAGCGTCCTGCCTCAACGTCACCCTGGACACAGAAATAGGTCAGGGAGAAGTTGGTGGTCACAAAAACGGGATCATCCGGACCGGGGTTGCCAACTTCATAAATTTTGGATTCCACGGCAATCGGCTTCTGCGGGTCGGTGTAAATGTTCAGGCGCAGGGTGATCAGCGGCAGGATGTCTGAGGGATCCGCAGTGTTTAATACCACGATGCCTGCATACTTGGCAATGTATACACCGGCGTCTACGATAGCCTGAATGGGATCCGGGTTATCAGCAAAGGTAATGGTAGGATAACCAAAGGGACGGAATTTTTTCAGCGCCTGGCGGCGAATTTGGGTTTGGTCGGCCAGAACCTTATTAACTTCACGTGCGCCGGAATCCAGAATAACTTTCTTATAACCAGCTTTTTCAACCAGCGCAGCCAGTTCATCCAGACCTGCTCCCTTAATTACGAGCGGAGCATCGTATTTCTTGGCCAGCTCAACCATGGCATCCAGGTTAGCTGCATTGGCGCCGCAAATAAGCGGGGCATTGGCACCTGCCACTTCCAGGGCTGCTCCCATGGCAGCAGCGTCTTCGCTGATCAATACCAGCGGAAACCCGGTGTTATCCTGGACTGTTTTTACGGCTTCGGCAAACTTGGCAGCATCGCCGGAAGCATTTACAACGGCTACCAGGTTAACGTTATGGGTTTGACCTACGCGGTCAAATACCAGCTTGTTGATTTCTCCCACTTTAAAAGCAATTTCACTGTCGTTGTCGTTAACGGCAATGGCAATGCCGGTGGGGTGTTCAAAGCGCTTGTCATGACGGAAAAGCACAGTTTCATTACCCAGTTGCAGTTCCTTCTCGCCTTTACCGATTTTAACCAGCGCGACCGGCGGTGCGGAAGCTGAATCAAGTGCTTCTTTAGCTGCGTCACTTACGTGAGGGCACTGGTCCAGGCTGGCCTTACCACTGGCCAGTTGCATGGCGAAAGCCAGGCAGGTAGGCTGTCCGCAGTCTTTGCAGTTTGTTTTGGGTAGCTGTTTGAAAATCTCTAAACCTGTTAAACCCATTACTCCATACTCCTTTCTCTGATTCGACTTATCATAAATAAGGAACACACCGGGCGGAACCCTTTAAAAGGTTCCGCCTGTGGTGTTTTCCGTAACTCGAAAGGAAATACCAGCTATAAAAAGTTTATTACATTAAAGGATCCATAGTCAAAGCGGGATGACCCTTTTCTTCGAGGAAAGACATAATTTCCTCGCCGCTGGTGCCGACAGTTTCGTCGGCAATCTTATCCACGAAGTCTTTGCCCAGGCCGGCGTTTTCAGCGGCCTCTTCCAGCGCGGCGCGCAGCTCTTCCTTCAGCGCCTTGGGCATCCATACCAGTCTGCCCAGGCCGCCGTCGGCGGGCACGAACTTGGGCGAGGCCAGATACGATTTGCCGATACCCATGAAGCCGGGCATCTGGGCGCCGCCGCCGATGGTGCCGGCCAGGGTGGAGAAGCTCATGCCGGACGGGGTCATGCCGCCGTGTTCGCGGTTGACCACCATGAAGCCGTTGCACTCGGGCACCATCGCGAGGATGCACTCGAAGCAGCCGCAGGAGGTCATCGGGTATT
>NZ_AUMW01000035.1 GCF_000430885.1 Desulfotruncus alcoholivorax DSM 16058 | reverse complement strand
CTCGCTAAAGGAAGCTGTTTCAACTACTATTAGGAATTTATCCTGTGTGCTCCACTTTTCCACTTCAGGCTCGCCACCTGGAACTGCTATGCCGTTTGCCCTGGCTTTTTTCTTCCAGCTGTGTAGCGTGGCCTCAGATAGTCCTGTTTCTCTTGATATGGCGCTAACTGATTCGTTTTGGGGTGGCATCATTCTTTTGATAATTGTATATTTGAATTCTTCACTGTATCTCGTCATAGTGTTTCCTCCTTGTTTACATTACTAACTATAGTTTTTTTAGAGGTCTATGACAACTATTCTGACACAGGGGGAATGTTTGCAAAAATTGGTCGATCAAGAAAAAGATGACCATCTGTTAGGAAATGCCACCAAATCGATTTGTCATATTTGTATGGAAATTAGTTCGTTGGTTGAACAGATAAAAAAAAATACTTTTATGTTACCTACACCAAATACTCCACCCTGGCTCCCGGAAAATACCTGTCCAATTCCCTCCGAAACAGCTCGTCCATCTCCCGAAGCGTCTCCTTGGGATAAACGTACTTGCCGTAACCGAATTGCCCGAATTTGAACCGGCGTTCCGATTCCTCCATGGGCAGGGTGGTTTCGGGGAAAACCTCCTGGATACGGTTTTTGGCTGACGCGGTAAACCGGTGGGAGATCAATTCAAAGGTAATTTGGTCGCGCGGGTAGTCCCGCAGTTCGCCCGCCAGGCTGCGGATCAGGCCGGTGTAATCTTCCTGCCAGCCGGGGTAAACGAATACGGGCGCGATAAGAAACCCCATGGGGTAACCCGTGCCCGCCACCTGCCGGGCGGCGGCGATTCGGGCCTTGGCCGCCGGGGTGCCCTGTTCGTAAGCTTTGATGATTCGTTCCGTGTTGATGCTGAAGCGGAAGCGGGTGTGCCCGTTGTGTTCCACGCCCAGCAGCGTGTCCACGCCGGTGAACTTGGTGACGAACCGGAACCGGCCCAGGGATTGCCCACCGAAAAATTCGATGGTTTTGGCCAGCGAGCCCGTGTATGGTTCAACCGGAATGGGGTCGGAGGTGGCGGCCCCCTCAAAAACGGTAATTTCGGGGGATCTTTTTTTGATGTATTTTTCCGCTTGCTGCAAAATTTCTTCAATATTGACATAAACCCTGACGTAAGGTTTTTTCCCCAGGGTGGTATTTAAATAGCAGTACTCGCACAGCCCGGTACAGCTGGTACACAGGGGGAGTTGGTAATGGGCGGAGGGCTTGCAGGTGGAAAACTGCATGGTACGGCGCACACCCACCACCAGGGTGCGTTTCGCCTCAAGGTAAGCCTCCCGCGGGGTTGTGCCGGGAATGCCGGTAACCCTGTTATGGCTGCCGGTCATGGCAACAGGTATCCGATCCTGTTTGAATCTTTCAAACAGCCTGCGGCCCAACGGGTAATCCAATGCCTCCCGTTCAAAAAAAACCCTCTTGGGTATAAACATTAAAACCACCTCGGCAATAGATTTTCCCGGGGTGGTTTTAAAAATTCTCCAGTTTGTGTTTAAATATTGTTTTGGCATTGTCGGCAGAATTTCAGATCATGCCCCAGTCCGTTTATTGACTGTTATCCGGTGGTGATTGCCCGGGCAAAAATGCATATTGCACGCGCTTTAAGGCCGCCAAATTATCCAGGGGGTTCCCCGCCACGGCGATAAAGGCGGCCGGGCGGCCCGGTTGGATACGGCCCCAGCCAAGATTGAGGATATTGGCCCCGTTCAAGGTGGCGCTTTGCAGTATTTGGCTGTTGGAAAGCCCGGCATTTCTGTATAGCTCCAGCTCTTGATGAAACCCGTAGCCGTGCCTCACGCCCCCCGCCCCGGCATCGGTGCCGACACCCAGCATGACGCCCAAGCCGGGGGCTTTATTGATCATGGCCAGCTGGCGCTCCACTGTTTTTTCGATTACATACCTGTTGAGGCGGTTATTGCCGCCGGCAGCGGGGTTGTGCAGTTGGGCGGCTACCGGTATCACGGTGGGTATCCAAGGTATGCGTTTTTCGGCTAATTTACTGAGGGAGTCATCACTTAAAAAATAGCCGTGCTCGATTGTATCCACTCCGGCTGCAATTGACAAAGACACAGCCTCATCTGAGCTGGCATGGGCCATTACTTTCAATCCCCGCCGGTGCGCCCCGTGCACTATTTGGGCCAGTTCCCCAAGAGTATACTGCACCGGACCCACTTTGCCATACTCTTTGAAACTGACGACACCGGATACGATAACTTTAACGTGATCGGCGCCGAGCATAACCAAATGGTCCAAAACGTTGCCCGTTTCCGGTAATAATGTTCCCCGTCCCAGGAAGGCCCCGTAGGTTTCGGGCTTGCGCAAAGCATGCACCGGACTTTTAATTAAGGGGGCGCTGCAACGGCTTTTGGCCTGCCGGGCGATGCCCCTGCGGTCACCCCCGTCCCTTACCGCCAGTACTCCGCAATTTAAAGTGTCGCGTAATTGTCCCTCAATGATGTGGTCCAGCTCTTCCGGGTTGTCCCAACGCTTTAACGCGGCGGAAAAATCCACCCCGTCCAGGGCCAGGTGTACGTGACAGTCAATTAAAGGTGGGAGTATAGTTAGCCCGCCAAGGTCAATCTCAACTGCAGCATAATCAACGCGGGAAAAACTATAAGCCTCATTCCGGCTTGTAACCGCGGCTATCCGGTTTTCCTCGACATATAATGTGCCGCCCTGGTCACAGCCGGTTGCACAAAATCCGCCATTGTCAATTATCCTGCCCGCGTTAATCATATAGTTTTTGGTTTTTTCGAAATACATAATTTTCATAGTTATAACCTACCACTTACTGTTTGGCAGATCAAATTATTTTTAAATCGTAGAATAGTCTAAAAATTATTGCTGATTGGGTTTAAGTGTGTTAAAATTAGTGACAGCAGGGCGGTATCCCGCAGGAACCGCACCTTTGGTTTGGTTGTTGTGTTTATTTTTTTTAGCTTCCGCTTGGAGCCGGTAGGACCGAGACGGGTTAATGAGGGAAATGTTGCCCTCCGGACTTGTCCGGGGGGTTTTTGTTTTTTTGATAATATGCAATTTAGGTGTGGTACCGGATAACCCTGCTGCTGTTGCGGCACTGCTAAAAAAAGCAAACCTGCTTGAAAATCGCCGCAGATGCATGTACTATTTGTCAGCCTTTAAAATCAGGTATTGGGTTAAAGGGGGGTAAGCCATGAAAAAACCGGCCATAGCCATTATCGGCGCGGGAAAAGTCGGTTCGGCCCTGGGTATTTTATTACAGCGGCAAGGTTATTATATTGCCGGAGTGGCCAGCCGAACCAATGCCTCTGCATCCGCACTGGCGGAACTTTTGCAATGCCCGGTCCTGGCCGGAAGGGAGGCTGCGGCCGGGGCGGAGTTGATCTTTATCACCACGCCCGACCGCGAAATAGCACCGGTTTCCGCGCAAATTGCCGGGGAAGGCGGTTTTAGGCCCGGGCAGGTGGTGGCGCACACCAGCGGGGCCCATGCGGCCGGTGAGTTAAAAGGCGTCCGGGAGGCCGGCGCCCTGGCGGTAAGCATTCATCCTTTACAATCCTTTGCCGAGGTTCAGGCGGCAATGGAAAACCTGCCCGGGTCATACTTTTTTATTGAAGGCGATGAAGGGGCCATGCCGGTGGCAAGACAGGTGGTGGAAGATTTAAATGGCAAGTTTTTTACCATCTCGGCACAGGATAAGCCCATTTATCATGCCGCAGCCTGTATAGCTTCCAACTATTTGGTGTCACTCATGCATTTTGCCACAGGACTTTATGCAGGGTTCGGACTGGGTCCCCGGGAGGCTTTCGAGGCGCTTTATCCACTTGTGCGCGGGACGGTGGCCAATATCGGCAAAGTTGGCCCCACGGAGGCGCTGACCGGACCGGTGGCCCGGGGGGATGGTTCTACCATCGAAGGGCATCTCAGGGCATTCAAGAATTACAACCCCGAGCTGGCCGGGCTGTATGCCCGGCTGGGGCAATACACCGTGGAAGTGGCCCTGGAAAAGGGCAGTATCAACGGTGAACAGGCAATTGAACTAAAGAAAATTTTCGAGGGGGTATTTTAAATAATGAGTAATGAGCGGGTCACAACTGCAACGTTTAGAAAATACCATGCGGAAGGCAAAAAGATAACCATGCTGACCGCCTATGATTATCCCACCGCCAGGCTGGTTGACGCCGCGGGCATCGACGCCATACTGGTCGGAGACTCACTGGGCAATGTCGTTTTGGGTTACGGCTCCACCATACCGGTTACCATGGACGATATGGTCCACCACGTTAAAGCCGTCACCAGGGGAGTGCAGCGGGCCATGGTTGTGGCTGACATGCCGTTCCTTTCTTATCACCTGTCCAAGGAAGAGAGCTTGCGTAATGCCGGTCGGTTTTTGCAGGAAGCGGGCGCCCAGGCCGTCAAACTGGAAGGCGGCAGGGAGGTTGCCGAAACGGTAAAGGCCTTGACGGAAGCCGGAATACCTGTAATGGGCCACCTTGGTTTGACGCCCCAGTCCATCAACCAGATGGGCGGGTACAAAGTTCAGGGTAAAGATGAGGAAGCGGCCCGTAAATTAATTGAAGATGCGAAAGCTCTGGAAGAAGCGGGAGCTTTTGCAGTGGTTTTGGAATGTGTACCCACACCCCTGGCTGCTAAAATTACCGGTGATATAGGCATACCTACTATCGGTATCGGCGCCGGGCCCGGCTGCAGCGGCCAGGTTTTGGTAACCCACGATATGCTGGGCTTTTACGGGCAGTTTTCACCAAAGTTTGTGAAGCGCTACGCCAATTTGCATGAAGCTATCATGCAGGGTTTGCGGAGTTACCGCGAAGAAGTTGAAAATGGTGCGTTTCCCGGCCCGGAACACGGCTTTGGCCTGGACGAAGCGGTACTGAAGAAACTTTATTAACCCGGGGAGAGTTGATTAATGCAAATCTGCCGCACAATTAAAGAAATAAGGGCTTTTGTGGCAAAGTGCAGGGCTGAGGGGCAAACGGTGGGCCTTGTTCCAACCATGGGCTACTTTCACCGGGGCCACCTCAGCCTGATGCGGGAGGCTAAAAAGTCGTGCCATCGCGTGGTTGTTTCCTTGTTTGTCAACCCGCTGCAATTCGGACCCAAGGAGGACTTTTCGCAATACCCCAGGGATTTTGACCGGGATTGCGCCATGGCTGAAGAGGTTGGGGTCGACGCCATATTTTCCCCGCCGGACAGTGAGATGTACCCCGAAGGTTTTTGCACCCACGTGGAAGTGACGGGTATTACCGGCAGGCTTTGCGGGTTATCCAGGCCCGGTCATTTTCGAGGCGTGACTACCGTGGTTACCAAACTGTTTAATATTATCACTCCCGACAAGGCTTTTTTCGGCCAGAAGGACGCCCAGCAGGCCATGGTCATCCGGCGGATGGCGGAGGACCTGAACATGGGGCTGGAAATAGTTGTTTTACCCACCGTGCGCGAAGAAGACGGCCTGGCCATGAGTTCCCGCAACGTGTACCTTGACCGGGACCAGAGGCAAAACGCCACGGTGCTTTACCGGAGTCTTTGCGCCTTCCGTGAAGCCGTCGACCGGGGGGAGCGGGACGCGGAAAGCCTGCGCCGGTCGATAACAAAAATGATTGCATCAACTCCCGGTGCGGAAATAGATTATGTTGAAATTTTATCCGTACCGAACCTGGAACCGGTGGCTTCGTTGCAGGGCAAGGTAATTGCTGCATTGGCAGTAAGGTTTGGCAGGACCAGGCTCATTGATAACATAATTGTGGAGGTTTGAAAATGTTTTTGACTGTGTTTAAGTCCAAAATTCACCGTGCCGTAGTGACTCAGGCCGACCTTAATTATGTCGGCAGCATTACCATTGACGAGGCATTGATGGAGGCGGCTGACATAATTTCCAATGAAAAGGTTCAGGTGGTCAACAACAACAACGGGGCCAGGTTTGAAACCTATGTAATTCCCGGCCCCCGCGACTCCGGCATTATCTGCCTGAACGGTGCGGCAGCCAGGCTGGTGCAGCCCGGAGACACGGTGATTATTATTACCTATGCCATGCTGGAACGGGAAGAAGCCCGTGCTTTTAAACCAACAGTGGTTTTGGTCGACGAACAAAATAAAATTATCAAAAAGTTTGAGGAAAAGCACGGGGAAAAGGCGTAAGTTTTAGTTGGACAGCTAACTGGAAAACATCCCAAACCAAAAAGTTGGCCGGTTAAGAGGGCCGGTGGCTTTCGTATATCATTTGCGGGGAGCCACCAGCTCTCGGGCATATTGTATTTCCCGGCCTCATTTTTCAAGTTTCTGTTGGTATAGATAGAACGAAGGGGTAAGTAATTATTAATCGGTCTAGTGTTAACTTTGGGTTTTAATTAAGTTGACATTATGAATGGTCAAAGATTAGAATTAAATTGCCATGAAACAGAAAATACTTAATATTTTAAAACGTAATCAGGATTGGGTTTCCGGTGAAACGCTGTGCCGGGGGCTCGGCGTTTCCCGCACTGCTGTCTGGAAGCATATCAGCGGCTTACGCGAGGACGGGTACCAAATTGAGGCTAAGGCCAACCTGGGTTACCGGCTTATAGCTTCACCTGATGTCCCTTTTCCGGCGGAAGTCATGTCCGGGCTTTCCGCTACAGTTTTTGGGCATAACCTGGTACACTTGGAAGAAGTGGCGTCAACCAACGCCGAGGCAAAAAAACTGGCCAGGGAAGGTTGCCCTGAAGGAACGGTAATTATAGCTGAAACGCAAAACGGCGGCAAGGGCCGGTTGGGTCGTGCCTGGTTTTCTCCCCGGGCCGGGGGATTGTGGTTTTCCATTGTCCTGCGCCCCCCGGTCAACTTAATTGATACGCCGCAGGTGACGATGGTGGCGGCGGTGTCCGTTGCAACAGCCATCAGGGAACATACCGGGGTTCCCGCCGGAATAAAATGGCCCAATGATATACTTGTAGACGGCAAAAAGATTTGCGGCATCTTGGTGGAATTAAATGCCGAAATGGACCGGGTTGACTTTATGGTGGCGGGTATCGGCCTCAATGTAAATATAGGGAAGGGTGAATTCCCCCCTGAGCTTGCGGATATTGCCACGTCGCTGAGTATGGAATCCGGCCGGCATATTTACAGGGTTCCGCTGCTAAGAAGCCTTCTCCAGCAGTTTGAAACCTGGTACTACCGTTGGCTTAATGAGGGGTTTGCCGTTGTCTTGGATAAATGGCGTCATATGTGTGTTACCCTGGATTGTCCGGTAACCGTACATACGGTCAAGGAAACTTACAGCGGCTATGCTTTTGATGTGGACGATACCGGGGCGCTGTTGGTGCGTACCCGGGATGGTTCGGTTCAACGACTTGTGGCGGGTGAGGTGACGCTGCGGAAACAATTGCGGAAACAATAATAAAAACTGTAATAGGAGAAATTGTGCGAGCATATTGTCAACCACGGGATATGTTTTGGTTGACAAAGATAATTATTATTAAGGGGTGTTGTGATTTGGGTAAATTAACTCCAAGGGAAATCGTTTTAATGGCTATGTTTGCCTCACTGGCTGTAGTCGCGGCTCTGTTATTTCGATTTCTGGGCGGCATGATAGTTCCTTTTAGCCTGTTGCCTTTTGTGGTGCTCCTGGCAGGAGGGTTGCTGGGTCCCAAATTGGGAGCCATGAGCATGTTTTTATACGTGGTCATGGGCTTGTTGGGCATACCGGTGTTTGAAAAGGCGCCATACGGCGGGCCGGCTTATGTGTTCTCACCGACTTTCGGGTTTTTAATCGGTTTCATTGTAGCAGCTTATGTTGTAGGGTTAATTTTACAGGGTAAGAGGGATGCCGGGGCGGTTCGCTTAGCCACGGCTATGCTGGCAGGGGTAGTTGTAATATATGCCGTGGGGTTGCCTTACCTGTATGCAATTTTGAATTACTATGTTGGCAAGACTTACAACGTTAGCGCTGTACTGATGATTGGTTTCGTGCCTTTCTTCGGATTTGATCTAATAAAAGCTGCTACTGCCGGATTGCTGATACGATTGGTAAGCATGCGTATCCCGGAACTGCGGTTTTAGCTATGTGGCTTGTTATTGCGCGGTTTTGTCCGTTCTGGTAAAATTGGCGTAGCATAAGCTTGCTATCATGTCTTACTCAAAAGTAACGTGAGAATTTTTAAGGATATGCCACCATACCGCTGCACCAAAAGATTCGGCTCGAACAATCTGAAACCCTAAAATAATGCATTAATAAAGAAGGGGAACAAACGTGATACTGGTTTTTGATGTAGGCAATACTAATATTGTACTGGGCGTTTTTAAGGGAAAAAAACTTGTTGAAAACTGGCGGCTGTCCACGGCCCGGCACCGAACCTCGGACGAGTACGGAATGCTGCTGAGAGACTTATTCGAGGCCTCCGGTATGGTTATGCAAGATATCAAGGCCGTGGTTTTATCCTCCGTGGTTCCTCCCATCAATGCAACTCTGGAAAAAACCTGTCAAAAATATTTTGGCTTGCTGCCGCTTACCGTTGGACCGGGCATAAAAACCGGTATCCCTATAAAATACGAAAACCCGCGTGAGGTGGGGGCCGACCGGATCGTTAATGCTGTGGCAGGGTATGAGCAGTACGGCGGCCCCCTTATAATAGTAGATTTTGGTACTGCCACAACTTTTTGTGCCATTTCGGAAAAAGGAGAATACCTGGGCGGTGCCATTGCGCCGGGAATAGGCATTTCGACGGAAGCATTGTTTGCCCGCGCGGCCAAGCTGCCAAGGGTGGAGCTGGTTAAGCCCCCCACCGTAATTGGCAAAAATACAATTAACAGTATGCAGTCCGGTATTGTCTACGGGTTTGCCGGGCAGGTAAATGAAATTGTACGCAGGATCAAAAATGAGCTGGGCGGAGAAGCTATGGTGGTGGCTACAGGCGGGCTGGCCGAGCTCATTTCGGAAGAGTCCAGGGAAATTGACAAGGTGGACAAGTTTTTAACCTTAAACGGGCTACGCATTATCTATGAGCGCAACAGTTGACTTTAGCCGGCTGGCTTTAGCCGGAGGTGGGTTGTTTTGGCGTTTAATATAGGTGGCGTAACAATTAAAAACAGGGTTGTTTCCGCACCAATGGCCGGAGTAACCGACCGGCCCTTCAGGATACTGGCCCGGGAACATGGCTGCGGCCTGGTTTTTACCGAAATGATCAGTGACCAGGCCCTTATTTATGGCAATCCCAAAACCAATGTTTTATTGGACTGCAGGGGCGAAAACGGCCCTATTGCGGTGCAAATTTTCGGCAGCAACGAAGATTATATGAAACGGGCTGCTGAAATAATCGCACGGCGTGGTGCCGATATCATTGATATCAACATGGGCTGCCCGACGCCAAAAATAGTTAAAAACGGCGAAGGCAGTGCCTTGATGAAAAACCCCGACCAGGCGGCACGGATTGTTGCCTCGGTTGTGTCGCAGGTGGATTGCCCTGTTACGGTTAAGATGCGTAAAGGCTGGGATGAAGACAGTGTTAATGCGCCTGAAGTGGCGCAGGCCGTAGTTGAGGCCGGTGCAGCCGCAATAACTTTGCACGGCAGGACCAGGTCACAGTTTTACGGTGGTGAGGCGGACTGGGAAATAATTAAAAAAGTTCGTGAGACAGTTAAAGTTCCGGTTATCGGCAATGGAGACGTACGTTCGCCGGAAGATGCGGCCCGGATGCTGAAGGAAACCGGCTGTCATGCCGTAATGATCGGCCGGGCGGCCATGGGCAACCCTTGGATATTCAGCCGTACCCTGCATTACCTGGCCACCGGGGAGTTGCTGCCCGGGCCAACCCCGGAAATGCGGCGGCAAACAGCCGTCAGGCATTATTTGTTGCTTGTGGAAACGAAAGGTGAGTATCTGGCCAACCGTGAGATGCGCAAGCACCTGGCCTGGTACACCAAAGGCCTGCGCGGTTCCGCTCGTCTGAGGAGTAAAATCAACAGCGGGAGCAGTTTTGAATTCTTCACCCGTGAATTTTGGGAACTACTCCAGGTAGAACAATAGCCGCCAAAAGGCGGCTGTTTTATTTGACTAGAATGGAAGCTGCTGTTAAAATAATTTTGTACACAAATATGTGCACATTGGTAATTGGGGAGGGACCCCGCGGGTGGATTTAATACGCATTGGTGACAAGGTTATCAGTAGGTATAAAATAGATTATTTAATAAGCGAAATCCTGCGGCTCCGGTCTTCTGGATTATCGCAAACCGATGTAGCCGGGCGGTTGGGCATCGACCGGACTTTTATTTCCCGTCTTGAGCATATGGGTGAAGTCCGTAAAGGGAAGAGTGTAGCTGTAATTGGGTTCCCCATCGCCAACCGGGAAGAGATTCGCTCTTTATTAAGTGCGGAAGGCGTGGACTTTATATTATTAATGAGCGAGTCGGAGCGTTGGGATTATGTGCGGCAGAAAAGCGGTATAGAACTGTTCAACGCAATTATGGATATTATCGCTCAAGTGCATTCATGCGACCAGGTTGTGGTTATTGGATCAGATAAGCGAATCAATTTATTGAGAGCCGTACTGGATAAAGAAGTTGTGGGATTTGAAATTGGTGAGTCCCCCCTCAAGGAAGATAGGTTTGTTAACCCTGATGAATTAATGGCGGTTATCAGGGTTATTAAGGCAAGTAATTAAGGAGGTCCCGTATGAATACCTTTGCTTTTATGATTCACCCTATCGAAATTGGTGATATTGCAAGGAAATTCGGCCCCCTGGGCAAGTTACCGCCTCGCTTGGTTGAAAGTCTTTTTAAATACGCGCCTCCCCTTAAGGTTTCTCAAATAACAGGTGTATGTTCCAAACATGCCCGGGCCGAGGGATGGTTTGTTGCTTGCCCCATAACGTCTCGTTTGATGGTTGACTTGCCAGAAGAATTTGTTATTAAGAAAATAATAAAAACCGGTAAGCTTGCACAAAAGCTGGGGGCCAAAATACTTGGCCTTGGGGCTTTTACTTCGGTTGTGGGGGATGCCGGAATCACCGTGGATAAGAATCTTGATATTGCCGTTACCACCGGGAACAGCTATACTGTGGCAACGGCTATAGAAGGCGCCAAAGAAGCGGCCGTCCTGATGGGCCATAATATAAAAAAATGTCATGCCGTAGTGGTTGGCGCCACCGGGTCAATCGGCAGTGTCTGTGCCCGCCTGCTGGCCAGGGACGTTCGTGCCCTGACTTTGGTTGCCCGTAAGAAATCCCGTCTTGAAGATCTGGCACATAGAATAACCTATGAAACCGGAGTGGCGCCAAGGATCACCTCTGACATCAAGCACGCACTGCAAAATGCGCAAATCGTTATTACTGTAACCAGCGCTGTTGATACAATTATTGGGGCGGATGATTTAATGCCCGGTGCTGTAGTATGCGACGTAAGCCGCCCGCGAAATGTTTCCCGGGAGGTGGCGGAAAAACGCAATGACGTGCTGGTTATTGAAGGCGGTGTAGTAGAGGTGCCGGGTCAAGTTAACTTTAATTTTAACTTTGGTTTCCCTCCGGGTATGTCCTACGCGTGTATGGCTGAAACCATGATGCTGGCCATGGAAGGGCGTTATGAAAGCTTTTCCCTGGGAAGAGACATGTCTTTGCAGCAGGTTGAAGAAATCTCCGCGCTGGCCCGTAAGCACGGGTTTAAATTAGCGGGTTTTCGAAGCTTCGAAAGGGCGGTAACCCGGGAGGAGATAGCAAAGATCAGGGAAAACGCCAGGCGCGCCTTAAGCGCATCCCGGGCAAAGCCGCAAACCGGAAATTAACACAAAGCCCCGGCACGGATTTTTTCAGGGGCAACAAGGTAGGGTGTTAAAAAACAAACCTTGACAGATCTATTCGGCCTTCATATAATGTTATGGAATAAAAGCAGAACGACGGGCACTGCGAAAAGCTTTTTTGCAGTGCTTTTAAAATAATTTGGAAGCTTTAACTGCAGTATACTTTATTCTCAGGTTTTTATAGAATAATTAAAAGCTAATAACATATATTGTTCTGTAAATTGACTTTAAGGAGATTGAGTCTATGACCAACAAGGAAGTTATTCTCACTATAGAAGGCTTGAAGAAGCTTGAGGAAGAGCTTGAAAATTTAAAGTCTGTTAAACGGCGCGAGGTTGCGGCCAGAATCAAGCAGGCCATTGAATTTGGCGATATCAGTGAGAACTCTGAGTATGAAGACGCCAAGAATGAGCAGGCTTTTATCGAAGGCCGGATATTAACGCTTGAAAAAATGCTGCGCAACGCCAAAATTATAGACGATGAAAATCTTGGCACCGAGGTGGTTTCCATCGGCTCCACGGTGCTTTTACGTGATCTGGAGTTTGGCGAAGAATTTAAGTGCACTATTGTTGGTTCAGCAGAAGCCGATCCCGGTAATAACAAAATTTCCAACGAGTCTCCAGTAGGCAAAGCCATACTTGGCATGCCCAAGGGTGAAACTGTGGAGGTTTCTGTTCCGGCCGGCGTTTTGAAATATCAAATTGTCGACATTTTTTAACTACCGGAGGTTTTAGACAGATGTCCAAAGATAGCCCCAAGTATACCGGCACAGATCAGGAATCCCTTGATCTCAACGAGCTAATGCGAGTAAGGCTGGAAAAGCTAACTGAATTTAAGAATCAGGGAATCAACCCTTTTGGTGAAAAATACGAAAGAACTCATACTGCTTCACAAATCATTCAAGATTATGAAAGTTTCGAAGGAAAGATGGTATCCCTGGCCGGTAGGGTAATGGCCAAGCGCGGGCATGGCAAAGCCGGTTTTGCCAATATTCAGGACAGCACCGGCCTTATTCAAATATACGCCAGATTGAACGATGCCGGTGAAGAGACTTACGACTTGTTTACCAAGCTGGATATTGGCGATATTATCGGTGTTGCTGGCAAAGTTTTTAAGACCCGGACGGGAGAAACCACCGTTGCAGTTGATTCGCTTCGGCTGTTAAGCAAGTCCATGCGACCGCTGCCCGAAAAATGGCACGGCCTGCGGGATGTTGAATTGCGCTACCGCCAGAGGTACGTTGATTTAATTGTCAATCCGGAGGTTAAAGATACGTTTGTCAAGCGCAGCAAAATTATTCACTCTATAAGAAAATACATGGAGCAAAAGGGCTTTCTTGAAGTTGAAACGCCGATGATGCATCCTATCGCCGGCGGGGCTACGGCACGCCCGTTTGTAACCCACCATAATGCGCTGGATATGAAGCTTTACTTGCGTATTGCTCCGGAATTATACCTGAAGCGGCTATTGGTGGGAGGATTTGACCGGGTTTATGAGATTAACCGCAATTTCCGCAATGAGGGTATGAGTACCAAGCATAATCCCGAGTTCACCATGCTGGAATTGTATCAGGCTTACGCTGATTACAATGACATGATGGATCTAACCGAGGATTTATTTGTCACTGTGGCCGGGGAGGTGCTGGGGACCACCACGATTCAATATGACGGGCAAGAAATTAAACTGGCCAAGCCTTGGGCCAGGGTGCCGATGCTGGAAGCTGTCAAACAGTACAGTGGTGTGGATTTCGAGCAGCTGCGTACCGGGGATGAAGCTTATGAAGCCGTTAAACATCTTAACCTTGAGCTAGAGCGCGGTGAAAGCTGGGGTTCCATCCTGAATAAGGTCTTTGAGGAAAAGGTCGAACCAAGGTTAATCCAACCTACTTTTATTTATGACTACCCAATTGATATATCACCGCTGGCCAAGAAAAAGGAGGACAGGCCTGATCTGACCTACCGCTTCGAGTTGTTTATCTATGGACGCGAAATGGCCAACGCTTTTTCTGAGCTTAACGATCCTCTGGATCAAAAGGAGAGGTTCTTAAAACAACTGGAAAAAAGGCGGGCCGGCGATGATGAAGCCCACATGATGGACGAAGATTACATTAATGCTCTTGAATATGGTATGCCTCCAGCCGGTGGTCTCGGAATCGGTATTGACCGTATGGTGATGCTGTTTACCGGTGCTGCATCAATCCGGGATGTGATTCTTTTCCCGCTGATGAAACCACGGGAAATGTGATGGTATAAACTGTTATTGACAACCCTGGTGCACTGTGATAATATTTTAAATCGAGGCGCCAATTAATTTAACTCACTGTTAGAGGCATTTGTGGCGGTCCGGGCTTGTAGCTCAGCCGGCTAGAGCGCACGCCTGATAAGCGTGAGGTCGGTGGTTCGAGTCCACCCAGGCCCACCAATCTCGAAGTTCGAAGTTAGAGATTCGAACGTCGAACCTCGAAAATACGGGGGTGTAGCTCAGTTGGGAGAGCACCTGCCTTGCAAGCAGGGGGTCACCGGTTCGAGTCCGGTCATCTCCACCATATTCCTCGATAGCTCAACGGTAGAGCATCCGGCTGTTAACCGGAGGGTTGCTGGTTCGAATCCAGCTCGGGGAGCCAAAAAAGAGAGCTTAAAGGTTATTAACCTTTAAGCTCTCTTTTTTGGTGCAATACTATAAATAGGAGTAATTAATTTAGAATGATTTATTGGCTTGAAAAACATATTAAATTGTATTATGATTAAGGTTAGAAAAGGTCAAAGTCAAAGTCAATAGTTCCGGCAGAGGAGGTGGCTTAATAAGGTTATGTCCAATTTATCAAACATAATCGAAAAATATTTAAACCAGCTTATTGAACGCAGCAGCGGACAGCTGGTTGAAATACAGCGGAATGAACTGGCGGAAAAATTTAATTGCGCGCCCTCCCAAATTAATTACGTTTTAACCACCCGTTTTACCATTGAAAGGGGGTACATGGTGGAAAGCCGGCGTGGCGGTGGGGGATATGTAAGAATAGTAAAAGTACCGTTGAGCACCGGAGAATTGGATCTGGTTAATGAAGTGGTGAATCTGGTCGGTGATAGGATTTCCGAGCGTGGCTCCGCCGCAATTTTGGACAGATTAGTTGAAGAAGAAATTGTTACGGAGCGGGAAGCTGCTATTATAGGCGCAGCATTAAGCCGCAGCGTCTTGCGCATTGGCCTGCCGGCCCGGGATCAGTTAAGGGCGAATATACTAAAAGCAGTTTTAATAACGGTTTTAAAAAACCAGGAAAACAGGTAAATTATTAGGGGAGTGAGTAGATTGATGTTATGTGAAAAGTGCCAGGAAAGACCGGCAACGGTATTTTACACAGAGGTGATTAATAACAAACAGAAAAAAATGCAGCTTTGCGAAGTTTGTGCGAGTCAGATGCAGGCTGAGGGCTTTGGTGGGCTGCCCCAGATGAATCTCCATAATTTCTTGGCCAGTTTTTGGAACCAAATGTCGGGAGTTCATCCTTTTGCCCCCAAAACAAAGGAAGAAGAGGCTTGCCCTTCTTGTGGAACCCCGGAAAGCCTTTTTGCGCAAAAAGGGTTATTTGGATGCGGTGATTGCTACAAACACTTTGGTGATCGATTAGAGCCGTTATTGCGCAGGATTCACGGCTCAAGCGCTCATACCGGCAAGGTACCTGTACGTTCAGGCGGAAAGGTGCTTTTAGCAAGGCAAATAGAAGAATTAAAGGCCAGTTTAAGGTATGCGGTAGCCCGGGAGGAGTTTGAAAAGGCGGCTGAACTGCGGGACAATATTAAAAAGCTGGAACAGCAGCTGTAGGGGGGAGATTATGAGTATCAGGGAAACAGTAAACTCAGCCAGGAGCGGTTGGATGAAGGCGGATAGCCCGGCCGGCGATATTGTGGTTAGCAGCAGGGTAAGGGTGGCCCGCAATATAAATGGTTTTTCTTTCCCTCATCTGCTGGGACAGGAAAAGGCGGAACAGGTGATGCACGGGATTCAAGCGGCACTGGGTAATTCTGATCTTAAAACTGAACTGGAGTTGACCCGCCTGACCGAATTGAGCCCCGTCGAAAGGCAGATACTAGTTGAAAAGCACCTGATCAGCCCTGACCTTTTGCACAACCATGAAAAGAAGGCTGTTGCGCTGCGTGATGATGAAGTTGTCAGCGTGATGGTCAATGAGGAGGATCACTTGCGCATTCAGAGCCTTCTGCCGGGGTTGCAGTTGGAAAAGGCCTGGGAATTGGTTGACAAGGTAGATGATGGCCTGGAAAAAACCCTGGAGTATGCGTTTTCAGAAAAGTACGGGTACCTAACTGCTTGTCCAACCAATGCCGGGACCGGGATGAGGGCTTCTGTGATGTTGCATTTACCTGGCTTGGTGCTGATTAATCAAATCAGGGCGGTGTTAACTGCTATATCCAAGCTGGGCTTTACAGTGCGGGGTTTGTATGGTGAGGGTACGGAAGCTCATGGAAACTTGTTCCAGATTAGCAATCAAGTAACCATGGGCCATTCTGAAGAAGAAATAATTAACAGTTTAAATTCAGTAACAGGACAGTTACTGGCCCAGGAAAGAGAGGCACGCAAGGTGTTAATCAGGGAACGCCGGGAGCAGCTGGAAGACAGGGTGGGGCGCTCGTATGGAATTTTAAAATTTTGCCATGTAATATCTACGGAAGAAACTATGCGCAGGCTGTCGGATGTACGCCTGGGAGTTGATCTTAATTTAATTCACGGTGTTAATCCCGATCAGCTGACGGAGTTAATTGTTAAAACACAGCCCGCCTACCTTTTAAAACAGCACGGAGGGGAGCTGCCACCGGCACAGCGTGACGTTTTAAGAGCGGAAGTTATTAGGAAGGAATTCAACCGGGAGGGTTAAGCTATGCTATTTGGAAGGTTTACGCAGAGAGCACAAAAAGTACTTATGTTGGCCCAGGAGGAAGCCAGGCGGCTGTCTCATCCCTATGTGGGCACGGAACACATATTATTGGGGTTGATTAGAGAAGGGGAAGGTGTTGCCGCCAAAGCCCTGGCCGGTCTTGGGATTGATGCGGAAAAAGTACGTGAGCTGGTAGAGAAGTCTATCGGTAAGGGTGAAGGTGCTGTTCAGGAAATGTCTTTGACGCCGCGGGTTAAAAAAGTGCTGGAGCTATCGGTGGACGAGGCCAGGCGAATGGGTACAAATTACGTGGGCACCGAGCATATCTTGCTGGGTTTGATCCGGGAAGGCGAGGGAGTTGCCGCACAGGTTCTGGGCGCTTTAGGTGTAGAGCAGGATAAAGTGCGTCAGATTGTTATCAATATGCTTGGCGGTTCCGGGGGGGCGCCCCAGGGGCAGCAGCCGCAGCCGGGCTGTGCCGGGGGTGTTTGCGGGGCCAAGACCGTAACGTTGGACCAGTTCGGCCGCGACCTTACCGCCCAGGCCAGGGAAGATAATCTCGACCCCGTGGTAGGGCGGGAGAAGGAAATTGAGCGGGTGGTTCAGATTTTGAGCAGGCGCACTAAGAACAACCCTGTTCTAATTGGTGATCCCGGGGTTGGTAAAACGGCCATTGTTGAAGGTCTGGCCCAGCGTATCGTAGCCGGTAAGGTTCCGGAAGTACTGTCTGATAAACGGCTGGTTACCCTGGACCTGGCTTCCCTGGTGGCCGGTACCAAATACCGCGGTGAATTTGAAGACCGGCTGAAAAAAGTTGTGGAAGAAATCACCGCTGAAAAAAATATTATTGTGTTTATCGACGAATTGCACACAATAATCGGGGCTGGGGCGGCGGAAGGGGCTATAGATGCAGCCAATATTTTAAAGCCGGCCCTGGCCAGGGGCGAGCTCCAGTGTATTGGTGCAACTACTCTTGATGAATACAGGAAACATATTGAGCGTGATTCCGCGCTGGAAAGACGGTTTCAGCCCATAACCGTCGATGAGCCCGGCGTGGAGGAAGCGGTGGAGATTCTGAAAGGTTTGCGTGATAAGTATGAAGCTCACCACCGGGTGCGGATAACCGATGATGCATTGGAGGCAGCAGTGCGGCTCAGTGACCGGTATATTACCGACCGCTTTTTACCGGACAAGGCAATTGACTTAATGGACGAAGCAGGTTCACGGGTTCGGCTGCAGGCTTTTACGGCACCTCCTGACTTGAAAGAATTGGAGAAGCGCATAGAAGAGGTGCGCAAGGAGAAAGAATCTGCCGTTAACAGCCAGGAATTTGAAAAAGCCGCCCAAATGCGCGATGAGGAAAACAAATTGCGCGTTGAGTTGGAGCAAAAAAGGGCCAGCTGGCAGCAGCAGAAGGGTGGCGTGGAACTGGAGGTTAACGCCGAGGACATTGCCCAGATCGTAGCCACTTGGACCGGCATACCGGTGCGTAAGCTTGCCGAAGAGGAATCCGAGCGCCTGCTGCACATGGAAGAAATTTTGCACCGGCGGGTTATTGGGCAGGAGGAAGCTGTTTCGGCTGTTGCCCGGGCAATTCGCCGGGCCAGGGCGGGCTTGAAGGATCCCAAGCGCCCCATTGGATCATTTATCTTTCTCGGCCCCTCCGGAGTGGGCAAAACTGAACTGGCCAGGGCTTTAGCCGAAGCCATGTTCGGTGATGAGGATGCCATGGTGCGGATTGATATGAGTGAATATATGGAGAAATTTGCCGTAAGCAGGCTGGTGGGGGCTCCTCCGGGTTATGTTGGTTACGACGAGGGAGGGCAGCTTACCGAGGCTGTGCGGCGCAAACCATATTCCGTGGTATTGCTTGATGAAATCGAAAAAGCCCACCCTGACGTATTTAATATACTGCTACAGGTGTTGGAAGACGGCCGTCTTACCGATTCCAAGGGGCGTACGGTAGATTTTCGCAATACCGTCATCATCATGACCTCCAACGTTGGTGTAAGTACCATTAAACGTGAGGCCACCCTGGGCTTTAAAACAGGTGAAAATAAAAAATCCGGCTACGAAGATATGAAGAGAAAAATTACAGAAGAGTTGCGCCGCACCTTCCGGCCGGAATTTTTGAACAGAATTGATGAAATAATTGTTTTCCACCCATTAAGCCAGGAACATATCAAAGACATAGTCGGTTTAATGGTGCAGGAAGTGGCCAGGCGGCTGGCTGAAAATGAAATTGAGGTAGAAGTTGGCGAATCAGCCAGGGAATACCTGGCCCGGGAAGGATTTGACGAAAATTATGGGGCCAGACCCCTGCGCCGGGCGATACAAAAAGAAATAGAGGACCGGTTATCAGAGGAAATGCTGCGTGGTACCATTAAAAAAGGTGATCGGGTACGCATTGAAGGCACGGAAAACGGGGACTTAAAAGTTGAAGCAGTAACAGGTAAGGATTAAAAAATCCTTACCTGTTTTTTTCACTTTAGGAATCTATATCCGTCCGTCAGCGGCCAGGGGACACACCCCTTCGGGGAATGTCCCCAATTTATGCCGGAACGGAGGATTAAAGTATAAAAAAGCGCGCTAAGAAGGGAACTGATTGAGCGCGCTTTTTTATTGGAACTAAAATATATTTTTACTGCTAATTTATGTTATAATTACTAGATAAATTTTCGAAAGGATTTGCAATGTCTGCTAAAACAAGGTATTTCTGCAATGTTTGCGGGCATATAACCTCCCGCTGGCTGGGTCGCTGCGCCGGGTGCGGTGAATGGAATACTTATATCGAAGAAGTAGTTTCCAGGGGGACAGTCAAAAGGAACAATGAAGCTGGAGGTGGTAACCGCCCGCTGCCGGTTACTGAAGTAGAACCGGTTGAGGGGGAACGTTGTTCTACGGGTATGGCCGAGCTGGACCGCGTTTTGGGTGGCGGACTGGTTCCCGGTTCCCTGGTGCTGCTTGGCGGCGACCCGGGCATCGGAAAATCAACTTTGTTGCTGCAAGTCGCCGGGTTGGTCGGAGCCACTGGGAAAAAAGTGCTGTATGTTTCCGGGGAAGAGTCTACCCGTCAGATCAGGCTCAGGGCTGATCGCCTCGAGATATCCTGTCCGAAGCTATTTGCCTATACGGAAACCGACCTGCAAATTATTGAAGAACAGGTTGGTTTGGTGGACCCCTCGCTGCTGGTTATTGACTCGATTCAGACTATGTGCGGGCCGGACATGGCATCCGCTGCAGGCAGCGTCAGCCAGGTGCGGGAGTGTACGGCCAGGTTGATGCGTCTGGCCAAGGAACGCTCGCTTTCCATATTTGTGATCGGGCATGTGACCAAGGAAGGCATGATTGCCGGTCCCAGGGTCATGGAACATATGGTTGATGTAGTTTTATATTTTGAAGGAGAACGTAATCAGTCACTTAGAATATTGCGCGGTGTTAAGAATAGATTTGGTTCTACCAACGAAATAGGTATTTATGAGATGTCTGGTTGCGGTCTTAGGGAAGTGGTTAATCCATCTTCATTTTTTTTGGATGAGCATGCGGGCAGGGACGTGGCCGGGGCGGTTGTGGTGCCAGTAATTGAAGGGACACGCCCCCTGCTTGTAGAAATCCAATCACTGGTATGTCCGACTTCGTTTGGTGTACCGCGGCGCATGACGGCAGGAGTTGACCACAACAGGACTGCCTTGATTATTGCTGTGCTGGAAAAAAGATTGGGATTAATGATGGGCAACTGCGATGCGTATGTCAATGTGGTTGGCGGAGTAAAAATAGATGAGCCTGCTGCGGATTTAGGAGTTGCCGCGGCATTAGCTTCCAGCTTCCGGGAACGGGTTATTGACAGTAAAACCGCCGTAATGGGCGAACTGGGCTTAACCGGGGAATTGAGGCCGGTCACGGCTTTGGACAAAAGGATTCGAGAAGCGGCGCGACTGGGTTTTAAAAGGTGTATTGTACCTCATCAAAAAAATATTCCAGACGACGTTTTTAATATTAAAATTTTAGAAGCTAAAACTTTAGTTGATGCATTTGACCATATTTTTATATAAAGAATAAAATATAAATAGAGCGTCTTATAAGATTATAAAGGGGGAGCAAAGTGGACACCAGGTTGCTTAAAGTTCTGCGCATCGTCGCACCGGGCACACCGCTTCGGGAAGGATTGGAGAATATATTGCGGGCTAAAACAGGCGGCTTGCTGGTGATTGGTGATAGTCCCGAAGTTATGGAACTGGCGGAAGGCGGGTTTGCAGTCAATGCTGAGTTCACACCGGCAAACCTGTACGAGCTGGCCAAAATGGACGGTGCCATTATCATTAGTGAGGATATTTCGAGAATTATTGCAGCTAATGTCCAATTGATTCCCAATCTTAGTATACCCTCCAGTGAAACGGGTATCAGACATCGCTCTGCGGAAAGGGTTGCCAAGCAGACTAACTCGCTGGTAATTTCCATATCTCAGCGCCGCAGTGTGATAACTATTTATAAAGGCAATTTTAAATATGTTTTAAAGGATCTGGGCGTTATCTTAAATAAGGCCAACCAAGCCATACAAACCCTTGAAAAGTATCGTGCGGTGCTGGATAGGGTAGTGACAAACCTCAGCATCCTGGAATTTGATGAAGCTGTAACCCTGTTCGACGTGACCAAAGCCATTCAGCGTACTGAAATGGTTTTACGGGTGGTCAAGGAAATTGAAAGGTATATAAGTGAACTTGGCACAGAAGGACGTTTAATTACAATGCAGCTTGAAGAGCTGGTAGCCAGCGTTGAGGAAGAAGGACGCCTAATAGTTCGGGATTACGCCACTAAAATCGGGGATAAGTCGCCGGCCAGTATCATGCAAATGATCGGCAGTTGGCCGGCAGAAGACTTGCTTGACCTGTCTTTAATTGCCAGGGCGTTGGGTTACCCTGGTGGGACCGGCGTTTTAGACCAGAACGTGGCTCCCAGAGGCTACCGTATTTTGGAGAAAATACCCAGACTGCCCATGCAAGTGGTGGAAAACCTGGTGCGTGAATTTGGATCATTGCGCAAGATACTGGGTGCTACAATAGAGGAGCTGGACGCAGTGGAAGGTATTGGCGAGGTGCGGGCCCGGTCCATTAAGGAAGGGCTGCAAAGGTATCGCGACCAGCTTACCCAGGAGCGGCATATTGTTTCATAATTTACCATAAATTTTTCTGTGCAGGTAAAAACAAGCGGGCGCTGTAATTGGCGCCCACAATATTTTGTTTTTGTAATTTTAGGTTGATATTACATTGAAGGAAATTAGAGATGCTTGTCGAATAATAACACTATGCAAGATTATACAGGCCCAGAGTTTTGATGTGTTTTTGTTCCTTTAGCAGTATATCATACATGTTCAGATCAAGTAGATTGCAAAGGGCGGCCAGATAAAAAAATGTGCGGCCCATCTCTGTTTCTATGGATTCCTTGCAATATTCGCATAACTCGCCTTCCAGGTGCGACTCCAGCAGACTTTTCAACTCTTCCAGGGGTGTGTCGGTGGGGATTTTCTTTTTATTGGCGTTTATCTTTAAACACCCGCAGCTGGTTACCGATTTAATGATGGCCTTATTTAACCTTGCATTGGTTTCCTGTGATTTGGCCAAAAGATCCAGGATGCTTCTATTGCAGAGTAGTAATTCGGAAACCGTATCTTGAAATTCGTCATAAATAATATCTTTGAGCAAACGGTTTCAACTCCTTTGCTATTAACAACCTGCTGTAATTATAACGGTGAGCTGCTTGTCCTGTCAAACCGGTGACCTTCCAAAAATGCTGTTGACATGGGCTATATGCTATGCTAAAATATTAGGTTTCCTTGACAATGGTCATTTTTTGTGTTATATTTATGATGTGAAAATGGTAAGGAGGTCCGGGAATTGTTTAAAATCGGAGATAAGGTTGTTTATCCAATGCACGGGGCCGGAATTATCGAAGCCATAGAGGAGAAGGAAGTTCTCGGGGAGACCAGGCAGTATTATATACTCAGATTACCGGTTGGTGATATGAAAGTAATGATTCCAATTGCCACCTGCAAGGAAGTCGGACTGCGCGAAGTAATAGACGATAATGGGGTGGAAAAGGTTTTGGAAATACTGCGCGATAAATCCACTAACATGTCTGAAAACTGGAATAAGCGATATCGAGCCAACCTGGAAAAGATAAAAAGCGGAAATATCTACGAAGTAGCAGAAGTAGTAAGAAATCTGATTAGCAGGGACAGGGAAAAAGGTCTTTCATCCGGTGAGAGAAAGATGCTGGAGAATGCCAGGCAGATACTGATCAGTGAGTTGGTCCTGGCCACGGAAATGGCGGAGGACTACGCAAAAACAATGGTAGAAGGTGCTTTCGCATAAAAATACGCCAGGCAGAAGCCGGCGTATTTTTATTTAGCGGAAAAATTATCCAAAAAGAGTTGAAACAAATATCAAGATCATCCATAATAGAATAAAATACCTGTGTAAATAATAATTAACAGGAAATAGGATCCCGTGCCGCCAGTACGGCACCGGCAGAATGAAATTGTATGGCGGAGGGCCGGCAGCTCTCCGCCAGTGATGCATAAGGAAAGGGAACACAGCCACAACATTTTTCAGGTGGAAAGGAGGTGAAGAGAGAAACATGGCTAGAAAAATGATTTATGTTTTTATCGCTTTACTTTTTGCCGCTACCGGGTTCTATGTTGGAACTTATCTTGTGGGTCAGGACCTGATTCCCCTGCCGGAAGCCATACCTCAACTTGGTCCGGGCTTTATTGGCTTAACTACTCTGACCGGTATGATTTTAGGTATTATCCTGACTCCCTGGATTATTAAGATTTCCCTCTGGCTGACTGCATTATTGGAACAAATGCTCAGCAGGACACCCGTTCAGGACCTGGTGATGGGTTCAGTGGGGCTGATTATCGGACTCATAATAGCTAATTTATTGGGCACCATTTTTTCCTTTATGGGTTTTATAGGTAAGATTATATGGATAATGGTAACCATTCTTCTTGGTTACCTGGGGATGGCTGTGAGTGTTAAAAAACGTGAAGAAATTATGGGAGCTCTTGGTAGCATATCAAGGTTTGGCGGTTCCAAGGATAAGCTTGTTCAGGACGGAAAGCATGTCGGGTCTCAAAAAATTCTTGATACCAGTGTTATTATTGACGGAAGAATAGCTGATTTGTGCGCCAGCGGTTTTATTGAGGGAACATTGTTGGTGCCCGGATTTGTACTGGAAGAACTCCGTCATATTGCAGATTCCTCCGATTTATTAAAGCGAAACCGGGGCCGGCGGGGACTGGATATATTGAATGATTTACGAAAAGGTTCCAGTGTGAAAGTGGTAATTTATGAAAACACAAAGGGTATTGACGAAACCGCTGAAGTAGACACCAAACTGGTCAAATTGGCTCAAAAAATTGGCGCCAAAATTCTTACCAATGATTTTAATTTAAATAAAGTTGCTGAATTACATGGTGTAAAAGTATTAAACATTAATGAGCTTGCCAACGCTGTAAAACCAATAGTGCTGCCGGGGGAAGAGATGGTGGTGCAGGTGGTCAAGGAAGGCAAGGAAAGTGGCCAGGGCGTTGCTTACCTCGACGATGGAACGATGATTGTTGTAGACGGCGGTAAAAGACATATGAATCAGGTTATTACCGTTACCGTCACCAGTGTGCTGCAAACGGCCGCGGGACGAATGATTTTCGCCAAACCCAAAAACGATAAAAGAAGTGATGTGCCGCACCCCGATGCTCAAAGATACAAAGAGGTGAACGTGCTTGGATAGTATCTATGCACTTGTGCCGGCAGCAGGCGGCAGCACGCGAATGGGTGGCGTCAACAAACAGCTGATTGACCTGGCGGGACGCCCGGTGGTGGAACATAGCCTGAGGGTATTACTGGAAGTGCCGGTTGAGGGAATAATCCTGGTGGTCCCGCCCGGTGAAGAAGATAGATTTAGGGAACAGCTAAGACATCTGCTTAAAGACCATGTCATTAAAATTGTAACTGGCGGCGCCAACAGGCGCGACTCAGTGGGGCAGGGCTTATTAGCCCTGCCTGTCGGCGTAGAAATGGTTATAGTGCACGATGGTGCGCGGCCTTTGGTGCGTCGCGGGCATATATTGGAAGCCATTCGGGAAGCCGGAAAGTGGGGGGCTGCCACACTGGCCGTTCCCGTAAAGGATACCGTAAAGGTTGCGGGTGGCGATGGTTTGGTTCGGGAAACGCTGCCCCGGGAAATGCTGTGGCAGGTTCAGACACCCCAGGTTTTTAAACTGCAACTGTTGATCGAAGCTCACCGGAGGGCTGCAGAGGACGGATTTGTCGGGACCGATGATGCATCCTTGGTAGAGCGGCTGGGCAAGCCAGTCAAACTGGTTCGTGGCGACTACTCCAATATTAAAATAACCACACCGGAAGATATGATCATAGCCGAATCACTTTATCTTGGGGGTGGGTTTGTTGAGGGTGGGTATAGGATATGATGTGCACAGGTTGGTGGCGGGTAGGCCGTTGATTCTGGGGGGGGTTGAGATACCTTACCACCTGGGGTTGGATGGCCACTCCGACGCGGATGTTTTAGTCCATGCGGTAATGGACGCTTTGCTGGGTGCCGTTGGGGCTGGTGATATCGGTAAACATTTTCCGGATACCGATGCGCGTTATAAAGGGATATCAAGCCTGGTACTGCTAAAGCGGGTTGTTGACCACGTCAATTCGTCAGCGTGGGAAGTTGGTAACGTGGATGCCGTGGTAATTGCCCAGGCTCCCAAATTATCGCCTTACATAGGGGAAATGGTGCGGAATATGTCCGGGGTAATGCACGTTGATCCCGGGATTATCAATGTTAAGGCAACCACTACCGAAAAACTTGGCTTTGAGGGACTTGGCGAGGGTATCGCCGCCCAGGCGATAGCTTTGGTTTTACGCCGCCAATAGTAATAAACCGTTATCCTCTTGGGATGCGGTTTTTATTATGTTAAAAGTTGCTAGCCCTAAACGGGCAGTGATATAATGAATTGTCGAAAAACGACATTGTTAAGGAGTGAACCTGGTTGAATGATTTTAAAGAGATTAAAGTAAGATTTGCACCCAGCCCGACGGGGCCTTTACATATTGGCGGGGCCCGGTCCGCCTTGTTTAACTGGTTGTTCGCGCGCCGTTACAACGGCAAATTTATCGTCCGGATTGAAGATACAGACTTGGACCGATCTTCCAGGGAGTCAGAAGAGAATATATTGTCTTCACTTCGCTGGTTGGGGTTGGACTGGGATGAGGGGATTTCAGTGGGTGGGGCAAACGGCCCGTACAGGCAAACAGAACGCCTGGACATTTATATCCGTTATGCCAACCAATTGCTGGAACGGGGATTGGCCTACAAGTGCTATTGCAGCGAAGAGGAACTGGCGGCCCAGCGGGAGCAGCAATTGGCTGCCGGTGAAATGGTGCGATATACAGGCAAGTGCCGTGATTTGACGCCGGAAGATTGCGAACGTCTGGAAAAAGAGGGGCGCAAGCCGGTAATTAGATTTAAAGTTCCTTTGGGAAGAAACATAATCATTAACGATATTGTCAGGGGAGAAGTCAGTTTTGAATGTGATGGCATTGGCGACTATATAATTGTTAAGTCTGACGGGATACCCACCTATAATTTTGCCGTGGTGGTTGACGATCATTTGATGTCCATCAGTCATGTGATCAGGGCCGAGGAGCACCTTTCCAACACTCCGCGGCAGGTTTTAATTTACGAAGCCTTTAATTGGCCTATGCCGGAATTTGCCCACGTTTCACTGATTTTGGGCAAAGACCGTTCTAAGATGAGTAAAAGGCATGGAGCCACTTCTATTGAACAATACCGTGATTTGGGATATTTGCCGGAAGCTATGGCCAATTTTCTGGCTTTGCTGGGCTGGTCTTCGGGCAAGGAACAAGAGGTCTTTTCCCTGGAGGAGCTATGCAGCCAGTTTTCCCTTGACCGGGTGGTGAAAAGCCCGGCGGTTTTTGACCTGGATAAGTTAAACTGGCTCAATGGCCATTATATTAAAACCAGCCCCGTAGAAAGAATTGCCAAGCTTGCTGTGCCTTTTTTACAAAAAGCGGGGTATCTTTCCGAGAACCCAGATGACAAAACCATGGAAAAGGTGCAGTTGGTGGTGGTGGCGGTTCGCGATTACCTGGAATATCTGGCCCAGATTAACGACTATGTAGATGTTTTCTTTAACGATCCTGAATATAGTGACCCAGAAGCGCGTCAAGTTCTGTCTTGGGAAGAAACCCCCACGGTGCTGCGGGCGGTTATTGACAAATTAGCTGCAATGACTTCTGCGCATATGGATGAGGCAGCGGCCAAAAGCTTGTTGAAAAAGCTGCCCAAGGATTTGGGACTTGGGGGTAAGAAGGTTTATTTGCCTTTAAGGTCTGCTTTAACAGGTAAAACCCGTGGGCCCGAATTGTATCACCTGCTTCCCGCCCTGGGCAACAGTGCGGCGATTCGCAGGCTGGAAACGGCACTGGATGTTGCAGGGCATTGATTGTTGCTATTTTAGAAAAACATCCAGTGTTCCGCTTACTCCGGGAAACCACCGGATCACCTTGCCTATGGTATCTATTATTCATCCTACTGCTGGCCGGCTTGAAATAGTTTAAAATGTTGGGGGGATACAGTTGCTCGGTCGGATCCGAAAAGAGATAAATGCGGTGTTTGAGCGGGACCCGGCCGCCAAATCATTGCTGGAAGTGCTGTTTTGCTATCCCGGGCTGCATGCGATTATACTGCACAGGGTGGCTCATTTTTTCTACTGCCGCCGCTTTTTCTTTATTGCGCGCCTGATTTCTCAGATAGCCAGAGCCCTTACTCAAATTGAGATTCACCCCGGGGCTAAAATTGGCGAAGGTCTTTTTATTGACCACGGAGCCGGGGTGGTAATTGGTGAAACCGCGGAAATAGGCAATAACGTTACCATCTACCAGGGGGTAACCCTGGGGGGTACGGGCAAGGAAAAGGGTAAACGGCACCCGACCATCGAGGACAATGTGGTAATCAGTGCCGGGGCCAAAATACTTGGCTCATTTACCGTGGGGAAAAATAGTAAAATCGGTGCCGGTTCCGTTGTGTTGAAACCAGTGCCGCCAAATAGCACAGTTGTAGGGGTGCCTGGCAAAGTGGTCATCCGGGACGGCGAAAAAGTTGGTATGGCGAGAACGGAGTCTATTGATTTGCGACATGACCTGTTGCCAGACCCCATAGCAGAGGCCATGTACAGCCTGCAAAAAAACATTGAGGTGCTGGAAAGTCGTTTATTGGAGCTGGAAAAGAACTCAAGGGGCGGCTCGGATCAGTGTGTTAACAAATAATGGTGGTAACTAATCGGGAGTTGGAGCCGGCATGGGAGAACCGGCGATCACAAAAGATGAGCAGATTACTGAATGCTGATTACTGAGTTCTGAATGCCTGATTAACACAAGGGGGATTGGGAGTAGTGTTGATATATAATACCCTGTCCAGGCGCAAGGAAGAATTTGTGCCGCGGGAACCCGGCAAGGTGGCCATGTATGTGTGCGGGCCGACCACATACAATTTCATCCACCTTGGGAACGCGCGTCCAATAGTTGTCTTTGATACGGTGCGCCGCTATTTAAAGTATAAAGGCTACGACGTTTTTTATGTACAAAACTTTACGGATATAGACGATAAGATAATCAACCGGGCCCGGGAGTTGGGGGAAGACCCGCTGAGCCTGGCGTCCCGTTATGTAAATGAGTACTTTAAAGATGCCGATGCTTTAAATGTTATGCGTGCTGATATTCACCCCAAAGTATCCGGCCACATGGATGAGATAATTAATATGATCAAAACACTCGTTGATAAAGGCTATGCCTATGCTGCCGGCGGGGATGTTTATTACGAAGTTCGCAAGTTTGGGGGCTACGGCAAGTTATCCGGCCGGACCTTGGAAGATATGCAGGCGGGGGCCAGGGTCGACGTAAACGAGCTAAAGCGGGATCCCATGGATTTTGCCCTGTGGAAAGCCGCCAAGCCGGGGGAACCGGCCTGGGACAGTCCTTGGGGCAAGGGCAGGCCGGGCTGGCACATTGAGTGCTCCGCCATGTCTCTGAAATATCTGGGCGAAAATTTCGATATCCACGGTGGCGGCTTTGATTTGATTTTTCCCCATCACGAGAATGAAATTGCCCAGTCCGAGGCTGCATCAGGGGCTCCTTTTGCCAGGTATTGGATGCATAACGGCTTTATTACCGTCAACCAGGAAAAAATGAGCAAATCCCTGGGCAACTTCTTTCTTGTACGTGATATATTAGCTAAATTTGCCCCGGAAGTGGTTCGTTTTTACCTTTTGGGAACGCATTACCGCAGCCCGCTGGATTTTGACGATGAAAAATTAACCGCTGCTTCCAGGGGACTGGAACGGCTGAAAACCAGCTTTAATTTGCTTGAAGAGGCTTTGGTAGGGTATGATTCCGGGGCGGGTGGAAGACCTGACCCCACGCTTTCATTACGTCTGGATGAATTGCGCGGCGAGTTTGAAAAAGCTATGGATGATGATTTCAACACCGCTCTGGCCATTGGTACCTGGTTTGATCTGGCCCGTGAAATTAATTCCAGCCTGCATAAAGATGTTTTTGCCGGGGTGGCGGAAAAGTATGCGGCTTTATCCGAAGCCCGTGAGCTGTTCATTGACTTTAACCGTGTTTTGGGTGTATTTAAAACTGAAAACGGGAAAATTGCCATACAAGGCACCGGCGGTGAAAGTGAAGGTTTGGTTGAGAGTCTGGTTGATTTGATTATAGAGATAAGACAGGAAGCTCGGAAAAAAAAGGATTGGCCCACCGCAGACCGCATTCGCGAACGCTTAAAGGATTTAAATATCATCCTGGAAGACACCCCCTCCGGGGTGCGTTGGAAAAAGCAAGGATAATATGTTTGGATTTGTTGATTCAAATGTTAATCCAGACGAGCTTTCCGCCCTTGTGCTTGCCTATGTTGGTGATGCGGTGTACGAGCTGGCGGTTAGGGAATATCTTGTCGGCCGTGGTCCGGCCAAGGTAAATAAACTTCACCGTGAAGCAGTCCGCCGTGTTCGCGCTTCTACCCAGGCCATGATCTTTCATGCTCTCGAAGGGCGGCTCAGCAAAACTGAAGAAGCTGTGGCCCGGCGCGGCAGGAATGCCAAATCAGGTCATGGTCCCAGAGGAGACAGTATCATCGAATACCGCCACAGCACCGGATTTGAATGCCTGGTGGGCTATCTGTATTTAAGCCGGGATTGGGTCAGGCTTGAAGAAATATTGGCACTGGCCCGGCAGGTTATAGAAAGCGAGCTGGAATCAAGCGAGCCCAAACAATAAATATTATTTAGGCTCGCTTTTAAGAAGCTTGCTAAATACATAGATACGGGGGAATAATGTATGGGGAGGACGGAGCTGAAAGTGGAGTTGCTTCGTTACTCGGAGGAGCCGGAAGAACTTGTGGCGATGGCCGCCAAGCTTTGTTATTCACCAGCCGGTATTGCCGATTTAAAAGCAGGAGTTTCATCAAAAGATCAGTCTGAATTTGTGAAAAAGCTGACTGATATGGGTCACCTTTCACCAGTTGAGCATGCAAATTTTACTTTTGGGATAGAAGGAGTGTCCCGCAGCCTTTTAGCTCAAATTACCCGGCACAGGATTGCCAGTTTCAGCGTTAAGTCCCAGCGGTATGTGGGTGAAGGCAGCCTTGAAAATAGCGGGGGCGGCGGTGTTTTTAATTACGTTATTCCACCAAGAATTATTGAGCTTGGAGACGACGAGGTGCGGGAATTTCAAAGGCAAATGGAAAAAATCCAGCAGTGGTATGATTATTGGCTGGACAAACTGGCTGCCCACGGCGAATATGCCAAAGAGGATG
This sequence comes from Desulfotruncus alcoholivorax DSM 16058, assembly GCF_000430885.1. GTDB lineage: Bacteria > Bacillota > Desulfotomaculia > Desulfotomaculales > Desulfallaceae > Desulfotruncus > Desulfotruncus alcoholivorax. The sequence continues at coordinate 4,809 of NZ_AUMW01000035.1, read as the reverse complement.
CCCGATTTGTGTTGCCTAACGCGGCCGAAACCAAACTGGTTGTTACTATGAATGCAAGGCAGTTAATGCATTTCTTTTCCGTACGCTGCTGCAACAGGGCCCAGTGGGAGATTAGAAGTCTGGCCACTGAAATGCTAAGACTGGTGCGCCGGGTCGCGCCCGTTATTTTTCGGGAGGCAGGTCCCCGGTGTATTGCCGGTCCTTGTCCTGAAGGCAGGATGTCTTGTGGAAAACAGGCAGAGGTCAGGGAAAAATTCAGCCGCTTGTGATTGACTGTTGTTTAACAATAATGATAATTGTGTTAACCTTGAAAATCCGGCGTTTCTAGAGTCCGGAGAACCAGGTTGGCCTGCCGGGGTGTGAAGTAATGGAAGAAACTATTGCCGGCCGGAACCCGGTTTGCGAAGCTTTAAAATCGGGAAGGTCAATTAACAAGATTTTATTGGCCCGTGGATTGAAGCCAGCCACAGTTGCGGAAGTTACCAGGCTGGCCAGGGACAAGCAGGTGCCCGTTCAGCAGGTGGAAAAAAATTTTCTGGATCGCTTGCTGCCTGACACTGCCCACCAGGGGATAGTGGCCCGGGTATCCCCCCATGAATATGCTGATTTGGAAGATATATTAGACAATATTAAAGATACAGATCCTCTATTAATATTGCTTGATGAGGTTACCGACCCTCACAACCTTGGCGCGGTGATTCGCTCTGCATGCGCAGCCGGAGCCCATGGCCTGGTTATACCCAGGCGGCGTGCGGCTGCACTAACCCCGGCTGCAGTAAAAGCCTCCGCAGGCGCTGTGGAGTTTTTGCCGGTGGCAAGGGTAAATAATCTGGTTCAAACAATAAACCTTTTAAAAGAACGCGGTATTTGGGTGGTAGGCGCCGATGCTTCAGCATCTCAGGTAATCTGGGAAACTCCTCTGGATGGGCCGCTGGCAATAGTAATCGGCGGCGAAGACAAAGGCTTGGGCCGGTTGGTAAAAGAAAAATGCGATATGCTGGTTAAATTCCCCATGCCGGGAAAGGTTAATTCGCTGAATGCTTCGGTGGCCGCAGCACTTGTTTTGTTTGAAGCGGTGCGCCAGAGAAGTGGAAAGTAAGATGAATGAGTATATCGTGGTGGACGGATATAACGTGATACACGCCTGGACCGATCTGTCTCGACTCAAGGAGGAAAGCCTTGAGCATGCCAGGGACCGGTTGGTGGATATACTTGTTGATTACGCCGGGTTCAGCGGAGACAGGGTGATAGTGGTATTTGACGCTCACCGGTCCAGGCACAACGCAGAAAGACATGTAGATGTTAACGGAGTACAAGTCATTTACACCCGAGAAGATGAGACTGCTGATTCGCTGATCGAACGTTTGGTTGGTGAAATGCCCAGGGACGGGTATATCAGGGTAGTTACCTCGGACTGGGATGAGCAGCGTATAATTTTTGGCCGCGGTGCTTACCGCATGACCCCCAAAGAACTTCGCAAGCGAGTTCAGCAGGTTAGGGCGGAGGGAAAGGAGCCGTTCACCCAAAGAAACCCCACCGAGGGCTATCTGGAGAACCGTTTAACAGGCCATTTGCGCCAGATTTTCGAACAGTGGAGAAGGAAAAAAGAATAGGGCTAACCTGGATGTACAGGCAGCAATTTAACTTGACGAGCCTTCCCCCTGCAGTTATAATATTGCTTGTAAATATAGAAATTGATTAATTATTTAGCTTTTTGCCCCATCATCTGACTGGGCTGGTGCCTGGAAAATAATATTATTGAATAGATGAGGGCGATTTTTTGTTTTGGGTTTTTCGGGGAAATTTAGGCGGGGGGGTATACTGTTGAATTTGAACGCCCAAAGGGAGGCTTCCAGCGATTTTCAGTTAATGATCGATGAAGAGGTCGTGGAATTTGCTCGCGAGGGTGACGACATTGCACTTGAATATTTAATTAATAAGTACAAGAATTTTGTTCGTGCCAAAGCCCGTTCCTACTTTTTAATAGGGGCGGATCGGGAAGATATTATCCAGGAAGGTATGATTGGCCTTTATAAGGCTATTCGCGATTTTCGCATGGACAAGTTGTCGTCTTTTAGGGCTTTTGCGGAGTTATGTATTACCCGTCAAATAATCACGGCAATAAAAACAGCTACCAGGCAAAAACATATCCCGTTGAATTCGTATGTATCCCTGAACAAGCCCATTTACGATGAGGATTCCGACCGTACCCTGCTGGATGTTATATCCGGTTCAAAGATTTCCGACCCTGAAGAATTGATCATCAGCCGGGAAGAGTTTGACGATATTGAGGAAAAAATGGGTGAGATCTTAAGTTCACTGGAATGGAAAGTTTTAATGTCTTATTTGGAAGGAAAGTCATATCAGGAAATTGCTGAAGATTTAAAGCGCCATGTAAAATCTATAGATAACGCATTGCAAAGAGTAAAACGTAAACTTGAACGTTATCTGGAAAAGCGGGAAGCGTAATATTGAACCGGGATACTAAAACGTACCCCGGTTTTTCATTTTTTAATGATGCTGTGGGCCATATGCGCGGCTACCTAAAAAATTTTCACGTTACCTGTGACCGGCGCTCCCGTGGTTCCCTCCGCGCGCTGCGCAATTTCCCTTACTGTCATTGCGAGCGCAGCGAAGCAATCTCAATGGCGAAACACTATTTGGGGACATACCTCCGACCCTAAGGCCAACCCTAAAAGGAAGTGTGTCCCTTTTCGTATTTAGTTACCAACGATTTCTACCAATCGCTTATTGACAACCAAATGTATATAACTTATAATAAATTTTGTCGCAAGTGCCGGCGTAGCTCAATTGGCAGAGCAGCTGACTTGTAATCAGCAGGTTGCGGGTTCGAGTCCCATCGCCGGCTCCAGCATAAAATCCGGCTTGGCCGGGTTTAAATAAATAACGTGGAGAGGTTCCCGAGTGGCCAAAGGGAGCAGACTGTAAATCTGCCGGCGACGCCTTCGCAGGTTCGAATCCTGCCCTCTCCACCAATAACCTGATTTTGGATTTGACTTGATTTAACAAATATGATATAATAACTTTTGTTGACGCGGGGTGGAGCAGCTGGCAGCTCGTCGGGCTCATAACCCGAAGGTCGGGGGTTCAAATCCCCCCCCCGCAACCAAATGCCGCTATAGCTCAGCAGGTAGAGCGCATCCTTGGTAAGGATGAGGTCACCGGTTCAAGCCCGGTTAGTGGCTCCACATTAGAATTTAGAGGTTGGAAGTTAGAGGCTGGATAAGAAGGAATTCGGCATGCCGGATTCCTAATTTGACTCCAACATCCAACATCCAATATCTAACTTTAAATACGTGGCGGCGTAGCTCAGATGGTTAGAGCATGCGGTTCATACCCGCAGTGTCCGGGGTTCAAGTCCCTGCGCCGCTACCACCTTAGAAACCAGCCTTAAAAGCTGGCTTTTTTATTTTTCATTTAGCTATTTTTCTTTATTTTTCCGGAAGGAAATCTATTAAATGTATAGAATAAATTGGTGGTATTTGGGATGGTGGATATAAAAAGTAGATAAAGTGGAAATAATTATTAGTTAGGTGAAAACTAACCGGTTAATCAAACGTGCTTGTAAGGAGGAATCCAAAAAACATGGCAAAAGCTAAATTTGAGCGGACCAAACCGCACGTAAACATTGGGACCATCGGTCACGTTGACCACGGCAAAACAACCCTGACCGCCGCCATCACCACCGTATTAGCGACAGTGGGCCAGGCCGCAGTTAAGAAGTACGACGAAATCGACAACGCTCCGGAAGAAAGAGAGCGCGGGATCACGATCAACACCGCTCACGTAGAATACGAGACAGCCAAACGCCACTACGCCCACGTGGACTGCCCGGGTCACGCCGACTACGTCAAGAACATGATCACCGGCGCCGCCCAGATGGACGGATCCATATTGGTCGTATCCGCGGCGGACGGTCCGATGCCCCAGACCCGTGAGCACATCCTGCTCTCCCGTCAGGTCGGCGTGCCCTACATCGTAGTCTACCTGAACAAAGCCGACATGGTCGACGACCCCGAACTGCTCGAGCTGGTGGACATGGAAGTGCGGGAACTGCTCTCCCAATACGAATTTCCCGGCGACGACGTACCCGTCATCACCGGCTCAGCCCTAAAAGCACTGGAATGCGGCTGCGGCAAACGCGAATGCGAATGGTGCAAGAGCATCTGGGAACTGATGGACGCCGTAGACGAATACATTCCCACCCCCGAGCGTGACATCGACAAACCGTTCCTGATGCCCGTAGAAGACGTATTCACCATCACCGGGCGCGGCACCGTGGCCACCGGTCGTATTGAGCGCGGCTCGATCAAAGTTGGCGAAGAAGTAGAAATCGTAGGCTTAAATGAAAAACCGCGCAAGACCGTCGTAACCGGCGTAGAGATGTTCCGTAAGATTCTGGAGCGAGGCGAAGCCGGCGACAACGTAGGCTGCCTGCTGCGCGGCGTAGACCGTAAAGAAATCGAGCGCGGCCAGGTGCTGGCAAAACCGGGCAGCATCAAGCCCCACACCAAATTCAACGCTGAAGTATACGTACTGACCAAAGAAGAGGGTGGCCGCCATACCCCGTTCTTCAACGGCTACCGTCCACAGTTCTACTTCAGGACCACCGACGTAACCGGAGTGGCCATACTGCCCGAGGGCGTTGAAATGGTAATGCCCGGCGACAACATTAAAATGGACATCGAACTAATTACACCGATCGCCATAGAAGAAGGTCTGCGTTTCGCCATCCGTGAAGGCGGCCGCACCGTTGGCGCCGGCGTTGTCACCGGCATCAACGAGTAA
>NZ_AUMW01000034.1 GCF_000430885.1 Desulfotruncus alcoholivorax DSM 16058 | reverse complement strand
CAGGCCACGACGGTTTTTTTATGAACGTCAAGACCGCAGCAATGACTATAGACGACTTCCATGTGTTTACTCCTTCTACGGCAGCAAATTAAAGGGCTGGTGCAACAACCAACATTGGTTATTCTGTCCTGCGTGCTTCCCATAGGGAGCAACAATCTGTGGTGCACCTGGTCGTTGGGATCTGTCTAACTCACGGGCTCGCAGCACCAAGTTAAAACGACCTCCCTTCGCCAGCCGTAAGAAAGAGATTCGCTGTTATAAATTTTCATCCTTCTGCTGGTGCCGCGTTAGCGGCATGGGTGTCTAACTTATTTTAATTATTCCAAGCAACAAAACCTAGGGGTGGTGCTTCGGCCCTTCTATGGTATTCTGTATTCAGATCCTGGTTATTTTTAAGATATGGGTAACTTCCAGTTTTATAAGGGAGGACTAATTGTGAAGCTTATCAGGTGTGAAGTTGGGGGGAAGGTTTTCTCTGGTGTGTTGGAAGGAACAGGGATTAGGGAAATTGGTTTTGACAATGATGGTGAAATTATTTTTTTTAACCGGACATTTCATCAAGAAGACTTCTTGCTCAAGGCACCTTGCCAGCCGACAAAGATAGTCGCCGTCGGTTTAAATTACCGGGAGCATGCTAAAGAAAGCGACATGGAAGTTCCACAAGCGCCGCTGCTTTTTTTTAAACCGCCTTCAGCTGTAATCGGGCCGGGTGAGGATATTATTTTACCTCCAAACTCGGCAAGAGTCGATTATGAAGCGGAATTGGCAGTGGTCATAAAGAAAACGGCAAAAAACGTCAAGGCGGCAGATTACGATAAATACGTGTTGGGCTACACTTGTTTCAACGATGTTTCAGCCAGAGACTTTCAGTTTTCCGATGGCCAGTGGTCAAGGGCCAAGGGCTATGATACTTTTGCGCCAATGGGACCGTGGATTGAGACGGAATTGAACCCACTAAATGCCCGGGTTGAAGCTATTTTAGATGGCAAAATTGTGCAGTCCGGTAATACATCTGACTTCGTTTTTACGGTGCCGCAGTTAATAGAGTATATCAGTTCAATTATGACACTGTTCCCCGGTGACATTATTGCCACCGGAACTCCGGCCGGAGTTGGCCCGATGCGGGATGGGCAGGTCATTGAAATTAGGATTGAAGGGATTGGAACTTTAAAAAATGGTATTAAACTAGGCAAGTAGAGTAAATACAACAGTCGGGTTAGCTTTAGGAAACCCGGCTTTTTGTTTTTAACGTTAAGTTTTAAAACAATTCCTAACATCAGTGAATAGACATCCATGCCGCTGACGCGGCACCGGCAGTTGATGAAAATCTATTTTCAGTACAGTTATTTACTGACTGGCCTGCGGGGTATTGGTGTTTTTCGCATGGTATCAACTTTGCAAATATACCCATAAAAAGCATTATTGACGCTATATCTATAAAAGGTAGGAGGTTTACCATGAATTACGAATGCTTTCTTTATGATGTCAAAGAAAATGTTTTAGTTATTACCATGAACCGTCCGGAGGTGCGCAATGCGTGGAACCGGAAAATGCATGAGGAGTATTTGCAAATATTACGCAGGGCCAATCAGGACGATGCTATTCGTGCTGTAATACTTACCGGAGCACCGCCTGCCTTCAGCTCGGGCACTGACTTAAATTCTTTTAGCGAAGGGGCGACCAGCTTCGAATCTTCATTAAACCAGGGAGGAGCCGGGCAGCAGATTACCTTGATGCATGAGTTTAAAAAGCCTATAATAGCGGCCATCAACGGAGCAGCTGTGGGTATGGGCATAACGATTACGCTGATGTGTGATATCAGGATCGCTTCAGAAAGTGCCAAAATGTGCTTTCGCTTTACCCACTTGGGGGTAGTGCCTGAGTTTGCCAGTCCCTACATGCTTCCCAAAATAGTTGGATTGGGGCGTGCCATGGAATTATGTCTCACCGCCCGCACCTTTGATGCTCAGGAGGCCTTGAACATGGGGCTGGTAACGCAAGTGTTGCCCGGTGATCAGTTGATGCCAACAGCACTTGAGCTTGCCCAAAACCTTGCCTCCAAAAAGGAACATGCCATAAGAATGACCAGAGAAATGCTTTACCGTCACCTGGATACGGACTTCTACACTGCTGTGCGTCATGACGCGGTGGACTTTATGGAAGCCGTTAAGAAAACCTTTGGCGGCAAATAGATTGAAATAGTTTGGAACAGTGATAACTTTCTTTAAAAACTTTCTTTAAAAGGAGATGTTACTATGGCTCTGAAAACTGCGCAGGAGTACCTGGATAGCTTGCGAAAATTAGATATAAAACTTTACATGTTTGGAGAATTGGTGGAAAATTTTGTCGACCACCCCATTATTCGACCTTCAATAAATTCGGTGGCCAAGAGTTTTGAACTGGCAGCTGATGAAAGGTACAGCGAATTGTTGAACGCAACATCAAACTTGTCGGGAGAAACCGTCAACAGGTTTACCCATCTTCACCAGAGCACGGACGACTTAGTGCGCAAGGTGCAGATGCTGCGCTTGATGGGACAAAAAACAGCCTCCTGCTTTCAGCGTTGCGTAGGCATGGATGCTATTAACGCCCTTGACAGCGTTACATATGAAATGGACCAAAAGTTGGGTACGGTATATCACCAGCGGTTTCGTAGTTTTTTAAAACATGTGCAGGATAACGACCTGGTGGTTGACGGAGCCATGACGGACCCCAAAGGTGACCGTTCCTTACGGCCAAGTGAGCAGGCGGACCCGGACCTCTACCTGCGGGTGGTGGGTAAATCTTCTGATGGTATTGTTGTCCGCGGGGCCAAGGTGCACCAGACCGGGGCCGTTAACTCTCATGAAGTCTGTGTCATGCCCACCATCGCCATGACCGAGGCAGACAAGGACTATGCGGTTTCATTTGCTGTGCCAAGCGATGCACCCGGTATTTTTTATATCTACGGACGCCAGTCCTGCGATACCAGAAAAATGGAAGGTTCAGATATGGATGTTGGTAACGCGCGATATGGTGGACAGGAAGCACTGGTTATTTTTGAAGATGTTTTTGTTCCTAAAGAACGTGTGTTTATGCTTGGGGAATACCAGTTTGCCGGCAGCCTGGTTGAACGCTTTGCCGGTTACCACCGTCAGAGTTACGGCGGGTGCAAGGTAGGGGTAGGTGACGTTCTTATCGGCGCCGCGGCAATGCTGGCTGATTATAATGGCACCGCCAGAGCTTCCCATGTCAAAGATAAACTGATTGAAATGATTCACCTTAATGAGACGCTTTATTCCTGCGGTATTGCCTGTTCCTGTCAAGGTCACCGCACTGCTTCGGGAACGTATTTAATTAACCAGTTATTGGCCAATGTTTGCAAACAAAACGTAACCCGTTTTCCTTATGAAATATCCCGGTTGGCTGAAGATATCGCAGGTGGATTAATGGTTACAATGCCATCAGAAAAAGACTTTCGGCACCCTGTAATTGGCCCGTATATAGAAAAGTACCTCAAAGGGGTACGGTCTGTTCCTACGGAACACCGCATGCGCATGCTGAGACTGGTGGAAAATATGACCCTTGGTTGTGCTGCCGTTGGTTACCGGACCGAATCCATGCATGGCGCTGGTTCACCCCAGGCCCAGAGGATCATGATTTCGCGCCAGGCCAATCTGGAGTATAAGAAGAAATTGGCCAGGGTAATCGCCGGTATTGAAGCTGATAATTGAGACAACTATATGTTCATTTAATTAACAACCTTGTTTAAAAAATAGACTTAATTTAAAATTATAACAATTTCAATTAATGCCGCGGTTTTTAAAATTTTTAATAAATAACCGCGGTTATCTGTTTTTTTGAAAGTATTTAAAAAACAGATCAGCACCCGGTATGAAAATTGCACAAAAATTAAAAAAGCGACAATTTTAGAGAAATATGGGGGTGTCAGAGGATGGATTTTCCAAGGCCGTATTTAAAAATTTACGAGAACGCGGGTATAGAGTGGGAGATTAAAATTGATCCCCAACCCCTGCACAGCTTGTTATTTAATTCGGCTAAAAAAGTCCCAAATAGGACTGCTATCATTTTTTATGGGCATGAGATTAAGTATGCTCAGCTTGAAGCGTGTGTAAAAAGAGTTGCCTCTGCATTAAACGATATGGGTTTACGTAAAGGCGACAGGGTAGCCATTATGCTTCCCAACTGCCCTGACTTCGTAATAGCTTATTATGCCATATTAAGCCTTGGCGGAATAGTGGTAAATACCAATCCCATGTATGTAGAAAGAGAAATTGAGCACCAAGTTAACGATTCAGGCTCCAAGATGATGGTTACCCTGGCAGACCTGTATCCCAGGGTTAAAAATATACGCGCCAACACCCAGCTGGAAAAAGTATTTATCACCGGCTTTACCGGTAAACCTGAAACCTTGCCGGATGATGCTGTTTGGTTCCCTGAACTGTACTCGGCGGACCGACCGAATCCGCCATATGTTGAAGTTGACCCGCAGGAAGACCTGGCAGTGCTGCAGTACACCGGCGGCACGACCGGTGTTCCCAAAGCCGCCATGCTCACCCACTACAACCTGTATGCAAACTCCTGCCAGGTATTGGCCGCTATAATTAAAGATGAGATTAAAGAACTTATCCTGAGTGTGCTTCCTTTCTTCCATGTTTTCGGCATGACCTGCTGCATGAACCTGGCCATGGCTTCCGGCACTACCATGATTTTAGTTCCCAGATTCGTACCTGCAGAAATAGGCAAGATTATCAGTGAATTAAAGCCTACGTTTTTCCCCGGTGTACCCACCATGTACTTTGCTTTGCTTAATAGTCCCGACTTTAAGGACTATCAGGATTTCTCCAAAGTAATGCTGTATAATTCCGGGGCGGGCCCGCTGCCGCTGGAAGTGTACTATGGTATGAACAAAAAGCTGGAAGGTAGTGATTCCCTGTTCTGTGAAGGTTACGGCCTATCCGAGGCCTCACCCGTAACCCACTGCAACCCGGTTCTTTTTGGGGTTGGCAAACCTGGCAGCATAGGCATACCTTATTCCTCAACCGATGCCGCAATAGTTGACCCTGAAACCGGAAATCCGCTGCCCGTTGGTGAAGTCGGCGAGTTGGTCGTAAGAGGGCCCCAAGTGATGAAAGGATATTGGAATCGCCCGGAGGAAACAGAGAAAACTTTGAAAAATGGCTGGTTGCATACCGGTGATATGGCTAGAATGGATGAAGATGGCTATTTCTTCATCGTTGACCGTAAAAAGGATATGATTATCGCGGGCGGCTATAATATATATCCCCGCGAAATTGAAGAAGTTTTGTTTGAACATCCCAAGATTCAAGAAGCAATGGTTGCCGGAATTCCTCATCCTTACCGGGGTGAAACTGTTAAGGCATATATTGTTCTAAAGCAGGGTGAAACAGCTGCGGAAGAAGAGATAATCGCTTTTTGCAAGGAAAGACTGGCGCCCTATAAAGTGCCTAAATTGGTTGAATTTAGAGAAGATCTTCCCAAATCAGCAGTTGGAAAGCTTTTAAGGCGTAAGCTGGTGGAGGAAGAAAAGAAAAAATTTGAACAATTGAAATAGATTAACGTAAAACAGATAACTAAAAAGCTCATATTAATCATTAAACCAAAGCGGTTGGTTAAAGCCAACCGCTTTGGTTTAATATTAAATTACTTACTGGTTTCAATTTGGACTTCTGTATTCTCCAAAAAGCGCGCAACCAGGTTGTAGAAGCCTATAGTTAAGGTTAATTCCACCAACTCCCGGTGATTTAAATGTTTGGCCACTTCATTAAATGTCTCATCACTGGATTTAACATTCAATGTAACCTCTTCGGTATAGCGCAGTGCTGCTTTCTCCAATGCATTAAATACCGGGCTGTCAGGCCCTTCTTTTACAGCAGCTATTTGTTCTTCCGGCACTCCCACTTTTCTGGCTAGAATTTCATGCTGGTACCATTCGTAATATGAGCGGCAAAGGGTGGCAATCCTGAGTATCACAAGTTCACGCACTCTTTCGTCCAGTTCAGCCTGAGTAAGCAAAGAATTACCCAGGCGCATAAAATGGCGTGCGCTATTTTCCGCATGGGCTATCATTTTATTGATATTCAAGCCACTTAGACCGGACTTTCCTCCAGTTATCATATTACGGGTTTTTTCCGGCATTTGTTCTAAAGGTAAAACAGGTAATCTTGGCATCGTTATCTCCCCTTAATTAAATTCAAGCAAAAATCCCTGCAAATCTGTTTTCCTTGGCCAGCCAATACCCCCTTGAAAGCAATCTAATTGAAGGAATGGCTGTAAAGGTGATGGTAAACAAGGTTAGGAGCGGGTTTTCACCCTGGCATCCTGCAGACCGTATTGATTTTTCCAGAGCCTTTATGCTATTGGCGATTTCTTTTCCGCTCATTTCAGACATCGATCCAAAAATTGGCATAGGTATTTCTTCTATTACCTTACCGTCACAGCAATAAACCATGCCACCATTTAATTCTTTAATTCGGTTAACCGCAAAAGCCATATCATCATCATTGCAGCCAATAACAACAAGGTTGCCTTCGTCAAAGCTAAAGCTGCTGGCCAGGGCACCCCGGCTGAGACCATAACCTTTAAGTAAACCTATTGTTCCACGCCCGCTCCCGCTATATCGATCAATAACAGCTGCCTTAATTACATCTTCAATTGCTGATGTGGATACTACTCCGTTTTTAACGGGCAGTGTTAAAACGGTTTCCCTGTTCACAATGCTGGTTATTAAATCAATTACTCTAACTTTAACTTCACCGTTATCGATAGCTTCACACTTTATTTTAAAATAACCTGGCTCAATCCGAGGTAACCGGACACATTCATAAGTATTGAGCGAATAGCTAAGTGCTGCCGGCTCCGCCAGTAACTTTCCAGCCACGGCAACCAGTTTTCCCTTGCAAATTACTTGTTGGGGTACAATAGTCCTGAGATCGGGTATGATTACAAGGTCAGCACATTTGCCAGGTGCAATACCACCTAAGTCGTCATCTAAATGAAAATGTTCGGCAGCGTTGAGCGTAACCATCCTGATGGCTGAAACCGGGTCAAGTCCAAGGTCTATAGCTTTTTGCACTATATGGTTCATATGGCCCTGGCTCATTAGGACACCGGGCCATGTTCCATCTGACACCAAAATGGCCCGGCGCAGATCCAGTTTCATTTTTACCAGGGGGGCAATAACTGTTGACAGCTCTTGGCGAACTGATCCCTCCCTAATCATGGTAAAAAGGCCGAACCTTAGCCTTTCCTGTACCTCTTCCGCTGTAATAGGCTCATGACAGGAGTTAACGCCATAAGCAACCATAGCCGCAAGCTTTTTATTTTTAGCCCCTGCACCATGACCGCCAATGACTTTTCCCATTTCCAAAGTCTTTTCTATTAGGTTAATTAATGCTTCTTGGCTAGTACCGTTCAGCAAGTTTGGCCAGTATATCTCTCCTAAGCCTAACACTTCAGGCTTCCTTAACAGTTGAAGCATACCGTCTGCATCAATCGCCTTTAGGTTTTCGCCATAATTTGAACAGAGAAATGAGATGGTTGGGGCGGTAACAAAAAATCTCTGCGGCTGGTCCTTCAACTGGTTAATAAATTCCAAAACTCCCTGTTGCCCCATGGAATTAGAGGGAGATGTGCATTCCGTAATTATTGTCGTGGTTCCTGTAGGGAGCGAAAGTCTAACGAATTCACCAACACTCATCCAGGCATCCATGTGAATGTGGCCGTCAATCATACCCGGGATTACTGTTTTGCCTTCCACGTCGACGACATTCGTGCCAGGACCCACTGGAAAATCATGGTCAGGCCCTACATAAGCAATTCTGTCCCCGGCGATTAATACTTGAAACCCGTGGAGTACTTCCCCGGTATAAACATTTAATATATCAGCATTTTTTAAAATTAGATCGGCTGGTTCTTTTCCCAGCGCCACCTGGCTTAATTTTTTCATTAAATTTGCTTTTAGTGTAATTCCCATTTCTATCATTGCAAGATTTACGGTTAAATCTTGCTAATATCCTCCTTAGTATATCGGGTTTAAATGTATATAAGCAAAACTCATGCCTTGGTAGCAAGGCGTCTTACATGAACCCTGTTAATATTCCATACTTTTGGAATGATTTTTGCTTATTATCAAAATCAAAGGATTCAAGACAATAAGGAGATAAATTCAATAAGCGTCACCCAAAATATTTAGACATTATAATGGAGGCATAAATTTGCAATGGAAACCAGGAAGCTTTACGAGAACAAGGCCAATCTCAATATTTTAAGTCAACTGTGGTTAAATTTAATGAACTGCTGGGAGCTCAGCCCGAAATAAAAGTTTACAAGGAAATTGGGATATTAAATATCCAACCAAATCATGTGAAATATCAGAAAATTAACAATACGTTTAGAAATTTAACATCTAAAAAGCAGTTAAAGAATTTTTATATGGGGGGTGTTTAAAAAGCCAATCAATTGCCCGTTTATTAATTTAACTCTGTTTAGTATCCAGCGAGAGCATTTCAGTATAGGAGTCTCTGCTTTTTAACAGATAGTATTGAAGTTTTTTAAACCAAAAGCAATTTTTGTAGAAAGGATGATTTTGCATGTCTAAAACAGTAAACACAGTTTTGGGGCCTGTTTCCTCTGATAATCTGGGAACTACTTTAATGCATGAGCATCTCATTTTTGGTTATCCCGGCTGGCAGTATGATTCGGCGGCCCCTGCCTATAACCGCGAAGAAGCGGCTCAAGTATGCATTGAAATGATTAGCCAGGCACAGCAATATGGTTTAAAAACCATTGTTGATGCAACACCCAATGATGGCACACGGGATCCTGAGCTTTATAAAATCGTATCGGATAAGACAGGCGTTAATATCATTTGTGCCACGGGACTTTATACCGAGGCGGAAGGCGCAGCCGCATATTTTAAAACCAGGGCGCTTTTTTCCGGAAACCCGCAATCGGTTGTAAAAGAAATTTTTGAAACTATGATGAAAGACCTTACCCAGGGCATAGGTGACACCGGGGTTAAAGCTGGTGTGATAAAAGTTGGCACCGGCCACAATGCCATCGCTCCGTATGAGCAAATGATTATGGAAGCCGCAGTTTTAGCTCAAAAAGAAACAGGAGTGCCGATTATCACCCATACCGAAGCCGGTACGATGGCGCCGCAGCAGGCAGATTTCCTAATTAATAAAGGTGCGGATGTAAAACGCTTAATGATTGGGCATATGTGTGGGAACTCCAACCTGCAGTATCACCTGGAAGTCTTAAAAAAGGGTCCGTTTCTTGGCTTTGACCGGTTCGGCCTTGACGTTTTGTACCCGGATGTGTTAAGAACCGGAACCGTTATCGGCCTCGTTGGGCTCGGGTTTGAAAAACAAATTATGCTGTCACATGACTCCATTATAAACTGGCTGGGACGCCAATTCCCGGTTACTGAGCCGATGATGCCACTGGTAGCCAACTGGAACCTGCTACACATTTTTAAAAACATTATTCCTGCTCTTAAAAAGGCGAACATTACTGACGAGCAGATCCATACCATCATGACCGATAACCCGCGCCGCCTGTTTGAAGGAGAATAACAGTCTAAAACAAGGAGTGGAATGAAATGAAAAACACTGTACATTTTAAATTCTGGCCTGCAAGAGTTCCCTATGAATTGGATTACCCCCAAGTTCCACTTTTTGAATTCCTGGAAACATCAGCCCGCCGCTACCCGGATAAGCCCGCTGTAATATATTACGGTAAGAAAATTAGTTACCGCGAAATGTGGGACGCAGTTGAGAGAACAGCTGCCGCATTATATGGCCTGGGAGTCAGAAAGGGAGATAGAGTAGCATTATATCTCCAAAACACACCTCATTTTATCATTGGTTATTTTGGCATTATGAGAGCTAATGCAGTTGTAGTACCAATTAACCCCATGCTTACCGAGCACGAATTAAAAGTTTTGCTTGATGACAGTGGCGCTGTTGCATTAATTACTACTTCCGATATATACGGCAGGGTGCAAAAGATACAGGCAGAGACCAGCCTGAGAGAGGTTTTTGTAGGCGAATACAGCGATTATCTGCCTGAGCGGCCAGAACTACCGGTGCCGGAGGCAATGCTGAACAAGGCTGCGCTGATTGGTTCAGCAAAGAGGTGGCTGGAGACTCTTAACTCGTACCAGGCCGCTCCTCCACCGGTAGAAGTTACTGTCGATGATATGTCCATGCTTCCATATACTTCGGGCTCCACCGGTGTACCCAAGGGCTGTATCCACACCCACGCCACCGTTATTTCCAATGCTGTCAGCTCAGCGGTTTGGCATAACATGGTATCCAGCGGGAAGGCACTGGCAACATTACCGTTTTTCCATGTCACGGGATTAATTCACAGTTTACTTGCCCCTATTTATGTCGGGGGTACCATTGTGTTGTTAACCCGCTGGGATCGGGAGACGGCGATTTCAGCTATTGAAAAATACGGTGTTACAGTTTGGACCAATATCACCACAATGGTTATAGACGTCCTGAATCATCCGGACATCGCCAACCGCAACCTCAGCTCATTAATGATCATGGGCGGAGGCGGTGCTCCTTTGCCGGTAGCTGTAGGACAAAAGCTGTACGAATTAACCGGGCTGAGGTATTTAGAAGGGTACGGGATGACCGAAACCATTTCCCAAACCCACTTTAACCCGCCGGATAGAGCCAAGCTGCAATGCATCGGTATACCTGACTTCGGCGTTGATGCAAGAATTATCGACCTTGACACGGGTAAGGAACTTCCACCGGGCAAGGAGGGGGAATTGGTGATTAATGGTCCCGAGGTAATGAAAGGTTATTGGAACCGGCCCCTGGATACTGAGGAAGCCTTCATTGAACTTGAAGGCAAAAAATTCTTGCGGACCGGTGACATTTGCAGCATGGATGAGGAAGGTTATTTTTACATTATCGACCGGAGCAAGCGGATGATTAATGCCGCCGGGTTCAAAGTTTGGCCAACCGAGGTGGAAGGTGTTCTCTACCAGCACCCGGCAGTAGCGGAAGTTTGCGTTGTCGGTGTTTCAGACCCGGTAAGAGTGGAAAACGTTAAGGCATTTGTCGTGTTGCGACAAGATTATCAAGGTAAGCTTACCGAAAAGGAATTTATAAATTGGGCCAAGGACAAAATGGCTGCCTACAGATACCCGCGCATTGTCGAGTTTGTCGACTCACTGCCGAAAAGCGGAACTGGCAAGATCCAGTGGAGGCAGCTGCAGCAAATGGAGAAGGAAAGAATAGCCAGGGAAGGTTACTACTGGATGAATAAATAAGTATCGTTTATTACCGGAAAGAACCCGCCTTGTTTAGGGCGGGTTCTTTCCGGTATAGGTCTTTCAAGTATTTTAATCCCTATGCTTTTTCCTTTAACAGGCGGCGCAGTACCTTACCCGTGCCGGAGGCAGGCAAGCTATCCATAAATTCAACATAACGCGGATATTTATAGGCAGCCATATGCTCCTTGGACCACTGGATAATTTCTTCCGGGTTAACCTTATCTTTATATTCTTCTCTTAAAACAATAAATGCTTTAACGCTCTCGCCCCGGGAGGGGTCAGGAACCCCAATTACTGCTGATTGCGCAACTGCGGGATGTTTAAGTAATAATACTTCAACATCTTCAGGAAAAACGCTGTAGCCTGAGCACTTGATCATTTCTTTTAGTCTACCGTTGAAATAAAGATAGCCTTCCTCATCAATCATGCCCATATCACCTGTATACACCCAGCCGTCACGTAATGTTTTTAGTGTCCCCTCAGGATTATTCCAGTAGCCTTTAAACACACCGGGATTTTTAATAACTATTTCCCCCATTTGACCGGTTTCCAAGTCGTGGCCGGTATTAGGGTCAACTATACGTATATCGGTGTCAAAAGTGGGAATCCCGCAGTTATTATAGCGAATTTTGTCCCAGGGCATAAAGGTATCACAGGTATGGGTTTCGCTCAGTCCGTAGGCGGCTTCATAAAGCAGGCACCCACCGGTTAACTGTCCCCAGGCTTTGCTGATCTCTTCTGTTAAGGCAACGCCAAAGCTTGTAGTAATATTGGTGCGAAGAGAGTTCAACTTTCTTTTTTCAATACCTGGATAGCGTAAGATGCCTACGTTCATCGGCACAATGCTATACCAGTTGCTGCACCTGTATTTCTCTATGGCTGTGATAACCGCTTCCGGATCGTACCGGGATAAAAGCACGGTTGTGTTAGCGCCGTAAATGGGAATATTGCCGCCCATAACCATTCCTGCAATGTGGAAAATTGGGTTGGTTGCGAGCAATATGTCGTTCGCAGACATTCGGTTGCCATGGTAGCTGGCAGCGGTTTTAAACAAAGCGTTTCCATAAGTCAGCATTGCCCCCTTTGGCCTGCCGGTACTGCCCGAAGTGTAAACCATCAGTGCTACATCATCCCAAATATTAACCTTCAGTGGCGGCACCTCAGGCTTGTACAGGCTGATTAATTCTACCAGGTCATAGGTATTGGGGTATTTAATTTTTTTATGATTTAATTCTTGTGGAAATGGTATGGTTGGCTGGTCTGGTACAAAATCGGTATAATTGGATAGGACAACCTGCTCTAGCGTGGTTCTTTCTAAAATATTAGCTACAATTGGATATAAATCATCTGTGGTGAAGATTACTTTAGCACCCATGTCGTTAATTTCATATTCTAATTCCCATTCCTTAAACATTGGGCTGGCGGGACCTACAATGGCCCCAATTTTTTGAATTGCATAATGCGCAATAATGTATTGCGGACAATTCTGCATAAAAAGGGCAACCCGGTCACCTTTGGTGATGCCAATTGACAAAAGAAAATTGGCAATGCTGTCGGAGTACCGGTCAAGTTGTTTCCAGGTAATTTCCCGGCCATAGTAAATATAGGCTATACTGCCCGGCATGGTTTTAGCATTGGCGCGCAAATATTCATGTAGAGGTTGCTCGCCAAGCCGGTATATAAGCTTTTGCGGCACATCTTTGGGCCAACTTTTTTCCAACCAAATTCTATCCATTTTTTAACACTCCTTATTGCAAACATACCGGCCGTCCGGTCATTAAATTAGTTAAATACTGCTGGTACGGTTTTGAATCCATCTATATCTTGAACCGGTTGGCAGCAGTTTGTTTCTTCTAGCATATATCAATTCGTAATATTTTAAAATATTAAATAAACAGAAAATTTAAAGATTGACAGAATTTTTTTAAATTAATATGCTATATACATGTACCACCAGACCGGTCAGCCGGTTAAATAAATATCTTTTAATTAACCTAATTATTTTGAGGGGTATGCTGATGGAGACTCGCGATAAAATTATTCTTTCGGCAGTGGAGCTTTTTGAAAAGAAGGGCTATCATACTACAACAATTCAGGAAATCAGTGAAAATGCCGGTGTAAGCAAAGGGGCTGTATTCCACTACTTTCCCAACAAAACCGAAATTTTGTTCGTAATACATGAAAGATTTATAAATGTGTTATTAGAAAAAGCAACCCATGTATTACACAGGACGGATTTTAACGCTGCCCGTAAATTGCAGCAATTAATCATAGACCTGGTCCAGTTAATAGCTGATTTTAAACCTTACGTCGTAGTTTTTTTTCAAGAATACAAATACATTGGCGAAGACAGGTTGGCGATTATTAAAGCCAAAAGGGATCAATGCGAAAAAATTTTTTGGTCAGTGGTGGAAGAAGGAGTTGCCAATGGTGAATTTCGAAAGGATTTAGAGGTTGACATTATTGTAAAAGCAATTTTTGGCATGTGTGACTGGACCCACCAGTGGATGAACCCCAACGGCAAACTCAAACCCAAAGAAATCGGTTTAATATTTTGGGAAATATTAATGAGTGGAGTAAATAAGGAAGGCAGGTAAAACGTGAGTTGGCAGCTCAAAATAAAAGAATTTGGCAGATGGTTGAAGTTAATAAATGCAGAATAAAGTTGTGATTTGTAGAATTAGAATAATACATGTGTTTTTGGAATGATTAGAACTATACTTTAGTTTAATTATTCATTAGAGGTGGTTTTGGTGGTATTGCCCAAGATAGGATTAATTTCTACCAATCCAGAATTTAGTAAAATCGCCGGTGAATTAGCAAAAGAACTTGGGATAAATCTTATTG
This sequence comes from Desulfotruncus alcoholivorax DSM 16058, assembly GCF_000430885.1. Lineage (GTDB taxonomy): Bacteria > Bacillota > Desulfotomaculia > Desulfotomaculales > Desulfallaceae > Desulfotruncus > Desulfotruncus alcoholivorax. The sequence goes on along the minus strand of NZ_AUMW01000034.1, from coordinate 23,898 downwards.
TGAATGATTATACAAACACTAACATAACCGGAATGCTAATGAAATGGTTAAACGGTTATGCCGTTGAGGCGGTTGTAACCTGTGAGAGTATAGCCAATCAATTGCAGTGCATAACTACGCTACCTGTTTTTACAGTTCAAATTTCTGCTTATGAAGTTTTAATTGCCTTAAGCAGGGCCAAAAAAAGGGGTCGAAAGGTAATTTTAGCGGAATTGGACTATCTGCCACAAAGTATTGACATATCCGGATTGGCCACAGCTTTAGATCTTGACGTTGAATTCCTTTTGTATCGTGAAAAGGACGAGCTTACAAGGCAGCTAAATATTATGCAGGAAAATGTTGATGCTGTAGTTAGCACTACAATCTCCGCTGTAGAATGCGCCGGGATAATTGGTTTACCTGCTTATTTAATCCAGTGCGATTATTCACTAATTAAAGATGCATTGGAGAAAGCAGTTCAATTTATCAGAATCAGGCGTAGAAATGCAAAACTATGCAAATCACTGCAGGCTATTTTAGAAAATGCTTATGACGGAATACTTGCAGTAGATGAGCGGGGCAAAGTTGCAATATTTAACCCAACTGCGGAGCGGGTAACCGGCCTGCCGGCAAATAAAGTATTGGAACAACCCGTTAGTCATGTAATTGAGTCCAATTATGCCTGCAAGATAATTGTTGGCAATGGCGCAGCTACCAGCAATGAAACAGTTGAATTCAACGGTTCAACCTTTACCGTAAACAGGATCCCGATAACGCTATATAACCAGTCTGGCCTTGTAGTTACTTTTCAGTTTGCAGAGAAAGTTAAACGCATAGAAAACAACTTGCGTAAAGAACTTAACCGCCAGGGTTTGACAGCTCACTACCGTTTTAGCGACATAATTGGCCGCAGCGCAATGATTGAAGAAACTATCAGAGAAGCACGGAAATATACCCGCTCAGATGCCGCAATTTTAATTACCGGGGAGAGCGGCACCGGCAAAGAATTATTTGCCCAGAGTATACATAATGAAAGCGCACGGCGCAACGGTCCTTTTGTGGCAATCAATTGCGCGGCACTGCCTGAAAGCTTATTGGAAAGTGAGCTTTTCGGTTATGAGGAAGGGGCATTTACCGGCGCTAAAAAGGGAGGCAAGCTGGGTTTATTTGCCATGGCTCACGGTGGAACAATTTTTTTAGATGAAATAGGTGACCTTAGCCTTACCCTGCAGGCCCGTTTACTTAGGGTGCTGCAGCAAAAGGAAATAATGCCCGTGGGGAGCCAACGCGTCATTCCAGTTGACGTCAGAGTGATAAGCGCCACCAACAGGAATTTGCAGGAGGCTGTTGAGAAAGGCGAATTCAGGGTTGACTTATACTACCGGCTAAATGTATTGCACCTGCACATTCCGTCGCTGCGTATGCGCATGGAGGACTTACCCCTATTGTTTAAACATTTTTACCAACGACTCACCGGCTCTGATAACAGCCAAGATTTGTATATTTTTGACAAAGTTTTAGAAGAACAGAAAAGCTACCTTTGGCCAGGCAATATACGCGAACTGGAAGGATTTGTCGAAAGATATGTGGCCTTGGGTGAGGAAGATGCAACTAGTTGTAAAACACTTAGAAGCTTGCTTAATAAGCTTAAAACAGACAAGCAGGGTGAAGGCTCAATGCTGGATAAGCAAATGCTGGTAATTAAACTGGGCAGTATGGAAGATATGGAAAGACAAATAATAGAACAGGCTGCTGAAGTGGTGGGGGGCGGCAAAGGAGAATTGGCCAAGGTCCTGGGTTTAAGCCGGACAACCCTATGGAAAAAGCTTAAAAAAGCGGATATGACTGGTTAATCATGGATACACCATAATTTAAAAAAATATGTTGGCACAAAACTGTGCCTTTTATTTTTTATGGCATAAATATTGCATTAAACCTATCTAAGCTGGATTAGCGTTGGTACCATGCTGATGAAAAACATGTCCCTGGCATAATTCGTTCAAAAAATAAACGCAGGTAAAAATTATGGTAGAAAAAATTTGGCTAAAATCATGGCCCAAAGGAGTCACTAAAATTTTAAAATACCAAGAAAAACCAATAATTTGGACTGTTTCAAAGCATGCCCAAAATAGCCCCAAACGAACGGCGGTAAACTATTATGGCCGGGTTATATCTTATGGTGAACTTGACCATTTGGCAAACCGCTTTGCTTCTTCATTGGTAGCTTTGGGAATTAGACACGGTGACCGTATAAGCCTTTATATGGAAAATTGCCCGCAGTTTATTATAGCCATGCTTGGTGGCTGGAAAATCGGTGCGGTAATAGTGCCGTCCAACCCAATGTTTCTAGGTGATGAACTTGTTTACCAGTTAACAGATGCAGGTGCAGAAACGATTATTTTGCAAGATGACCTTTTCCCGGTTTTCAATTCTATCTGGAAGCGTACACCCGTGGCAAATGTAATTGTGACCAATCGTAAAGAATTTTTACCGCAAGAACCAACATTGCCGCCACACCATACTCTTTTAACCGCATCAATTGAAACCCCGGGCGCAATAAGCTTCATGGATATGTTATCCCAGGCCAGCCAGGAGGTTTATGATGAGCCGGTAATAGACGACCTGGCCTTATTGCAGTATACGGTGGAGACTACCTGCACGCCCAAGGGTGCCATGATTACCCACCGTAACCTGTTATCAAATACGGCCATTTCCGCCAATTGGTTTGATGGTAGACCAGGGGACATACACCTGTCAGTTTTACCCCTGTTTGAAGTGACAGGACTTGTGCACAGTATGTGTATGCCTTTTTATTCAGGCGGAACAATTATCCTGCTGGCCAGGTATGACAGCGAAACGGTATTAAAAGCAATAGAGTTATACCGCTGTACCCACTGGGCTAGTATCGCTACAATGAATATTGCTATTTTAAATTACCCGGGCGTTAGAAACTGGGATTTAACATCACTCCGCTGCTGCCTGTCCGGAGGTTCACCCAAAGTAGTTCAGGCCTTTCGTGAGCTCACAGGAGCATCCTTAGGTGGAGGATATGGTTTAAGCGAAACAATATCACAAGTGACATTAAGTCCGATGGATAACCCGCGCCCCGGCTCAGTCGGCATTCCGGTACATGAAACAGAAGTTAAAATTGTTGATATTGACGACTGGGATAAAGAACTCCCCTTGGGCTCTGAAGGCGAATTGATGGTAAGAGGCCCACAGGTTATGTCGGGCTACTGGAATAGACCACGTGAAACAAGGTTGACACTACATGACGGGTGGCTGGCCACAGGAGACGTGGCAAGATTAGACCAAGACGGCTTTGTCTATCTTGTTGGACGTAAAAATGAAATAATTAAAGCTTCCGGCTTTCTGATATTCCCACGGCAAGTAGAAAATTTTCTTCGTGAACACCCCGCTGTGGCTGAAGCTGCAGTTGTCGGCATACCAGACCCTTACCGGATAGAGACTGTAAAGGCGTATGTCGTGTTGAGACAGGAATATGCCGGCAGGGTTACCGAGCGTGATATCATTGAATGGTCACGCCAAAAGATGGCTGCTTATAAATACCCCAGGATTATTGAGTTTGTGCCTGAATTGCCCCACAATGGCACGGGTAAGGTTAATAGATTTCTTTTGACTGAGTGGGATAAAAAGCTTTAGTTTGTAGCCAATCGAAAGGAGGTTATAGCTTTTGTTAAGCAGTTATTATGAGGACTTAAATGCCGGTGATCGCTGGGTTTCTCGAGGCAGGACAATTACAGAAGCTGATATTGTTATGTTTGCAGCTTTCAGCGGTGATTGGTACCAGTTACATACTGACCGGGAATGGGCTGCAAAAACACCGTTTGGACAAAGGATAGCTCATGGTCTGCTGGTATTATCCGTTTCATCGGGGTTATGGGATCTTGCGGGTGGAACAGTTATTGCTTTTTACGGCATGGATAACGTGCGCTTTACAGCACCAACCTTTATTGGAGACACTATTCATGCTGAGCTTGAGGTTCTTGAAAAAAGAGATAAAGGACCAAACCGGGGCCTTGTTAAGATTAAACAAGAAATTAAAAATCAGAATGGCAAAACAGTAATGACAGCAATGCTGCAATTATTAATTAAGAAAAAGAATTAATTTAAATGGAGGTTCGATCTAAATGACTAAACCATTAGTTTCAGTGACTAAGTTCGATGACGCCTATAAATCAGTCCGCCAGGCGCTGGATTTGTGCCAGGGGCTGGCAGGTTTAAACAAAGGTGATAAAATTTTAATTAAACCCAATTTGGTTTCCTGGGATTTCGATCTTCCGTTTCCACCATACGGTGTTGTAGCTACATCAGCAGTAATGTCGGCACTGGTGCAAATTTTAGCTGAAGAGGGTTTTTCTGACCTCACTATTGGAGAAGCTCCGTTAATGGTTCCCAAAACAATTGGCCAGGCCATGTTTAAAGAATTAGGCTACGATAAGTTACAAGAAAGATACGGAGTAAAATTAATCGATTTTAACGAAGGTAAATTTGAAAAGGTTGATTGCGGCGGTTATGATTTATCAATAGCTGAAAGTGTGCTTGCAGCCGACAAAATTATTAACGTACCTGTACTGAAAACTCATAACCAGACCAAGGTTTCGCTTGGCATAAAAAACTTTAAGGGTGTGATTAACCGAAAATCTAAAATGTTCTGCCATAACAAGGATACCGATTTGAATTATATCTTCCCGCACATTATCGAAAAATTGCCCGTGGCTTTAACCTTAATCGACGGTGTATTTGGTTTGGCCAAGGGGCCGGGGCCAACCGGAAAAGCCGAGAGGCTGAACCTGCTGGTAGCGTCACGTAATACGCTGGCCGCAGATATAGTTGGGTCTGCATTACTTGGATATGCGGCGGAAGAAGTTGAACACCTGACTTATTTCGCCAAGCGTAACGGAGGGAGCCTTGATATTAAAGATATCGAGGTTAAAGGCGAAGATGTGGAGAAAAACAGCAGGTTTCTGGATTATGATTGGGAATGGACTGAGGACAATACCGGTCCCGTTGGTTTTGCTAAACGTGGTATTGTCGGGATTGCTATACGCAAGTACGATAACACTATGTGTACCGGCTGCTCAATGTTGTTTAATCCACTCCTGATCATGTTTATGTCCGCTTATAAGGGTGAGCCTTTACCCAATGTTGAAGTTGTCAGCGGCAAGGTGCAGGTGGCTGCGCCAGGCTTTGATAAAACTGTTTTATTCGGCAGATGTCCCTGCCAGCTAAATAAAGATAACCCCAACATTAAAAAAGCCATTGCTATAAAAGGATGCCCCCCCGATTTGATGGAATTCGAAAAAGCAATGAAGGAAGAGGGAATTGCCTGTGATTATAATCAGTATGTAATGTATCGCCATTACATTTTTAATCGCTATAAAGCAGAAGATGGCTTTGATCTTGGGCTATATAAAGTTAAGTGAATGCTTCTTAAAAGCTCCCCTAACAGGGGAGCTTTCTAATATTATTTTAGGATATGATTTTGTTAAATTATTTAACATTATTGTTATAAAAATGGACTCGGTTGCAACTAAAAAATAATTAATCTATTAATCACTGTTTTGTAAATCTTAGGCCTAAAAGGTGACTCGTATGGTTATTGCATAAAATTACAGGTACAAATATTGCATACTCATAAGTAAATTTATATTTTCATTAACATCGATATAAAGTTGTTTATTGTTGTTTATATTCGGAGGGAGTTGTAAATAGTGAAAGTAAAAGGTATAGATAAAGTTTGCGTGGTTGGAGCGGGAACCATGGGTCATCAAATCGCCCTGTGTGCCGCGCTGGCCGGATATCAAGTTAAGTGCAACGATATCAACGAAAAAGCTTTGGAAAAAGCCCGTCTGTTTATGGAGAAATACTTACCCGATCGTGTAGCGAGAGGCAAAATGACCGTAGAAGCGGCCCGTGCAGGTAAGGAGAACATGTCTTTTACCACTAATTTGGAAGAAGCGGCAAGCGATGCCGACTTAGTTATTGAAGTTATCCCGGAAGTATTAGAATTAAAGCGTCAAATGTTTGCCCGCTTAGATAAAATCTGCCCAAAGCACACCCTGCTGGTTACCAATAGCTCATTTATTGTGACCTCTAGAATAGCCGGTGTTACCAGCAGGCCTGAAAAATTATGCAATATGCATTTTTTCGTGCCCCCGCTTGCAATGCTGCCGGTTGAAGTGGTAAAAGGTCCCCATACTTCAACTGAAACTGCTAATACAATCGCCGATGTCTGTAAAAGCATGGGCAAAATACCAATCATGTTGGATAAAGAAATACATGGATTCCTGGTTAATCGTATTTTATCCGTTGTCCAAAGAGAGGCTTTGTTCTTGTATGATACCGGAGTTGCTTCATTTGAGGATATTGATATTGCTGTAAAAGAAGGCCTGGGCCATAAAATATCACCTTTCTATCAAATGGACTTAATTGGGTTGGATCTGGTGCTTTTAATTTCTATGGAGCATTACCGTGAAACTGGTAATCCCGAGCTTAAGCCATCACCTGCAGTGATAGAGATGGTTGCAAAGAATAGATTAGGTCGTAAAACTGGCAAAGGTTTTTATGATTATGGCAATATGCTTAATGAAAGGGGGTATTAAAAAATAATAGTCAAATGCCATTATTTTAAAATCTCAGGTTGGAATTTTAATTGTCCCAATTTTTTTAGTTTTAAGAATTATGAATAATTAATAAATATTTAGAAAGTTAACAAACTTAATTCTATAGTTGGAGGTGCCAAATAGTGAACTTTCCAAGACCATACTTAAAGGTTTACGAGCAAGGGGGAGTAGATTGGGAACTTAAGATAGAACCAAAGGCTTTACACAGTCTGCTGTATAATTCGGCGCAAAAATATCCCGAAAAAACAGCTTTGATCTTTTACGGTCACAAAATATCCTATGCACAACTGACAGGAGCTGTAAAAAGAGCTGCATCTGTTTTTTACGAACTGGGCTTGCGCAAAGGTGACAGGGTGGCTGTAATGTTGCCCAATTGCCCTGATTTTGTAATTGCTTATTATGCGATTTTAAGCTTGGGAGGAATCGTGGTAAATACCAATCCCATGTATGTGGAAAGAGAAATACAGCACCAGGTAAACGATTCCGGCTCGAAAATGATTATTACCCTCTTTGACCTGTACTTTAGGGTTAAGAACATCAGAGAAAACACTTCCCTGGAAAAGGTTATCCTAACGGGCTTAACCGGTAAACCTGAAACAATGCCGGATGACACTCTTTGGTTCCCTGGGTTTTACGCCCAGGACCGTACTCCTGCACCGGAAGTGGAAATTAACCCGATGGAGGACTTGGCCGTGCTGCAGTATACAGGAGGTACCACCGGGGTATCCAAAGGTGCTATGCTTACTCATTATAACCTTTACGCAAATTCCCAACAAACAGACCATTTCTTTGTTGGAGAAGAAAAAAAGCAGCTTACGCTGACAGCGCTTCCGCTGTTCCATGTTTACGGCATGACATCCTGCATGAACCTGGCCATGGCTGCAGGAACAACACTGATCTTGGTTCCCCGTTTCGTGCCCGAGGAAATAGCCAAGATTATTAAGGAGTACAAACCAACCTTTTTCCCGGGCGTCCCGACAATGTTCATTGCCTTGCTCAACTGTCCTGAATTTAAAGAATATGATTCAGTAATGGTTTACAACTCCGGGGGGGCTCCAATGCCTGTAGATGTAATATTGAAATACCAGAAGCTCCTTGAAGGAACTAATACTGAGGTAGGTGAAGGTTACGGGTTATCAGAATCTTCTCCCACAACACACTGCAACCCTATATTTGGTGCAAACAAGCCGGGTAGTATAGGAATTCCCTTCCCGGCAACCGATGCTGCCGTAGTAAACCTGGAAACCGGTGAGTATCTGCCTGTTGGGGAAGTAGGGGAGTTGGTAATCAAGGGTCCACAGGTAATGAAAGGTTATTGGAATATGCCGGAGCAGACCGCTAAAACACTGCGTGACGGTTGGCTATATACCGGCGACATGGCCAGGATGGACGAAGACGGTTACTTCTATATCGTGGATCGAAAAAAGGATATGATTATAGCCAGCGGCTATAATATCTATCCCCGTGAAATTGAAGAGGTGCTGTTTGAACATCCCAAGGTTCAAGAAGCTGTAGTGGCGGGTGTGCCTGACGAGTACCGAGGCGAAACGGTCAAAGCATATATTGTTTTAAAGCAGGGTGAAACTGCGACTCTGGAAGAGTTTCAGGCTTACTGTAAAGAAAAACTGGCCCCATTTAAAGTTCCCAAAAGCTACGAATTTAGAGATGAGCTGCCTAAGTCGGCAGTAGGCAAGCTGTTAAGGCGCAAACTGGTGGAAGAAGAACGACAGAAATTGGAGAAAGCCTTAAAATAATAGCTATTTAAAAACAAAATCCGACAAGTGTTAATTCACTGGTCGGATTTTTACATTTTAACTATTTACCTTTTATCATCTTTTTGGTAATTTATACCTACCAAATATTTGACAGGATTTATCCGGTAATTAGTAAATAAAACGCGTGCATCGTTATTTAGTTAAAGCACGCGTTTTTTAAGGGGGATTGAGGAGGAAATATTTTATGCCCCAAGATAAGCCTTTTTAACAGTCTCGTTATAGATAAGCTCAGAGCTTGGACCCGCCAATACTATTTTACCGTTTTCCAGCACGTAACCCCGGTCAGTTATCATTAAAGCCATATTGGCATTTTGTTCAGAGAGAAAAACAGTTGTCCCCATTTCTTTGCTGATGTTTTTTATTACATCAGCTATTTTCTGAACCACCAGAGGAGCTAAGCCAATTGACGGTTCATCCAGCAGTAGCATATCAGGTTTTGACATCAACGCCCGGCCAATAGCCAGCATCTGTTGCTGTCCTCCGCTAAAGGTTCCGGCTAGCTGGTTTTTTCTTTCTTTTAAAATTGGAAAAAGCTCATATACTTGCTCCAACGAGAGCTGTATCCCTTTATGGTCATTACGCCTGGTGTAAGCGCCCATCATCAGGTTTTTATACACTGATAAATGAGGGAAGAGCTGGCGCCCTTCAGGGCAAAGAGATAAGCCCAACATTACAATTTTATGGGCAGGGAGATTATTGAGTTGCTTTCCGTTAAATTCGATTACTCCTTTTGATGGTTTGAGCACACCAGCTATTGTTCTGAATAAAGTGGTTTTACCAGCCCCGTTGCTGCCCAGCAACGCAACAAATTCACCTTTTTTAATCTCCAGAGAAACATCCCTTACTGCGGGAAATCCACCCACTACCGTTGTTACATTAGTTAGTTTAAGCAATATATTCCCCTCCCAGATAGGCCTTAATTACAGCTGCATCCTTACTTACTTCTTCGGGGGGGCCATCGGCTATTTTCTCTCCGTAATTTAGAACTACAATTCTGTCAGCCAAATCCATAATCATGCGCATTTTATGTTCAATTATAATTACTGTAATACCTGTTTTTTTCATTTTTCTGATTAATGCGGTAATACTGTCTGTATCTTCTTGAATTAATCCTCCTGTAGGTTCGTCCAGGAGGATAATTTTAGGGTCGCTCATAAGTGCAATACCTATTGCTAAACGTTTTTGTTCTTCCTGGGAAAGGGTTGAGACAAGACTATATGTCTTTTCAGCCAGTCCTATAAAGCCCAAAACCTCCAACACCTTTTGAGTGCATTTGTCCCTATCTTCTTTCCAGCCGCGGGTGCGGAATATGGTGCTCCAAAAACCGGTTGTGGTTTTCAGTTTATAACCTATGGCCAAGTTGTCCAACACCCGTAATTGATCAAACAAGGCCGTTGTCTGAAAGGTTCGGGCAATCCCTTTTTGGGCAACCTGATACGGTTTTAAACAGGTTATATCCTCATCCTGCATTAAAATTTTTCCGGAAGTTGGTGGTAAAATACCGCTGATCAGATTGAATACGGTAGTTTTTCCAGCACCATTAGGTCCAATAATCGCTAAAATATCACCGGCACCAACTTGAAAGCTCACATCACTTACTGCAACAAGCCCTTCAAATTGCTTGGTCAGGTTTTCCACCTTCAGCAGCATATTCTCCACCCGCCTTCCTTACTGGATTTTTGGCTTTTGACTTATTCCAGACGCTTTCAATTACACCCATTAACCCGCGGGGAGAGAAGATTATTACAACTATCAGAAGTACGCCAAATATAAGCAAGCGATATTCTTCTAAAAATTGCAGATTTTCCATCAGCACAGGGATTGCAAAAGCTCCGATTATTGGACCGGACAGTGTGGCCACCCCACCTAATAGCAGATATACAAGCCAGTTGAAAGTTAGCATGTAAGAGGCTGTACTGGGACTGATGCTGCCAATCAAACTTGCATATATGCCTCCGGACAAACCTGCAAAAAAGTTAGCTATCACAAAGGAAAGGATTTTTGTGGCAAAAGTATTAATACCTACAGCATCCGCCAAAGCCTCATTATTGCGAATTGCCATGAAGCTTAACCCCTGGAGCGAGAAAACCAGCCGGTGCATAACAAACAGCGTCAGTAAGAGAAAAGCTAAAACAAGATAATACTGAGCAGTTAAAGAATTAAACGAGAGCTTTCCAATAACGGGAAAGGGTATTGGAGTTGGCTTCGGAATGCCCACAACTCCGGTATATCCGCCGGTAAGCGACACCCAACTTCCCGCAATTATAGATACGATAACGCCAAAGCACAAAGTTGCTATAGCAAAATATGACCCACGCGTACGCAAGGTCGGCAAGCCTATTAAAAGGCCAATAAAAGCAGCTAATAGGGCGGAAACCGGCAGGGCAGCCCAAAAAGAAATCCCGGCTTTAGTCATTAATCCTACGCCATATGCTCCGATACCAAAAAAACCTGCATGGGCTAATGATGCTTGACCGGTATAACCCAGGATCAAGTTCATACTTAGTGTCGCCATAGCATATAAACAGCTCATGATTATTATTTGAAAAAAGTAACGGCCTGGAACCAGAAAAGGCACAGTCAGGGCAAAGGCCAGTATTAATAGGTAAAACCACTTTTCTTTAAAAAATAGCCTGACAGCCATTAACCAACCTCCTCTCTTCCAAATAATCCCGTTGGCCTAATCGCCAATATTAAAATTAAAGCGCCAAAAGCAAACACATCCTTATAATCAGCAGATATATAACCTCCGCCCAGAGCCTCGATCAAGCCCAGGATATAACCGCCAAAAATTGCGCCCGGCACGCTTCCGAGACCGCCCAAAATGACAATTACAAATGCTTTCATTCCCAACAGCGCACCCATGCTGGGTGAAATCATAAAAATTGGCGCCACCAGAGAAGCTGCAGCAGCGGCAGTGGCGGTAGAAATTGCAAAGGTCATGGAAGAAACCCGGTTAACGTTAATACCTACAAGCATAGCACCTTCTCTGTTTTGAGCCACTGCTTCAATTGTGGTGCCGGGAGTGGTTTTTTTCAAAAACAGCTGCAGTAAAACTATTAAAACAATTGCAGCAATAATAACCAGTAATCGCTGCTGGGTTAGTATAATGCCGCCAATTTCCACGGGGTTAGGGTAAGGATTAGGTATCCGTTGCCCCTGTGGTCCCCATGCTACTACTACAAAAGTTTCTAAGAACATTAGTGCGCCGATGGCTGAGATAAATGAGTTGATATGAGGTTGGTCTCTTAACGGACGGTAAACAACACGTTCCACCAATATCCCGATTAGAGCCAGTATAATCATTGAAGAAATCATGGCGGTCCAGAAGCCAAAGCCAAGCAGGGTGATAAAGAAAAAGGTGACATAACCGCCCAGCATGTAAAGATGACCATGAGCAAAATTTGGTATGTGCAAAATGCCAAACACCAGCGTCAGACCCAAAGCAACCACAGCGTAGGTGCTACCTAACATTATGCCGTTTAATATCTGCTGTAAAAATAGATCCATTGGTTCCCACCCTTCACTATAAAAATTATGCCGTATGCTTTAATAAGCATCCCACGCCCGCAAAGAGGCGGGGGTGATGAGATTATTGTTTTACGTTTAAAAGATAAACAAATAGAATTCAATGTAATGAACATCCATTTTGCCCCATAATATATCATCATGACATTTGCTTTGCTCTTACCACTAGCTTTCTTTGAAAAAATTTGCCATGGTTACCCATGGCAGGAGTAAAAAGCATCTGATGAGAAGAAAAACTCTTATCTATTGATATAATTTTCAAGAGGCATATACTTTGATGGATTTGGGGTTGTCATTATCTCTTTTAGTTTATTAAACTCATCTTCATTCTTGGGCCAATAAACATAACTTGTCGGTTCTGAGTATTTGCCATCTTTAATGATCTGGACCGCCCCTGGTAACAACATACGTCCGGTGCTATTAATACCGTAATATTCCGCCGGGTTTTTATCGCCGTTAAGAGGAAAGACTTTGGGGAAAGCAGCCCTGATTGCCTTAACATCCTCAACCGTACCAGCTTTTACCATGGCCTGGGCAAGAGCTTTCATGGCGCAGTAATTAAGTACGGCTTCCCAAGTATTGTGAACTTTATATTTTTCGTTATACTTTTTATTAAAAGTTGAGGCCATTTGGGTAGGTATATCTGCCACTGCCGCAACCCCGACAGCACCTTCCATTAAATCTGTCTTGCCGCCAAAAATATCGTCAACAATATAATCCATTTTTGCCTGGTCAATTAGAATAAAGCCGCCCTTATAACCCAATGTCCGAGCTTGTTCAATAACCAGACCGGTGGGAGCGGAGGGACCCCCAATAACCAAAACATCCGGTTTTGTTGATAATGCCGCTGTTAATTGAGAGGAAAAATCAGTTTCGGTATAATAATTTGCAGGCTGGTCCGCGGTTACTTTGCCACCCAGTTTATTTTCCCAGTATTCTTTAAAAGCCTTACGCCATTCATCTCCATAAGCACCAAGCGTAATTACCATGGCTGCATTACGCCATCCCTGGTCCCAGGCCATGTCGGAGAAACCCCGGACATATGCGGTGAATGGGGGGGGAATTGATACTGTTAACTCGTTATTAAGATCATCAACTGCTGGGGTACTGGTATAAGCCATAATTAGAAACTCATTTCCGGATTCCTTGTTTATTTCCATTATTGGAGCGATAGTGGTAAAAACAGGGTTAAATATTGCAGGAGTTTTAAATTGATCCCTTAGCCGGCGTGCGTTATTTACAGCCTGGGTTGGATCAGCCATATCGTCTAGTTTCTCCAGCTTAAAGGTGTATTTTTGTCCGTTAACATCTATACCGCCGGCCTCGTTAATATCATTGACGGCCATATCAACACCGTTAAAGTTATCCTGCCCGTACTGTGCAGCAGGTCCACTTAATGGACCGGTATAACCAATAACAACCTCTTTTGCCGGTTGCTGTGACTCACTCTTGGGTGCCTCGCTGCTTTGCTTAGATCCTCCGCAACCGGTTGACAGGTAAGCCATTAGGATTAGTGATAAAATAAATACTATTCTTTTAATTTTCATCTTTACCCCTCCTGATATTTTTTGAGCACAATTATATATTAGTAATTAATAAAACTTTATTTCTTCTACGACACCTCCTTTAAATAGTTACAAAATTTTTTAAAATTTTGTAACTATTTAAATTTTCTGAAATTTGGTAATCCAATAATTTAAGTAATTTATATGCAAAATCCATGCAATATAATATTCACAATTTTGTTTTAGAATAGCACTGCAACAAACTTTGGCCATATTCCAGTTAATAAGGTGTAATCAGCATAATGTATTGCTTTATTTTTTATTTACCTTGCCACATGAGATAAAAAATTTATTATTTCAATTTCTTGCATACGTTAATAAAATAAACATATACAGATAGTCATTCAAACCTTTATAAATTCAACGGGGCACCCCTAGTATAAGGGGGACCCCGTTGAGATAACAATTTTTTATTTAACTCTTTCCCATAGGGTAGCATTAGCATTGCCAAAGCCGCCGCATAACGTGGCAAGGCCATATTTGGCTTCTGGTTTTTCATATTTCATAATGTTGTTTAAAGTAACAACAATTCTTGCTCCGGATTCTCCCAGCGGGTGTCCCAGCGCCAGGGCTCCACCCCATAAATTAGTTTTTTGGAACGGGGCATTCTTTTCAAGACCCAAATCACGTAGACAGGCTAAAGCCTGACTGGCAAAAGCCTCGTTAATTTCTACTACGTCAATGTCATTGACGGTTAAGCCGGTCCTCTCCAACAACTTTTTAACCGCGTAAATTGGACCAATACCCATGAGTGTCGGGTCACATCCGGCCATAGCTCCTGCTTTATATTTTAAATGATATTCAAGTCCCAATTCATCAGCCTTTTCACGACTCATCAGCAGCAGGGCGCAAGCACCGGAAGTTAGGGGGGAGGATAGGGCTGCGGTAATGACGCCACCGGGCTTAAACGGCGATTTCATTCCGGCCATGGCCTCAATGGAAATGTTATCTCTGATCCACTGGTCCCGGTCCACCATGAATTTGGTGCCGTCTTCTTTTTCTCCCTCTACCGGTACTATCTCATTCCTAAACTTCCCGTTATCCCTTGCGGCAGCCGCCCTTTGGTGGCTGTAGTAAGCCATCTGCATCATATCTTCGCTCGAAATTTTCCACAGTTCAGCAACTTTTTCAGCAGTAGCCCCCATGGGAATATCAGCTGGATTATACCTTTGGGCCAACCTAGGGGGCATATCTAAAGCCATGCCCATCGGAACATGCTGCATATCTTCGGCGCCACCGGCGATATAAATATCTCCTTCACCGCAAATTATTGCTCTGGCAGCATGTTCAATGGCTGACATGCCACTGGGGCACTGCTGGCAGATAGTATTTGCGGCAACCGATTCGGGATAACCACCGGCCAGCCAGGCTAGTCTGCCAATATCGTTCTGCATTCCAACTTGAGCGGCAGTTCCGATGAATACAGCCTCGACATCTTCCGGCTTAACTTTTGGGTTACGTGCAAATAGAGCATCGTAAACAGCCGTAAGCAGCTCATCAGGCCGCTTGTTCTTAAACCAGCCTTTTTCAGCATGGGCCCTGCCATTAGGAGTCCTTACGCCGTCGATAATAACGCATTCTCTCATATTAAAGCACCTCAGTTGTTTGTTTATATTTTAAATAATTCAATGTTTAAAAAATTAACATTTTAAGCCAGATAGCATAGAGGGGCTTCGCTATAATTCTTTACTTTGCGCAGCCCCTCTGTTAAATCCAGCAAATCCAGCTATTTGTTTACTTATTATAACGCTTCTTCAAGAATATCAATCGCTGAGGTATCGCAATCTTTAACTACTTCAGCAATCTTAAAGATTTCAGGTACAATATTTCTAATATAAAATTTTGCGGTTTGAACCTTACCCTGGTAGAACGGGTAGTCATAATGATCTTCGCCCAATTCTTTGATCTTGTTGACAGCTATGGCTGCCTGCTCAAGCAGCAGGGAACCTCCCCACAGCATTGCGGTTGCATGTAGAATCCTGGTGGAGAAGAGGGGAACAATTTTAATGTTTTTGGCAAAATTCATGGCAATAAAACCCTGGATTTCTCTGTA
This sequence comes from Desulfotruncus alcoholivorax DSM 16058, assembly GCF_000430885.1. Taxonomy (GTDB): domain Bacteria; phylum Bacillota; class Desulfotomaculia; order Desulfotomaculales; family Desulfallaceae; genus Desulfotruncus; species Desulfotruncus alcoholivorax. The sequence goes on along the minus strand of NZ_AUMW01000034.1, from coordinate 8,351 downwards.
AACGCCCACTGCTTTACTTAAAATTTCGTACTCACGGCTAAATCCTTCAAGGTCCTTGTTGCTTTCTATAGAAGTAGCAACTTCCTTAAACCACTCCGCGAATACCTTGCCGCCGTCCATCATCCATTTTCTGCCAACCAAGTCCAGCGACTGGATAAAGTTTGTGCCTTCCCAGATGGACAGGATCTTGGAGTCCCTTGCACATTGAGCTACAGGATATTCTTCGGTGAAGCCGTATCCCCCATGAACCTGGATAGCTTCCGCCGTGGTTTGCCAGACCATGTCGGAGGGATAGGCTTTGACCAACGGGTTATTTACATCAACTCTTCTTTCTGCCATTTTTCTTTCTTCGGGGTCGTCGCTGAACCTGAGCAAGTCCAGGTAATATGAGTTTTTCATAATCATCGCCCTGGATGCTTCAATTACGGATTTTTGGAATAAAAGCATCCTTCTGATGTCTTCATGCTCAATGATCCGAACCCTATCACCCTTGGGATTACTAATGGCTTTACCCTGTACGCGCTCCTTGGCATACGCAAGAGCATAGTTATAAGCTGCTTGTGCGATGGACATTGCGGTCAGGCCTGTACCCTGCCTGGCACCGTTCATCATCACAAACATTTGAGCCATCCCCTGGGCTTTGCCTTTTTCATCAGGCGGGTTGCCCAGCAGAATACCCCGGCAGGTACCCTGGTCACCAAAGCTAAGCATAGCTGTTGCCGAGCCTTTGATACCCATTTTATGTTCAATCGCCACGGTAGTAACATCATTGGGTTCCCCAAGGCTGCCATCTTCATTTACCCAAATCTTAGGTACTATAAAGAGCGAAATCCCCTTGGTGCCTGGTGCGGCGCCTTCGCACTTGGCTAACAACAGGTGGATAATGTTTTCCGTAAGATCATGGTCACCTGCGGTAATGAAGCATTTGGTGCCTTTAATTTTATAAATTCCCGGTTCATCTGTAGCAAATGCCTTGGTGGTAATATCACCGACATCTGAGCCACAGCATGGTTCAGTCAAACACATAGTGCCAGCCCATTCGCCACTGTACATTTTAGGTAGGAACAATTTTTTTTCTTTCTCTGTTCCAAAGGTATTGATCAAGTTGGATGCTCCACCTGCCAGTCCAATATAGGGATGAAAAGCAGGGTTAGCCGCGTTGAAAAATTCATCCAGGGCGATGTGGATAACCGTGGGCAATTTACCTTCTTCATCGGGATCATACTGGGTATTGCCGTAACCGTTTTCCTGCAGGAACCGGTAAAGCTTATGGAATGAAGGTGGTGTGGTAACCTTGCCGTCTGCAAATTTGGCTCCGATTCTGTCTCCGTCTTCATTAGTGGGGGCAACTACTTCCTTGGCCACCTTTAAAGCCTCGTCCAGGATCATATCAACGTCGTCCAGATCATAGGTGTCTTTAAAAGCTTCAAAGTTTAAAATCTTTTCCGTATCCAGCCATTCTTTAATGATAAATTTATGGTCCCGGTTGGAATAGATAAAATTACTAGCCATTCTTTGCTCTCCTTTATGTTAAATATTTATTTTCCCTGGAAATTCGGCGGTCTCTTTTGGAAGAAAGCCATGCCGCCTTCTTTAGCGTCTTCACTGGCGAACACAACTGCGGAACCAGCTTGTTCTATTTTAATTCCCTCTTCGATAGTTGTATTAAGCCCCTGTGTTACCGCCTTTAGAATTTCTCTAATTGCAATAGGGGCGCCTTTTGCCAGTTTTGCTGCCAGGGCCTTTGCTTCATTGAGAACCTGGTCGGCAGGAACTACTTTATTGACCAAACCGTAGTTGAGTGCTTCTTCGGCACTTAATGGATCCCCCGTAAGCATGACTTCCAAAGCTTTGGTTTTACCAATCAGCCTGGGAAGACGTTGAGTACCGCCCCAACCGGGGATGATACCCAGCTTTACTTCCGGCAGGCCGATTTTTGCCGATGCGGATAAAATTCTCAGGTGACAGCTCATAGCCAGCTCATTGCCGCCGCCAAAAGCACTGCCTTGAATAGCAGCGATAACCGGCTTGGGATAATTTTCTATCTTTAGAAATACATCATGGCCGCTGATCTTAGGAGCCCCGCCGGCCTGGATCGACGCAAACTCCGTAATGTCAGCACCCGCAGAGAACAATTTTTCACCGGAACCGGTTATCACTATAGCCCTGACTTCTTTGTCATTAAGGCTTTCATCAAGCAAAGCGTTCAGGTCCGCAAGAACAGGTTGTCCCAGTGCGTTCGCGGGGGGATTGTTAATTGCGGCAACGATATAACCATCTTGCTTTTCCACAATTAATTTAGTGTACTCCACAAAATTTACCTCCTATCACTATTTAGAAGTTTGTCTTTGCGCGGAGTGAAACGACGTGGCAGTAAAAAAGCCTAGCACTTTTCAATTATAGTTGCTACTCCCTGACCGCCACCGCAACAGGCCGTGATTAGCGCATACCGGCCATCTCTTCTGTGCAGTTCATATACTGCCTTTACAGTCAGTATGGCCAGTGACCCGGCAATGGGGTGACCAAGGGCAATCGCGCCGCCATTGGGATTAAATTTCTCCTGATCCCGCCAGTTTATGCCGAGTTCCTTGCAGCAGGCCAAAGCCTGGGAGGCAAAGGCCTCATTAAGTTCGATGACATCTAACTGGTCAATGGTCAAACCGGCCATGGCCAGTGCCTTGCGGGTGGCAGGTACAGGCCCCATACCCATTATGTTGGGATCAACGCCGCCTGCCCCATATGCCCGGATAAAAGCCATTGGTTTTAATCCTAACTCCTCCGCCTTTTCACGGGAGGTAATCAGCAATGCACCGGCCCCATCGTTAATGCCCGAGGATGTGCCGGCGGTGACTGTGCCGTCTTTTTTGAAAACGGGGCGCAGTTTGGCCAATGCTTCCAACGTTGTGTTGGGACGGGGGTGTTCATCGACTTCAAATACTACGGGTTCGCCTTTCTTTTGCGGGATCACAACCGGAACAATTTGCTCTTTAAATCTTCCTTCTCGTAGAGCCCGGCCAGCTTTAACCTGACTCAGATAACCGAATTCATCCTGCTCTTCCCGGGGGATATTGAAACGTTCAGCTACATTTTCTGCGGTTATACCCATAGGGGGATCGCCAATTTCCCGGGGGCTCAGCGCACGCTTAATAAAACTGGGTGCTACCCGCTGGTAAGCCGCAGTTGGTTTTTCCAATAAATAAGGCTGGCGGGTCATGCTTTCCACCCCACCGGCCAGGTAGATGTCACCCACTTCGGCCCTGATATGAGTGGCAGCCAGGTTTACAGCAGTAGACCCGGAACCGCACTGGCGGTCTATAGTGATAGCAGGGATTTCCATGGGTAGTCCGGCCATCAGCAAGGACATGCGGCCAAGGCAACCCGGCGCTCCCAGGCAGTGGCCGAAAATTACCTCATCTATCAGCTCAGGTTTCTGCAGACCACTTCTGGCAACTGCTTCTTTCATAACAACAGCGGCCAGCGCCTCCGGGGGGACATCCCTGAGAGCGCCGTTTTCCTTGGCTATGGCGGTCCTGGCGGCGCTAACTATTACAGCTTCACGCATCATGCTGCCTCCTTTCAATTAAGTCGGGCGACCTCCTTCATAGCATGGCCGCCCTTCTTGTTGAATCAGCCAGTGTAATGTAAACCGAGTTGCAACTATTTTTTGGTATAGTCGTAGAAGCCTTTTCCCGTTTTTTCGCCCCACTCTTTTTTAACAAACTTCTCAACAATAATTGGGGAAGGCTTGTGAGCAGGGTCTCCGTTTGCCTGGTAGTGTTCCATACCGATGTAGTAGGCTAAATCGATGCCGGTTAAATCCATCAGGCGGAAGGGCCCCATCGGGTGTCCAAGCGCATACACCACGGCTTTATCGATATCTTCATAAGAGGCTACGCCCATGTCATAAATATACAGGGCTTCGTGGTTGATGGCAGAAACGATGCGGTTGACCAAAAACCCGTCAATTTCTTTTTTCAGCATCACGGGAACCTTACCGATATCCTTGGCCAGGTCATAAATGGTCTGGGCTGTTTCGTCAGAGGTATGCGGTCCGTTTACAACTTCAACCAGTTTCATTACCAGCGCTGGGTTAAAGAAGTGCATGTTGCATACTTTTTCCGGCCGCTTGGTGGCAGGAGCAATTCTTGAACTCACGATAAAAGAGCTGTTGGTTGCCAGAATGGTATGCGGGGGGCAAATCTCATCCAACTGGGCAAATACTTTTAATTTGAGATCTATTTTTTCCAGGATTGCTTCAATGACAACGTCTGCGTCATATGCGGCTTCTTTAAGATCACCGGTAAAAGAAATGTTGGCTCTTGCCTGCTTGGCAGCTTCCTCAGTCATTTTGCCTTTGGCTACCCGCTTGGGAAGGTAATCGTCAGCAAAGGCTTCCGCCTTTTTCAAAATTTCTTCATTTACATCAATGCATTTTACCTGATAGCCTGCGATGGCACAGCATAGAGCAATTTGGTGCCCCATGTTCCCCGCACCCACTACACAAATCTTGCTTACGCCTGGTATTGTCATGTTTACTACACCTCTCCTTAAGTTTTTTATTTGATTAAATCTATTTGAAAACATTGACCACACCTTTGATATAAATGTAGCAAGTTTTATGCCAAAGGCTTCAGCATAGCCCCGCGTTATTTGAAAATTACCAATACTTCTTATATTTATCAACTGCTCTTTTTAGAAAAATTCATTTAAAAATGTTCAAATTCTAAACAAACCTATTTCATCTTGAAACCTGATATTTATTTGGTAATAATTTAACAGGAATGTATTATGTACTTCTTGATTATTGACTGGTATAAGATTTGCATTTGTTACAATTAAGGAAGTATAATAAATTTTTAATTTTTTAAATTAACTGACAAGATATAATGAAGATGATTTGCCAAAACCATCTAAGGGAAAATTTACATTGCTTTGATTAATAATGCCATTAGAAATGCTATGCGGTATATAGGCCGGCATTCTGGCCCATATACCGCTTTATCTCTAATATTATTGTGTTTAGTATTTTAACATTAGTTAAAGTACTAAACGGTTTGTACCACTGGCTAAATTAATACTTGTATTATTTTGTGTTAACATTCCTCTGGAGGTGCATATCAATGTTTCCAAACAAAAATGAATTTGAACCGCTAAAGGCTTTTTTTGAACCGGAGGCTATCGCCCTTATCGGAGCTTCAAACGATCCAAGAAAGCCCAGCGGCAGGCCGCTGCATGCTTTAATTGATAAAGGTTATAAAGGCAAGATATACCCCGTTAACCCTAAATACGAATCCATTTCCGGAATAAAATGCTACCCAACCCTGGCTAGCATACCCGGACCTGTGGATTTAGCGGTTATCAGCGTGCCTGCCGCAGGCGTTTATAATACCCTGGAGCAATGCGTTGAAAAGGGTGTCAAAGGTGCAATTATTTTTAGTTCCGGTTTTGCCGAAGTTGGGCCGCAAGGTCAACAAGAGCAGCGAAAAATTACTGAATTAGCCAGGCGTTCCGGACTACGGCTGTGTGGCCCCAATTGTCTTGGTGTTGTCAATACGACAAACGGAGTGATGGCTTCTTTTGCTTTTATTGTCAACATTCCCGATATAGATCCCAGAACTGTAGGCTTTGTCACCCAGAGCGGCGCTTTTGGCGCCTTAATCTATGCTCAGGCACTTTATAGTGGAATTGGTTTAAGCTATTTTGTAAGTGTCGGAAACGAAGCTGACCTTGAATTTGCTGACTTTTTAGGCTATATGGTCCATGATGATAAAACTAGGGTTCTGGGCGGGTACCTTGAAGGGGCAAAGGATGGGCGGCTAATGCGCCGTGTTGCCAATGAGGCAGCAAAAGTTGGTAAACCGATAATGATTATGAAAGTAGGTCGCAGTTCGACCGGAGCCAGGGCTGCATCCTCCCATACTGGTTCTTTGGCTGGGGAAGACAGGATTTATGACGCCTTTTTCAAACAAACTGGCATCATCAGGATTGACGGTCCGGAAGAATTAATCTCTTTTGTGCCCATTATATCGGCAGGTCGTTTACCAAAGGGAAGAAATGTCGCCGTGCTGACTGTTTCAGGGGGTGCCGGGGTAACCCTGGCTGACATGAGTGAGCGACTTGGCTTGACCCTTCCGCCTTTCAGCGAGGAAGCAGTTGCAAAAATGGAAGCTGCACTGCCGTTTTTTGCTTCTGCCCAAAATCCAATAGACCTTACCGCACAGTACGTTACCAATCCTGAAATGTTAATGACCTGCTTTGAAGCATTGCTAAAGGAGGATAATATTGATATTATTTTGGGCAATTTTGACTTCCGTGAGCCCTACGGGGTGGAAATAGCCCGAAAAGTTATTGAATACTATAATTCCACTGATAAAACCATGGTTATGTGTCCGTGGGTATTTCCAGGGCAGGAGGAAGAGGAAGGGATAAAGGAGCTGCGACGGGCAGGCGTGCCGGTGTTGTTAAATACAGCTCAGGCGGTTAGGGCTATTGCCCATCTTGCTGATTATGCCGAATTTTTGCGCAAAAGGCAAAAAGCAGAATATGCAGTGCCTGATGCTCCCGGGCTTGAAGAGGACATGAGGAATTTAAAGGGTGCTTTGAGTGAAGGCCAGTCAAAGGACATACTTGCAAAGTTTGGCATTCCTGTAACAGCCGGAGGCATTGCCAACTCCGAGGAGGAAGCGGTAGCATTGGCTGAAAGAATCGGCTATCCGGTAGCAGTAAAAATAGATTCCCCTGATATTTTACACAAAACAGAAGCCGGAGCCATTGCCCTTAATTTAAAATCTGCGGAAGAGGTTAAGGTAGCTTATCATAAAGTGCTACAAAACGCGAATCAATATAAACCAGGGGCTGGAATAAACGGGGTGCTGGTGCAGGAAATGCTCCCGGAAGGCACGGAAGTTATTATCGGGGTTACCAGGGATCCGGTATTTGGACCTACAGTTATGTTCGGACTGGGCGGCATATTTGTTGAGGTATTAAAGGATGTTTCTTTCCGCGTGGCACCATTAAGCCCCGGAGACGCCATGGATATGATTAAAGAAATCAAGGGGTACCAGCTGCTTAAAGGTGTACGGGGCAAGCAACCTGCAGACATTAATGCTCTGGCTGATGTAATAATGAAGGTATCAAACCTGGCTGTAGCATTAGGAGATAACATAAAAGAATTAGACATTAACCCTCTAATTGTCTATCCAGAACGAATGGGTGTCAAAGCAGCAGATGCTGTAATTGTTTTTAAAGAATAAATTTGCCGCGGTACATCCCGCGGCAAATTTATTGGCATTAAATTTTAACATTAACCATAGTTGGCTTAAGGATACGAATAACCTCCTTGGGGTCCATACTTACAAGATAACCTCGTTTACCACCGTTAATATATATAATAGGAAGCTCTTGAATAGTTTCTTCCATGTATATTGGCATTTTTTTACGCGTCCCAAAAGGTGAGGTACCTCCAACCAAGTAACCGGTATGTTTATTGGCAGTTTCCGGAGTGCAGGGAGTAATGTTCCTAACACCTATGGTACGCGCCAGCTGCTTGGTGGAAATTTCCGCATCACCATGCATCAAACAAATTAAAGGGTTTTTATTTTCATCCTCCATAACGATAGTTTTAATCATATAATGTTCATCTACGCCTAATTCCTTTGAAGAAACTGCTGTGCCGCCTTTTTCTTTATAATTATAAAGATGCTCTCCGTACACTGCGTTCGCTTCTCTTAATACGCGTATGGCCGGGGTCACAGGAAATTTAGACTTTGCCATATTCATTATCCTTTCGTAAACATAAGAGGTATGTTTTTATTTATCTAAAACCCGCCTTAAATAATATTGCCCACGGTTAGCATATTGTTATCTTACTTTTTTCGCATCAATATCTTAGCCAGGGTAAAGCCTATAAAGCCGGCCATCAAATATAAAATCCATTCCATTTATTATCCTCCAATCAAAACCCATTTGCCCCTTTAATCTTACTAATTATAAATTATAAGTTAACCGGCGCAAAACCTGATCAAGTCCAAATTGTTGTGTAAAATTCCTCAGCTAGCATTTTAACCTGAACACCGCCACTTAAATTATCCAGCTCGCCATGCGCCAGTCAAGGGTAAAGGCTTGCGCCTCCGCTTCGCGGACCCTTGACAGGCGCACGGCTCCGCTGGTAACGGTTGACAAGCGGTGTTCAAGGGTAAATATATTGGCCTTATTTTTATCGGATATAAGCGACATTACTTCGATGGCAGGCAAGGTTTTGCTCTTTTCGCCACTGCAGGTATTCGCTCATATCCAGATACTTTCTACCGGTTGCCCACTTATCGTCAAGCTCCATGAGCAGGGCTCCGATT
>NZ_AUMW01000033.1 GCF_000430885.1 Desulfotruncus alcoholivorax DSM 16058 | reverse complement strand
AACAAAGAGATAGAGAAGGAACAAAAACGCCTGGAACGGCAAGATGCCAGCGAACGTAATGCTGTAGAAGGTAAATTCGGCGAAGGGAAGCGGCGCTACAGTTTGGCTCGTATTATGGCACGCCTGAAAGAGACCGCCGAAAGCGTGATTTGTCTACAGTTCCTGGTGATGAACTTGGAGCATAGACTCCGTGTTCTTTTGTTCTATTTTCTGCGGCACCTATTTCGGTATAATCTAGCTTTAGTTCGACCGTCATTATAGTGTTTTAATTGAAATTAGGATTGGTTCAGCAAACCCTACATAGCTAACTTCTTCCTCAAAAAGCCGGCCTCCTTCCGTCGTAGTACCAGTTATACGGTTGAGTTGGTTTTGTATACCGGCAATCCGGATGAACGGGTCATTTTTTTCCTCAATTGTTACTTTGTTTCCTTTGATTAAACCTAAGAATTCTTGTGGGGTAAGGTAGTTAATTTTTTTCAGTCTTTTACCTTCCCTGGCCAACATTAACTGCTCTGCACGGGTTTCGGGAGCGGCATTTTTTACTTTGATCACCGGTTTGGGCAGAAGTTCTCCCGGGAAAGCGTTGGAGATTATAAACCACGGTTTTCCCGAACAAAAATCCGCCAGCATTGCTTTTAGTGCATTAGCTCCCTCTTTGTAGCGCATGGCCCAGCAAAGCCCGCCAAAAATGGTATCAGCCTGGAAAGGGGTGATAAAACCGCTGTTTAATCTTAATTTTATCCGATAGGTTTCCACGGTAATTCCCCTTTATAGATCAAATTCATTGCCGTCTATTGTAGTATGAATAAAGCGCACCTTGCCGTAGCCCCTGGACCCGGAGCTGCCCAGATACTCCATCTGCACCATCCCCAGTCCTTCCTTGACGAAGTTCAGTATTTCCTGTTCATCATCTTCTTTAAATATCCTCAGCACAATTTCAAAATCAAACTTGGCACCTGCCGGGACCCGTTCCGTCGGCCGGGGATGGGCCGCCCCGGTTTTTCGATTGACTAGGTTTTCATATTTAACCTCGGCGTAAAACATACCCTTTTCCTGGTTGGCTGCTTTAAGCTCAGCTACCGATTCAGCGGTAAGAAAAGCGTCCCTGACAATGATTCTGGTGGGACCAAGCTTGCTTTCCCTGGCTTTGTGAGTGCCGAATACTTTACATACCAGGCAATTCCCACAGGTGCACGGATCACCGGATTGTTTCGTCCTTTCAGAATGTTTCAACTCAAGCAGTGAGCGCATCCGGCCCTTTAACGAGGAACCTGGGATATATGGTAAACCGGTAACCGGGTTCCGGATGATGGGGTTGTCCATCCCGCCGATTTCAATGTCGTCTTTGGAACCGCCGATTCTAAGGCCCGTTTCGCACAAAATTACGCCACTTATCACTACATGCTTACTCAGTTCCATGTTTAATACCTCCTGTTACTATTGTCTTTAAAGTAGGCCAGCACACTCTGAAAGTGTTCGACAAAACCTGCAAGGTGTTGGGGATCTTTAACAGCCAGTTTAATGTTGGTGTTGATAAACCGGCGAAATTCCTCCGGAACATTATCATTGCGGGCCACGGCATCGGCCACATTGGGATAAAAACTGTACAGGCCCGGCTTAATCTCCTCAAAGTTGGCGTTATCCTTATACCTGGCGTAGATGCCCCGCAATTTATTATAAAAACGCCTGAGCGAAGCGCTGGTCATACCTTTGGCAGACAATACGGCGGCAACCAGCTCGGCCTCGGATGTGAAAATTTCCTCCCGCAGGTAGCCCTGATCATAGAAATAACCGTTTTGCAGGTAATCGGAGCCCAACCCCGGCGCATTATATTCGGGCCTTTGCTGTGGTTTAAATGAACCGCTATGTATCCTCCCGTCCCCTTTATGGGCACTAAAACACTGGGGGCAATACTGGTAATTATCAAATGTTGTTTTCCCGCAATCCCGGCATTTACCCATATCCCTCACTCCTTCGCCAAAAAGGCATATTTTATTAAAAAGTCCAGGTAAACGGTATAATCGTGATCAAAAAGTTTGAGCTTTTCCGCCCACAACCTTACAGCCAGCTTCTCCGGCTCATATTGATCCGGGAGTGGAAAAGTCCTGGCAATGGTGTAGTTAAGCAGAGGCAAATATTTTAGACCTCTCACGTCACCACGGATATAAAACTGCTGGTACATGGCAAAGAAAACCAATAGTTTTCTCAAAAAACCAGTGGACACTTCACCATTTTCCAGCCATTCTGTCAACTGATCGGCCATTTCCAAAATTGGCCGTGCCCTGGGCCATTTCATGGTTCTCCCCAGGAAGGTTAACTGGTTTCTGCCTTCCGTTTCTCCCTTGAGCATGGTTTCCTTCGACTCCTCCAGCGCCTCCCCGGCCACCTGCAAACTTTTTGATACCGGGATATCTGGTTTTATAAGGCCAATTCCTGCCGATAGAGTAATATTATCATTGTCATTGGTAAATTTTTTAAATTCATCCTGCACTGCCAGGGCCAGTTCCTTGATCTCGTCCCAGGGTCCCACAATGAGCAGGTCGTCTCCGCCGGAGTAGACCGTATAACAGGAATTAAATTTTATATTTAGCAACTGTTCCACCCGCCCGGAAAAGAACAGTTCCAGCATTCTGCTCATGGTGGCGATCCTGGAAATACTGTTACGGTCAACAATATCATCGCGCAGACCGTAAACAAACAGGCTCCCCAGGTTGTCCACATCGGCTTTCAGATAGCCCAACAATTTGCGACCCCGCGCTCTATTAGCCAGGCAATCAAAATACACAGGGCTGCCCGGTGCCGGCTTAATCTCGTCAGCGCAACCAGGACATCCATGACAGTTTTCTTCGGCTGCCAGGGGTATATAGTTGGCCATAAATTTGGACAGGGCTGGGTGGCTGACCAATTCCGTCAGATTTGTTTCATTTAACTTATAAATCAAATAGCCCGGATACCGGTCATCAGGTGGATTAATAAAAAGGGTTAAATTATAATCACCGTATAGTGGAAAAGTTGCATTACTATATTGGGCGGTCACCTTGCCTTTGGCAAAACCGACATACGAAGCGGCAGGAAGCAATGTGCCCATGCGCATGTCGCGCCGGCATTGCCAACATAAAGCGTCCCCATCACCGCTTAATGTTGCTTCTCGTTTATTGCAACTTCGGCATATACCGGTGTGCAGGCTGCGGTTATCCACTTTGAAACGACTTTTGCTCCAATCTCCTTTTTCCACCAGATATCCTTTAAGGGGAGCGTTTTTCCTATTATTCAACTTTTCAGCCAGCTCGCTCAATATTTCCCCGAAACTATGAAAAGCACACCCGCTAAACGCCACCTGACCCAGATTAATGATTATTTCACCGCCAAATTCGACTACGGACCACCGGTCCAGCTCATTCTGGAATTCCTTAATCCTTTCTTCCGAACCAGGCAAGTTAGGTAAAAGCACATAAAACTTGCCGCCGGAAGACATGACAATGTTGGCTATTGGTAAATTGAACGCATGGATTAGCCTGTGACTGATGGCTTCGCTTAAAGCACTGAGGTAAAACGAACGGGCCCTGAGCCGCTTGGCCACGCCACCGACTCCTATATTGGCAATATCAAAAATATAGTTCTGAATACCGGATAAATCACCTATCACCAGGCGAAACTTATCAGCCCGGCCATCGGCAACATCCCTTGGATTAAGGTTCCCTGGATTTTTATGGTAATGATACAGACAGGCCGCAATAGCACTGGTGGTGCGCAGGTGATCAAACAATGAGATATCAGGATTCATTTCCTGAGTATTGGCCGGTACGCACCATGTATAGCGCTGTAGTATAGATAGCAGATGGGCATAAAGGCAATCAAAATCTGCAAGGTTAATACTTTGCACCATGCTGTCAAATTCCCGGCCGAAAGCATTTAAATAATTATTGGTTTGTTCCACATCCAGCTTTTGCAAAGATTGCGGGAAAGCGTTGGCCGGATTCAACAGGTGCAGTTTGTACTTTTGGGCCTCCGGCGTGGGGCAAGTTAGTTTAAGTCGGGCAAATACCGAATCCAGGGGCACTGTTTTATAGTCCCTGTAGCTATCCGATTCCTCCCCCCGCTCCGCCGAAGAGTAATTATCAGCGGTGCTGACCAGGTAAGCCAGCGGCCGTATGGTAGGGTCAGCCTGCTGCACCCTTAGTTCAGGAGGGAAATTATTTGACTTGTGATGACACTGCACAAGTTCAATCAATAAATCCACATCGGCAACTTTTTCAAATACTTCCCGCCTGGCCTTGATAAAACTGGCCGAAACCGCCGGGTATTTACCGGCAACTTTGAGCGAGCCGGTAAACTCACCCCTGTGCAGAAACTTGCCTATATCGTGCAGAAGACCGGCTAATACCACCGTTTGGTACTCTTTTTCCATTGCACTAATCCCCTAAATAAGCATTTTTAACATATTTTAAAAATTTTTGCTATTTCCTGCCCCGGTTTGTAATTCCATCCGCATCTCAACGGTCTTGTAAAAAAATTAAGTTGTGTATATACTTAAAATAAAAAATATATATACAAGGTGATTAAATGGAAAAAACAAAATTGACACCCATTAGGTTTCCTACCGACCTGTTAACTGATTTAGATAAATATGTTGGCGAAGGTTATAGAAGTAAATTCATCATTGATGCCACGCGAAAAGAACTACAAAGGGCAAAACAAAGAAAGGCTATTCAAAATGCATCGGGCATATTTGATCAAAAGGATTACCCTGAGTTCAAAACATCTGAGGATATTTCAAACTGGGTAAGAAAGCTACGGGAGGAATCTGAAGCCAGAAGGAGAGACCTTTTTGAGTAACGGTTTTCTTTTAGATACCACCATCCTCATAGACCTATTCCGAGGTCGTCGTGAAGCTATTGTTTTTCTTGATCAATTAGCTCAAGAAGGCTCTCTATTTATTTGCCCTATCGTAGTGGCAGAAATCTTTTCAGGTGTCCGTCCCGAAGAACTATCTAAAATTGAGGAGTTTTTCGAAGCAATGAATTTCTGTCCTATCGATTACAGAACGGCAAAAAGGGCAGGCCTATACAGGCGTGATTTTCAGAAAAAGGGAATTACCCTCAGCATATCCGATACCCTTATTGCCGCAACTGCCATCGATCATTCCCTTACCCTGGTTACTAAGAATGTACGTCACTTTCCCATGAAAGAATTAGATGTTATTGAGCACTTATAAATTTAAGGACGCTTGACCCCTGGAGTTGCTGGGAACAACTTCAGGGGCTTTCCATTACTACCGCCGATCTACAATTAGAACGACGAGGGTGGGCTGCCTTGTTTTTCGGCAAAATTATCCAGACTGTGTTAGCTTCTTAAATGGGTATTTGCTCCAGATAAAAATCAGGCGGGCAAACTCAAAATTTAAGCGCTAAATTTTACCAGTTACAAGTCATTGTGATAGTAAGTATAACTTTTTGAACTAGTAACTTGTCGATAGGGAAGCATATATGGCTTTAAAATACGATGCTTACCCAATTCAATATTTTTATCGGAATAGCTATTGATTCGTTCAAATAAGTCTTTAGTGTCAGTATCACCTATATCGTCCAAGTATTGAGTAACCTTATAGCAGTCCGGGTTGAAATGGTTACTGGATGATGGCACAGGTAAAATAAATCCTGTTAATTCCCCTTCTACCACCCGCGCTTGGCAAAATTGAAGAAAACTACCACGTTTACCAAGATAGTTGATGTGAGCTAATACCCTGGTAATTTTTTCTATATCCTTCGTGGTCAAGCTTTCCGCTACTAAAGCTATTTGAAATAAACCTTTATAATAACAGAATTCGCGGAAGGCTATTGAAGAAATGTAAGGTTGATAAATATTTTTTTGTTTTGGCTCCCTTTTAATTTTAATAAATGTATGATTTACAGTTAGATGCTCCGGCGGACGCAACCTTATTTCCCGGCTTTTGATAGTAGCAAACACCCACTTGGCCAATTTCTCCCCTTCAGCCCTAAATGCAGCGTCCACCATAGCCAGTTTGCAAGCGTATGGTGTAGGAACAAAAAGGGTTTTGCCACCGCTCGAAGTGCTATAACTACTGCGCAAAGAAAATAATGATACAGGAATAAACGATGCAACCAGCCAGCTTTGATCATTGGTTTTCATAATTACTTTCCCTCGTAAGGTTTAACTTCTTCAATCAAGCTTCCCATTTGTTTAGCGAATTCCCCCAAAGATTTAAACGGATACAATATTATGGCATTTGGTTCAAGTTTATCAAGTGCTTCTTTTATAGCACTAATTTCTTCCTTATATTGACTATTTAAAGCACTTGCAATAGGAGCTGGCACGGTACTCTTGGATATGGAAATAATCCCTTCGAAATTAGTAACATGGGGATTTTGAGTATTACGGTGAGCCCCGTTGGGTTTAAGAAATGCAAAAAGTACACTCTCTAAAATAGTTTTAATTCGTTTTTCACGCTCGTCATCCGTCACGACATATTCAAAGTTTATGTCGTTTCGCCCTAACCTATATAAATCGACATTTAAAACTACTGCATATTGACCGGATGATGCAGGGCGGTGAAATATATTTTGCCCGGTATTGGCACCGCTTTCATCGCCGGATCCTTTACCCCGCCCCTCGGGAGCAAATTTTACATGAAAATATGATTCTGTTCTGGTAATATCCGGTCGTCCAATAACCCATCCAAATTCAAGAACAGACTTACGGCCAATAGCTCTTTTTTTGCCGCCAACCTCACTGGTAATAAGGATACCTTCTGCATCATCAATAACACATTTTTTAATTGTCTCACTAAGGACGACACTATCTGGAGTATCCTTGGGTATAGCACCTGCAAAATCAACGTCCGCCACTATACGGTTAGCATCAAACCTCTGACATGGTCCGCAAAGTGGGAGCCTCTTTTCCACAGCCAAATTAAATAAATGTTCTGCCTGGATGTGTTTAAACATATCCCCTGAAATAGCGTTAACGGCATGTAGTTTTCCCTGTTCATCTACAACCTGCACCTGACGTGTCTGAAGATAATTGCCTTCAGACCCTTCGTTATTTAAAGAATGTAGATTTAAAGTAACAAGTCCGGATATGGCCAGTGAATGAATTTTCATAAATCTTGACCTCCTCATTTAGTTTGTTTAAAAGTTTATTTTTCGGGAGCATCTTCGTCACGAGGCTCTCTGGCATAACCATAGCCTAAAAGAAGCATACCCACCAACTCAGAACCGAATTTTTCGATTAAATCAAAAACATTGTTAAGATCTTCAGTAGTAACATTTTTGCGGGTTTCCTTCTTTTGTTCAGCCTGCCTGACATTTTCAGCGTTATACTGTTGAACAAACTCCGCTAATTCAATCAAAAACTCATTTTCAAATTTAGCTTTCCGCTTCCAGCTTTGGGCCAGTCCATATTTGATCTCATATGGGGCTTTCCCTGTCATGGATTTTCTAATTTGCGGGTTAATGGTTGTCTTTCTTATAGCCGTTGCAATGTTTTGAAAGCCAACATTTTCAATAATTTCTTTAAAACTCGCCATAAATATCCTCCTTAAGTTTATAGTGGTAAAAGCTTGGGCGTGCTTTTTTTGAACTTTGCATTTAATAAAGTGAATTCCATAGCCAGCAAGAAAGGATAAGAAAGTGCTAAGGTCTCCCGTAGACAGGAAATCACGATAAATTAACAATAACGCTACATCATCGGAATGTCCTTCATCCAAAGTTCCCAGGCATTTTTTATGTTCATCCAGAATAGCCAACCAATCCTCAGCATCTTTATGTGTGTTGATATAGAACCAATCCGGCAGCCCTAAAAATGAAATATTCATAACAGCTGAAGCAGTGCCTAAATTTTTGAAATAAGTATTATAAATACCTTTAATTATGTCTTTAGGGGTACGCCCTGCAAATTTAAAAGATCCCGTTCCCTGTTGGAATTCCTCAGAATATATGATCAACTTTTCCGCAATATCAAGGGTTGCCCTAATGTCCAGATATACAGAACCCCAGAGACGATCGCCCAGCAAATCGTTTCTTATACTTTTTAAACTTGATACGGTAATATCCCCGGGTGCTATTACCAACACTTTGGTATCTTTACCATCACTTCCAGTATTATAAGTGAGAAGTGCCAGTTGCATTGCCCTAAATTTCATCCATTCTTCAAACCAGTCCAGTAATTTTGGTGTTATAGAACCCGGAGTACTGCTGTTAGGCTTTGGCCGATGTACCCCTTTACCAGCTATGGGGTTAAAAAGTTGTAGTGTTGAAACAGCTTTTTGCAAATTTTTGTCATTATAATCATTATTAATGTAATTTTCTAATCCATAGCAATACAATTTCCCTGCAAGTATAACAGGCATCTCCTTTGTTTCAAGAATAGCTTCAAACAGTTGATTATAAGCATTTGAACCCATACGCATGGAGTTAAAGGTTTTAAACACAGGCAGGTCAGCTTTAGGTTTTGATGGTATTACAAGACCCTGTTCCTGTAAAACTTTCTCTAATTGTTTCTTTTTTTTAGCAGCTGACTTTTGATAATCCCTGTAATTTTTCTCTACTTCCCTTTCTTCCTCATAATCGTAATGAGGATATCCAGGGGGAACAGAATCGGTCTTTTTAATTCTGATATAAGGGTAGCCTGGGTCAGGCTTCCACTTTAAAACTTCTTCAGTTGATAAGCCCGGTGTAACCTCAATGACGTAATTATCCCCCCCATCAATAATTGAAATTTTTCTGGAATTACCGTTATGTTCAAATGCACCTAATAAATCTGCCAACCCGATAGCTACTAAGGCATCTGCATAAGATCCCGTCTTTTTGGCTACTTTAAATTCCCCGGACAATATAACATCCTCCTTCACTAAATTGCCAACGAATTCTGATCAGCCAAGCGAACTCTACGAACTAAAAACCAATATAAAGCTAACCATTCCCGGTTATTACCTGCTGTAATCATCATTTTCTGAAAATCTTTTTTGCCCGACTTCCCTACTGGTACAATCAATTCAGAAAAATATTTGCTTATGCCCAAAGGTTCGAGGGATTTACCTATCCAATGCTTGGCTCCCGGCCATAGTATATAATCGCTGACATCCTTCGTTCTTGCGCTATGATGCCGTGCAATAGTGGTTATACATATCATTGTTAGTATTTGCGCCAGTTCCTCGTGATCGGTTTCCGCCAGTAACCAATCATAGATTCCGTTCGCTACCATAAAAGCTCCCTCGGCAGCGTGGGTTCCCCTATCATAAGACCGGTTTTTCTGTCTTTTTATGTCACCATTTTCGGGGCGGAAAGTAGAGTGGGCCAGTGGTTGACCTTTAAAATTTTCCGCGTCTATTGGATAATAGTCTGTTTGCCACGACCAGATACCATCTTGCCATTTCTGCGTTAATTTACCACTGTCGTGTAAAACACAGATTAAATCTACTAGCTTAGCAACAATACCGGCAGGTAGATGCAAGTTAAATTCTAGCTTTTCAAGACCATTTTGGTGACAGGTAATATTTTTTCTATTAAATTTCAGTGTAGCATTAGCATGTGTAATATATGACTCAATTTGATAGCCATAAGGCTTAAACCCGCTCTTTTCTTTGTAACGAATCGGCACTGCACACCCTGGCTCACCCAGGCATAATCCCAACTCGGAACAATAACTAGCTACATTAGGGGATAAAGCTAATAACCAGGCATTTTGCAGCTGTTGCTTTGAGGTAATGGGATCCCAGGATAGGCTAAGATCTGCCGTTTCCTGGTCATGTTCCACAGGATACCATCCGATTGGCCTGTCCCCCTCCCGGCCAAGAAATTTTTTAATTGTATATAAGCTTGTTGCTGGGATAGACAGCATTTGAGGGTGCTTTTCAAACAGTATCTCAACCGGATCCCCAGTTAAAATAATATTTATTGATTGAATATCACGAATTAATTCTCTTATTAATGCGGGATTACCCGTATCAATAGCTTCATCAACTTTTTTCCGCCAGCTGGAAATTGATTGACAAATACCTAATAAAGCATTTACTTCATTTACATGAACCTCATCAATTAACTTTTGTTCATCAGAAAAGTACAAACAAGAGCCGTTTCTTTTGATTATGATCTCCCGGGTTTTCCTTACCAGATCAGCATTTTCCTTACTGTACGGACCTAACTTATACTGACCATTAGAAGTTTGCTCAAGTTCGTAAACCCAAACCGTGCCCTTATTTCTTGGGGCAGAATACCTGGCACAGCGCCCTGCCCGCTGTAACAAGGCATTTGCCGTGCATAGTTCTGTATGTAAATTATCTGCACTTATATCTATACCAGCTTCAATTACTTGGGTTGCAACTAGGATAACATTTGTTTTAATTGCCCTAGGACCAAGATATAAAGCCAATTCATATTCTTTTACCCGCCGGTGCTCAGGGTAAAAACGGCTGTGAAGTAATATGAGATGGCAGCCTGCCGGGAGTTCTTCTTTAATATTTTTATATATCTCTTGTGCTCTGGCGACTGTATTACAGACAACTATTGTTCGTCCATTACTATGGTGTTTTAAAATATTACTTGCAGATAAAGGTTCCCCCACCCAGCGGTATTCTCTTTCCTTATCCCGATGACTGGGCATATTCATAAGTTCTTCCTGTGAAACTGTGATTACATCCGCATCAATATGCTCTTTTAAAATACTAATCGCGTTAGAAGATAGTGTAGCAGTCATCAAAAGAAACTGAGTATAAGGCTTTAAACGATCAACCATCTCTAATACTGTTGCAAAAGATTTTTCAGGATCTAATAAATGTACCTCATCTAATACCACTAACGAACCAATATATGCTCCAGCATTTATGTTTACCATTCTAGGAGATAGTGAAAGAGGTATATTTAAATATCCCGCTAATAATTGGTCAATGGTTGTAAAACAAATATCCCCTTGAAAATACCTATCCTCCTGTTGCTCACCTGTTTGTATCGTGATACAAATTTCTTTATTATCATACCTTTTTGCAATCGCATTTTTATTTACTACAAAAACATTCTTGCAATCATCCAATGTAGAGATAAATAAACTACTTGCTAAACTCCTTAATGGTAAAGCATAGAAAACACGGTCAACAAATGGTTTTCTTTCAAATTTGCTTTTTAGATAAGGTATTAAAGCTGCCCATGTTTTACCCGCACCCGTTGGGGCTGAAAGAATCACATTACGCCCGTATAATAATGAGTTGACCACTTGCTTTTGAAATTTATATAATGTAGCACCCGGTTTACCTATCAGAGATTGAAACAATTCATCCAATTAACATATCACCTACTTTCCTTTGGAATCTTAATCTTGTTTAGAAGAAATTAGTATAATAGCCATTTTATTCATATTTTCTGGTACTGAGCATTTCAAATAGAAACTATCTTTTTGCGTAAAGATATATCCCGAACTATATAACATATACACATGGCGAATAAATGATAAGATTTCATATACAGGTTTACAAAGTTGAAATATAAAGCTAAGAAAATGGATAAGCAATTTAATCATTTCTGCCCCCTATAAGAATGATTGTTATATTTAATTTATCTTTATATAAAACACTAGAAAATATGCAAGAGAGGGCTTGAAATACTTACCAATACTTCATAATAATTATTTATGAAAATGGTCATTATAAAAAATGAGATTTTAAAGAGCCCGCCAACAAGGGAACTGAAAGTATATAAATGTCTGTTACATTTTTATTAATAAGACCCGTAAACAAGGGGACTATCGTTAAATTTTAATTACTATATAAACATCATGTGTCTTAGCCATTACAGGCTTTTCTTAACAAAATTGCCCGCCACCTCATACTTCCCCATCCCAAATGTAACTGCCTTACCCACGTGTGTCCACTGGCCCAGGATCAACAACGGCCAAAATTCCGACAGGTCTCCGGCGTAGGTTACCTTTCCCACCAGGCCGCCCAGGTTCATTCTGGTATCCTGGCGGGAGGAGTAGCGTTCCCAGTCCACCCACTTGGTATCTTCCGATACGATCCGTACTGCTTCCGCCCGTTTGATCAGGTCTTGAAAATCCCCTACCTGCTTAATATCGTGGTGAAAATAATAAATAGAAGACAATCGCCGCAGCAAATTTCTTATCAAAACATGAAAAAGAATCTGCCCTACAAAATTGCCATTGTATTTTAGTCTGGTCATGGTCTGAAATACCACCGTCACTTCGTCATGCACCAGGTCATCGCTACTGTTCAATACATCCAGTCCGTTTATGGTTAAATCCACGTTGTGAACCAGCTCATTTTCTCCGGAGTAAATTATTTTCCGCTCACCCCCCAGGTCATTGACAGCCGCCACCTTGGCAAGGCGGTATGGATTTCTTCCTTTGCCGATACCCATTTCCCCCAGTTCCCGAAAAACAACAATAAAATATGGTAAATATTCAATGGCCCGGCCAAACAGAAGGAGATTCATATATAGCACTTCCCCGGGAGCATAATATGTTTTTGTCTCCAATGGTGGTTCAATAATGAAGGGTTTGGATACAGCGGCATAGTTGCGCAGGACATCCGCATCCGGAGGCGGTGCGGTTTCAAAAATATATGCATAGGGGCAGTTGATTTTCAGCAAACATGATAAGCATTCCTGAGCCCGCTGGGCACAGGCAATTCTCCGAAAGGCATTGCCGAATCCACCCCGCAAAGTGGAACCCTTATACGGAGGTAGATACAGCCCCTGTTCACCGGCTTCAAGCATTAATTCATATTTTGCTATTTTAAACTGGTCATACATTTCTCATGATCACCCGTTTCAATGAGTTCATAAATAATACTATAAATTGATATATCTGTGAAAAAGCCGGCGGAGCTATAAAAAATTATCTGCCGTTAACTTTGCTGCTCAATTTATTCTTTTCTTAAAAAATCTTACCGGATTGGTTATGTATGGGAAATACAATATTTGTCTAGGTTTCAACACTTAGCCAACAAATTCCTGCTTCTTGCCATAATTATTTCCATAATATACAAATATTCTACTCTGTTATTATGCTAGCTTAACAAAATCAAATGACATTTTAGTTCCACCCCTCCGCCCCGTCAGGTTTAAGCTGTTTCCAGCATATCCGTCATAAATTATCTTTCATTAGCAAATAGTACAGATATCAAATCAAACTACCGGGAGGCCTCTATATGAGTGCACAGGTCTACGACGATATTTTTAAAAAGCTGGTTAAGTCCGCTTACCGGGGAAATATGGCCAGTGAAATTGAGAAAATGCGCCAAAACGGCGACGAGCACACAGATGAGTACATCAAATACGCCTCCGGAGAAGGTGACCCCGATAAGGTTGTTTTTAAGGTCAAGGACTGCCATAAAGACTGCCATATCAACCGGGAGGACAATTGCGAGGCGTCGTGCCTATTTGGCGCCATCGTCCGCGATATGGAAGGAAATGTTGTCATCAAGCAAAACAACTGCTCGGGCTGCGGCAAATGCGTCGAGGTGTGCCGGCATTACTCCCTGGTGGACAAAAAAGAGTTCGTCCCCCTGATTGAAATATTAAAGAACCGCAAGGTGCCGGTGTTTGCTATCGTGGCTCCCGCTTTTATCGGGCAGTTCGGGCCCGAAGTAACCCCGGGCAAACTGCGCGCAGCGCTGAAAAGGCTTGGCTTTTACGGCATGGTGGAAGTGGCGTTGTTTGCGGACATTCTTACTTTGAAAGAGGCGCTGGAATTTGACCGGCACGTCACCAAAGAGAAGGATTTCCTTTTAACCAGCTGCTGCTGTCCAATTTGGGTATCAATGGTCAAGCGGGTTTATCAGGATTTAATCCCCCACATTTCACCTTCGGTTTCGCCCATGGTGGCCTGCGGCAGGGGGGTCAAACACCTGCACCCGGGCGCCAAAGTCGTGTTTATCGGCCCCTGCATCGCCAAAAAGGCGGAAGCCAAGGAACCGGATGTCAGCGACGCGGTGGATGCCGTGCTGACCTTTCAGGAAGTCAAACAGATATTTGAGGCGGTTGGTATAAACCCGGAGGAAATGGAGGAAGACGAAAGCGAACATTCCTCCACGGCCGGCAGGACCTATGCCCGCACCGGGGGAGTAAGCCGGGCGGTTTCTGAAACATTAAACAAGCTGCGGCCCCAAAAGGAAATAAAAATCCGTGCCGTCCAGGCCGACGGCGTCAAGGACTGCAGAGAAATGCTTAAAAATATATTAGGGGATAAAATAGATGCTAATTTTTTGGAAGGGATGGGCTGCCCCGGCGGCTGTGTGGGAGGCCCCAAAGCCCTGATCGATGCCAGGGCCGGAAGGGATTTTGTGGAAAAATACGGGCAGGAATCACCCTACCGGACCCCGGTGGACAATAAATATGTGCTGGAGCTGTTAGAGCATTTGGGCATTAAAGATGTAGAGGATTTTCTGGACGGGGAAAAAGCCAAAATGTTTACCCGGGACTTTCACTAGTGCTCGGCCAGGAATAGATACCTTGCCACCACCAGCACCGCCAGCACCCACATCAGCCAGTGCACTTCCCTGGCCCTGCCGGCGGTTAACTTCAACAGAACGTAAAAGATGATACCGGCTGCTATACCGTTGGCGATGCTGCCGGTAAAAGGCATCAGCACCAGGGTCAAAAATGACGGCAGGCCTTCGGTAAAATCTTCAAAGTTGATCTCTTTGACCGACTGGGCCATTAAGAGCCCCACAATAATCAGCGCCGGTGCGGTGGCGGCACCGGGAATCAGCCCGGCCAGCGGCGCCAGAACCAGCGCCAGCAAAAACAACACACCGGTGGTCACGGCAGTCAGGCCGGTTTTACCCCCCTCTGCTATCCCCGCCGTGCTTTCAATGTAGGCGGTAACGGTACTGGTGCCCACCAGCGCGCCGAAAGACACGCCGCAGGCGTCCACCAGCATCGCCCGCCCCAGCTTGGGGGACCTGCCCCGCTCGTCCAGCAGCCCGGCCTTGCCTGCGGTCCCCACCAGGGTGCCGAAGGTATCAAATAATTCCACAAAGGTAAAGGTAAAAATTGCTGTCCACAGGCCCATATCCAAAGCCCCGCGCAGGTCCAGCTTGCCAACTGCCAGCTGAGATAAATTGGGCAGGGCCAAGGGTTGAAAGTTGGCCGGCAGCTGGGTAACCCCAAGGGGTAAACCGATTAAAGTGGTAATGATAATGCCGAATAGAAGCGCGCCCTTTATTCCTCTTGACATTAAAAGGGCCGATATAGCCAGGCCGGTTAAGGCCAGCAGCGTCACCGGGTTGGCAAAGGAGCCGAGGAATACATTCCACTCAAAGAACTGCAGGGTGGCCACGCCGCCCTGCCGCTGCAGCGATTCCAGGGTCGGCGGAATCACCGGGCCTGCTTTGATTACCATAAATTCGGACATTTTAAAGCCCAGCATACTGATAAATAACCCGATACCGACAATGATGGATTTTTTAATAGAATTGGGGATGGCATCAACCAATAGCTGCCGTATATGGGTTAAGGTTAGGAGGATAAAAATGATACCGGAAATAAAAACCGCGCCCAGTGCGGCCTGCCACGGTATGCCCACGTGCCGGGCGGCCACGGCTGCGAAATAGGCGTTTAACCCCATGCCCGGCGCCAGGGCAATGGGATAGTTTACAAATAGGCCCATGGCTATGGTTACCAGCCCGGCTGAAACCGCAGTGGCAAAAAACACGGCGTTTTTGTCCATTCCCGTAGCCGAAAGGATGTTGGGGTTTAAAAACAATATGTACGCCATGGTCATAAAAGTAGTTAGCCCGGCAATAATCTCCGTTCGGGCGTTGGTGTTATGTTCTTTCAACTTAAAAAAATTGTTCATTTTATTAATACTCCCCTGTCATCAAAATAATAGCTGGATAATGGGCTGGATTCGTTTAGGGAGTATTCTCTCAAAAAAATTGTTTTTTATAATCTAACAGCGCATAGTTAGTCAAATTGGAAGGAAATATATAAGAAAATATATATTGGAAAAAGGAGTGGAACGCATGAGAAAAATTTTTCCTAACCTGTTACCCAAATTATTCCCGCTGCTGATTATTTTGTTATGGCTTGCTGTTTTCGGGTGCAGCGCCCAGAAGAAACCCGCCCCGCCCGCTCAGCCGGCCAAATTAATCCCCAGTGAATCCAATATTGGCTTTACCGAGGTGGATCAGAATCAAATCCCGTCATCCGTTAAAAAAATCATTTCGGCTATGTCCGGCATGCAGGAAGCAGCCTGGGCGGCCGTTGGCAATAACAACTATATCATTTTAAACCCGGAGGATAAAAATGAAACAGTTAAAATCAGTGAGGTTATCCAGCGGGTACCCAGTCAAAATTTTGTATGGCTTGATGTAAAGCTTGTTGAGGATGATCTAAAAGAAAATCAAAAATCAGACCAGCCATCCCGGATGAAAATTTATAGGCTGGCTAAAACTGATAAAGCTGTAAACGGTGTGAGCTTTGAGTATAAAGAAACGGAGGAAGAAGAAAAGCCAGAGGCCGCTGCCCCAAAACAGCCGGCTCCGACTCCGGCACCAGCACCTGCACCGGCGCCTTCAGTTACACCCACCCCAAGCCAGGGGCCTGTTCAACAGGTAAAACCAGCGCCGGAGAAGAAACAACCGGCAACACCGGAGCAGACGGCCCCCGGCCGGCAGCAAACGGAGAAACAGGCTCCAGGTGAAACCGGAAACCAGGGGGCAAGCCAATAACTGCTATAACCCTAAAAGGGGATGCCCGGCGCTCTTGCAACCGGGCATCCATTTTGGTGTTTAACCTTTTTATCCAGGTGTTTTGACTCGTGCGACGAGGGGTTGTTTGATTAAGCCAGCATATCATGCAAATCCTGCTCCGGTGTGGTGATCAGCTTCAGCCCGTAATTCTGCTGGATTACGCTTAACACATTGGGTGTCAGGAACGCCGGGGCCGAGGGGCCGATGCGGATGTTCTTCACGCCAAGGTGCAGCAGTGTGAACAGAATGGCAACCGCTTTTTGCTCGAACCAGGAGAGCACCAGGCTGAGCGGCAGATCGTTTACACCGCAGTTAAAGGCGCCTGCCAGGGCAACCGCCACCTGGATGGCCGAGTAGGCGTTATTGCACTGGCCCATATCCAGAAGGCGCGGGATGCCGTCAATGTCGCCCAGGTCCATATAGTTGAACCGGTATTTGCCGCAGCCCAGTGTAATGACCAGACAGTCATCCGGGATTTGTTTCACCAGTTCGGTGTAGTAGCTGCGGGAGGATTTGGCGCCCTCACAGCCGCCCACTAAAAAGATGTGTCTGATTTTGCCCGCTTTGACGGCTGCAATCACTTTGTCGGCAATGGACAGGATAAAGTTGTGGTGGAAGCCGGTGGTCAGGGTGCCGCCCTGTTTTTCCGGCAGCGGCTGCAGTTCTTTGGCCCTGGCGATTACAGCGCTGAAGTCGCGGTTCTCAATGTGGGTCACGCCGGGCAGCCTGGCAATGCCGCAGGTAAACATGCGGTCTTTATAGGTTTCCTTGGGAATCAGCACACAGTTGGTGGTACCGAGGATGGCGCCCGGGAATTCTTCGAATTCTTTTTTCTGGTTCTGCCAGGCGGTGCCGTAATGTCCCACCAGGTTCTTAAATTTCCTCAGTTCGGGGTAGGCGTGGGCCGGCAGCATTTCGCCGTGGGTGTAAACATTTACTCCCTGGGCTTCGGCCTGTTTTAACAATTCATACAGGTCAAGCAAATCGTGGCCGGTGATCAATACGGCCGGGCCGGGCTTAAAGCCGGTGGATACGGTGGTTGGCCCGGGGGAGCCGAACCGCTCGACGTTGGCTTTATCCAAAAGCTCCATGGCGCGCAGGTTCATTTCGCCGCACTGGAGCACTTTGGCCACCAGATTCTCCAGGTCGAAGTTCACGTTGGTAAGGGTGGTAAACAGCGCGTCATGCATAAAAGCGTCCACTTTTTCGTCCCGGTAGCCCAGTTCCCCGGCATGGTAGGCATAAGCCGCTATCCCTTTAAGCCCGATGATAAGGGCATCCTGCAGGCCGGCCACATCTTCATTTTTTCCGCATACTCCCACTTTGGTGCAGCCGGTTCCGCCGGCCGTCTGCTCGCATTGGTAACAAAACATTCTATCTTCCTCCTTAGATTAATTATTTTTCAGCTGGCTAACTGCTTGCTGTCTTGTTAGTTATACTTTACCGGAGAAAGACAGACGGCTCTATGATCCAGCTCACACTTTACCCATAAATTTGATCACACCGGAAAGGTTAATGTGATAAAATCGGCTTATAGCTTATAGACTCATAGGGTTATGGGTTTATATGATTATTGGTTATAACTTGCGAGGTGATTGTTATGTGCGGGCGCTTTATTCTCAGTGTCGACATCAAAACCATCCTGGCCTTGTTCAGGGCCGGGCTGCAGCCGGGTTCAGCCTATGAGCCCAGGTACAATATCGCCCCGGGCCAGGATGTCCTGGTGGTAACAGGAACGCAGGATAACAGGGTGGCCCGGCCCATGCGCTGGGGGCTGATACCGTCCTGGGCCAAGGATAAAAACATTGGCTATAAAATGATCAACGCCCGCGCGGAAACTGTAGACAGCAAACCTTCCTTTAAACATTCATTCAGGCACAGGCGCTGCCTGATTCCGGCCGGCGGCTTTTACGAGTGGCGCAGTGAGGGCAAAATCAAACAACCGCTGTGCATAACTTTGCCGGACCGGCCTCTGTTTGCGTTTGCCGGTATCTGGGACAGGTGGGACTCCCCGGGTGGGGACACCATCTTAAGCTGCAGCATCATCACAGCCCCCGCCAGTGATCAGATGCGGGAGGTGCACCACAGGATGCCGGTTATTCTTTCCGGCACCGCCGAATACAACGCCTGGCTTGACCTGGAACACCCGGCGGCCTTGAAGGAATTGCTGCGCCCTTATGCCGGCAAACTTGTGCTGCAGCGTGTTTCCACCCTGGTGAACTCGCCGCAAAACGAAGGCCCCCACCTCTTGCGCTGATTGCCGTCTTTTGCAGGCAGTTCACCACGCCCCGGGCCGGGCCGGCTTTATTCCTTCCTGCCGGGCGCAAATTTGCCGCAGCTCTGGGCGTCCGGATCACCATGCTTTAGACATTCATCCAAACCCTCCAGCCCGACCCGCTTGATAATATCCATAACCGTAACCACAGGCGGAACGGGCTTCTCCAAATTACCGTACGCCTTTATTTTAACAACGCAGCCTTGGCGGGTTTCCGTTTTGCCCCGGATAGCCACAAAAAACTTGCAGTGCCTGCACCGGTGGATAGCGCGGCTCCGCATATCCGGCAGGTAGAGCCGGTGTTTTTCCCACAGGACATTGTTTTTATTACCCATTTTTGTGCAAGCTCCCTTCGGTTAGTGATACGCCCCTTACCACCGCCTTTTCACCAAAGCGGTCCTTGATCCTGTCACAGGCCCTGGCCAGCCGGGACAGCCGGTCCCTTTCACCGAACATGTCGTACTGAAAAAATTCCCGTTTGACCAGATTGGCCAGGGTTATACCCACAAGCCGGACAGGGCGGGACTCATCCCAGCAATTGTACATTATCTCGCACGCCACACGGTAAATTTCATCGGGCAGATCGGTAAAGTCGGCCATGCTGCGCGACCTGGACAGGAAGGTTAACCGGGAATCCCTTAATGTTAATACCACCGTCCGCCCGACGTATTTGCCCTGGCGCACCCGCCGCGCCACCATCTCACACAGCTCCAGCATGACCACCTTAATCCGGTCAAAGCCCTGCAGGTCGCGGGGCAATGTCCTCTGCTGCCCGATGCTTTTGGACACATCCAGCGAGGTGGGAACCACCGGGCTGCAGTCGATACCGTTGGCGCACAGCCACAACATTGCACCGTTTTTGCCCCACCTTTCTTTCAACAACGCCACGGGAAAAGTTGCCAGGTCACCGATGGTCCGCACGTTGTAATAACGCAGGTGTTTTTCGTACCTGGAGCCAATGCCGAACAGTTTTCTAACCGGCATGGGCCAGAAAATCTCCTTGAACCGGTCCACGCTCTCCACCACAGTGAGGCCGTCGGGTTTTTGCACCCCGGCCGCCATTTTGGCGATCAGCTTGTTCGGCCCTATGCCAACGCTGCACAATACGCCAACCTCGCGCTTAATGCGTTCCTTTAGCACAGCGGCAACTTCTCCGGGTGTTTTTTTCCACAAGTGCATTACACCGGTAAGGTCCGCAAAGGCTTCGTCAATGGAAAAAGGTTCCACCAGGTCGGTGAAATCCCGCATTATCCGCAGTATTCTGGTGGAAAAATCTATGTACAGCCGGTGGTCCGGGTAAAAAAAATAACCGTCGGGGCACAGTTGTTTGGCCTCCCATACCGCCATACCGGTCTTGACGCCCAGGGCCTTGGCCGGGTAGGACGCCGCCAAAACAATACCGGTCCTTTTCATTGGATCGCCGGCCACAATGACTTGTTTATTCTTTAATTCCGGCCGGACAGCCTGGTGGCAGCTGGCAAAAAAACTATTCATATCAGCCAGCAAAATTACCCTCCTCACAACGCCATCACCAAACCTATGTTTTATAAGATATTAATAATTGGTCAACCTCCGGTCTTTTTCAAACGTCATTCTAAAACATATGTTTGATTTAATTATAGACCCCAAACATTAACAAAGCAACAGGATAAAATTGTTTAAATACCCTATTGACTGAACATTCATTCAGTTATAAATTAAAAGAAAGAAAAAAACCACAATGAAAGGAACATGATTACATGGCCGCAAATTTTTTAATGCCGACAAGAGACCAAAAATTTATCCTTAAGGAATGGCTGCCCCTGGAGCAGGTCCTCTCCTACGAAGCCTTCAGCGAAGCCTACAGCATGGATGACGTGGACATGATCCTGGAGCAGGCCCACAAAATGTGCCGGGAAATCATTGCCCCGACCAACGAGGAAGGCGACAAAAACCCGGCCCATCTGGTGGACGGCAAGGTGATCCTGCCGGAATCATTCAAGGAAGCTTATGACTTCGTCCAGGAAAACGGCTGGGGCACCAGTAACCTGGACACTGAAGGAGGCGCGCTGCCGGAATTACTGTTGACTGCAGTAAACGAGTTTATCCTGGGCGCAAACCCGGCCTTCGCGCCCTATGTAGGCGCAACCACAGGTTCGGCCAAACTGATCCAAACCTTTGGCAATGACTGGCAAAAAGGGCTCTTTTTGCCCAAAATGATGGAAGGCGCCTGGTCCGGCACAATGTGCCTCACCGAGCCCAACGCCGGTTCCGACGTGGGGGATATAACCACCAAGGCTTTTCCCACCGAAACCCCGGGCGTTTATAAAATCAAAGGCACCAAGTGTTTTATCACCGCCGGGGACCATAATCTAACCGAGAATATCATTCACCTGCTGCTTGCCCGCATCGAAGGCGCGGCTCAGGGCACCAAAGGTATTTCCCTGTTCATCGTTCCCAAATACCGGGTCGACGATAACGGCAATATTACCGGATCCAATGATGTCACCTGCGTGGGCGTCGAGCATAAAATGGGCTTGAAGGCTTCCGCCACGGCCATGCTCAGCTTTGGCGACAACAATGACTGCCTTGGCTACCTGGTGGGCGATCCCCCCGACGAAAACGGCAAAGCCCAAGGAATGGCGCAGATGTTCCAAATGATGAACGGCGCCCGCTACGAAACCGGTCTCATGGCCCTGGCTGTTGCGGCTGTGGCCTACCACAACGCTGCCCAGTACGCCAGGGAAAGGATTCAGGGCCGCCCGCTGACCAATCCCAAAAGCGACCGCTTACAGATTATCAAACACGCCGATGTCCGCCGCATGTTAATGAATATGAAGGCCCATAACGAAGCAGTGCGGGCCATGATTTATAAAACCGGGTTCATGATGGATGTGCAGCACCATGACCCCGATGAAGGAAAACGGAAGATGGCTGCGGCTTATGTTGATGTCACCACCCCGCTGATTAAAGCCTATGCGTCAGACGTCGTATGGCCCCTGACAGGTGAAGCGATTCAAGTTTACGGCGGTTACGGGTTTTCTGAAGAATACCCGGTGGCCCAGTCTGCCAGGGACTGCAAGATTTACTCCATCTGGGAGGGCACCAACTACATTCAGGCTTTGGATTTAATCGGCCGCAAGTGGACGATGAAGAACGGAGAAGTCTTTAAAGCCTGGATGAAGGACCTGAAGCAAACCATCGAATCCTTTGGCGACAAGCCTGAATTTGCCAAGGAATATGCTATTTTATCCGAAGCCTATAAGGCTTACCGCGGCATCCAGCAAAAGACCATGGAATTTTACATGCAGCAAAAATTCGACCTGCTGCCGCTGTTCGCAACCCGGATCCTGCACTGCACAGCCAAGCTTTACTGTGGTACCCTGATCGTGGACCAGGCCGTGCTGGCCGCCGGCAAGATGTCGGAACTGGGTGCGGATCACTTTGACTACGCTTTTTACCGGGGCAAGGTGGAAGCCGCCCGCTACTACGTGCGCAATATCGTGCCGGAAGTTATGTGCACCGCCGGGATTATTGCCGATGCAGATACTTCCGTGCTGGACGCACCGGAAGAAGCCTTTAACTTCTAGCGTTTTGCCATTGTATGCATATACCAGGTACAAAAAAGAGCGAGGTTCCCTTTGCGGTTTACCTCGCTCTTTTTATTTTGCAGTTTTCCCAAGTACAACCCCAACCATATATCCATTACTTTGCAGGCTTAATCAATGCCCTTTCACAAAACGGGCAAAACCTTGGTTCATCCCCGGGGTCAGCCCAGAAAGAAAGTCCGCAATCCTCACAAACGTATTTGGTCAGGTTAGCAGTATCATCCACCATAAAAACCTCCTTACGCGGTTATAGTACGTCTTTTAATCAACTTAACTTCATTAACTAGCTTAGTTCAACAGCAGAGGTATTACTTCTATTATTGAATCACATTCTGTGCATTTGATTTTCCGGCCGGGCGGCAGTTTTTCAAATGTGATTTCTGTTTCGCAAATAGGGCACTTAACCGCCGACTGGCCATAATAATTCTTATACTCCTGAGCCCTTTCATCACTACCACCACAGGCGGAGCAACTTCCGCAACCAGACATGTGTCAATCTCCCCCTTTTAATTTAAAATTATCAGGTAGCCGCACTTTCACCGGCCACAAAACCTGAAGACCAGGCCCACTGCAGATTATATCCTCCGCAATCGCCGTCAATGTCCAGAATCTCGCCGGCAAAATAAAGGCCTTTTACCAGCCTTGATTCCATGGTTTTGTTATCTATATCCTTTACGTCCACTCCGCCGGCTGTAACCTGTGCCTGCACCCAGGAATTCGTGCCGGTAACCTCAAATCGCCAGTCCTGCAAGATGTTTAGTATGGCGTTCCTTTCCCCGGCCGTTACCTGTCCCGCCTTTTTATTGATGTCCCGCAGCCCGGCTTCCTTAAGCAGCACCGGCACCAGCCGTTTATTGATAAATCCTACGAAACTAAAGGGCAGGTCTTTATGCGCCTGCTGTTCCAGGCGTCTGATTAAAAAGGCTTCCAATTCGTCCCTTGTCATGTAATCAATAATAATCAGCTTAAGCTGAACCTGTTCACCTTTTTGCAGGTTTTCTCCAACCGTTCTGCTCAAAGCCAAAATAGGCGGCCCGGAGATGCCGTAACCGGTAAACAATATTTCTCCCCCGGCACGGGCAACTGGCTTTTCACCGGCCAGCACTTCGGCCTGGAAATCAAATTTGATCCCGGAGATCTGTTTGAGAAAATTCGACGCCAAACGAAGCTGCACCAGGGCGGGAAACGGCTCCAGCACTTGATGCCCCATTTTCCGGGCCAGTATGTAGCCGCTGCCGTTGGAGCCCAGGTTGGGCGCCGCTTTACCCCCGGTGGTTAATATCACCCTGTCTGCCCTGAAACGACTTCCATTACCAAGGTCTAATATAAATTCGCCGCCGCTTTTGGAAATACCTTTTACTTCGGCCTCACAGATTACCTCCACGCCAATCCGCTCTATTTCGTACCTTATTACGTCCAGGACGCTGGAGGCCTGGTTGGAAACAGGGAAAACTTTGCCGCCTTCTTCAACTTTCCAGGCTATACCCAGTTCTTCAAAAAACTCCATGGTCCGGCTAAAATCAAAACGCCCCAGGGCCCCAAAAGCAAATTTGGGGTTGCGGCCGTGGTAATGGTTAATGCCCAGGTCTATATTACTCATATTGCAGCGGCCGTTGCCCGTGGCCAGAATCTTTTTGCCAACCCGGTTCATCCGCTCCAGCACTGTGACTGCGGCGCCCCGGCGCCGGGCCGCAATGGCGGCCGTCAGGCCGGCGGCGCCGCCGCCCACCACAGCCACCCGGACAGGTTTAGTTTTATCAGCCTTCATAGATCAACCACCAGGTTTATACTTTAGTGCTATGTATTCTGCCACCCTCATACCGTCGACAGCTGATGAAATTATTCCCCCGGCATAACCGGGGCCTTCACCGGCCGGGTAAAGCCCGGCAATATTAGATTGGCAGTGTTCATCCCTTAATATTCTAACCGGGGACGAACTCCTTGTTTCAACCCCGGTCAGCACCGCGTCCGGCAGGGCAAACCCCTTTAATTTGCGGTCAAAATGCAGTATTGCTTCCTTTAAAGTGTCTGTTACATAACCAGGCAGGCATTTTGTCAGGTCTGAGGGCACCACCTTTCGGGTATAGGTCGGCTCCACCGTCCCAATGGCAGACGAAGGCCTGCCGGCCAGAAAATCCCCCACCAGTTGAACCGGTGCGCTGTAATCCCGGCCGCCCAAAATAAAAGCCCGGCTTTCCCATTTCCTCTGGAACTCAACCCCGGCCAGCGGGTGGTCACTGCCGAAATCACCCGGGTTAACCCCCACCAGCAGCGCGCTGTTGGCGTTCCTGCCGTCCCTGGCGTATTCGCTCATGCCGTTGGTGACCACATGGCCCTCTTCTGAAGCTGCCGCTACAACGGTTCCGCCGGGGCACATGCAAAAAGTATAGGCCGATCTTCCGGACGGCGAATGGTAGGCCAGCTTGTATTCCGCCGGGCCCAATTTGGGATGCCCGGCAAAACCTTTGTATTGCGCGGTGTCTATCAGCTCCTGGGGATGTTCAACTCTTACCCCGATGGAAAAAGACTTGGGGGTAATTACCAACCCCCTGTCATAAAGCATGGCAAAAGTATCCCTGGCGCTGTGCCCGACGGCCAGCACCACCGCTTGTGCTTTAATTTCTTCGCTGCCGTTAACAATTAAGCCCTTGATTTGATTATTACGGATTATCAGATCGGTTACCTTGCTGTTGAACCTGACTTCGCCGCCCAGGTCCAGAATCCGGCGGCGGATGTTTTTGACTACCGTCCTCAGTATATCGGTGCCGATATGAGGCTTGTAGGAATAAATAATATCCCCGGGGGCGCCGGCCAAAACCATTTCCCGGGTCACAAAGCCACACCTTTTGTCCTTAATCAAGGTGGTTAGTTTACCGTCGGAAAAGGTCCCGGCCCCGCCTTCCCCAAACTGGACGTTGCATTCGGTATCCAATTGGCCGGTCTGCCAGAAAGACCGGACGGCCCTGGCACGCGTATCCACATCGGCGCCTCGTTCCAGCAGCAGCGGCCTGTAACCCATCCGGGCCAGCAATAACCCGGCAAAAAGCCCTGCGGGGCCTGTTCCGACGATCACCGGGCGGTGGGCCAGAGCCTCCTCACCCGGGCGGACATAGACATATTCTTTCTCAGGCGCCGCTGAAACATCTTGGCCCGGCAGTTTTTTGTCAAAGGCCCCCTCGTTTTTCAGTTCCACATCAACGGTATATACAAAATAAATCATTTCGCTTTTCCTGGCGTCAATTGATTGCCGGAAAATCTCATACCGAATTATGTCACTTTCTTTGACCTTTAATTTTCTGGCCAATTTTTCTCTAATTAATGGCTTATCTTCATCCAGGGACAGTTTAATCCCTGAAACCCTGAGCATATCATCCCGTCCCTTATGCTGTTGTGGTTTATAATGACTCAAGTATTTCGTCTACAGTTTTTACATCCGCCCCGTAAACATCGACTAAATATTTCATCCCCATCTGATAATCCTCTTCCGTAAAGGCGTCAGTAGCATCGCTGGGAACCATAATTTTATAGCCCCACTGAAAAGCATCCGCCGTTGTATGGCGCACACACATGTGGCAATGCAGGCCGGTGATAATCAGCGTATCCACGCCCAGCTCGGTCAATAAAAGCTGTAAGCCGGTTTGGAAAAAGCCGCTGTATCTCCTTTTGGGCACAATATAGTCTCCGGGCTCCGGCTTCAGCTCTTCGATCACTTCAGCTCCTTCGGTGCCGGCAATGGCGTGGTCGCCCCAGTGCTCAAGTTCTTTATCCAGCCCTTTGTAGTGGGCGTCATTGGAATAAATCACAGGAATACCTTTCACCCGTGCGGTTTCTATTAGTTTTTTTAGCGGAGCTATAATTCTGGAAGACCTTTCGCATTTTAAACAACCCGTAACAAAGTCGTTCAGCATGTCTACCACAATAACTGCTTTTCGGGGCATAAGCTTCCCTCCCATGTATTTTTTCTTCATGTTTGTTGCATATATATTGATGCTATTATATGGCATTCTTTTCCTTTAGCGCGCCGTCAATATAACTCATGAATTCTTCTGCTTTGGCCTCAGGCGGCACGGTGAACCGGCTCACGACAATAAACAGCACCGCGGAAATGATCCCGCTCCAAACACCAGTCCCCAAGCCCAGCGGCTTGATGTTGGCGAATTGAAATAACAGGGCGGCTGTGCCACCCGCCAGGATACTTACAACTACGGCAGCGGCAGTGCCCCTCTTCCAGAAAAACGCGCCGAAGATGGCCGGCACGGTTACCAGCAGCCCGGCGGAGGAAGCCACTGACAGCACTGCGATCAGGCCAAGACGCATAGTGGCAAAAACAAATGCCCCCAGCGTAAAGAGAAACACAAAAATTCTGCCTGTTAACAGCAGGTTATTCTCTTCAACAGCAGGTATGATCTGCTTAATCACGTCCTGGGAGATCATGGAGGAAAGGGTCAGCACAATTGAGTTAATTGTCGATATGGCCGCGGCAGTAATCCCTATCATCACCAGCAGGGCTATTACTGGCGGTATAACATTCATGGACAATAAAGCCGGTGTAGCCAGGTCGCCATTGGCCAGACCGGGAACCAACAAACGCGCGGAAAAGCCCCAAAGAATTGAAATTAGGGTATAAACAAAACCAAAGCATAAGAACCCCATCACCATAATTCTCATATGAGTAAGGGACCGCGGTATAAACAAGCGCTGGCTGACCTGCGGGTTGGACAGAGAAAAGAAAAACCAGGGCAGACTGAGCCCGAGAAAGGTATTAAAACTAAAAAAGCCAGGGCCCGGGACTGTAAGCCAGCCGGGATAATTCTTTTCCAGCAGGCCGAACATTGTCCCCACGTCACCGAAAGCACGGTGGATAATAAACACAACCGAAAGGGTGGATATTGTGATCATAATCAAAGCCTGCAGGGAGTCCGTCCAGGCCACGGCCCTCATCCCACCCATAAATGCCCACACGACTGTAACCACAGTGGCAATGATTAAACCGGCCATAAACGGAATCGCACCTTTGGACATACCCTCCACCAGGGTGCCTATCCCGATGAGCTGCACCGCGCTATATGGAATAAGGAAAATAATTGAGGTTATGGCTGTGATCACCTGAACGGCCCTGCTCTGGTAACGGTCGCCCAGCAGTTCGGCAGGCGTGATATAGTTATATTTCTTACCCGCCAGCCAGAACCTTGGGCCAAAGAAGGCCACCAGCACCAGGCCGGATAAATAAATCAGTTCAAAGCCCCAGGCGCCCACGCCGCCGATGTAGGTAAACCCGGCCAGCCCAACCATCATAAAGGCGCTGTAGGTAGTGGCGCTGTAGGTAAGCGCGGCAACGACACCGTTAACGGCCCGGTTGGCCAAAAAAAAGTCGGCCATGCCCCGCCCCATTCCCCTGCGGGCATAAACAGCCACGATGGTTCCAAGAATAAAATACAACCCAATGGCCAGGTAAATATAATATGAATTCAAGACTTACTCCCTCCATCTGGCGGTAATAATACCGACGCTGATCATTGCGGCCAGCGCAAAAAGTCCCCAGTATAAAAAAGCCCCGTATACCTTTGGAATTCCGGACAAAAATTGATATGGCACAATAAAGGCCGATAATACCAAAACCAAGAACCACACTGCCCAGCCCGTTATTTTATTTCCCACTTTCCCACCTCCGGAATTCAAATTGCGCAATAGCTTTATTATAACCACCAATTTCGCCTGCTATTGCCGGACATGATAAATGGCTGTTCCAGACTTAGCCTGTCTACAGCCAAAGGGCCAGGATATTCCATAAAATAATAATATCACATAAAAGACATAAATCGATAAAAAACCGCTTTTAAAATTAAAAATCATGGATAGGTGCGTCCCCTTTTCCATGATGTTCAGATTGCCACCTCGTTTCAATCCTCGCAACGACATGTGCTGAACATATCAAAACCCCTTCCAATAGAAGGGGTTTGCACAGCTTCTGGTTATCAACAAATATTGGTATTTGGTTTCTTTAAGACCAAGTGCTCAAAGTCTTTAAACAGTTCCGCCCCGTAGTTCTCCACCTGACCGGCATCGCAGAGCCCGGCCAGCTCAGGGTCGACCGGCAGTTTTTCTAATAAGCGCAGGCCCATGGAGGTCGCCAGGGAGGTTGACCTGCTTTCTCCAAAAATTTTAATTTCCTTGCCGCAGTCCGGGCAGCGCAGGTAGCTCATATTCTCCACAAACCCCAGCAGGGGAATATTCATATGATTGGCCATGTTAACGGCTTTCCTAACCACCATATTGGCCAGATCCTGTGGTGAAGTTACTACCACGATCCCGTCCAGAGGCAGCGATTGCATTACGGTAAGGGGCACATCGCCCGTACCGGGAGGAAGGTCCACAATCATAAAATCAATTTTACCCCAGGCAACGTCGGTCCAAAACTGTTTTACGGCACCGGCGATAATCGGGCCACGCCAGATCACAGGCTGGTCCTCGTTTTCCAGCAGCAGGTTCAGTGACATGATTTTTATCCCTGACCCCGACATCGCAGCGTAAAGCACATTTTCATCATGCAGCGGGCGGGCACTGATACCAAACATTTTGGGAATGCTGGGGCCGGTGATATCAGCGTCTAAAATCCCCACCCGGTAGCCCCTGCGGGCCAGGCTTAATGCTAAAAGCGCTGAAACTGATGATTTCCCCACCCCACCCTTGCCGCTCATGACGGCTATAACGTGTTTTATTTCGGTATAATCGTTTTGGGGTAAAATGTCAATGCCACATTTGTCGGGTGTACATCCCTCTGTTTTCTGATTACAGGAATCGCATTTTTCGTTTTCCGCCATTTTTCTCTCCCCTTCAACTATTCAATATTCCCTCTGCATTATGCCAGAGGGAAACAATATTATCCACTACCGAACTTGTCATCTGGATAACCGGCTTTCTTTCCATCACTGCTGCCATAAAAGTGATATCATAGCCGATTCTGCCGATAACGGGAATATTCATATTGAGGCAAGCTTCTTCTATGGTGCTGCTGTTTCGGAGATTGAGATCCCACTTATTGATACAAACGGCAGTTTTTACATTAAAATGCTCTGTCAATTTCAATACCCTGTCCAGGTCATGAATGGATGAAATCGTAGGCTCAACCACCACGACGGCAAGGTCCGTGCCGCCCAGCGATGAAATCACCGGACAGCCGATACCAGGCGGGCCGTCAGTTATAATCAAATCCCGCCCTTCCTTTTGGGCCAGCTCACGCGCCTGGCGGCGCACTTCTGCCACAAGTTTGCCGGAATTTTCCTGGGCTACCCCCAACCGGGCGTGGACAAACGGGCCAAAGCGGGTCTTGGAGATATAATACTCTCCAGCAAGGCTCTCCACCAAACGTATAGCTTTTTCGGGGCAGGCATGGTAGCACACCCGGCAGCCCTCACATTCCATGCTGTTAACCGCGCCGTCCTTGATAGCCCCGTAACGGCATAAATCCTCACAAATACCGCAGCCGCTGCATTTTTCAGCATCAATTTCAACTTTGGGCATACCCCAGAAATTATGCTTTGCTTTAATCTCCGGGGACAGTAATATGTGAAGATTTGCGGCATCCACATCACAGTCCGCCATGACGTGGTTTTGGGCCAGAACTGCAAAGGAAGCGGTTATGCTTGTCTTTCCGGTCCCGCCTTTACCACTGATGACGGTTATTTCTTTCACTCTCAACCATCTCCCTGATATCCCGGAAAAGACGCCTAAAAGCAACCCCCCATTCCTTATCCAGGAATGTCAGGGGTATCCCTTTGGAATAAGCTCCGGCGATTTCACGGCTTAATGGTATTTTCATTAAAATTTTCAGGTTATTTTGTTTGCAGTATTTATCGATTATGTCCCACCCCTCCCTGGCACGATTAACCAGTATTCCGCACGGTACATCCAGTGCCCTGGTCATCTCAACGGCCAAAGCCAAGTCATTTAATCCAAAGGGGGTGGGTTCAGTAACCAGAAGGCAAAAATCTGTTTCCCGCACTGTATGGACAGCTGGACATGAGGTCCCTGGAGGGGCATCAATTATGGTGATGCCCCCATTCTGTTTCTTTTTTACCGCATCCACCAGAGGCGGGCTTAAAGGTACGCCAATTTCCAACTGTCCATGAGCAAAATTGAGCCCCTCTGCCGCCGTCCCCATTTCAATAGTGCCGATTTTTTTAGGGATAAGGGTTACCGCACCCTTAGGGCAAAAATAATTGCAACCGCCGCACCCGTGGCATAATTCGTGGAAAACCACGACACTCTCACCGGCAACCAGCAGGGCATTAAACGCGCATATTTCAGAGCATTTCCCGCAAAAATCGCATTTTTCCAGATTAATTTCCGGCACATCAATAAAAACATCTTCATTTTTTTGAATATCAGGTTTGATAAAAATATGCCCGTTTGGTTCCTCTACATCACAGTCCAAAAAAGTGACCCGGTTGCCATCTGCTTGCAGTGCCAGGGCCATGCCAACCGCAACCGTGGTTTTACCCGTCCCGCCTTTACCGCTGGCCACAGTGATTTTCATCTTCCCGCCCGCTCCCGGGGAACTTGACCGGCATGAGCTGCGGAATTAGGTGCCAACAGCGGCTGCAGTTCACCTTTTAGATAGCTTTTCAAGCTTTGGGCGACTGTACCGGAGACACCGGTATACACAGACAAACCGCCCGCCATGATAGCGTTCATGGCCTTTGGTCCCACTCTGCCGGTCAGCACCACATCCACCTTATGTTTAATTAAAGTCTGAACGCTCTTGATTCCGGCCCCTTCAGCAGCACTGGATGCGGCATCGTTGGTTATTACTTCCAACAGGTTTTCTGCTTCGTCAAAGACCAAAAAACAATTACAGCGGCCCAAGCGTTCTTCTGCCGGTTCTGTTGCGTTGGGACCGGTAGAGCTAACGGCAATTCTCATTTAAACCGCCCTCCCGCGGCAGCCCCTGCGCCCGCAACCTTGATTCATCCCCCGGCCCCCATTCATTCCACGGCCTGCATTACCCCTGCCGTTTCCAAAGGTAAATGTATTATTTTGTTTTCCACCAGCAACGCTTTGGTTTCCCATGGCACTTAAAGCACCGGCTGAATGATCCCTGACCATCCTGCCACCGCAGTCGGGGCACCTCATATCCCTGCAGCTTTGGCCCGTGCAGCTGTCAACCATGACGCTTTTACCACAAGAAACACACATAATCCTTCGCATAGAACTCCCTCCAATTATTTTGATCACACGTTTATAATGCTATAATATGCCCGTTTTGAACTTATGTCAATAATTTGCCCTAAATAAAATATTAATTTAAAAATTTAAACCATTGATCAAAAGTGTTATATAGTTTAGGCGATTAATCAGGAAGAAAAAGAAAATATGAGCAGAATGAACCCCCGGATTTAGCCCGGGGCGGTACTGTATACATCTACATATTAAGGGGCTTGAGGTATTTTTTCATTGCTGCGCTGCGCTCGCAAGACAAAAGCACGCCCCTATTAAAGGAAATACAAACAAAACGTCGTAATAAAACTCAAGGTTTAAAGTTCCCTGGTCATTGGTAGCAACTTAAAATTGAAAAGGGAGAAAACCCGGTGTTAAATATCCAATTTAAAGTAATTTTTGATTCCTTGCCCCTGCCCATTTTTGTTTTACAGGGGCCAAATTTTATAATGACGTAGGAAAGTCCGGTATCCAACACCGAATTTTTTTGAAAAGGGGCAGATTAAGTGATGAAGAAAAGTAAGAAATGCAAAAGCATTGTGAAATAGGCGGGGTTCTTCAGGATTACATTTGTCGGAGGATATTTTATGTCGCATAAAGTATTGGTGGTTGATGACGAAAAATCTATCGTCAGACTGGTGACATTTAACCTGGGCAAAGAGGGTTTTATCACTCTAGAAGCGTACGACGGCAACGATGCGTTAAAAAAGATTACTACAGAACGGCCGGATTTGGTGATACTTGACTTAATGCTGCCCGGAATTGACGGCCTTGAAGTCTGCCGGCGCGTGCGCAGGGAAGGATTGCCGGTAGCCGTGATTATGTTAACGGCAAAGGATCAAGAAATAGATCGAGTGCTGGGCCTGGAACTGGGAGCAGACGATTATATCACCAAGCCGTTCAGCCCCAGGGAACTGGTGGCCCGGGTTAAGGCGGTTTTAAGGAGAACTTCAACCCGTGAAGACACAGGCCAGCAAGAAGAAGAAATAAAAATTGGAACCCTGACCATTGATTCGGAGAGATACGAGGTAAAGGTCAACGGGCAGCTTGTTGAGCTCACACCCAAAGAATTTGATTTACTTCATTTTTTAGTCAGAAATGCAGGCAAGGTAATGACCAGGGACATCCTGCTCAACCACATTTGGGACTATACTTATGACGGAGATACCAGGATTGTCGATGTTCATATCAGCCACCTGCGCGAAAAAATTGAAGCCAACCCCAAAAATCCGGTTTACATTAAAACAGTGCGGGGTGTGGGTTACAAATTTAAAGGAGAGTAGGCAGCCCTGCTGATGATCTTTAAACGTTTGCGCTGGAAGATAACAGCCTCATACATCGCCGTGGTCATTCTCTCCATGCTGATCCTGGGAACTTATCTTTTAAATTCCCTGGAAGATTATTTTTATCAAAACCTCGAAAAAAGGCTCACCGCACAAGCCCTGCTAGCCTCCAAGCTTGTAGCGGAAGAAACCGGCACTTTAGATGCAAACGGCCTTGAACAGTTGGCCAGGCAAATCAGCAAAGATGTCCAGGCCAGGGCAACTATCATTGATAGCAGGGGAGTTGTGCTTGGTGATTCCGAGAGAGATCCCACCAGCATGGAGAATCACCTTAACCGGCCTGAAGTTCAGGCGGCCGGGAAAAAAGGTTCCGGGACCGCCATTCGCCACAGCAGCACCCTTAACACCGATATGATGTACGTTGCCGTGCCCATAAAAGCAAGTGGCGGCAATGGAGGTTACATGCGGTTAGCGCTGCCCCTAACGGAAGTTAAACATGCTTTTTTTGGTTTATGGTCAGACGTGCTGACAGCTATTTTACTGGCAGTCTTAATTACTATTCCGGTGGGGCTCACGCTGGGTAAAAGGATAACCGGCCCGGTTGAACAGCTGATTGAATTCGCCAGGCAAATTTCCAAAGGCAATTATGATGGCAGGGTCAGGGTCAGAAGTGATGATGAAATAGGAAAATTGGCCCTGACACTTGAAGAAATGGCAAATACGATTAAAGAGAAAGTACGGCTGATTTCGGAAGGTAAGAACAAGCTCGAGGCAGTCCTGGACAGTATGTCCAGCGGGGTTATTTTTATTGATAAACTGGGCAGGGTAGATCTGGTTAACCCGGCTGCAGAAAAGTTCCTGGCGTTTTTGGTCAAAAAGGGAACAGAAATACCCCACGGCTCTTCGATAAAGTACCCGGAATTATCCTCAGCAATAAATGAAGCATTGCAAACAGGGCAAGTGGTTGAGCAGGAAATAAAAATATTCATTCCGGAAGAGGCGATCCTGGAAGTCATTGTCTCACCGTTTCGGGACCAGTCGGGCGCTCTGGACGGCGTGGTTGCAGTGCTGCATGATATCAGCCAGATAAGAAAGCTGGAAAGAATTCGCACGGAATTTGTTGATAACGTGTCACACGAATTAAAAACACCGGTAACGGCTATTAAAGGTTTTACTGAGACACTGCTGGACGGTGCCATGTACCAGCAGGATACCTGCCGGGAATTCGTCGAGATAATCGACA
The DNA here is from genome assembly GCF_000430885.1 of Desulfotruncus alcoholivorax DSM 16058. GTDB lineage: Bacteria > Bacillota > Desulfotomaculia > Desulfotomaculales > Desulfallaceae > Desulfotruncus > Desulfotruncus alcoholivorax. Next base: position 4,608 of record NZ_AUMW01000033.1, on the reverse strand, counting down.
ACGAAGCTGCGCGTTTAAGCCGCCTGGTGCACGACCTTTTAGATTTATCAAAAATAGAATCAAAACACATGCAAATTAAAACCAGTCCTGTGGATATCAACGAATTAGTCCGGGATACAGCCGCAAAACTACATGGGCAAATTGACAGCGCCGGGCTTGAACTAAAGCTTATACTGCCTGACAAACCGGTGGTTACCGAAGTAAACAGCGACATGATTGAGCAAGTGCTGATAAATCTAATAGATAATGCTATTAAATATACCCACACCGGTGGCAGGATAGAAGTTGTAGTTTCAGAGGAAGACCGAAACATGATAGTCCGGGTTCGGGATAACGGCATTGGTATTCCTGCAGCGGACCTGGATAGAATTTTTGAAAGGTTTTACCGGGTGGATAAAACCAGAAGCAGGGCTATGGGTGGGACCGGTTTGGGGCTCAGCATAGTAAAACACATAGTGGACCTGCACGGCGGAACAGTGGGTGTACAGAGCACCCCGGGGGTGGGGTCGGAATTTTACTTTTTATTACCAGGAAAATCATAACCCGCGTATCCTTTGGTCGTTGCGAGCGCAGCGAAGTAATCTCACGTTGTTTCACTCCTCGCAATGACGGACTTCATGAGCCACCCGTTGCAAGGGTGGCTCTACTTTAAAATCAAGATTCATTAAGCTCCAATCTTTCCCCGGTGATCATATAAATAATCCACTCACTTAAATTAGTGGCGTGGTCGCCAATACGTTCCAGGTACCTGGCGATAAATAAAAAGTACGTAGCTTGCTTGATATTTTTGGCATCCTTGGTCATTAACTCCAGCAGTTCGTTAAACACCTTGGTATAGTAGTTATTAATTTCATGATCATGCATGGCGGCTTTCAGGGCCAGATCACGATCCTGATTGACAAAAGCCGTCAGGTTTTCCCGAACCATTACCTGGGCAAGATCGGCCATCAGCGGAATATCTATCAGCGGCTTGACAAACGGCTCTTTACCTATTGACAGCACCACTTTAGCAATGTTGCAGGCGTAATCGCCCATCCTTTCCAAGTCGGTGTTAATTTTCAAAGCTGTGCCAATGAATCTGAGGTCACGGGCCATGGGTTGCTGTAAAGCCAGCAGTGACAAACACCCGCGTTCTATTTCCAGCTCCAGCCGGTCAATCTTTTCATCATCCATTACCACTTGTTCAGCCAGATCCAAGTCCTGGCGCTTTAAAGCAGCGATCGACAATTCAATAGCGTTTCCCACCATTTTGCCCATCAGCAAAATATCGTTTCTCAACTTATTAAGTTGTTCATGAAAAGACTCTCTAGCCATTTTTTTAGCTCCTTTACCAAACACATATAAATAATAGTTCACGCCGCAGTGAGTCGCTTTTGAATCAACCTGCCCAGCCAGCGGGCACAAAAATTAAAAGATAACACAATCAATACCAGCATCGCCGCCGAACCATCCGCAACCCGCCTTAAGTCAGGAATAAGGCCTTCCGAATTGACCTTCCAGATATGCACGGCCAGTGTTTCCGCCGGCCTGAAAGGGTTTAATGGTGAGGTAGGGCTAAATATATTCCAATTTGAAAAATCCAGCGGGGGGCTGCTCATTCCCGCGGTATAAAGCAGAGCCGCCGCCTCACCAAATACCCTCCCTGAAGTAATGATAATACCGGTGACCAGGCTGGGAAAAGCGCAGGGCACAATAATGCGCCAGATAGTCTCCCAGTGGGTGGCTCCCAGTGCCAGACTGCCCTCCACCAGTTCCCTGGAAACACCCCGAATGGATTCCTCACAAACCCTTACCAGGAAGGGCAGGTTGAAAACCGTTAAAGCCAGCGCTCCGGACATGATCGAATAACCCCAACCCGTAGCGTTTACGAAGACAAGCAAGCCAAAAAGGCCGACAACTATAGAAGGCAGGGAGGTCAAAGTTTCAATGGCGATCCGCACCCCCTCGGCCAGTTGACTGCGACCGGCATATTCCGCCAGGTAGATACCCGCCAAAAGGCCAATGGGAATAGATATGAGCATGGTTAAGAATAAAATGTAAAAGGAATTAAAAATCTGCGGACCGATGCCCCCACCGGCACGAATTGTTTCAGGCGGTGAAGTGATAAAATGCCAGTCAATAGACTTTAGCCCGTGGTAAAAAATATACCCCAGGAGGGTTCCCAAAATTAACAGAACTAAACCGGCGCCTACCCAGAACGTGATTGTGGCCAGATTATTCTTTGACTTTGCATTCATTAGACCGCCCCCCTCCTCACCGCAAACCGGATAATTAAAATAAAGAATAAAGACATCAACAGCAGCAGCAATCCCATCGACCATAGAGCATTGTTCCAGGTGCCGCCCTGAACGGTGGACCCCATATCCATAGTTATGGCACTGGTGAGCGTTATCATGGGACTTAAAACAGAAGCAGGTATTTCCCTCGTATTTCCAATAACCATTTGAACCGCCAGGGCCTCACCGAAGGCCCTGGCCATGCCCAGTACCACCGCAGTAATAAGGCCGGAGCGGGCAGCAGGAAGCATGGCCATGCGGATAGTCTGCCAGCGGGTAGCTCCCAGGGCATAAGAAGCGTGTTTCCATTCCGCGGGCTGCGCACGCAGGGTGTCCGTGGAAACGCTGATAATGGTTGGCAGAATCATTACAGATAAAACTAGAAAACCAGCCATCAGGCTAAAGCCCCCACCTCCAAATAAAGACCTGATCAAAGGTACAAGCAGGCTAAGGCCAATATAGCCGTATACTACCGAGGGTATGCCGGCCAGCAGTTCAACTGCAGGCTGCAGCACCCGCTGTCCCCAGCCGGGAGCAATTTCTACAATAAAAACTGCCACAATCACACCCAGGGGCGCGCTGATACCTACTGATAACAAGGATACTGCTATAGAACCGGTAATAAAAGCCAGTGAACCAACCTGTGGCCCCCCTTCTCCCGGCGGGCGGTCCGGCCGCCATTGGTCGCTGAATAAAAACTCCCGCAGGCTTACTCCATGGCTGGTAAAAGTAGATAACCCCTTAGATCCGATATAATAAATGATGGACATGGTAAGCACAATAACAAAGGCCGCACATAACATTGTCAGGCACAGGCCGGCTCTGTCGTAAAACGATTTCTTATTCATTAAGCCAACTCCTTTGGAAGTCTGTCATTACGGGAAGTGAAGCTAATAGGCCTCAAACACGCAAAACAGGCGAGGTGATGTTGGGGCTTAACCTTCACGACACCTCGCCGTAATTATGCTATTATAACTTACTTTACTTATTTTTGGGTGATATTGCCCTTGGCATCACGCTCAATTTGCATATCGGTGGAAGGAATATAGCCGAGATCGACCACCAGTGATTTTTGAACGTTATCTGATAGCATATAATCGAGGAAGTCTTTGGCCAAACCAGTGGCATCGCCCTTGGTATACATATGCTCGTATGCCCATACCGGGTATTTACCGGTTACGATATTCTCCTTGGTGGGTTCAACACCGTCCAATTTCAGAGGGGTAACACTGCCGTCCAGGTAAGACAGGGCCAAGTACCCAATGGCACCGGGAGTTTCGCTAATGATTTTACGTACTGTACCGGAAGAGTCCTGTTCAATACCTTTGGCTTCTTCAGCACCTTTTAGAGCAAAGGCCTTAAAAGTAGCCCTGGTGCCCGAACTGCTGGGCCGGTTGACCAGCTGCACTTTTACGTCTGCTCCGCCCACGTCTTTCCAGTTAGTTATTTTACCGGTGAAAATATCAATCAGCTGCTGCTGGGTAACATTGTCCACTTTTACATCAGGATTGACCACCGCAGCCATGCCGACCACGCAAACCTTGTGGTCAACCAGTTGGGAGGCTTCCTCAGGGGTAAGCTTTTCTTCCGCAAACACGTCCGAGTTACCTATGTTAGACGCTCCGGACGCAACCTGACTAAGACCCGTACCACTACCGCCGCCCTGCACAACAATTTGCGCTTCGGGATTACTGGACATGAACTGTTTGGCAGCTTCTTCCACCAGGGGCTGCAGTGCTGATGAACCTACCGCTGTAATGGAACCTTTTGAACCGCCGCTTTGTTGTTCCTGTCCCCGGGACTGCTCGCTTTGCTGGTTGGCACTATTGCCTCCACAGCCCGCAACGACAGACATTAACAAAGCGATGCCAATCAATAAACCTAAAACCTTGAATCTCCTTTCCACTTACCTTGTCCTCCTTTTTTTATTGCATATAAAATATTACTAAAGCAAATATAGCAGACGTTTTTTAAGAGGGCTTGAATGTTGTGTAAATAAGAGCCAATTGCAAAATTCAAAAATTATAACAGATAACAAGTGACAACACCAAAATACCGGGGATTTACTTTAAAAATTTCCATTAAAACGCTCTAAATAATCAAATTAGAATAAAGCTTTTGGCAAAAAGGCACAAAGAAACCCAATTTCAGTTATACACCGGTAAACCAGTTAAAAATAATTACGCAACATTAGCTAGAGAGCCAGTTTTAATCTGAACAAGAGTTCCAGCCAGGTATGTAATCAGGCAAATCATAATATCGGTAAAAGCTTTATCTATACCCCGTTTAGTTAAGCGATCCATACTTAGATGACCTTTTAGTACGGAAAACA
>NZ_AUMW01000032.1 GCF_000430885.1 Desulfotruncus alcoholivorax DSM 16058 | reverse complement strand
GGAACGATAAGTTAACAAAAAGGTGCCAGGCACCTGAAAGTTAACTTAAATATAACGTCCAATAAGTTTTCCGGTGACCATAGCGGAGAGGATACACCCGTTCCCATCCCGAACACGGAAGTTAAGCTCTCCAGCGCCGATGGTACTTGGGCTTGTCCCTGGGAGAGCAGGTCGTTGCCGGAACTATTTTTAAAAGAGCTCTTGGAGTAATTCCGGGGGCTCTTTGTTGTATCTAGAGATAATCATGCTTATTGGACCAAAACTATCTAATGGAAGATGGACGTAAATTTTATATATTAACAGGTGTGTTTGGCAATATGGAAGTGTAGCACTTAGCTTCCGTTTTTCTTCCAGTTTTATTTCCAGTTTGCCATTGACAACGAGCCTCCGCAAGCATGGTTCCGATGTCAGGGGCGAAGGCTAATTTCTTTATGACATCGCCCCTAGAAGGCTACCATGCTTGCCCTCATTGTCAATGGTTCACTCCGTCAAACTGGAAATAAAACTCAAACAAACTGGAAATTATTAAGTTCCGCGGTGCTCGGAATTGTAACTTCCGGAAACACAAATCAAAAATAATGGTTCTTATGCAGTTATTGTTTCCAAAAAAGGTTGTAATTTCCGTTCTGCCCCTGTCATTAAAAGTAATAATGTGATCACCGTCTTGCCCAATGGCAAAACTGTACAGATTGTTGCCAGTCAAGGTGACTGGTATAAGGTTAATTGTCCTCAAACCGGTTATATTGCCAAAACGGATGTTAAGTAAAGCTATAAGGTTACGTCAAGACAATTAATGATTATCTAATCCACATGGCTGTTATGACTTGCTGGTTAAAGTGTTACAAAGAGCTAATTATAACCGGTGAGGTATTGACACTTGTTGATTGTTAGTATATATTTATATCAATTAGTTTAATTATATATTGTCCAATGTTGGACACAGCAGGCATTGAGGCCTTTATTGGGATATTTCCCAGTAAAGGCCTTATTATATTTACCTGCAGGCGATGGCGCTATAAACTTGGCATGGGAGCCGGTTTATGCGCCTTTTTTTATTTTATTTTAATTTATTTTAATGAGTTTTAAGGGGGTGTTTGCTTGTTTGGAAAATAGGAAGGGATTTTTTTCTTATAGCAATTATTTGTAAATTCATGAGGAGGTAAGGGCATGAGAAACATTTTTCGTTTATTAGTATTTACTTCGGCAGCATTATTTGCCTTGCCGGCAATGGCTTGGGCGAGTGAAACAACTCAAATTGACTCTGGTGATACGAGCTGGATATTGATATCTTCCGCACTGGTTTTTTTGATGATTCCCGGTTTGGCTATTTTTTACGGTGGCATGGTGCGCAAAAAGAATGTTCTTAATACCATGATGATGTCTTTTATCGCCCTGGGGGTTGTGACTATTCAGTGGGTCCTGGTGGGATACTCGCTGGCTTTCGGCCCTGATGTTCACCAGCTGATCGGTAGTCTTGAATTTTTTGGTTTAAAGGGTGTGGGTTTGGAAGCATCAAGTTATGCGCCTACAATTCCCGACCAGGCTTTTATGGTCTTTCAAATGATGTTTGCCATATTAACTCCGGCGCTGATTTCCGGCGCCATCGTGGAACGGATGCGTTTCCCCGCCTATGTGTTATTTGTACTCTTATGGGGTACGTTGGTATATGATCCCATCGCCCACTGGGTATGGGGCGGTGGTTGGTTGGGTACCCTGGGAGCACTGGATTTTGCCGGCGGTACAGTGGTACACATATCGTCCGGTATTTCCGCCCTGGTGGCGGCTCTGGTGCTGGGACGGCGCAAAGGCTATGGTACAGAACCCATGGTACCCCATAATGTTCCTTATATCGTACTGGGTGCCGCTTTGTTATGGTTTGGCTGGTTCGGCTTCAATGCGGGCAGTGCGCTTGCTGCCGGCGGCTTGGCTGCGGGAGCGTTTGTAAACACACAAATAGCTACCGGTTCTGCCTTGTTATCCTGGGTGCTGTTCGAATGGCTGCGTCACGGCAAGCCCACTGCCATGGGCGGGGCCAGCGGGGCTGTTGCCGGGTTGGTGGCTATCACTCCCGCCTGCGGTTTTGTTAATCCAGTGTCGTCCATAGTAATAGGTTTGGTAGCCGGAGCGGTTTGTTACCTGGCAGTAAGTAGCTTGAAAATAAAACTGGGTTATGATGATTCGCTGGATGTCTTCGGTATCCACGGCGTTGGCGGCATTTGGGGCGCTTTGGCCACCGGGCTGTTTTCCGTTGCCGAAGGCAAGGAAGGTTTGCTGTATGGCAATGCCCACCAATTCCTGGTGCAGGCCGTGGGGGTTGGCGCAAGTATCCTAACGGCAAGCGTAATGACTTTTGTGATACTTAAAGTAGTGGGTGTTTTAACCAAGCTGCGGGTGGAAGATGAAGTGGAGGATGTTGGACTGGATGTCAACGAGCATAGTGAAAGGGCTTATTCATTTTAAGAAACGAGGAGAATGATATTATGATAAAAATTGAAGCCATTGTGCGGCCCGGCGTTTTGGAGGATATAAAGGAAGCGTTGACCAAGTTTGGTATACATGGCATGACGGTATCCCAGGTCATGGGTTGCGGTTTGCAAAAAGGGCGAAAGGAAGTTTACCGCGGCACGGAATATAGCATTAACCTGTTGCCTAAAGTGAAGGTTGAAATTGTGGTGACGGATAAAGATGTTGACGGGGTAATCGATGTATTAACTAAAACAGCTCGTACAGGAGAGATAGGAGACGGAAAAATATTTGTCTACCGTATTGAAAATGCAGTGCGTATACGCACCGGAGAAAAAGGGGACAGCGCTATATAAAGAAATTGCCCATAACCGCTGGTACTGTTGGTACGAAAGCTCTTGGAATATTTCCAAGGGCTTTTTGTATTATGGTGATTGGTTTGAGCGCGCACAAGCATTAATGAGCCGGAAAATGGGCATAATTTTTATAAAGATTTTGTATGCAGGGAGGTCGGAGCAGATTGCACTGCCCGGTTTGCGGCGGCAAGGCCACCGGCAAGGTTGGCGTTGATCAATATTATTGCTGGGATTGCTGTGTTGAATACAGAAAGAACAAAGAAGGTGTAAGTATTTTTGAAGTAGGTGAGGACGGAAGTTTGGTTGCTTTCGACCCTCAAAATGAATTTCTTTTGTGATAGGGGTGATTATTATGAAACGGGCCTTCTGGCGCGGCATGATCACAGGTAGCGTACTAGGTGTGCTGATGTCGATGATGAAGAAACCACAAAAAAAATTAAAAAGACAACCTTATTTGAGAGCAATGCGGCAAAAAAATTCCCGAAGGGCCACTGACCGGATGATCAGGGGAGTATCCCGGACGGTAAGCGGAATCATTGGTAAGAAATAATAAAGAGTGGGGGCTATATCCTCACTTTTTTACTTGGTGGTGTGAATTTTGGCCAGGTGGGATTGGAAAAAGAATTACCGTATTATGCTGGCGCTTGTGCTGGTAACAGCGATACTTTATTTTTTCTACCTGATACGTGGTATTTTTTTGTCTCTTTTATTGGCTATCGTGCTTGCTTATCTATTGCACCCGCTGGTCCGTACTGTTGAAAACAGGGGTACTTCCCGCACGATGTCTATTTTAATCGTATATGCGGCAATGTTCATAGTTGTTGCCGGCCTGTTGCTTTTTGGTATGCCTCACATAATCGGTCAGCTAAATATGATGGCTGATGTTGTTCCTGAGTATGCCGCCCAGATCCAAAAGTTTACCGATTCAATTCAGGTTGAGTACGACCGGGCCGGTATTCCCGATGCTTTACGCAAAATCATTGACCAGCGCATAACCTGGCTGGAGCAGCTCCTGGTTAAACAGGCTGAACGTGTCGTGCAAATTATGCTCGGTTTGGCGGGTTATATTTTTAATATAATCCTGGCGCCCATTATAGCATATTACTTGCTAAAGGACGTTGAGATTTACACCGAAAGGGTGGTAAAACTCATTCCTGTCCAAAAGCGTGCGGAAATCCTGCAGCTGGGAACAGAAATCAGCCGGATAATTGATAGCTTTGTCAGGGGTTACCTGCTGGTTAGCGTAATCACAGGTATAATGACCGGCCTGGCGATGGCGGCCCTGGGCATGGAATTGGCCCTGATGCTGGGCATTTTTGCGGGTATAACCAATCTTATCCCGTACTTTGGGCCATTTATCGGGGCTGTCCCCGCCATAACGCTGGCCATGCTGGTTTCCAAATGGATGGTCATAAAAGTAATGCTGGCTTTTATCATTATCCAACAGCTGGAAGCCAGCGTTATCTCACCTAAGATCCTGGGGAGCCGGGTGGGCTTACATCCACTTTTCGTGATTTTGGTGCTGCTCGCCGGCGGCCAGCTTTACGGTTTAACCGGGTTAATCTTGGCAGTTCCTGTGGCAGCCATTTTGAGGGTCCTGTTAACCTTTGCCTATTGTAAGCTGGTGCCGGAATTTAAGTAACCAGCACTGTCCTTGACAGCTTTCAGGTTGATTTTGTATAATTATAGCGCAATTTAATACCGTTAAATATTGGGAAAAGAGTAAACCGGAGCAGAGTCTACAGAGAGGAAACGTTTTGGGTGCAAGTTTCTGTCCCTGCAGGTTGAATGCCGTTCCCATCATATTGCGAAATTGAAATTTAAGTATGTTTCGCCGCTGGCAGCGTTAACATCTTTAAGTGAACAATTTTCTCCAATCTGAGAAGTTGTTAAGCAGGGTGGTACCGCGGAACCTTCCGTCCCTGGCAAGGGAGGAAGGGTTTTTAATTTTTTTTTATGGAAATTGGGGGAGGTTATAGACATGACCGGTAACGAAATCAGAACAAAATTTTTGCAATTCTTTGAAAGCAAAGGACATAAAATTTTGCCCAGCGCTTCTTTAATTCCACATAATGATCCAAGCATACTATGGACCGCTGCCGGGATGGTTCCATTCAAGCCTTATTTTACCGGAGCGGCCAAGCCGGATGTCTTAAGGGCCACTACTTGCCAGAAGTGTCTTCGCACTCCGGACATTGAGTCAGTGGGTAAAACTGCGCGACATCATACTTTCTTTGAAATGCTCGGCAACTTTTCTTTTGGCGATTATTTTAAGCAGGATGCCATACCCTGGGCCTGGGAATTTGTAACCAAGCACTTAGGCTTGGAGCCGGAAAAACTGTGGATTACAATTTACTTGGACGATGACGAGGCCTTTGAAATTTGGCACAATGTTGTCGGGGTGCCCAAAGACAGAATCGTGCGCATGGGCAAGGATACCAACTTCTGGGAAATTGGCGTGGGTCCCTGCGGTCCCTGCTCGGAGATTTATTATGACCTGGGCCCGGAACGCGGCTGCGGTTCACCTGAATGCGCGGTGGGCTGCGACTGTGACCGTTACCTGGAGATTTGGAACCTGGTTTTTATCCAGTTTTTCCGGGATGAAGAGGGCAATTATACTCCATTAAAAAGTAAAGGTATTGATACCGGAATGGGCCTGGAAAGGGTAGCTTCCGTGCTGCAGAAAGTTAATTCCAATTTCGATACGGATTTACTGCGGGATATCATGGACTTTACCGGCAACCTTACCGGGAAACCTTACGGGTCGGGTGATGATATCGACCTGGCGTTAAAAGTCATAGCCGACCACTCCAGGGCGGTTACTTTTGCTGTTTCCGACGGTGCATTACCTTCGAACGAAGGCCGGGGTTACGTGTTGCGCCGCCTGCTGCGCCGGGCCGTCAGGTTCGGCCGGGTTTTAGGCATGGAAGAACCTTTCCTATACCAAGTAGCCGGTGCGGTAATAGAGAAAATGGGGGCTGCCTACCCGGAACTGCTTAAAAACAGTGAGCTGGTAATGAGGGTCATTAAGACGGAAGAGGAAAGATTCGGTGAAACGCTGGCCCAGGGGACGGAAATATTGAACAAACTGGTCGGGGAAGCAAAAGCAGCCGGTAAAAACTATATTGACGGGGAAAAGGCCTTTCGGTTGTATGACACCTATGGTTTTCCCATTGAACTGACCCAGGAAATAGCCGGAGAAAATGGTTTAACCGTGGATGAAGAAGGGTTTGCGCGGGCCATGGAGCAGCAACGGGATAGGGCGCGCAGCGCCCGCCAGGAAACCGAATATTTGTCGGAAAAGGCTGCGCAGCTAAAGTCAATTTTGGAACAGGTGGGCGAAACTGTTTTCACCGGCTATGACACACTGTCCAGCCGTTCCAGGATTAAGGCTGTTTTTTCCGGCGGGCGGCAGGTGGAACAGGCTGCTGCCGGTGATGAAGTGGAAATTATTCTGGATATAACCCCCTGCTATGCTGAATCCGGCGGGCAAGTAAGCGACCACGCCATTATCAGCGGTCCCGGTTTGCAAGTTGATGTTTGCGAGGTTACCCGGCCGGTGCAAGGGATACACCTGCACAGTGGCAAGGTCGGTTCCGGTATTGTTCGTGTGAACGACGAAGTTGACGTGCAAGTTGACCGCAGGCGGCGGATGAACATAGCCCGCAACCACTCGGCGACCCACCTGCTGCACAAAGCTTTAAAGGAAGTTCTGGGCGGTCATGTCAACCAGGCTGGTTCACTGGTCGCGCCCGACCGGCTGCGCTTCGATTTCACCCATTTTGCGTCAATTGAACCGGAGGAAATGCAAAGAATAGAGGATATTGTTAATAATGCTGTTTTAAACAATCTCAAGGTGGAAGTTATTGAAACTTCACTGGACGAGGCCAGGGCAATGGGTGCAGCGGCTTTGTTTGAAGAAAAATACGGGGACCGCGTAAGGGTAATAAAAATGGGTGATTTCAGCCTGGAGCTTTGCGGTGGAACTCACGTGGAAGCTACTTCCGAGGTCGGTTTGTTTAAATTACTGGGTGAAAGCAGCGTTGGCTCCGGCCTGCGGCGCGTTGAGGCGGTAACAGGGGAAGGCGCCATGGATTACATGCGGGCCAAGGAAGACCAGCTGCTATTAATAGCCAAGACGGTCAAAGCTCCTCTGCACGAAGTTGTCCGCAGAGTGGAGTCGATGGTTCAGGATTTGCGTGAGCTTGAAAAGGAAACCGAGACCTTGCGGGCGCGGCTGGCCCGCTATGAGGTTCAGGGCATGCTGGGCCGGGCCAGAGAAATTGCCGGAATAAAGGTTCTGGCGTCCCGTTCCGATGCGGCGGATATGGATAGCCTGAGGGCTATGGTGGACCTGTTAAGGGACAAAATGGGCTCCGGAGTAATCGTGCTGGGCGCAGCGGTTAACGGAAAGGTCAACCTTGTGGCCGGAGTCAGTAAGGATCTTGTATCCAGGGGACTGCACGCCGGTAAAATGATCAAGGATATTGCCCCGCTTGTCGGCGGGGGCGGCGGCGGCAGGCCGGAGATGGCCCAGGCGGGCGGAAAAGACCCGTCCGGCCTGGATGGGGCCCTGGAAAAAGTCTATTCCCTGGTGGAGGCACAGGCAGGGTAAAAATAGTTTTTCCTGCCTGCATCACTTCTCTTATTGGATATATCCGGTTATAATAGAAACTAAATTCCGATAAAGATTGTCCGGGGTTACACCGAGGGGGTTTGCTCATGTCCAGGGAAATATCCGAACAGACCGTAATGTTCAAGGTGCAGGCAGAAGAGAATAAAGCCCGTGATATTTTGCTTAAAGTTTACGAAGCGTTAACGGAAAAGGGCTATAATCCTATTAATCAACTTGTGGGTTATCTGCTTTCCGGGGACCCGGCTTACATTACCAGCCATAAAAACGCCAGGAACATGATTCGCCAGTTGGAAAGGGACGAACTCCTGGAAGAACTGGTAAAAAGATACCTGGTATCATAGGCAGGAGTTAAGATATTGCAGTATAATCAATTGGGCGCAACCGGGCTGTTGGTTTCCCGGCTTTGTTTCGGCACCCTGACCATCGGGCCGTTGCAGCGTTCATTTAGTGTGCCTGATGGGGCAAAGCTTATCCGCGCGGCCCTGGAATTGGGTGTCAATTTTATCGACACCGCCGAAATTTATGAATGCTATCCCTATATTCGCGAGGCGCTGGCGGGTTTTCACGGTGACGTGGTTATCGCCACCAAAACCTATGCTTATTCCAGGGCAGGAATGGAACAAAGCATTGCCAAATGTCTGAAGGAGCTGAACCGGGAATACGTCGATATTATGCTGCTGCATGAACAGGAATCTGTGCACACCATTAAAGGACACTGGGAAGCAGTTGAAGGTATGGTGCGGGCCCGGGAAAAAGGTTTAATCAGGGCCATAGGTATTTCCACCCATTATGTTGCCGGGGTAAGGGCTGCCGCTTCAATACCGGAATTAGACGTTATTCACCCCATAATTAACAAGTTTGGCGTAGGAATTCAGGACGGTCAAACGGAAGATATGCTCCAAGCCATTTCATTTAGCGCCATGATGGGCAAAGGCTTGTACGGAATGAAATGTTTAGGCGGTGGGCATCTTATACCGCAAGCGGAAGAAGCACTGGGCTTTATTTTGTCTGTGCCTGAACTGGCAGCGGTTGCTGTGGGCATGCAAAGCCTGGAGGAAATTAAGTATAACGTGTTGAGGTTTTCCGGCGTTGAGCCCGGGCCGGGCTTGAGCGAAAAGTTGAGCAAGAACCGGCGGGTTTTGCACATTGAAAAATGGTGCCGGGGCTGCGGCCGGTGTGTGGAAAAATGTACAGCCGGCGCCCTGGAAATTGTTGAAGGTGCGGTTAAGGTTGATATGCAGCGCTGCCGCCTGTGCGGCTATTGCGCCTCGGTATGCCCCGAATTCTGCATAAAAGTGATTTGACGGGAAGGCTGGTTTTATTATTGCGTATTATGGGTATCGACCTGGGTGAAAAAAGAATTGGTGTGGCTGTCAGCGACGAGCTGGGCTGGACGGCCCAGGGTGTTAAAACACTAACCAATAGTGGTAAAATCAACGAGGTATTGGAAGAAATAAAACAACTGGCCCAAGAATTTGGCGTGGAAAGAGTCGTGGTTGGACTGCCCAAAAATATGAACGGCACCACCGGGCCCCAGGGAGAAAAGGCTATAGATTTTGCGGATAAAATTTCACTTCATTTGGGGCTGCCGGTAGAAACATGGGATGAGAGGCTTACTTCGGTTGCGGCTGAACGGATTCTGGTCAGCGCTGACATGAGCAGAGCTAAAAGACGGAAAGTAATAGATAAAATGGCGGCATCGATTATTCTGCAGGATTATCTTAACGCCAAAAGCGGTAAATAGTATAATTTCTTGACAACGCCTGTTAATTTGTTTAGAATAGCCCTAACTCATGAAAAGAGGTGGATTTCTTGCCTGAGCAGGATGAAATAATCACTTTGGTTGATGAAGACGGTAATGAGCATGATGCTATAATATACAGCATCGTTGAGTTTGAGGGGAAAAATTACGCCATATTAATACCCGTGGGCGAAGAAGAGGAAGAAGAGGAAGAGGCCGAAGCATTTGTTTTAAGAATCGACCAGGATGATGAAGAAGGTGAAATTCTGGTGGAAATTGACGATGAAGAATGGGAAAAAGTTAAGGACGCCTGCATGGAGGAAATGCTTATTGAAGAAGACGACGAAGATTAAAATTTTCAAATAAAGCTGGGCGGTATTTCGCAGCCAGCTTTATTTTATCTGCGGGGAGGCCGATCCTTTGCGTAGAGTAAGCTATATTGCAATTTTTGCGATAATTGCAGCGGCTGGCATTTTTTTCAGCCTTTCCGGTGCATCCTATGCTGATAAAATAGTGCAGGGTGTCAGAGTGGGGCCGGTTCCCCTTGGCGGATTATCCCGGAATCAAGCCGAAGAAAAATTGGCGGCCCTGGACAGCCATTTAAGAAAAATACCTGTGTTAATCAAGCAAGGCGAAAAGTCCTGGCGGGTTGAAGCAGGCTTGCTGGGGGTCGGCCTGGATTTTGAAAGCACATGGCAAAAGGCCTTGCAGGTAGGACACACCGGCTCATTTTTTACGCAATGGCAGGAACGGTACCGGGTTAAGAGCCACGGCCTGGTATTGGACCCGGTGGTAAAAGTGGACAGGTCCGTACTGAAAAACAAAGTTATGGCCGAGGCCGGGGATTTGATTATCGAACCCCAAAACGCCGGATTTACAATAACCGGGGATGACCAGGTGGAAATAATTCCTGGCCGGATGGGCAGAAATGTTAATTTCGAATTGTTGGAGAAAAGGTTGGTGGAATCAATAGCATCGGGCCAGGCAGCAGCAGAGATAGAGTTGCCTTTGGTATCTACTTCCCCCCAGCGCTCGCTGGAAGATATCAAAGCCATGGGCATTAACGGAAGGATTTCTGCCTATAGCACCAAATTTGACGCCTCCCAGGAAGGGCGCACCTATAACATCAAGGTGGCTGCATCCGCTCTGGACGGGCTGCTGATTGCGCCGGGTGAGGAATTTTCATTTAACCGCGTGGTCGGCCCGCGCAGCTCCGAGGCTGGTTACAAAAATGCCAACGTCATTATAAATAACGAACTGGTTCCCGGTTTGGGCGGCGGTGTTTGCCAGGTATCTTCCACACTTTACAATGCTGTGCTGCTGGCAAATTTAAAGGTTACTGACAGGAGCAACCACTCTTTGCCTATTGGTTATGTTCCTATCGGCAGGGACGCTACAGTGGCATATGACGCTATAGATTTCAGGTTTGTCAATAACAGCGAAAGCTATATTTATATCAAAACCATTGTTAACGGCAATATCCTGACCATAAAACTTTTCGGCAATAAGGAAAAAACGCCCAGGGTTGAAATAAACAGCTGGGTTAAAAATCAAATAGAACCGAAAATAGTTTATGAAAAGGATCCCAACCTGGCGTATGGAGAACAGGTGGTTAAACAAAAAGGGTCACAGGGATTTATCGCTGTTACCGAACGGACCGTTTGGCTGGATGGGAAAAAAATAACGGAACATCTGCCGGAGAGCCACTACCAGGCGGTCAACAGGATTATCGCAATTGGCACCGGTGAAGTAAAACCCTCTGTGGTTGTTCCCACAGATGACCAGTTGGCTCCGGTTGATACCGAAAAATCTGAGGCGGCAGTACCTGGGAATACATCACCGGCCGGTAATACGGAATCCCCGGGCGGTACAGCAGGGACTGGTGATATTAACCAACAAGGTGGCTCACCAGCGGAACCAGGCAGCGGCCAGCTTGATGCACAGCCGCAGGAGACGTCGGCAAGTGAACATAACGTTACCGGCGGATCCGAACCTCAACCGGAAGCTCAGACAATACCCGGGGAAACTGGAGAAATCGAACCCGAAACTGAAACGGAGCTTTAAAGCAGGAGAAAAATTATGTTACCCGTTAGAATGATAACAGGCAGTCGAAAAAGTTGGGGGAACTTTATTGCTGCAACCGCAATCTTAATTCCACTGGTGTTTGCGATTATGTCCTACAGGATATCACTAATGCCGGTTAACGCCCCAAAAGCTGACCAGATAACGGTGGTTGTGCCTAAACAAGCCACAACTTCGACAATTGCCGGAATATTGAAAAGTAGCGGCGTAATTCGAAATGCTTCAGCCTTTCGCCTGTATGCCAGAATGGAAGGCGTTGATGGTAAGCTTAAACCCGGTACATATATAATGAATACCGCCATGACAGTGCCGGAGATTACCTGGGTTTTGGTTAAGGGTCCGGCAGATCGCATTAAATTAACCATTCCGGAGGGCTACACCGTAGCTCAGATAGCCGGCTTGCTGGAACAGAAGGGACTGTCTAGCCGTGCGGAATTTACCAATGCGCTTAATCAAAACTGGCAGTTTTCTTTTTTAAAACAATTACCGGACAATAAGTACAATTTGGAAGGATATCTGTTCCCTGATACGTATTTTCTGGGACCCGGTTCAGGACCTGATAAAATTGTTGAAATGATGCTGCAAAATTTTGAGCAAGTTATGGAACGCAATGACTATATCAACAAGGCCAGGGCTAAAGGACTTAGTTTAAACGAGGCAGTGACTGTGGCATCCATGGTGGAGCGGGAGGCCCGGGTTGAATCGGAAAGGCCCAGAATTGCCGGTGTAATATATAACCGGCTGAAAGCCGGTATGCCGCTGCAAATTGACGCTACAGTACAGTATGCACTGGGAAAACAAAAAGAGAAATTACTATACAGCGATCTGGAAATTAATTCACCCTATAATACCTATAAAATCTACGGCCTACCGCCGGGTCCCATAGCCAATCCAGGCTGGCCTTCGCTGAAAGCGGCAATTGAGCCGGAAAAGAACGATTACCTTTATTACTGCGCCAAACCCGACGGCAGCCATGCTTTTGCCCGTACACTGGCTGAACACAATAAAAATGTGCAAAAATACCAGTGAATGGTATTTGTCATTGCGAGGAGCGAAGCGACGTGGCAATCTAATATTCAAGGCAAGGTGACACATCTGCTTGTAGGGGCGGACGACCCTGTCCGCCCGTCCGAGGAAAATCCCCAAAAATGCATCTCTACGCTTGCATGACAAATCATTCAAACATTATTTGTGATATTCAAATACCCTAAATGTGCCAGGAAGGTAAAAACAATGAAGCCTGAAATTTTAGCTCCTGCGGGAAGCCCGGAAAAATTAAAATACGCCATTGCTTACGGTGCCGATGCGGTTTACCTGGGCGGCACCGATTTCGGATTGCGGGTGGCTGCCGCCGCTTTTGACCGGGAATCCATGTTCAGTGCGGTTAAATATGCCCATGCCAGGGGAGTTAAAGTTTATGTCACCCTGAATATATTTGCTCATAATAAAGATATCGAAGCATTGCCCAGTTACATCCAAGAACTGGTTAACGCAGGGGTTGATGCCGTTATCGTATCAGACCCGGGCGTATTTTCCCTGGTGCGTGAATTTGCCCCGCAGTTGAAAATACACGTCAGCACACAGGCCAACATTACCAACTGGCGCAGCGCCAGGGTTTGGGAGTCGATGGGGGCGGACCGTATCGTGCTGGCCAGGGAACTTAGTTGCGGGGAGATAAAAACAATCCGGGATAAAACCGGGGTGGAATTAGAAGCATTTGTCCACGGCGCTATGTGTATATCCTATTCCGGAAGGTGTTTGTTAAGCAATTATATGACGGGGCGAGATGCCAACCGGGGTGACTGCGCCCAGGCCTGCCGCTGGAAATACCGGCTGGTGGAGGAAAAAAGGCCCGGTGAGTATTTCCCCTTTAGCGAGGACGACAGGGGTTCCTATATCTTAAGTTCAAAGGATTTATGCTTGCTTGAATACCTGCCGGACCTGCTGGCAGCGGGTGTCACTTCTTTTAAGATTGAGGGGCGGGTGAAAAGCGTTCATTATGTCGCCACCATCACCAGGGTCTACCGCCAGGCCCTGGACGAATGCCTGAAGGACCCGGATAATTATAAGGTTCGCCCGGAATGGCTGCAGGAGATAAGCAAGGTCAGCAACAGGGACTATACAACCGGCTTTTTCACCGGTACCAGGGCGGGCAACCCGCCGCCTCTGGATTCAATTTACCGGCGCAATTATACTTTTGTCGGGGTGGTACGTGGTTATGACCCTGAACGCGGGCTGCTGCGCATCGAACAGCGGAACCGCTTTGTTACCGGCGAGGAATTGGAGATTCTTACCACCGGGGAGGTTTATAGCTGCCAGGTTAAAAAAATTCTTGACGAAGACGGTAATATAATTGATTGCGCGCCTCATCCCCGGCAAACCATATACCTGCCTTGGCCGGAACCACTGCCGGAGTTCTCTTTATTACGCAGGCCGGAATGATAAACCCTTAAATTTACAACGCGGGATAGGTAAATAATGAGAAAGTATGCATATGGGCGGTGGCTCTCCGACTTGCCTTTATGATTGCGAGCGCAGCGGAGCAATCTCAATATGGGATTGCTTCATCGTTTCACTCCTCGCAATGACAAGGGAAATTGAGCAACGCGCGGAGGGAACTATTGGAGAGCCTGATACAAGTAACTTGAAATTTTTCAGGATGGTTTAAAATCCCAATTGGATGGCCACTATATTAATGATGGTCAAATCCGATATAGGGGTTTTTTATTTTGCTGGAACTGCGAAAAAAACGCATGATCATTTCATGCTGGGCGATGACTATGGCCTTTGCCCTGATAACCTGGCACTTGTATAATATTCAACTGGTCAAAGGCAATAGTTATGCCTTGCGGGCAAGCCGAATCAGGTCACATGAAGTAGTCCTGGAAGAGTTTATGCGAGGGGAAATAACAGACCGGAACCAGCTTCCGCTGTCCGGAGGCTATTTCGCCAACCGTGTTGTAGTTTTCCCCAAGCTGATGCAAGACCAACAAAAGGAACTGGACCAACTGGCGCAAACCCTTGGCCAAAACCCTGTTGATTTATACAAAAAAGCCCGGAACGGAGCTTTTTACCTAAACTTGAATTTAACCTCAGAACAGCTGAAATCCTTGCAAACAGCGCCACCGGAAGGAGTCTTTTTGCTGCCTGTGTACATGCGTTACGGGGATAAACCCCTGGCAAGCCACATTACCGGCTATCTCGGCAAGATTTCCAGTCGGGAACAGTTTGAGCAACTGCAGAAAAACAGTACAAAAAATTACAATTTAGGCGACTGGGTTGGCCAATCGGGCCTGGAATATTTTTACGAGCAGGAACTTAAAGGGACCTATCCACAAAGGTGGGCCAGAATTGCGCTGGATGCCATGGGCAGGGTAATTCACGGAGAAGGTTTAGCGGTAAACACTTCGGCCGTCGATCCGGCGCGCCGTAATGTAGTAACCACTATCGACCGAAACATTCAGCAAGTTGTGGAATCAGTTATGGACACGCGTGTGGAGAGCGGCGCTGTCATTGTGATGAAAGCAGGCAGCGGAGATATACTGGCCATGGCCAGCAGGCCGGGGTATGATCCATCACCCTCTATGGTGGGCCGGAGTCTGGCCAGCCGGCACGGGGATGTATATGTGGACCACTGCATCTCAATATTTCAGCCCGGATCAGTGTTTAAAGTTGTACTGGCAGCTGCCGCCATCGACCTGGGTAAGGTCGATCTGGATGAACGTTTTACTTGCCTTGGCGCAAATGCCGAACCGGTCCGTTGCTGGCTGGACGGCGGGCATGGCCGGATAGCTTTTCACCAGGCCTTTGCGGAATCCTGTAACCCTACCTTTGTTGAAATCGGCAGGCGGTTAGGTGCTAATAGCATTATCAACTATGCCGAAGCCTTTGGCTTGTCCAACCAAGCTATTGCCGGTTACCCGGTTAAAAGGGATAAAAGGCAAAACTTAGCTGCTATCGGCGAAAAATACAATCTGGCCAATAGTTCTGTTGGCCAGGGACCAGTGCTGGTTACTCCGGTTCAGGTAACCGCCATGATGAATGTGATAGCCAGCGGCGGCTTATACTATGCCCCGCGCTTGGTTACAGGAGTGGCCGATGAGCAAGGCTGCTTTGTACGGGTAATTGGACAGCCCGCACCCACCAGGGCAATTAGCGTGTACACCGCGGGAGTTATGAAGAAGCTGTTGCGCGAGGTCACCGAAACAGGTGTTGGTACGCAGGCACGGGTAACGCAATGGGGCAGTGCCGGCAAGACCGGCTCGGCCCAGCTTGATAACGCGGGCGGGAAGGTTGACGCCTGGTTTTCCGGTTATATTCCGGCAGATCGTCCAAAATACGTAATCACTGTTTTGGTGCATGGCGGAAGCAGCGGCGGTACAACGGCGGCTCCGGTGTTTAAGGAAATCGCAGAAAAGATTATGCAATTTTAGGAAAGGGGACACACCTGTTTGTGGGGGCGGACGACCCTGTCCGCCCGTCCGAGGAATGTCCCCAATTATAATTAATTAATAATTGTCATATCGGCGGAAATTACGAAGATATGAATATTTGAGCCAAATCAGCTATATGCGTTTAATTGCACGCTCTTCCGCAGATTGACTATCTAACCGGAGTATAGTACCATAATAGTAATACTACAATAATAAAAAATATTTATAAAATCCCGGCGGGGTTTTTTTAAGTCTGTAATATTTTGTTGCTTGTTAAATAACTATGTTACAAAAAGTACATAGTTTTAAAAAATTACAAAAAGTTAACTATTGCTCCGTAAGATAAAAAATTCCGGGAGTGTTTACAAATGATTGTTAGGGGAGAGCAGATTAGGGCTTTAAGAGAAGAGCGTGGTTATACTTTAAATGACCTGGCTAAACGGGCCAGTTTATCGTTATCTTATTTGAGTGAAATAGAGCGGGGGTCCAAGCGCCCGTCATTAAAAACCATTGACAAACTTGCAGCTGCGTTGAATGTTTCCAAATCGCAGCTGATTAAAGGAGATGTCGCCGATACAGGTCTGTCACTGGGAGACAAAATAAGGTTATTGCGTTCGGAAAAAAATATGTCCCTTCAGGATTTGGCCCAAAGTGCGGAGATATCCTTATCCTATTGCAGCGAAATTGAAAGAGGAACGGTCTATCCTGCTTTAGCCACACTGAAAAAAATCGCTGAGGGGCTGGGAGTGCCTGTTACCTCGCTTATCAGCCACGAGGGATCCCTTGGACATAAGTTAAAATCGCTGCGGGAAGAATATGGCTTAACCCAGGCCCAGTTGGCCGGACTGGCCGGGGTGACCGCCGGGCTGATCGGACAGATTGAGCATGGAAAAGTACAGCCATCACTTAAAACACTTGAAAAAATATCTGAAGTAATGGGCGTTTCCCCATGTTATTTCATTATGGAGCCCGGGGCGGTCGACCAGATGTTAAGCCTGATGAACCCGGAACTGCGGGAAATGCTGATGCATCCCAATGTACAAGCTGTGCTTAACCTGGTATGCAACCTTAATGAAAAAGAAATGCAATTTATTTTAAATTTTATCCAGTTATTTAAAAGATCCGAATTAAGTTAATTTTCTAGTTGATAAATGCATATTTGTATATTATAATAAAGCCATATAGATTGAAAGGATAATGATCTTATATGGCTGCCATGGTAATTAAAACATTGTGTATTGGCTGCGGAGTATGTAGCCAAATGTGTCACAAACAGGCTATAACCATCAGGGTTAAAACCGCACATGTGGATGAAAATTTGTGTGACGAGTGCGAGGAGTGTGTATTTACCTGCCCCAACGGGGCTATAACAGTATAAGTTTAAATTTGGGAGGTAAATGGATTTGCCTACTTATGATTTTAGGTGCAGTGAGTGCGGTCATAAATTTACCATTTTTGTTGCTATCAGTGAAAAAGATAAAGTTAAGTGCCCGGCCTGCGGCCAAGGTAAAGTAGAGCAGTTATTTACCGGGTGTTCCGTGCGTACCGGAGGTGGAGGCGGCGGTTGCGACCTTCCCGCTACCGGTGGCGGCTTTGGTGGAGGTTGAGGAATATAATAATAGCAACGGCCGTGTGCCGTATTAAGAAACAGAGCATGGCAATTGAAACCTGTCTTTTTTAATTTACTTGCTGTATTGATATAAAACGCGCGCCAATGGATTGGTTTGGGCGCGCGTTTTTTCGTGTTTAGTGTAATACTTTCTCTAATTTTTCACGATCGAAGCCTACAATGTACTGGTTTCCTATGACTACGGTTGGGACTGCCATCATGCCCGTATGGGATACCATATCATTGCGCGCTTTTTCATCGACTGCCACGTTCAGTTCCTGGAATTGGACTCCTTTTTGAGAAAGAAACTCTTTCACTGTACGGCAGTGCGGTCATGTCGGGGTGGTGTAAAGTAATACTTTGTCCACGTGAAAAACCTCCTTTTTTCTTAGTCTGCCCCTTTTAAGCACCACATTATTTAATGCCAGCGAAGGAAATTTTTTGAGAATGTAGAATAATAGCATAACGGCAGATCTTATTTTAATTGAAATTGGTTTAAACACTTAGCCGGGCTGCGCAGAATATAATATAAAAATGGTACTCAGGAGTCAGAATGAGAGAACCGGCGAAAACATTTGTACCGGGGCATTCTGAATTCTAACTACTGAATTCTGACTACCTGAATAGTAACAATAAATGTGCCGGCAACCATTGGGAGATGTCTTATGATGCAAATGACCGGTATTTCGGGCATCATTCTGGCAGGTGGCAAAAACGCGCGTATGGGTACGGAAAAGGCCCTGCTGAAGGTAGGGCCGCATTTTATCATAGAACATGTTTCCTATATATTGAGAAGCGTATCAGAAGAGATTATTATTGTAACCTCGGAGCCTGATAAATATGCCCGGTATGGTGACAGGACAGTTAAAGATATTATTGCCGGACATGGGCCGCTGAGCGGAATTCATGCCGGGGTTGCCAGTGCAGGACACCATTTTGCCCTGGTAACTGCTTGTGACATGCCATTTGTCAGTGCCGGGCTGGCTGAACTTTTGGTCAACAATGCTGCGGGTTATGATGCAGTGGTACCGTTCTATCGTGGATTTCCGGAGCCGTTATTTGCATTATATAGCAAGTCTTGCCTTAAAGTTATAGAAGAATTGTTACGTCACAACCTCAACAAAATCACCGGTTTTTATGAAAGGGTAAAAGTTAATTTTTTAAATGAACAAAAAATGCTTGAAGCAGAAACAGACCTGGATAAGATTTTTTTTAATGTGAATACGCCGGAGGATTTAAAAAAAGCGCAAACAATGTTATAGGGGGGCAAAAATGCTGCGCATACTCTATCCTCACATGTATGTACCTTCTATCTTGGATGTTGACCCGCTGGAACTGAAAAAAAGAGGCATCAAGGCACTGTTAATGGACCTGGATAATACAATTGTTCCAAGGGACAGGGAGGAATTTTCCCAGGAAGTTGTGATGTGGCTTAAACGGTTACGGGAACATGGTTTGAAACTTTGTGTCGTGTCAAACAACGGTACGGCCAGGGTGAATAAACTGGTTGCACCGTTCAATATACCTTACGTCGTCAGAGCGGTAAAACCAATGCGCCAGGCGTTTACAAAAGGCATGGACATTCTCGGAGTGAAGCACTCGGAAACCGCGGTGGTGGGTGATCAAATATTTACCGACATCCTGGGCGGCAACAGGTTGGGCCTGTTTACCATACTGGTTGTTCCCATGTCGGGTAGGGAATTTTGGGCCACCAATTTGATTAACCGGCGGCTGGAAAAGCTGGTTCTAAAAAAAATTTCCAGCAGGGTGTCGCATGAGGACCAAAAATATACTGTAAGATAAGCTTTCCGCAGCTATGCTTTGATCGGAGTGATATTTATTTTTGACGGTAAAACCAAGGTTTATTCCCTATTAGGTTACCCGGTGGAGCACAGCTTCTCGCCGGCGATGCAAAACGCCGCGTTTGAGGCAGCCGGCCTGAATTGTGTTTACGTGCCGTTCAGCCCCCGGCCCGAAGAACTAAAGGCTGCGATAGCAGGAATCAGGGCCCTGGGCATAGCAGGCGCGAACGTTACCGTCCCCCACAAGGAGACAGTGATTCCTTTTTTGGACGGGCTTACAGAAGCTGCGGCGGCTTACGGCGCAGTTAATACTATAATAAACCGCGGCGGCAGGCTGACCGGACATAATACGGATGGCGCGGGGTTTATCCAGGCTTTAAAAGAAGATTGCGGTTTTGACCCGGCAGGCGGGACGGCAATGGTTTTCGGGGCCGGCGGCTCAGCCAGGGCGGTGGTACTGGCTTTGGCAAGATCTGGCTGCCCCGGGGTGGCACTGGTTAACCGCAGCATTGCTAAAGCGGAAAAAATAGCCGGCTTTATCCGGGATGCCACAGGGGTTCAGGTTGAGGTATTTGAATGGGAATCCGGGAATAAAGAATTGGCTGTTTGGGCCCAAAAAGCAGCATTAATGGTCAATTGCACTTCCATTGGCATGTCCGGCGGTGCGGAGGCGGTTTTTCCGCTGCCGGATGAGTTACCCGGCAGCGGGCAGCTGGCTTACGATGTTGTTTATAACCCACCGCATACGGCATTTATGCAAAGGGCGGAGCGAAACGGCGCAGCTTCGGCCAACGGGCTGAGCATGCTTTTGCGCCAGGGTGCGCTCTCCTTTGAGTTTTGGACAGGCGTGACAGCCCCGCTGGAGGCCATGCGCGGTGCGCTGGCATTAATGGAAAAGGGACGTACTTCCTCTTAAAACTGCATCATCCGGTTCATGTCATTGCGAGGAGTGAAACGACGAAGCAATATATGTTTTATCTTAATATCCGGGAGGGAAAGAATTTGCTGCGTTATCTAACGGCCGGAGAGTCCCACGGCCCCAGGTTAACCGCCGTATTGGACGGGGTTCCAGCCGGGCTGCCCTTGACGGCCGCATATATTGACCGGCAGCTGGCCAAGCGCCAGGGCGGTTACGGCAGGGGCGGGAGAATGAAGATTGAGCAGGACAGGGTGATGATTACTTCCGGAGTCAGGGGCGGGATGACCATAGGCAGCCCGGTGACCCTTACCATAGAGAACAAAGACTGGGAGAACTGGCGGGAGGTTATGTCCCCGGGACCGGAAGCAGACCTGAGCCGGCGCACTGTATCCCGTCCCAGGCCCGGGCATGCCGATTTAACCGGGGGCGTTAAATACGGCCACAGGGACCTGCGCAATGTATTGGAACGCTCCAGTGCCCGCGAAACGGCGGCCCGGGTGGCGGCCGGCTCGGTGGCCCGGCGCCTGCTGGAGGAAACCGGCGTAATCGTTGTTGGCTCAGTGGTGCGGATAGGTGAAATTTGCGCCGGGGAAGTCAATATGGACGCTGACCGGCTCAGCAGGGCGGTGGAAAGTTCACCTGTTTACTGCGCGGACCCTGCCGCGTCCGAGAAAATGATCAATGCAATTGAACAGGCCCGTACCGCAGGGGACACCCTCGGCGGCATATTTGAGATAAAAGTATTTGGCCTGCCCCCCGGACTGGGCAGTTACGTCCAGCGGGATTTGACCCTGGACGGCAGACTGGCCGGCGCGCTGATGAGCATTCAGGCCATCAAGGGCGTTGAGGTGGGGGACGGGTTTAACGCGGCCGCCCGCAGGGGCTCCCAGGTACATGATGAAATTTTTTATGACATGCACCGGGGCTACTACAGGCAAACAAACAGGGCCGGGGGAATCGAGGGCGGCATGTCCAATGGAGAAACGCTGGTGCTGCGGGCCGCCATGAAACCCATTCCCACCCTGTACAAGCCCCTGAAAAGTGTGGACATAGACACCAAACAGCCCTTTGAGGCCTCGGTGGAACGCTCCGACGCCTGTGCCGTGCCTGCCGCCAGCGTGGTCGGCGAGGCTGTTGTGGCCTGGGAGCTGGCGTGTGCATTGGTTGAAAAATTCGGAGGAGATACCATGCGGGAAATATTGCAGCGAGTGGATGAGTACCGCACCTATTGGAAAGGGTTTTAAGGTTGAAAAATAATATTAACAGGAAAAATGTTGTGTTAATAGGTTTTATGGGAACCGGCAAATCAACCCTGGGTCGGCAGCTGGCCCGGAAAATCGGCTATGATTTTATTGACACCGACCTTGCCATTGAGGAAGTAACAGGCAAAACGGTGGAGAAAATCTTCCGCAAGGACGGGCCGATCAGGTTCAGGTCCGAGGAAAACTTGCTGGCCCGCAAACTGTCCGCCCGCTCCGGCCTGGTTATCGCTACCGGTGGCGGCATGGTACTCAACAGTGAAAATGTAAGACTGCTTCAACAAAACGGTGTGCTCATCGGGCTTAAAGCCGACCCGGAAATTATCTTGAACAGGGTGCGTAATAAAAGGCGCAGGCCGCTGCTGCGCCGGGGAAATTTGCGGGAAAACGTGGAAAGGCTGCTGCGTGAGCGCGAAGGGGCCTATGACATGGCTGAGTTTACCATTGATACCGGCAAGCTTTCCTTTGGTGAGGCGCTGAATGAAATACATAAATACTTAAAACGAAAAGGGCACGTGCAATGAGAGAAGTTGTAATTAACCTGGGACAGCGGACTTATAAAATAATCATCGGTGGCGGGGCGTTGGATCAGGCCGGCGGCCACGTGGCCGGCTTATTTGGCGGGCGCAAGGCGCTGCTTGTAACCAATCCCACCGTAGGAGCCCTCTTTGCCGAACGGGTTACCGCCAGCCTGGAGCAGGCAGGCCTGGAAATCATTGTTGCTGAAATTCCCGACGGGGAGGAATATAAGACACTGCATAGCGCGGAAATGCTTTACGACTGCGCTTTTTCCGCAGGCTTGGACCGGCGCTGCCCGGTGCTGGCTCTGGGCGGCGGTGTTGTGGGCGACCTGGCCGGCTTTGTGGCTGCAACCTACATGCGGGGCGTGCCATTTGTACAGCTGCCCACCACTTTGCTTGCCCAGGTGGACAGCAGCGTTGGCGGCAAGGTTGCGGTAAACCATCCACGGGGAAAAAACATTATCGGGGCTTTCTACCAGCCGGCCTTGGTGCTGACAGACCCTGCTACGCTGCATACCCTGGACGCCGGGGAAATCCGCTCTGGCTTGGCGGAAGTAATTAAATACGGGATTATCAGCGACCCTGCTTTTTTTGAGTGGCTTGAGGCCAATATCCATCGCGTGCTGGTGCTGGAGCCCGGCGCCATGGCCTATGTAATCGAACGTTCCTGCCTGAATAAGGCCAGGGTGGTGGAGGCTGACGAAACCGAGCAGGGGAACCGGGCCATTTTAAACCTTGGTCACACTGTTGGACATGCCATCGAGGCCATTGCCGGCTACGGTCGTTTCCGCCACGGAGAGGCAGTTTCCATCGGCACAACGGTAGCGGCAAGGCTGGCGGCGGAACTGGGCATGTTGCAGGAGAGCGAGGAGAAAAGGATAAAAAACCTGCTTTTACGGGCAAAGCTCCCGGTGGCTGTGCCAAAGGACCTGGCAACAATGGAACTGGTGCGATCCATGTACGGGGATAAAAAGAATTTCGGCGGGCAGATTAATTATGTGCTGCCTGCCGGTATCGGTAAGGCTATGGTTTATAAAAACATGCCTGCGGAGAAAATTAAGCTGGCATTGGATTCGCTGCGCTTGTAAGGAGATGGCGGGTATGGACATTCCCTCATCCAAGAAAATTTTAGGTTACCAACTGATTGAAAAAGGAATCATAACCAAAGAACAGTTGTGGGAGGCCATCAGGGTCCAAACAAAAACCGGCGAAAAATTAGGCCGGATATTAATCAAGCTCGGCTTTGCCTCCGAGGCTGATATTGAGCAACTTGCCGGCGACCGGAAAGAATCCCTGAAGAATATTGAACAGGTTGCTAAAGATGACCAGGATTATAGTACACAGGATTATGAAGCAATGAGCCTCAAAGAAGAAACCATGGCCAGTGACGCTCCGGTTATCCGCCTGGTCAATTCTATTTTCATTCAGGCTATTGAAGAAAAAGCCAGCGACATTCATTTTGAGCCAAATGCGAGAGGTATTCGGGTCCGCTTCAGGATTGACGGCATGCTGCGTCAAAAGATGCAGCTGCCGCGTAAAGACATGGGGGCGGTAATATCCAGAATCAAAATCATGTCTGCTATGGATATTGCGGAAAAACGTTTGCCGCAGGACGGCCGGATTCAACTGATATTGGAACGAAGGGAAATCGATTTGCGTGTTTCCACCCTGCCTACCGTCTACGGTGAAAAGGTGGTGGCCCGTTTGCTCGACAGATCCGACATAACTGCTTATACACTTAAACAAATCGGTTTTTCCGAGAAAAATCTAAACTTGTTTAAAAAGTTATTGTGCAACAGCCATGGGATGGTGCTTTTAACCGGACCCACCGGCAGCGGGAAAACCACCACCATGTATGCCGCCCTCAACCAGCTCAATGATTTGGAAAAGAATATCGTTACCGTGGAAGACCCGGTGGAATACTTGCTTGAAGGTATAAACCAAACCCAGGTCAACTATAAGGCTGGAATGACTTTCGCCGCCGGTTTGCGCTCAATATTGCGCCAGGATCCGGATATTATTATGGTGGGGGAAATAAGGGACAAAGAAACTGCCCGCATAGCCATCCGTGCAGCCAATACCGGGCACCTGGTGTTATCAACCATGCACACCAATGACGCTATCGGGGCGATTACCTGTCTTTTGGATATGGGCGCCGAGTCTTTTCTGGTGGCCGCATCAGTTCTGGGGGTAGTGGCCCAGCGGCTGGTGCGGGTTATTTGCCTGCATTGCAAAGAGGATTACTACCTGGAGACGGACGCACCTGAAAGACGGTTTATAAATGTCAGTCAAACTGAAGTGGTCAAGCTATACCGCGGTAAGGGCTGCGATAAGTGTGGTTATACCGGTTATAGCGGGCGATTGCCGATTCATGAGGTTTTGGTGGTGAACTCGGGGCTGCGCCAGTTAATTGTCAAAAATGCCGCTGCTGACGAGCTGAGGGAAAAAGCCGTTGGCTGCGGCCTGGTTTCACTGAAACAAGATGGTATTGAGAAAGCATTGCAAGGGCTGACAACATTGCAGGAAGTTATGCGCGTCACATATTCAGAAGATTAGTGTGAAAGGCGAGGATTTAATGACCCGGATCTATGATTACAGGGCCAGAAATCATCAGGGCAGGATCGTCCGGGGGAGCATCGGCGCGGAAAGTGCAGGGGCTGCAGCGTCTTTGCTCAGGAATAAAAGATTATTTGCTTTAGAGGTAACACCGGGGCAACAAAAGAGTTTGGGGGTAAACCTTTTGGCACCCGGAGTTGGCGCAAAGGAACTTGCCCCCTTTTGCCGCCAGTTTGCCGCCATGATTGGCAGCGGAGTTCCGATTCTGCAATGCCTGGACATTCTAGCCAGGCAGAATGACAATAAAACGCTCGTTCAGGCGGTAAAGGGTATGGCAGCCATGCTGGAAAAGGGGCGGTCACTGGCGGAAGCGGCCCGTCTTTACCCCGGGGTATTCCCCCGGATTTTTGCCAGTATGCTTGAAGCGGGAGAAATAAGCGGCACGCTCGACCGGGTTTTGGAACGCCTGGCTGAGCATTTTGAAAAGGAGCACGATTTACGTGAAAAAGTAAAGTCAGCTATGACTTACCCTGCGACTGTACTGGCGGCTGCTGTTTTAGCTGTGGCGGCATTGCTCGTTTTTGTGCTTCCTTCATTTACTGCCATGCTGGCCGGCAACAACCTTGAACTTCCGGCCGCAACCAGGCTGGTGCTAAAGGCAAGCGTCGACGTACGCCATTATTGGTACTTGTTTGCGGGAACTGTTGTTGCTTTTGGGCTGGCCTGTAAAAAACTTTCCGCAACATCAAAAGGCCGCCTGGTAACAGATAATCTTCTAATGAGATTACCCGTTTTCGGTGCGTTGATAAAACGCATAATTATTGCCAGGTTTGCCCGCACCCTGGCGCTGCTGCTGTCCAGCGGAGTGCCGCTGCTTCAGTCGTTCGACGTGGTAAAAAAAGTTGTGGCAAACTCAATTGTGGAGAGAGCTATAGCAAAGGCGGCAGATTGTGTGCAAAGGGGAGAGGGAATTGCTCAACCTTTACAGCAAAGCGGCGTTTTTCCGCCCATGGTGACGAGCATGATCTCTATCGGGGAGGAAACCGGCGCGCTGGATGCCATGCTGGAAAAGCTGGCCGTGTATTATGAGCGGGAGGTTGAGGATAAAGTAGCCCGCCTGTCATCAGTTATAGAACCGGTGTTGATAGTAGTTTTGGGAGGAGTGGTGGGCTTTATTGTCATAGCCATCATGCTGCCTATGTTCAGTGCGATCAGTTCCATAGAATAAGAAATCAGAAGTCAGGAGTCAGAATGAGAGAACCAGCTCGGGGCATTCTGACTCCTGTCTCCTGCATAGTCATCCGTGCCGTACATACGACACCGTGGATGAAGAGGGTGTAGGGGCGGACGACCCTGTCCGCCCGCCCGTCGTTTATAAATAATTTTTAATTCATGATTATGGAAAAACATATCCTTTGATGTTGTAATTAAAATAATTTATATTTATAATTAATCAAAATATAAACATATCCGTTTAGAGTCTGAAAAAGGCAAACGTTTCGAAAGAAGCGGGCGCAAAGTTGCGGGCCTAAGGCATAAGCTACGGCAGTCGAACTACCAGGCACGATCACTGAAAAGTATCGTGCTTTTTTATTTTATTAGTATATGTGGTTATTAAAATAACAGATTATAACAATTGATATTTTTGCGCAATAAGCAGGTATATGTTTCTTTTTCTTGAAATTAATTTAATAATCAGGGAGAATGTCGGAGGATTGGATGAAATTAACCAAAGATTTTCTGGGTTCCCGGTTGGTTCAAGAAGGGGTCATTACTCAGAAACAACTGGAACAGGCATTGGAATATCAAAAAACCAACCGGGTTTTTCTGGGCAAAGCCCTGGTGGATTTAGGTTATTGCAAGGAGGAAGATATCGCCAGGGTTATGGCCAAACGGGCCGGGATACCTTTTGTATCACTTGAAACATTCCCGATTGACCCGTCTGCCGTAGCCAAGTTGCCCACGGAGGCCCAGAGAAAATATAAAGCACTGCCCATTGGCTTTAGCGGGGATAAGCTGCTGGTAGCCATGCAGCATCCCAACAACGTTATGGCTATTGATGATATACGCATATTAACCGGCTATGATATCAAGCCGGTAGTCGTACCGGACAGTGAATTCAGCGCGGCACTGGAAAAATACAGCCGGGTTAATTTGGAGTTTGAACAATCAGCGGATGAACAACTGCCGGAAGAAGATGTTGATATTGAAGCAGGCGACGCTGAAGTTAAGCCTGCGGTTCAACTGGCCAACATGATCTTGGTCCAGGCTGTGAACGCCAAGGCCAGCGATGTGCATATCGAAGTTTACGAAAGCCAGCTGAGGATACGTTTCAGAATTGACGGTGTTTTGCATGATATGATGCAGCTTTCCAGGAAAATGCACGCTTCGCTGGTTTCGCGCATAAAAATAATGGCCAATATGAACATTGCCGAGCGCAGAATTCCCCAGGACGGCCGTATGTCCATTAAAATTGAGGGCCGCACCATTGACGCCAGGGTAGCTTCACTGCCCGCAAGTTTTGGCGAGCGACTGACCCTGCGGCTGCTGGACCGGTCGGCCAAAATAATAACTCTGGAGGAATTGGGGCTTGAGCAAGTGGTATTGCAAAAATACCGGGATGCCATCAATATGCCCTACGGCTGCATCCTGGTTACAGGCCCGACCGGCAGCGGCAAAAGCACAAGTTTATATGCCAGCCTGATTACCGTGGACAGGGTGGCCAAAAATGTTATCACTGTGGAAGACCCGGTTGAATACCGCATGGAAGGCATTAACCAGATACAAATCAATCCCAAGGCCGGTCTCACTTTTGCATCCGGGTTGCGCTCCATATTACGGAGTGACCCGGATATTATCATGGTAGGCGAAATAAGAGATCAGGAAACAGCCAAGTTGGCCATTGAAGCTGCTTTAACCGGTCATCTGGTTTTTTCCACCCTGCATACGAATGATGCGGCCGGCGCCATCAGCCGCCTGACCGAAATGGGTATTGAACCTTTTTTAACTGCTTCATCAATTGTCTGTATCTTAGCCCAGCGCCTGGCCCGGGTTTTATGCCGGAACTGTAAACAAGAATACGAAATAACGCGAGATGAGCTTGGGGATATACCGGATTTTCCTTTTAATGAAGGAGAGGACCGGGTAAAACTATACCGTCCCGTGGGGTGCATACGCTGCAGTAATACCGGGTACCGGGGCCGCACAGGTATTTATGAACTTCTGTTTGTGACGGAAACTATTCAGCGCCTGGCCCTGGAACGCAGGCCGGCCAGGGAGATCAAGGAAGCTGCAATAGCCGAGGGAATGATCACACTCCGCCAGGACGGACTGATCAAGGTAAAGCAAGGAATTACTTCATTGGAAGAGTTAATGAGGGTGATATTATGAGTTCGCAAGCGGGGCTGGACATGAATGAAATTCTCACCCGTACAGTTAAAATGAATGGTTCCGATTTACACCTGACTGCCGGCAAGCCGCCTGTAATCAGGATCAACGGTGAACTGGTAACGACGGATATGCCCCGGCTAATGCCGCAGGATATAGAGCAACTGGTATATGCAATCCTTACGCCCAAGCAAAAGGACCGCCTGGAAAAGGAGCTGGAACTGGACTTCTCCTACTCCGTACCGGGCTTAAGCCGGTTCCGGGGCAATATCATGTGGCAGCGTGGCTCGCTGGCGGTTAATTTCAGGGTGGTGGCCATGGAAATCCCCAAATTTGAAAGCCTAGGCTTGCCGGCATCGGCGAAAAATATTGCCAGGTTGCCACGCGGCCTGGTTCTGGTGACCGGCCCGACAGGCAGCGGCAAATCAACCACACTGGCATCAATTATAAACCTGATCAACGAAAACCGTTGCCTTAACATAGTTACCGTAGAAGACCCCATTGAATTTTTACATAGCCACAAGAAATCCATTATCAAGCAGCGCGAGGTGGGCAGCGATACCCATTCTTTTGCCGCGGCCCTAAAGCATGTGTTGCGCCACGACCCCGACGTTATTTTAATCGGTGAAATGAGGGACATGGAAAGTATCTCCATAGCGCTAACCGCAGCTGAAACCGGGCACCTGGTCTTTTCCACGCTGCACACCCAAACGGCGCCCCTGGCCATCCACCGGATTGTCGACGTTTTCCCGGAGGGCATCCGCAACCAGATCAGGCAGCAGCTTTCCGATTCATTGCAATCCGTTGTGGCGCAGCAGTTGATTCCCCGGGCTGACGGCAAAGGCAGAGTGGCCGCCGTTGAAATACTTTGGGCCACCCCGGCGGTTAAAAATTTAATCAGGGAAGGTAAAGAATACCAGCTGTACACGGTTATGCAAACCGGCCGCAATGTGGGGATGCAAACCATGGACCAGGCCCTGGCCGAATTGTGCCTGTCCGGGTTGATTTCCAGAGAAAACGCCTTGATTAAGGCGGTTGACCGTATTGAGCTGGAACGGGCCTTGAAGAAAAATATACCTTTTTAATTGACAGGAAGGTTGGTTCGATGCCCCTTTACACATATGAAGCCATAGACGCAAAAGGCGTGCCGGTATCCGGAAAAATGGAGGCGGAGCAGGAAAATTCCGCTGTCGCCAAGTTGCGGAAAATGGGTTACATGGTCATAGACCTGGCGGAGGTGAAAAATACTTCTTTTACCTTCACCTTGTTCAGGCGGCGCAAAATAAAGACCGGCGATATCAGTTTTTTCAGCCGCCAGCTGGCGGCCATGCTCGTCGCCGGCATCCCGCTGACCCGTTGTCTTTTCACCCTGCAGGAGCAGACAAGTAACCCAACTTTGAGCAACATTATCGGTGAAGTGGCCAGAAGCGTGGAAAGCGGCGCCAGTTTTTCCGATGCGCTGCGGGCATACCCGGAAACTTTTTCCTCCATGTATGTTGATATGATCAAAGCTGGTGAAATCAGCGGTTCCATCGAAGAAATGCTAAGGCGGCTGTCCGACCAGCTGGAGCGCAGCAAACACCTGAAGGACCAAATCCGGGCCGCCACCTTTTACCCGTCGGTGGTTTTGATATTTGCTTTTTGCGTGGTCATGGCGCTGATGTTGTTCGTTGTCCCCATTTTTGTCGGCTTCTTTCCGGAAGGCGTCAGCCTGCCGCTGCCGACCAGAATTGTTGTGGGGGTCAGCAATGTGCTGCGCAGTTACTGGTATTTGTGCTTCCTGGGGATGATCGGATTTATTTTTGGTTTGCGTTACTATCTATCCGGCCCAAACGGCAAGAAAGCATGGGATATACTCAGGTTCAGGCTGCCGGTGCTGGGGGAGCTTTTTAAAAAAACAACCGTCGCCGCCTTTTCACGCACTTTATCCACCCTCCTGTCCGGAGGCATCCCGGTGTTGCAGGCGCTGGAAGCGGCCGGCCCGGCCTCCGGCAGCATCCAGGTTGCCGAGGCGGTCAAACAGGCGGGCCAAGGCATCCAGGAAGGGCAAAGTATAGCTTCTTTACTGAAAAAGAGCGAATTTTTCCCGCCCATGCTGGTTAACATGGTGGCCGTCGGCGAGGAAACCGGCCAGCTTTCCACTCTGCTGGGGCGGGTGGCCGATTTTTACGAGGAAGAAGTGGCAGCCATGACCAAGGGGCTGACTGCCATGTTGGAACCGGTGCTGCTGATAGTTGTGGGCATTACCATCGGCTCCATTGTAATAGCCGTTTACTTGCCTATCTTTACCGTGGTGACTTCAGTAGGGAGGTAAAAGATGAATGGTTACCCCAAAATTGAAGCAGCCATGGAGGCATACCTGCAGGCCAAGGATGAAACCGCCTTGCATGAACTGGTAGTAGCAGGAACCGGGCTTGTGCATTATTTTGCCAATATCTATGCTCCCGGGCAAAGCAAAGAAGATCTTCTTCAGGCCGGCTTTGAGGGTTTGCTTAAAGCGGCGAAACGCTATGACCGGAGCCGGGGAGTGTCTTTCAGCACCTATGCCGGCCATTATATCATGGGTGAAATGCGCCATTTGATCCGCCGGGAAGCAACCTTTGACCGGCCGGCTTGGGTGGCTGAATTGCAGGAAAAGGTCAACCGGGTCATCGAAGACCACTTGCAGTTGAACGGCGAAGTGCCGTCCATAGCCCAGATCGCCGGTGCATTGAACGTGCGCGAAGAAGGCGTGCTGCAAGCCATGCGCGCGGGCTGGGTCTCCATAGATGAGATAGATATTTCACAAATCCACAGCTTGAGGTACGAAAGTTTTACCTTGCCGATAGAGGACCGCATTGCCTTGAAAATGGCATTGGACAAGCTGTCAAAGATACAGCGCAAAGTGATAGAAGCGCTTTTTTATCATGGCCTGACCCAAAGAGAAACGGCGGAAGCCCTGGGTGTCAGCCAGCGAAAGGTTTCCCGCTTGCTGAAAAAGAGCTTGGAACTGTTGGCCAGGTTTTTTTCCTGAACACTGAAAACCCGTGCTAAGGAGCTGAAGGTTAATTTTGAAATTTCTAAGAAAAAAAAGCGCGGTGGGACTGCAATTGGAAACGGGGGTTATCCGTGCCGTCGAAATAACCGGCACGCTGCGCACGGCCGACCTGGTCAAAGCGGAACAAATCGAGATTCCGGAAGAAGCAATAGTGGAAGGGGTTATTGAAGACGTTGCAACTGTTACCGGAGCGCTGAAGGAGTTATGGGACCGTTATCGTATCGGCAGCCGGGAAGTGGTGCTGGGTGTGTCAAATCAAGGAGTGTTGATGCGCCTGGCTGATTTCCCCAAAATTGAGCTCAGCAAACTGGATAAAATGCTGCGTTTCCAGGCCGGTGACTATTTCCCCATACCGGTTACGGAAATGATGCTGGATTTTGCCGTTGTAGGCGAAACGCAAGGTGAAACCGGACCGCGGTTGGAAGTGCTGATGGTTGCCGTAAGGCGGGATATGCTGGATAAAAGCCTGCAGGCCATATCCAGCGCAGCTTTGACGCCCAGGATTGTGGATGCCTCGCCCCTTGCCTTGATGCGCACGGTGCCTGAAAGCAGGTTGGCGGGTACGACCATATTCGCCGATATTTCCAATGGAATAACCTCGCTGATGTTGGTAACAGGGGGAATCCCCCGTTTTGTCAGAATAATCCCGACCAATTTGCAGGTTGCTTTAGATCAAGATAATTATTTTGCTGATATAGTATTGCAAAGTGAGCGGCAGGTGGCTTCTGCTCATGCTGCTGATAACATGCCGGATATTTTTTTACCCGGTGACCTGATACCGGAGACTGAGCAGGATTCTTTCACCTATGCGGTCGAAAGCAAGCCGGATGGCTTTACTCCGGGTGATATTAGCTTGGAGCAAGAGCGTAAACCGGTGGAATTGCCCGTCAACGCCTGGTATAGCTGGGCCGGGGCAGTGGCGGAGGAGATCAGATCATCCATTGGCTTTTATTTAGCCCAGCGGGAATCAGTTACTGTCGACTGCCTGTTTCTCAGCGGGTGCGGGGCGCGGGCCGAAGGTGTAAGGGAATTATTAAATTCAGAACTGGACATACCGGTTGAAGTAATCAACCCGGCGGTGTCTTTTAAGGGCGCGGTCAACGCGCGCAATATCGATTGGCATCAAGAAGGCCCTGATTTTGCCGTGGCCGTGGGGCTGGCGTTAAGGGGAATGGAGACCTGAAGCATGTATGTAAACATAAATTTATTGCCGCCTGAAATTAAATTACAGTGGGAACTGAAGCAAAAGCAGCAGAAACTGGTGGCGGCCGGCAGCCTGGCAGGTATTGTTTTGCTGCTTGTATTTGGCATTTTATTGGTGGCAACCTGGCAAGCCAGGGGGGATGCGGCCGAATTGGCCAAAGAAAGAGAAGCATTGCTGAAAAAATTCCCCGATCTGGAGCAATATGCCGATCTGCAGGCCCGGGTTGATCATGGGCAAGAAATATTGAAGCAGGCTATGGGGGCCCCGCCCGATTGGGTTGGCATTTTGTACGATCTGGGGCAGTATATGCCGCCCGGCGTTTGGCTGGCTGACTTTACCGCCGCTTACCGGCAGGGCACGGCAAAAGCCGCAACACAGCCGGTGGGGCAGGCGGCAGAAAGCAAACCGGCTGGAAATAAGGCGGCTGATACCGGAGCAAAAATAAGCAGTGTGCTGGGCATGAATCCGGGGCAAAATGAGGAAGCCCCGCTTGACGGGGAGGTAGTTATCACGGGGTATGCGGTCGACCGGCTTGCCGCGGCTGAAATGTTGAACAATATTCGTAAGGTCAAGGGACTAACCGGAGCAAGCTGCCGGGTGTTGTCCCAGGAAGATTTGGACGGGGAAATTGTCGTTCGTTTTGAAATCAAGGCGAAACTTTTACCCGGACTTTCCGTACCTGCCGCGGGTGGAACGGCGGTGGTCAACCAATAATGAATGGTATGCAGCGGAAAGATAAGCTGGTTCTGCTCTCCGGGGTTGCGGTTTTGTTACTGGTTTGCTTTTTACTCTTTAACCAGATCAACGCATTGAAAAGCGCGCGTGCGGAATTGGCCGCCAACCGCGACGCCCTGGCCCAAGCCCGGACCAGGCTGCAGAATTTAATTCAATTAAAGGACAAGTCAGCCGAATTGCGGGAAAAATCGGCGCAAATAGAAAAAGCGCTGCCGGCCGGCCCCGGGGAGAATAATCTAATTGAGCAAATCAACAGTATTTTTGCGCAAGCGGGCGTGGACCTGTTGCAAATAAATTTTCAAGAGCGCGTGACCCAAAAAGGTTATGTGGAAATGCCGTTAAATCTGACATGCCGGGGTAGTTTTAATGATTTGTTCAATTTGATCACCGGTTTGCAAAACGGCACCAGGGCTATGCGCATTGATGCCGTTAAATTGGCCAAAGACAGCCAGGACCCGGCCTATCTCAAGGCAGATTTATCAGTCAGCGTATTTTACCTTGCCCAATGATTTGCATTTGAAGTAATTACATCCAGCAAGGAGTGTACAAACTTGCCCGGCAAAAATATTAAAGATTTATTCAAACAACTTGAAACATTATTGAAAAAGGATAAAAAGAAAACTTTC
The DNA here is from genome assembly GCF_000430885.1 of Desulfotruncus alcoholivorax DSM 16058. GTDB lineage: Bacteria > Bacillota > Desulfotomaculia > Desulfotomaculales > Desulfallaceae > Desulfotruncus > Desulfotruncus alcoholivorax. The sequence goes on along the minus strand of NZ_AUMW01000032.1, from coordinate 5,812 downwards.
ATTGTTGTGGTATGTGTTTTTATTATCCTTGCCGGTCTTATCTACATAATTAAACTAAATTACAATTTTATCAAGGAATCTCAAAACAAACAGGAAGGACAGCAAAGCACTGTCACAGACGACACCGGGCAGCCGGACGCCGCCAAGACATCCAGCACGTTTTTACCGGAACTAAAAAGGAAAATGGAGACCGGGCAGGAAGTCCGGGATCCGTTTAATGTCGCCCTGAAACTTAAAGGAATTATCAACGGGGGTTATGGAGGCGACCTGGCCATTATTGAAGCCGGCAACACTGCTTATGTAGTCAAAGTGGGGGAAGAACTCCAAGGCGGTTGGAAAGTAAAAGAGATCAAAAAGAATGCAGTAATATTAACAGCAGGCAACCAGTCCCTGGAACTCAAATTCAACGGCCGGGTTAATGTTAATCCAAACAACAATCAAAATGCGGCGCAGAATTCAGCAGACCAAAAACAGCCGGCAGGCGGGCAAGGGAGTGACGGTAATTGAGGCGGGACACCTGTTATAGGATCAATTTTGCGGAGAGAGCTTTGATTTTTATGGCCGCTGTCCTGCTATTGACGCTGTTGTCATGCGGCAGGGCCTATGCCGACGGCTATCCGGACGCGGGAGCGGAGGATTTTACAGGCACACCCGCCTGGTCTGCCACCGCCGGGGTGAGTGACTCCCTGTTTACCGGGGACGGCGGTGTAATCTCATTGGAGGTCAGGGATACCGACCTGAGGGATATTCTATCGGCGCTGGCCGTCAAATTGGGTGTAAATATAATACTGACCAAATCCGAACCGGTACGTATAGATTTTAAGGCTGACAATATAACGGCCAGGAAAGCCCTTGAACTAATCATTGAAAGCCAAAAAATGGCTTACCTGCAGAACGGCAACATCATCGTGGTCGGCGACCCGGGGACGTTAAAGAGTGATTTCTTCAACCAGATGCTGCTGGTCAAATTCGACCTGTATTATATCACGGCGGATAAAATGAAAGAATTAATCGGTCAGCTTGGGATCGACCAGACCGACATTACGGTGGATACAAATCCTAATGCCATTTGGGTTCAGGGAACCGCGCAAACTTTGCAAAAAGTCCGGGAGCTCATCTACGCGGTGGATGAGAAGGAAAACCAGCTTTCCCTGGAACATAAAACCTTAACCACCTATTCAATTACACCCGACCGCCTGGTCGAATTGATGGCCGGAGCGGGTGTGGTTTTTAAACGTTACGTGATTTTAGACAACCGGCTTTTGGTATTTGACCGGGAATTGTTCCCCCGCTGGGAGGAACTGCAAAAGCTGGCGCAACAGCTGGACGTAAATTCAGGCCAAAAGAATAAAGCATTCATTTTCCAATTAAAAAATATCGTGGCCGGGGATGCTAAAAAACGGTTGGATGAATTCGGTTTTACCGATGTTAAGTCTGAAGCATATAACTATGACCGCTTCGGCCATGAGTTGCTGGTTATCTGCCCGCCATACCTGGAGACCCGGGTACGGACAGCCTTGGTGAGCCTGGACCAGACCCGGGAAAAAACCAAAGTGCCGTTGCTGACCGGCAGTTATAACCAGGTAAACTCAATGCGCAGTTTGCTAAGTGAACTTTCCGGCGTCTCCACGAGCAGCTTTCACATTTCCGGGAATATCGCTGACACCATCGATAGTAAGAACAGAATATATGTTTTGTGGGTGGAAGAAACCCCCGACAAAGCTCAGTTGATTAAAGATTTGATCAACGAAATAGGCGTCGGGTCAGGCGGGTCATCAGGCGGGTCAACCAGCTCATCCGGCGGGTAATCAGGCGGGTAGCCGGGGGTATGCCCTTGTGGGGAAAACGGTTGAAGGTTAAACGGCGCCCACGGGTGATAATAAAAACTTATTGAAAAATTATTTTAATTTAAGTGTCTAAAATTAATTTTTCCAGGTATAACTTAAGTTAGAATGCATAAATAAGGCAGCACAAAATAATTTTTGTGCTTGACCAATTAATTATTGAGGGAGGTGAATAATGTGATTCAAAGAATTAGTTATGCGCTGAAAAACCGTAAAGGCTTCACCCTGGTGGAACTGATGGTGGTTGTGGTTATTATCGGTATTTTGGCGGCAATAGCAGTGCCGGTGTATAATTCGACGACAGCAAAAGCTAATCGAGCGGCAGTTGAGGCAAATTTAAGAACAATTGACGGTGCAATTATGCAATATCAAGCTAATACAGGTAATACAACGACTGCACCTACTTTTTCAGGTGATAATCCTGATTTAGTACCCAATTATCTAGCAACTTGGCCTACTGGCCCTGATGGGGTAATTTATAGTATAACCACAAGCGCTCCTTTTAGGGCTACTGTTACAAAAGGTTCTAACACGGGGGCTTGGTTTACCCCTACTTCAGCGGTGTCATTACCTATTACCTGGTAAGAACACCATAGGGTGCCAGGCACCAAATTTATTAACTTATTATTGAAAGTTATTTCACCTCTTGTTAAGATATGGCAGGAGGTGTTATTTTTTGGGCAGGAAACCGCGGGTGGGGTATGCTGGGGCATTATATCACGTGATTCAACGGGGTAATAAATACGGAAAGTCTGGAACCGGCATTGTTCACTGGTATCCCGGGAGGTATGAGAGGGTATGCCGCCAGGATTAAAATGTGGAGAACTATATGCGAGCGTAATATTGGATTCAAGCAGCCCAATCTGGAGATTTCCAGAATCGAAAAAGATTCTTCTTTTTTGTGCCTGGGGTGAAATTCTGTTACTACCGCATGAACAGTTATATCATCTCCGGGTCTTACAGAATGGATAAATTTTCCCTCCAATGATCTGAGGAAAGCACCACCGGGATAAGCCCAATCCGTAATTATCTTTCCCATAAAGGATAACGTCATCATACCATGGGCAATTGTAGTCACTTTGCCAAGAAGGTTCACATTTTTACACCATTCCGGATCAATGTGAATAGGGTTATAGTCAAGCTAAGCCTCTGCGTTCTTAGTTATTTTTTCCTGGGTAATATGCTTTGCCTGGGGGGAAGTTTATGGCCCAGCTTTATATCATCAAAATAAAGTTTACTTAACAAAGTGTGTTCAGATGTTTTTATGTTGACATTCTTCTTTTATGCGATTAGTATATACATACGCGCATATAGTAAAGCTTTATACTATGTATGGGGGCGGTTAACAGGACAATGGGAAAGAGCAAAATGGGAAGTAATATGTTGAAAATCAGTGAGGTGTCATCGGCTTCAGGTGTGTCGGTACAAACCATTCACTATTACCTGCGGGAAGGGCTGCTGACCTCACCGGTTAAAACTGCCCGCAATATGGCCTATTATCATCCTGTTGTAGTTGACGAAATAAGGATGATAAAAGAATTGCAGGACAAGAGATACCTTCCCATAGCAGTAATCAAAACAATTTTACAGGCCAGGCGCGAAGGGCAGGAATTGGACCATATTGAGGAGATGCATTCCTTGTTCCAACAAGTGTTTTGCTATCCGGAAGAAGAAGGAGAGTCCGCGGACCTTTCGGAGGCAGAAGTGGCTGCCGCCACAGGATTGGATGAAGCGGCTTTAAGATACCTGGAGGAATTGAGAATATTAAATCCTGCAGGCAAAGGAGGTAAGCACTACGATAAATCAGACCTGCGTGCCGCCGGGATTGTAAAAAAACTTTTGGGTCTTGGCTTAACACCCCAAGACCTGGTTATTTACAGACAATTTGCCGAGTTCATAAACAGTGAAGTGAAGACTGTACGATGCAGGTTTCTGCAACGCATACACGATGGCAGTATTTCTCTGACAGAATTGATAGGCATCCTTAATGATCTTAAAAAACAGATAGCTTACAAGTCTTTTCGCCGGGCACTGTTTGAATCCTGGCGGGAGGGTGGGGAGGAGTGATAAGGAATGGTTTTGCACAATATTTTTGCAAGACATGGCTCAACCGGATATATCCGGCTAAATGTCAGGCTATGCAAGGCCTGCTGGAAGTGTGTCTCTGTGTGCCGAAACAGGGTTATCGGGAAGGTTGAATTTTTCCACAGGCACGCCCACATAGATAATGCCAATAGTTGTAAAGGGTGCGGGGCATGTGTCAGGGTTTGCCCACAAGGAGCCATTTTACCGCTTTATAAGCCAAAAGGGAGGGATAACTTTTATGGTTAAGGTGTCAAATAAATCAAATACTAATTTTTACATAGATTTGCTTATATTTTTCCCATTCATTATCCTTGCATTTTCCGGTTTGTTAATTCAAATTAATTACCATGCCGGAGGTCTTTCATCTGAAACAATCGTGTTGGGGCTAAATAATAGTGGGTGGCTCAATCTGCATAAAATGACTGCTGTAATATCACTGATTGGTATAGCCGTTCATGTTTTTTTACATTACGGGTGGATTAAAATGGTTTTTAAGAAGAAAAAAGCATCCGGAAAAAATGCTAAAATAACATTATGTTTATTAATCTTTTTCATTATTGCATCCATAACAGGACTTGTCCCCTGGATATTCATGTCCGTGGCGTCTCATGCACGTTTTATAGCGATCGAGTTTCATGACAAAATAGGGATTATTTTAACTGTTTTGTTTATTTTCCATTTGGTTAATCACCGGCTGTGGATAGCCAGGAAAATCTCCGGTGCTGTCTGATTTAGGGATAGCCAATTAATGAGGCACTGGCTTTGAGTATGTTATTTCAGTAGTGTTGCAAGAATGGCTCTTTCAGGGTAAGAATAACCGTTTTGGTATACCAATCATTGATGAATTTTTACACCTGCTTTTGTTTTACGGTAATCGGCCTATAAGTAACTGTTAAGGCAAAGGGTGATGGTGCTGGAATCAATTACATGGACACGGTCGGCATGGGGGTGGCACTTAAATGATTGGTGGTCTTTTGTATTGCAATTTTGGCTACTTGTGTAAACACGGTTCTCCAGAAGTCACTGCTCATCTCTTTAAGCCGCCTGGATAACTGTGATGCACTGATTGAATCAAGCTTTAGATTGTCTTGAAGGTCAGTATCATTTGTTACCCATTCGGCCAGTGCCCTTATGGATTCAATTTTTGATATCTGGGCAATGAACATGATGTAGGCAATTTGGTTGTTAATAATTTCTTGATATACATGTCTGCAGCAGTTTCTTTGATAAAGGAACAAAATTTTTCAAAGGGCAATTGATTTGGTACTTCATTAAATGTGGATTTAGTGGTATCCTTATCCCTAAAATTTCTCCTTATATTAGAGACTATGGACAGGATTACTTCTATAACTTTATTATAAGGAGTTTTTTAATGAAATGCCATGATATTCATGAAAATTAGACTAATCTGGACAAATTTAAATAAATTTAAGTTAATTTAAAACTTGCGGTTTTAAAAAACGGTTTATGCAACGCTACTGACTTAGAATACTTTAGTGAGATGCAGCTTATGGTAAACTACAAATTAATTGCTATCTAATTTAATTTGAGAAAAATTGGATCAGATAGTCTACATTAAAGTAACCGGTAACAGGTCAGGATAATTAGGGTTTGCTGAACCAATCCTAATTTCAATTAAAACACTATAATGACGGTCGAACTAAAGCTAGATTATACCGAAATAGGTGCCGCAGAAAATAGAACAAAAGAACACGGAGTCTATGCTCCAAGTTCATCACCAGGAACTGTAGACAAATCACGCTTTCGGCGGTCTCTTTCAGGCGTGCCATAATACGAGCCAAACTGTAGCGCCGCTTCCCTTCGCCGAATTTACCTTCTACAGCATTACGTTCGCTGGCATCTTGCCGTTCCAGGCGTTTTTG
>NZ_AUMW01000031.1 GCF_000430885.1 Desulfotruncus alcoholivorax DSM 16058 | reverse complement strand
GCAAGATGCCAGCGAACGTAATGCTGTAGAAGGTAAATTCGGCGAAGGGAAGCGGCGCTACAGTTTGGCTCGTATTATGGCACGCCTGAAAGAGACCGCCGAAAGCGTGATTTGTCTACAGTTCCTGGTGATGAACTTGGAGCATAGACTCCGTGTTCTTTTGTTCTATTTTCTGCGGCACCTATTTCGGTATTATCTAGCTTTAGTTCGACCGTCATTATAGTGTTTTAATTGAAATTAGGATTGGTTCAGCAAACCCTAATTAGATCACATCCTGATAAACTGTTTAAGGATAATGAGAATTAATAATCAGCCCCGTTTTAAATCAAGAGAGCAACATTGTTAATCTAATGTCCGCAGCACTTCTTATATTTCAGTCCACTTCCGCACGGACAGGGATCATTGCGTCCAACTTTTTTGCTAGCTTGATTTTGACTTAAGACTTCCTCAATTACCATTCTATAAGGATCTTTAATTAAAACCTCATCAATAATAGCAACCGGATAATCATTTTCAAATCTATCAAATGGCTTTAGCTGAGATTTAAAACAGTCTGTATAAGGAGCAGTTGTAACAGGGTTTTCCAAATACTCCAAAAACTCTTGAACAGTCGGCTCCTCTTCCTTCCATAATCTATGGATAGATACAACCGTTCTATCATTTATAACTTTAACTATTGGATTTGTAAAAAATTTCAAAAGTGTCGAATCGTCAACTATTCTAACCCCCTTATATATTAGCGTATTGAAATCGAAATTGTTGGTTACTACAAGCTTAATCACTTTACTGTCTTCAAACGGTTTTTCGGGCAAGGATATATTACACATTGATCGAACCTTATCCAAATTCTGCTGAATAATTGCACTTCTTCTAATTATCTGTTCGACTCCTTCACAAATAACCTCTTTATTTATATATAATCTTTTATCACTATAAGGAGTTATCAAAGCCTTAAACTCAAATAGCAACAGATATTCACCAAATGTTCCTATAAAATCAAATTCGACATTTCGCCCATCATATGCAAGAAATTCAACTTTATTTGTATTTACTTTTATTGAGGGAACCTTTGTTAGAAGGGACTTGAGTCTATTTTCAAATTCTTTTCCTATCAGAGCAATGTTAACTTTATTTTCCAAGAATAACATTTCGATTATTCTACCTAAATTCATTTGTTTAATAAGAGTAGGGCAAAACAGGATACTATCTTTAGCTATATAAATCAGAGGCTTACAAAAAATGTCACTTTCACCTTTAACTTTCTGATCAAATACAAAAAGTGTAATTATTTTTTGTGCATAATCTTTTTCTATATCATATAGACCTGAAAACATTTTTGACAGTTCAACAATTGAAACTATGGGAGTAAAATATTTATAATGAGCCATATTTTCCTGATCAAAATTTTTATTTAAAGCCATTTCATAACAGTCTGCCAAGGTACAAAGAAATTCATAACATTTTAATATATCTTCTGTCGTAATATTTTTTACGGAATTTCTGAGATAAAATTCATAAGTATATTGTATATAGGATTTTAGAATTATTTTGCAATTATTCGTGGCAGTTAAAAACTTATCCCTGTTTAATTCATATAAACTATTTATATTATCCAAAGAAATACTGCCAGATAGATCGGAAAGAGCCTGATAGGACTTCTTAACAATGGAATCATCTCGATACTTATACAAACATGACATTATAACATAATTTCTTCTCATGCCCGCAATAAGGTGTTGACGATATTCTTCTTTGTTTTTGGGTTTCAGTACATAAATTTTTTCGTCCCCGTTATGTACTATTTCTAACTGCCACTGGGAATATTTAAATTTTTCCCATAGTACAGTATAAATCACTCTTTGCGCAGCAATGTATGTAATTAGTTCAAAGGACGGAATATGTAGATGTGTTATGTCTCCATGTTCAATTGGTGAATCCATATTAAGCTCTTCATTCTTTTTGTAATAAAGGTACCGTATTAATGTATCATAATACTCTAAAAGCCCTTCAAAATTATCTACAGCAGATATTCTTACATTTGGATTATTGTCGGTTTTTCTATCTGCGACTGCAGCTTCCATACCGGTTATAAAATCTTTTTTCTTCAATTTCTGTTGCTCAAGTTTACCTAACAATCTTTGCTGATCTTGTATGAATAAACATATCATTCTGAGTTGTTCCGATAAACTAAAGTCACTGAACTGATTATTCTCTAGCATTTTAGTGTTATTTATACTATTATGGTTTAAAATCTCTAACATAAAATATATTTGCGCCAACTCCGCCAATAAAACTTCTGAGTAACCATTTAGTTTTGCAAGTTTGAAAGTTCGCTTCAATACCTGCAAACAAAATTCATGTTTTTGCCTATTATATTTCATGCTTAGTGGATCAGGAATACAATCACTAAACAAAACTGCTTTTCTAAAATTATCCTGGTGCTGGTTAAAGATTTCTAGAAGTAGCTTGCTGCATTTTATGGAACGCCTTTTTTCATATGCCATTTTAAAAGCATCTATGGGACTCATTTCTTTGTCCTCTAAATTATCAAAACATAGTAGTTCATCGTATTCTTCTTTCGTTATATCACCATTTTGTAACATTCGCTGAAGCTTATCAGTTAATTCTTTTAATTTACCCTCAAATCCTAAACCTAAATATTTCATTATCAATTTACCTCAATTACTTTTTAAATCTGTAAATTTTTTAATTACCTATAAGACGACCTCAGCCTTAAAAACATCATAACTAATTAATCTAAATGGCACACATCCCAACAACAGGATCACATTTTTATAAATATTGATAAATCATCCTATCAAAAGTATAACAACAATGGATAGTCTGCAAGTTCATGGAGCCGGACCTCTGGAACAATGATTTCCAGGCCTAGCTGGGCCAAGACCGCTAACGCTAAGGTGCATGGTTGCCACACTATCCCCGTACAAGAACATTAATTTTCCCTTATTATTAAATAACTAAACTTCTTTTCAATTAATTTCTTTCTTTCTTCAATAAAACTTTCGTAATTCTCCAATCTCCACAAATCCTTATCTTTTGGAATTAGATGCAAGTCCAGATAGTCCTCAGGTTTATCTTTGAACCATTCCTCCGGAGAAGTGTCGCTCTTACCGCCTGCCCCGTTTTCTTGTTGGGTTAGCAACATAAGATTGGCAATTTGATCCCTATCCCACCATTTGTACTTAAGAACATCTCTTCTTCCGGTGTTGGGGTTCTTGATTTTTACAGATTTCAGCAGGCTTTGCGGGAAAATATGGTCAACCTGCGGGCTGTTGTTTTGAAATGATGGGTGATAATTAAAGTCCTTGTACCAGATATTGAAAATCAAGTGAATATTCTTGGACCCGTAATATTGATCAAAAATTGTCTCCCTGGCAATTTCCAGGCTGCGGCCGTCAGCCCTGATAGCTCCAAAGATATCATTGACCATAAAATCTTGCTTGGAGTCAATTTCCCTGGTGCACTTATCGATCAGGTTGTCGGGGTTGCCGCTAAAGGCACCGGAAACCAAAGTCCTTAAAATATAATCATCTATACCTTTTGCATGACGCCACTTATCTTCATAATGGTACCGGAAATAAATTACAGGTATTAGCACCAGGTAAGATGGTAATGCCTTGTCCGACCTTATATATGTTTTTCCATACAAATAATCCTTTATATCCTTTATGGCGCTGGCTATACGATCCCAATTGGCGACAATGCTCTCTCTGGTTGCTTCATCTCTGAATTTGGTTACATTATAGGCGGCTCCCTTGCCCAGCAGTGTTAAACAGGTTTTAAGGATAAAATCACGGTTGAACCCATAACCGGTTCTGTTTAACTCATCTAAAAGTTCCTGCATCTTTTCGTCGGCGTCTTCCCAGCTAACCGTTAAAAGGGAAAATAGCAGGTCCGACTTGCCCAGCACGGTGCCGCCTGAGTTTGCCCGGATAAAGATTTCTACTACATCATCCTCAGTGTATAGGTTGGGTTTATCAACGCTGTCCAGCTCCTGGTAGACAATATTTTCTTCCGTCTGAAAAACCCTGACAATCCTTGCCACATTCTTTCTTATGGTTTTCTTTTCGTCAATAGTTAATTCCCTGTCAAAACTGGCGATAACATTTTCACTTATCTCGTCATACTCATCTCTACTGAATACCAGGTCCTTAAATTTCACCCAGGGCAGTTTTGCTTTTTCGCTCTCAATGAATTTGAACCGGAATCTGATATCCTCCGGGGCAACCAGTTCTCCGCTTAAAATATCGAAATATAATTCCTTCTTTTCATAACTGCCTTTCAGACCGATAAAGAGGCTCTGGAGGCGCTGCTGGCCGTCCAGTACGAGCATTTTTGTTTTGTTGTCTGCGGGGACATAAAAATCGGTCAACCTTAACCCGTGTTTATAATTGTCAATAAATTTGCGCCGGCGAATGTTGCTTTTGGTTTTCCAAACCAGCAAAGTGCTGATGGGGTATTCCCGCATTATTGAGTCAAATAATCGTTCTATTTGCCCCTCGTTCCACACAAAGGGCCGCTGAATGTTGGGCAGCCAGAAACCGCCGTCTTTTTCAGGGTTATTCAAGTAACCCACCATTTTCCTAATAGTTTCCTTTTGGTTTTTCATGGGTTCCTCCTTGCGGTAATAATTTAATCTTTGATCAATTTAACAGTATATCGGTCAATAAGTTCGAATAAGTGCGGGTAATTCTTCGCCCGGAGAAAAATTTGGTATTCCTCTGCTTTATTGCCGTCCTTCTTACGATATAGATTTTTCCTATAAATCTCGTCGCTAATTACCCGGGTGGATGCCCTATAATTCGGCTGTTCCAATAATACACGAACCATCGCTTCGTGAAGAGTTAACTTTTCCATAAAACCACTCTCCTACTTTTCATCCCGCGGCGGGTGAATATGACTCGGCCAGGGGTGGCCGGGTTTCGGCGGCCACTCGGCAGGCGGTCCAGGTGGCGGGTCCAGCACAGTTTGGTAGGGTTTACCGGTATACATCGCCTTTTTCATTTGGTCGTAGATGTCCAGAATTACTTCTTTGGTGCGGTATGTGCCGTACTTAGCCTCATCCTTGCGTTTCACGATGGGGAAGGTTTCCATAATATAGTCCACATCGTCGCGTTCTATGCCGTAAAGGTGGAAGTAGGCGGCATCCAGCTCACAGCGGATCAAGAAGCGGCGCTCTTCGTCCCAACGGAAGGGTGGACCGTAGTAGTCACAATCTTTGGCAAAGCCTTTTATAGACCAAGATGTAAAGACAAGCTCAAGAACCCTATCCACATAAAAGTTTAATTTTAACGGTAGTCTATTAATCATGTTAGGAGGGATTACGGGAAGCTGGTAGATAATGAAATAACTTAAGTGCATTCCCCCAACTTTCTGCCGAGCTACAAAATCAAGCGCAAAACTATTAAAAACACCGAGCAGAAATGCCGATAATTGTGCATCACCCTTAATTTCGATATATGGAGTTACTTCACAACCAGCCGCTCTTGGAATTATTGTACTTATAATGGTACGCTCATTAGTTACGTTAGTAATGTTACGAACTGTTAGGAACCATTGTTTCTGACCTAATTCTTTGGGCATCCGTTCACAGAAATATTGTTCAGTAATATAGTAACGTGCACTAACCTCAAATTTTGAGTCCACTTTTTGCGCCCCTGTGATTTCGCTAATTTCAACAGACCCTTTACTGTTTGTTATAAATGTTGCAAAGCGATGATCAAATTGGTGAATTGTCTTAGCCTCAATCACAGGTATAAGAGTTTTGCAATTTGTTTCTTCTTTTTTAGTAATGAATCTCGAGCTGTCGTCAGTTGTATTAATTAATCTCCATATTTTTGGTGAGTAATAATTTAAAGATGAAAAATTCTCGTTCATAAATATCGGAATCTGGCGATAAATTAATTTGGTAATTTCAGCGTCTTTTTGGAAGCGAAATATTGGACAGGTAAGTGTGTTTGGGTTCACTAACTCCAAATCACTAGCAGTTAATTTAAAACTTCTTTCTTTCTCGTAAATTTGGTCAATTTTTTGAGCGAAAAAGATGAACTCAGCACCGCTTTTAGCTGAGTTAGCAAAGCCGGTAAGGGTTAATAGACAAAACTTGTAACTTCGATGCACTCCAGGAAAAATTGGAGCCTTATTTTCAAAGTCATATAGGCTAACAAGTGTTTTTGAATACATTAAGTGTTTAAAGAAGTGCTTAGTAGTATCATCAGTTGCAATTCCGGAGGGAACAACGCAACCCACGTAGCCTTTAAGTGATACAATACGACTATTTAATTCAGCAAACAACGCAAATGTATTGAATTTCCCGATACCTGTTAATGGAAAAATGCCTGAGTTTCTAATAAATGCAATGGTAGCAGAATCAGTTCGTCGTTGCTTCTGCCATGCTTCTGCCAATATCGTATCTGTTTCTTTTAAGGCTGAAATGGCAGATTTCCTCTTAACACCTTTCAAACGAGCTATTTCAGGATCCCTTAAAGCAAAGAACTGGAGTTCTTCGGTTTGCATTTTTTCCCACGGCGGGTTCCCCAGCACCACATCAAACCCGCCCGACCAGCCCGCCTGCTCGTTTTCCGGTTTTTCCCCATCGTCGGGCACCCGGAATACATCCGGGAATTCCAGATGCCAGTGAAAGAACTGGTATTGTTCAGCCAGCCGCTGAATCTCCTGGCGTAACCAGTCCGGAGTACCACCGGGGTACTTTTCGATTTTGCGAAATACGTCCTCGGTTATGGGATAGGGCAGTTCCTTGGTTTTTACTTTCTTCCACACAAAGGCGGCACACCAGGCGTCGGCTAAAAGGCGGGTGTGGCGATAACTGTCACTATTTATGCACTCCCGGTAGCGCTCCTGCTTACAGCGGATACCATCAATAGAACCGTCGGCAATGGCGTCTATCCCGGTCAAACAAGTGGTCAATTCACCAAGCTGCGGCCAAACCTCCCCGGCGTCGTCGAACAGGCGGTCCTGCCTGTTTTTCCTTTCCTCCTTGTTAATTCTTTTGTAATCCCTGCAAAAAGCTTTATCATCGCCCTCGATTGGTTTAAAGGCATCGTCTGGAATACCGTTTTTCAAAAGGGCCGGGGTGGCTCCAAGCAAACTGTTGCCGCACTTGATACGGTGGTCCAGGAAGCTAAGCGGCTTACCCGGCTCCAGTGCTTCCATCCACAGGCTCACTTTGCAGAGTTCCACCGCCATTTCGTTGACATCCACGCCGTATATACACCGGCCAATGACATCCCGCAAAGCGGTGCGCCGGGCTTCCGGCGCCGGCTCGTCGTCGCCGGTACGCACTGCTGCCAGGCGCTTGGCCACGCGGTGGGCGGCGGCAATGAGAAAATGGCCGCTGCCGCAGGCCGGGTCGCATATTTTAAGGTTGAGAATGGCCTGTTCCGGGTTTGGTTTCTTCACGGCTTCGTCCAACACCGGGTCAAGGGCCGAATCCAAAAGGCAGTTAATCAAGCTGGTGGGTGTATAGTAACTGCCGGTGGTCTTGCGCTCGCTGCCGCCCGCAGTTGTGAGTGTAAATGTACCGGCGTCCGTGTCGAGGACCGGGTGCAGTTCCAGCAGGGATTCGTAAACGCTGCCCAGTTCGTCGGAATCCAGGTTTTTGAAATCCACCGGCCGGCGGGCGTAACCATCAGTGGTAAATGCCAGGGCCCGGACGGCATCCAGCAGGTCGCGGTTGGTTATTTCGCACCCGGCAAGGTCGGGCAGCGCCTGGGCGGACCACAGGAAACTGCCCAGGGCTGGCAAGCCCAGCTCGGGACATCCTTCATCGCTCCCCAGTTTCTCCATTACCAACCGCAGTCCTTTGAACAGGTCGGCATGTTCGGTGCCGCGGCGACGCTGGGCCAACCGGCGCAGCCTGCGGGTAGAATAATAAAGATTATACCGGTCACGGGAGGTCGATGGTGCTTTGGGGTCCAGTAACAAACCCCTGTCCTCGGCCACAAACAGGAACAACAGGCGGTAAACTATGCGCAAGAGCTGGCGGTAGTAATCCTGTGTTTTTAATTTTCCCGACCGGAGTTTTTCACGCAGCTCCAAGTTGGCGGGATGGGTTAAAAAGCCACGGCCAAAAGCCGTGATGGATTCTTCAACACCGTTACGGAGTTGATCCAGCACCCGCGTGCCCTGCTCCCCGGCGGCCCGGAACCATTTCTCCAGCCAGCACTGTTCCGGGCGGGCCGCTTCCACCCGGGACTGGTGGCACAACATCCACAGCAGAATAAAGTCGGCGTATACTTCCCCTTCCATCATGCCGGCCAGGTCAAATTCCACGTAAGCTTGCCGGGTAAGGCTGGCATTGTCGCGCAGGATGCGCAAGGTATAGCCGTTGGACAGAAAAGCCCAGAGGTGATCGTCGGAGCGGTTTAAAAATTCCTGCACCAGGCTGTGCGGGCTGGTGCGGGCCGCCCCGGCGATACCGGCAGTGCGCCGGTCCAGGTCGACACGGCAGCCCACCAGGTGTATTGGCGTATGCTGCCAGCAATGGGATATGGGGTAACTCTTGCCTTCTATTTCAATTGCTTTGGCGGTCAGCAGGCGGCCGTAGCCCAGTTCCTGGAACAACACCAGCAGCCAGCGTTCACGAGTTACAGTGGTGGCGGGGTCATCCGGGGGCAGCTTTTCCAGGGCTGCTTTAAAGGCGGCCCAGACACCTTGCAGGCGGTTCCATGAGCGGTTGATTGCCTCGTTGAGCCTTTCTCCTTTGGCCAGATGGTAATCTTCGGGAGCAAGACCGTCCAATTCACGGTCACCTTTGACTATGCGCTGCAGCAAATCCGGAGGCAGGATGGCTCCCTCAGTGCGGATTGTTGTAAAAACATCTTTTTGTTGCGTTTGCATAGTTACCTCCTCAAATCTTCGGCAGGTAAATATAAATACCCAGCAAATCAGGCGGCAACTGCGGCACGATGCTATAAGTTACACCCTTCTGGCGGGAAGCCGTGCGTACCCGCCGGTGGGCTTCCAGCAATTCCCGGCCTTTTTGCCGGGCTACCTCATCCAGGTGGGGCCTCAATACATCAATGTCCTCAATTACCCGGCTCAAAAATTCACTGGCCTGATCAGGATCGACATTGGCATCCGGTTGTGCTTGCAATAATGCTTCCGCAACATTAGCATCAAGCCATCGGGCTTTCCGTGGAGAACCGGAAAATGCAAGCAACCGGCAATCTTCGGCCAGCAAGGGTATCTCCCTTCCGCCCCGTTTGGTTATTATATGATAACGGAACCGTGCCAAGAGCACTGTAGTGCGGCGGTCTACCCGGTTGGTACGGATAACACCGCAACGCCGTGCCGGGGCCTTAACGAGGGGATCCAGCGCCGTATTCATTATGTAGGAGGCCAAGTTTTCCACCACCGGGTGGGTGCGGCTCAAATATAAGACATTGTCTTCTACCGGCGGCTGGAATCGAGCTGTTATTTTGTTTACATGGCCCATCAGATCCCTTAATGAAGCAGGTGTCTCACTTAGATCAAAGCAAACCGTATCGCTGCCTTGGACAACAGCGCCACAAGACCGAAAAGCTTCTTTAACAAACCATTCCACATCCACACCGGAGCCAATGGCATCCCGCATAGCCTTTAATTCCCGGGCCACCTCGTCAACCTTGATGGATTCCTGGGCGAACATGGTGCGGGAACGTTTTTCACGAACAGAAACTTCATCCCACTTGGAAAAAAGTTCTTCTTTGGTGGGCGTTAAATAATCGCCAAAGTCAAGGGTTAGCTGGACGTATTCGGTTATTTTCTGTTCCTTGAGCAGCAGCCCTTCAAAAATGGCTTCCGCCACCGAGTCGGCGTCTACGGGTACGGGGACGGAAATTCCCAAAGAATTACGGATTTTTTTATGTTTCCTGATCAGTACATCAAGCACTATACCGTCAATCTGGTTATTGATGCCATAGTACGTCAGAACGCGCACTTTCTTTTTCGGCTGGCCATAGCGGTCAACCCGACCCTCGCGCTGCTCGTGCCTGGTAGGGTTCCAACTGAGGTCATAATGAAAAACAGCATCAAAATAGTTCTGCAGGTTGATGCCCTCGCTCAGGCAGTCCGTTGCCACAAGTACTCGCCTGGGTGATTCAGCCAACTTGAGAATGCGCTCCTCGCGCTCGCCATGCGGCACGTTTCCTGTGACCACCGCCACGTCCACATCCTGTGGCAGCTGCTTGCGAAGCTGGTCAGCCACATATTCGGCGGTGGGTATGAACCGGCAAAACACAATGGGGCGGTACCCGTCATCCAACAGTTCACGAATTAACTTGACCGCTTTGTTCAGTTTGTTATCTTTTTTTCCGTATAACTTTTCCGCCGCCCTGGCCATTTCCAGCAACTGGCGACGGATTCTTTTATCTTCTTCGGTTTCTTCACCGGGATCGCTACCGGGAATAATGTCTGTACCGTCGGCTGCCTCATCAAGATCCATGTCGAGCACGGTGCGGCGTCCGATCTCGTCGGCCTCTTCCACGGTTTCGGATTCAGCGGCGGCAGCCCGGTTCCTTAAAGTTGCAGCAGCGGCAGCCGGGCTGCTGGCCAGGGAGCGCAACAGGGCCAGGGCCGACCACCAGCGTACCCGCTGGCGGTGGCTTCGGTTATCCAGATCTTTAACAGTTTCCCGCGCGTAACGCAAAACACGTTCAAACAGTTTTTTATAGTCATCGGATAAATGGTAAGTTTCTTCGGCTTCCTGGCGTTCGGGGAAAGGTGTTTCGGTTTGCATGTAGTGCCGGATGTCCGCCCGCCGGCGCTGCACAAAATGCGCGGCCAGCCGGCGCCGGCATTGCTCGTTTTCCTTGCCCAGCAAGCTATCCGGCAGGTTGATAAAATCTTTGTTCAGGAAGCTCAAAAGTGATCTGAATGCATCTTCTTTACCGCTATGCGGCGTGGCCGTAACCAAGATCAGGTGGCGGTCCGGGGATTCGGATAAACCTTTCAACAGCTGGTGCCGCTGGTGTCTTGAGCCGCGGCCATGATCGGCATAAGCAAAGGTGTGGGCTTCGTCAACGATAACCAGTTCCGGGCAAGTGCGCAAAAACTCATCGCGACGGCGGTCGGATTTGATAAAATCAGTTGAAACCACTACATAAGGATAAACATCAAAAAGAGACTGTCCAAAACCACAGTTCTTCTCAAGGCGCAAAGCGGTACTGGACAATACCAGTTCAGCTTCAATATGGAATTTTTCTCGCAGTTCCGCCTGCCACTGTTCGGCCAGATGCGGGGGGCATAGAACAGCCAGCCGCTGCACTTCCCCCCGGTCTAAAAGTTCCCGGGCAATCAGGCAGGCTTCCACCGTTTTACCGATACCAACGTCGTCAGCAATTAAAATGCGAACAGGATCCAACTTTAAGGCCATGAGCAGGGGCACCAGCTGGTAGGGGCGAGGCTCCACGGCAATGCGGGCAAAGGAGCGGAACGGCCCGGCGCTGGAGCGGAACCCCAGCCGCACGGCATCCCGGAGCAGGCGGCAGGACCGGTAGTCCCCCACTTGCGCCGGGTTCGGCAGGTCAAACTGAGCCTGCTCAACTTTTTCAAGGGACAAGCAAATGCCGGTGACCTCGTCTTCAGTTCCTCCCAGGGGACGCAAAACGACAAGGTCATCTTTCGATTCAGGCAGAACAACCCATTCCCGGCCCCGCGCTTTAACCAGTGATCCCACAGCGAATTTCATATTCTCCTCCTGAAATACTCTTAATTATTCTTAATTCTCCCGAAAATAGACGGGTATCTGGCAATAAGCTCAGGCCAGTTTTCCTGGTGATTAAATCGAATAACGAGGTAACCCATATCTTCCAGGCACTCGGTTTGATCCCGGTCCCGCCGGCGGCGCTCCGGGTAGTCGTGCGGTGGTCCGTCGATATATATAACAGCTTGTTTATCGTCATAAATAAAGTCCGGTCTGGTATTACATTGAGGTATAAGAACCTGGGATCTGGATGGCAACCGGCAATCATTATCTTCTAAGAACTGTAGCCATTCTCGTTCCAAATTCGAACCGGCTTGTCTCATTAAATTCTCCAAGTGAGCCGACCTTGGCAACGCCACAGGTGCTCCCGCAACCTGAGCGTTGGCCAATCTTAAAAGATATTCCTTGACTAATTGGCGATCCAACAGGCTATGATCTCTCTGATTGCCATAACTCATCAAACAGTTATAACAGGCGGCCTCGCAATCTTCTCTGGCACCCGGCGCCCGCCTCATGTCGTTTCCGGTGTCCGGGTCGAAATGGCAAAGCTGTAGCGCCTGTCGAGCCACCGCGGCAAGATCACGCGGTTCATCCACCAGGCGGCGCAGCACTCCGGCCCCACCTTCGGCGGCCTCGTAGAATAGAATATAGTTGCGTTTATCCTCGTTTGGCAGGGGCTCGGCGGCCAGTTCGTTATCTTCAAGTTGATAATGTATTTGAATGGCATTCTTAAGCGCAGCCTGCAATGACGCCATTACATTGTGCTCTAAACGTTCCACGGGTTGTAAAATGAGGCAGTTTTTTCTGTCCTCGACATATGGAATTACACGGGTAGTGTGATTACTAAGGCTATCTTGATTATCGTCATCAGACAAGTCCATTTCATTTTTGGCCCAGTAACCGCGCTCGATGTCCAAAACAAAACCGTATTGATCTTTGTTCCTGCGCCGGCGCCAGCCGAGATTTATTCTCCAAAGAGTGGCTGTATGGCAATAAGATAGTTCAGCGAGCTTTTGGCCGTTTTCTTCTACCGAAGCGGTACGGTACGTCGCCTGGCCGTCCCGTTCTTCAAAACGCACCACGGTTCTGATTTCATAACCCCGGCGCAAGCGCTCCTCTTCATCTGAATTAATCCGTTCCCGCCTTTTGGTTGACACGTTTTGAAGACGGAATAATTTTTCCAACGACGCATCCAGTGAATTATTGCAGCGCTGGCAGAGGTCCGGGCCGGCACCGCCGGTTAAGGGGTGCAGGTAGCCGCAGGCGGGGCATAGTTTTGCCTCGGTGGTTGGCAGCTCCCCCTCTGCAGTCGGGCTGACGGGTAAAATAACTTTATTGATTTGATAACGTGACCCTTCATGATAAATAAAGTTTTGAGGGCC
Source organism: Desulfotruncus alcoholivorax DSM 16058 (assembly GCF_000430885.1). Classification (GTDB taxonomy): domain Bacteria; phylum Bacillota; class Desulfotomaculia; order Desulfotomaculales; family Desulfallaceae; genus Desulfotruncus; species Desulfotruncus alcoholivorax. Next base: position 26,474 of record NZ_AUMW01000031.1, on the reverse strand, counting down.
AAATTCGGCAATGGCAAGAAAACGGGCCCGGGACAAAAATTCATCGCGATTGTTCACCCGGCGGCGCCCCGGAATGTAAGCGGAAAGGGGCAGGCGCGGAAAATTGTAGCCCGGCAGGAAGCCCTCGCTGGCAAAATAGCGATAGCTGTAAAAATCGGACTGCATGATATTGTCAGATTGCAGCAACAGTTCCAGTTGAGATTCGGCTTCCTGGCGCAGCCGCTTGGCCATTCTTTTATCTTCTGCGCTGCGAGATGCGTCACCAATTATTCTATTCTGAACTTCCCTCTGACCCAATGCGGCCCGGTAAAGGTCGCGCCAGCGGTCGCAAGCACTCTCGAAAGTCCTTGGAATGCGGTTTAATACGTCATTAATCCAGTTGTCACTATACCAGCCGGCAGTGATTAAATCATCTTTAATACCGGCCAGTATTTCATGCGCTCTAACCAGCGCCTTTTGTCTTGGGGTTTGAGCATTTAATCTATCTTTGATCGATGGCAGCAACTCCAAAGTTGGCTGGGCACCATCCAAATCAAGTATATCTTTCAAGGAAGTGCCAAGATCCAAATCAGCTTCTTTTAACCATATAGCCTGGACGTGGGATTGAATAAGGTCCTCGTTGGCGATATCCAGGCGGGGCGGCGAAACCGTACCGGCCACCATAAGCTGCGGGCGCTTGAAGAAATACTGGTCATGAGAACTGCCGGTGGAGCAGTAACTGAACACCAGTGCCGGCTGGCCGCTACGGCCGGCCCGCCCGCTGCGCTGGGCGTAATTGGCAGGCGTGGGTGGTATGTTGCGCATATTGACCACGTTAAGTTGAGAAATATCCACACCCAGTTCCATTGTCGGTGAACAGTATAAGATAGGAAGAGTGCCTTCACGGAATTTCTGTTCACGCTCAATCCTCAGCTCATACGGAACCTGGGCCGTATGCTCGCGGGCCTCAATACCTCTGGTTTCAAAGGCCATTGTTTTGTAAAATTCAACGAAAAATGGATTGGTACGGCTGCCTTCTTCCGGTATGTTGGGTACGCGGATGGGATCGTGAAAAGCTCTGCTCCCATCCCCGCAAACCCAAATCAACGATGATGCAGTTAACTGGTAACCGGGCACATCATCCCGGGGCTCATCCACCACTTCCACAAGACCGCCAATGCGTAAAGCATTTAGTATTTGCTTGATGATCTCCTTGGTATGATCCCAGCCAATCTTTTCTTTATATTGGGGGAAAGTGGTGCGCCGGCGCAGGTATTGTCCGAAACCGCTGCGCTCCGACAGGTAAATATTACCCCTGAAGTCTTTTTTGAACCTTGAACGAGACCTGGGGTAAAGTATAGTGGCAAACTGCATTTTTTCATTTTCATCAATGGCCCAGGGAAGTTTTAAATGCTGGTTGCTTTGCTGTTGAATCCGTTCCTGAAATTCCCGGTTTAAATAATCCACTTTGATGGCCAGTTCCCGCCGCATATAATCCAACAAAACTTTGGCTACTTTCTTTCTGGTTTCCGGGTCGGCCGTTACCAAGGCCGGGTGGCATTCCTGCCATAGGTCTTCGGCCTCGCAAACTTCATCGAGAGAGGCATATTTAATTTCCAAGAGGCCACACTGTTCCAAATTAGGCGAAGTAATACGCCAGCCCCGTTTTAGATCCAGGTAAAGCCGGTATCCCAAGACATTGCGTAAAGCCCGCTGGGTATCGGCCAGGGCCTGGAAGCGAACATTGGGATCAACTGCGTATAGTTCCAAAGGCAAGTCAAGGGTATTAAATACTTTTTGAGTTAATTCATCGTGCCGAAGTCCATCCGGACCTGCCTCATAAACTGCACGGTACAGAGCGGATCTTAATAGCCCGATTTCAATAAAATCGTTAAAATGCCCGGCTTGCAACGACGCATCCTGGCGGTTATCGGTAAAACTTAAAAGTTTTCTGGCTTTTTGTTCGAGAGTTTCTTCTTGTTGAAGGTGCCGGACCGCTGACAATGTTAATATGGTTGTAGCAGTACTACGACCTTCCGAGCCCAGTGTGGACAACTTGGCAAAGTCATTAGACTGCCGTGTTCCATAGGACACGCCGCAGTGCAAACAAAACCGGAAAGGAACCGGGATAAAAAAGAATTGTTCCCCATCCTTATCCTCCCGTCCATCTGGTTTTATGTAAGTTACCCCGGGCAGATCTTTCACGCGATTGCTGCGAATTCGTCTAACCCCTTTATGTTCTTCCACCCAATCATCAGGTACCTTATTAATAACTTCTGCATCATCTACAGGCCAGGGATTTGCAGAGTTGCGAAATAGAAAACCGGATGTATTCTCTTCTTCATCGCTTTGGTTATCATATGGGTCTCTAGGGGTAAATATCCTGAGACCTGTTGATTTATCGGTAATAAAGTTTACGCTGTAATATTCCTGTCCGCATTCGCGGCAAAAGGCCAGGGGGAAAAGTATCCGGTTACGGTCATTGGGTACAAATTGCTGGCCCTCAGTGGTAATATATCTATCCTGTTCATTCTCTAAAGAAGCATAAACTGTGTCGCCCCGGCTGATAAACTGGTGTAAACGGAAGGCAAAGACGGGGAAACCTGTTTCGGGGTGTTTACATTTATACCCGGCAAGCAGCTTATCTTGAATTACCTGAATAGAGCTATTTTCACCGGTTCCGGTTAGCTTACTTAATTCTTTGGCAGCGCCTTCCGGACCCGAAATGCAGCGAGGGGTGCTACGAATTAGCCGGCCGCTTTCCGGTTCCGTGGTAATGCCAAAAGTAGTTTCAATCCAGATGGATAGTGGATCATTAATAAACTGGTGGTAATCATCCTCGAACATTGTGCCAGGGTTTTGTATTCTTTCTTTGAGTTCTTGTACAAACCTTGGATCTGTAAGCTCCTTATCGGGTGTAGCTCGCTTTAATGTTTCCATAATAACTTGCTCCGGATCAACCCGGGAGCCAAAAAGAAGTGATGCCACTGCACCAACTTCGGTCCTTTGTTGATTATAAGTGCCAGTTCCAGCCAAAGTGGCGGAGGTACCGACACACTGGAGATCTTGACCGCCACAATAATTCCGAAGCCTGCGAATAAGCATGGCAACATCGGCACCCTGACGGCCACGGTAGGTATGCAATTCGTCCAATACAAGAAACTTAAGGTTTTTCGCTGCATTAATCAGGTTTTTATCCTTTACCCTGGTTAAAATCAATTCGAGCATGACATAGTTTGTCAGCAATATATCGGGCGGGTTTTCAATAATCCGCTGCTTCTGCTCTTCACTCTCCTGTCCAGTATATTTCTCAAATGTAACGGGATACTGCCCTTCCGGGTAACCGTAACAAAGAAATTTCTCCAATTCACCGTACTGGCTGTTAGCCAGGGCATTCATTGGATAGATAACAATGGCCTGGATTCCCCGGCCGCTGCCATGTTGAAGTATGTAGTTTACTATGGGAATGATGTAAGCCAAGCTTTTACCGGAACCGGTGCCGGTGGTGAGGACATAGTTCTTTCCTGAGCGGGCAGCCTCGATGGCATCAACCTGGTGTCTATGCAACCGTAGTGGTTGTCCTATTCCATCCAAATCTTTATTGCTCCGAAAGATTTTTTTGCATTCCTTATGCAAAATTCCGTTATCTACCAAACCATCCACCCATTCACCGGGTTCGAATGAAGGGTTTAGCTGAATTAGTGGTTCAGGCCAAAGAAGCCCGTCATTTAAGCACTGCTCCGTGTAATCATAAATTCGCTTGTCACGAATTTGGATAAAGCTGCGGATATATGATGAATAATCGTGAATTAAACGGTGGTTTAATTCAAAAACGTTCATTATTGGCCTCCTTTATTATGGGGGTTTCCATGCAATTTTTGGTATGTTGAGGTGTTTAAGGTATTTTTAATTTAATAATTGATTTCTTGGTTTTACTTAATATATCGACTAAATTTTAACTATATTTTATCAAATAAACAGAAGTTTCCTGCAAAAAATTTTGATTTATTGATTATTCGATTATTAAATTGGAAATAATAGTTAACCAAAGCAACTTTGAATCGCAGAGGAAAGGACTGAATTGATGAAAGAAAAGTACTGGATAATCGAACTTGAAAATATTGACCAGCAAACTAAAGTAATAGCCAACGAATTTTTACAATTCATGAAGCTGGCCAACAAATCGGAAACAACCATTGACCGATACCGGCGTGTATTGGAGAAATTTCTTACAGATTGTGCAAAGCCGGTACAGGAGTTAACATCTGATGATGTTCTGGCCTGGATTAACACGTTTTACGGTCACACAAAAGAGAGAACCCGGGATTTTATTCTCTCTATCCTTTCTAGTTTTTTCAGATTCTGCCTGGCCGAAGGATATATTGAACGTACATTAATAAAGAAACGATGGCGACCACGCATACCCAAATCATTACCTAAGTATCTTGATGAGAATGAACTGGCCCGGGTTAAACTTCGCGCCGAAAAACTACCTGTAAGAGACCGCGCACTGGTTTTATTCTTATTATCCTCTGGCTGCCGGCGCGCTGAAGCGGCCAGCTTAAATGTCGATGACCTCGACCTTGAAAATAGAACTGCCCGGGTTAAGGGTAAAGGCGGACAAACCCGGGAGGTACACTTTTCCGAGGAATGTGCACTCCTGCTTAAAGAGTATTTGGATAATCACCATCCTAAAAGCGAGCCCGCCCTTTTTGTCAACCAGTATGGGAAAAGGCTTTCCACGGTTGGCATATATAAAGTTACCAGCAAGCTGGGAAAAAAAACAGGCCTACCCCGCAAGCTTGGCCCACACTGTTTAAGGCATACCTTTGCCACGAATCTGCTGGCCAGGGGTGCTGAACTGGAGTTTATCGGTAGCGAACTGGGGCACCGCGATCTTAATACGACCAGGATCTACGCCAGAGTGCTATCCGAAGAAATCATATCTTGGTACAGAAAAATAAAGGAGTAGTTCCATGAAGAAAACAACCGAAATGATAGAACACTTTTTTAAAGACAATCAAGCACGGTTTACTGAAAAAACGGTAAAAAGTTACCAAATTGCGTTGCGCCAGTTTTTTAGCTTTTGTTTCAAGGAATATGACGAAGTTAAAGCACTGGATATTCGGGCCTGGCTAATGCAACTTGACGAAACCGGGCTGATGCCCCGTTCGCTCCGGTTAAAGCTGGCCGCTGTAAAATCATTTTACCGGTACTGTATAGAGGAAGATTTAATTCTCAAAGACCCAACCTTTAATATCGAATTGCCCCGGATAAAAGAATCCCCACCGATTTATTTGAACAAGGCCGACCTGGCTCATCTTATGGAGGAAGCCAAAGAGCACCCCCGGGAGAGGGCCATCATTGAAACACTTTATGCCACCGGAGTTCGGATCAGCGAGCTTCTCAATATCCGCTTGGAGGACATTAAATGGGATACCAGGCAAATATGGATTCGCAAAGGCAAAGGGGATAAAGAGCGGTTTGTACTGTTTACGGCAGCGTGTGCAGAAAGACTTAAAGCCTACCTGGCAACAAGAAAAGTGGAAAGCCCGTATCTTTTTACCAACCAAAGGGGCAAACCGTTGAGTCCGGCTTGGGTGGAGTTATTCCTCAAGCATTATACAAACAATCTTGACCTGGGGATTAAAATTACCCCCCATACTTTAAGACATACTTTTGCCGCTCACCTGAAAGAAAAGGATATGCCTCAAAGCTATATCCAAGAGCTTTTGGGACATGCCAATATTAATAGTACCAGAATATATAACCGGCTTAGCGCCACGGCCAAGAAAAAGCAGTACGAAAATTATCAATAAGGAGCTGATTATCTTGTATAAAAAGTACTGGGTGCTGGATAATGCCGAAATTGATGCGACGACCAAAAAGATTATAAATGAATATTTAATGAGCCTGAAATTAACCCAGAAAAGGCCCTAACCATCTATATTAACAAAAGATTTTTTGTAAAATTTTTTACTGAATGTCCCAAATCAATACTGGAACTCGATGCTAACGATGTTCTAGACTGGCTTTTAAAACATAAGTCAACTAAAAAAGCAAGTTCCATATCAAATTACATCTCTTGTTTATCTAATTTGTTAAACTTTTGAGTGGAAGAAGGGTATCTGGAACGCAACTTGATAAAAAGTCGCTGGAGGCCCAAAATACCCAAAGCAGTCCCCAAGTACCTGGATAAACCTGAACAGGCCCGGATTAATCTGCATGCCGATCAATTATCAATACGGGACCGGGCCATCTTTGAATACTTACTTTCCTCGGGCTGTCGGCGCTGTGAGCTGGTGACTTTAAATGTAACGGATGTGGATTTAAAAAATAGAACGGCCTGGGTGACAGGAAAGGGGCAAAAAAAACGGCAGGTACACTTTTCACCTCTATGCGCCCTCTACCTACAAAAGTACCTAGAGACCCATCCACCCCACGAGCAAGCACTTTTTCTAAACCGTTTTGGCAAGCGTTTAAAAGGTCGTAGTATTTATTATTTAACAGCCAAGCTGGGCCGCCAGGCAAAACTGGGCAGTAATCTGGGCCCACATCGTTTGCGACATACCTTTGCCACTAATCTATTAGCCAAAGGTGCCGAACTTGATTTTATCTCTGATGAATTGGGTCATAGCAACCTGAGTACCACCAGAATATATGCCCGGCTGCCCGCAGAACAAATCGTCAGCTTATATAAAAAATTTATGGGGTGATAACAATAAAAGAAGTCAATCAACAGGTGATAAACCAGTTTTTCAATGAGCATCATTTAAAATATGCACCTGAAACAGCCAGCGGCTATAAAATTTCCCTAACCCAGTTTTTTTGTCACTATCCCAAGCAATATAATCAAGTAGAGGCCAATGATATTAGAGAGTGGCTGGCTGAACTGGGAAAGGCCGGATTAAAGCCCAGTTCTATTCGAATAAAACTAATAGCACTCAAGGTTTTTTATAATTTCTGTTCCGAAGAAGCTTTGGTGAACCAGAATCCCGCAAAAAATATACACTCACCCTGGCAACCTATGAATCCAGTTTATTTGTCCAAAAAAGATTTAATTGGGCTAATGGAAACGGCCTCCAGTAGTTTTGACCGGGCTATTATTGAAACATTATACGCCACCGGGGTACGGGTGAGTGAACTGGTAACAATTCAGCTGGCCGACATTAAATGGGATACCTGGCAGGTTTTAATAAAGGGTAAGGGAAAAAGAGAACGGGTAGTTCTTTTTACCGCCGCGTGCGCTCAAAGACTACAGGAATACTTGGCAAGTCACCAGGTAGAAAGTCCTTATTTATTTGCCGACCACAAGGGACGACCGGTTTCCACCGCTAAAGTACGGCAAATTGTAAAAAGCACTGCCCAAAAGCTTTATCTGGGCTATAAGGTAACCCCGCATAACTTAAGGCATACTTTTGCCGCCCATCTTAGAGCCAAGGGCATGTCTTTAGCCTGCCTGCAAGACCTGTTAGGGCATGAAGACATCAAAAACACCAGAATATATACCCGGTTAGTTTCACAAGCTAGCAAAAACAAATATGATAAATATTGTTAATATGAAAACAATAAAAATGGGAGCATCTTCCTATAAGGGGTGTTATCCAAAGTAAGAAAATTTACCAAGAAGCCCGCAATCCTTGGTACACAAGGGATTGCTAGACTTTTTGCTTTTGCCTTTTGTTACGGAAAGTACGTTTATCCCAAGGAGACGCTCCGGGAGATGGAAGAACTGTTTCGCCGGGAGCTGGACAGGTATTTCCCGGGGGCAAAGGTGGAGTATTTGGTGTAGAAAATATTTTCAAAACCTATTGTATAACTAACCACGTAGCACTCAAAGGTTTTTTTTTGGGCCAGCATCACCTGCAGCACAAAAGCCAAAAAACAGACAAATATCTGATTGCGCACCCGTTCTTCTTTCCAGTGGTAGATGTGCCTTAAGTCCAGGGTACTCTTCAGGGAACGAAACGCCCTATCCACCTGCCACAGGCCTTTGTAACCCAGGGCTATTTCATCCGGTGGCAGGTCGCAGTTGGTGCGCAGGATGTATTTACCGTCATATTTGGCATCTTCTTTAACAGCTTCCTCGTTTATGGTGACCGCTTTTTTGTCCATCTTCAGGTAGCGCCGGTACCCCCGGTTGCCCAAAAGGACCTTGGGACCGGCGGTTTTAAGGGTCTGTTCCAGTTTTTCGATTATCGCCTGCCAGGTGAGCTGTTGTTTTTTGGCTTCCTCGGGGTTTTTGTTATTCATATAATATCACTCAACACCAAGCGCCTTAAAAACCGCATCTTCGGGGCTTTGGTAAAATGAAATTTGGAATTTGGCAAACAACTCCGGAGGAACCGTTGGTATATCAACAGCGGAAGCCATCGGCAGCAATATCTTTTTAGCTCCCGCGTCAAAACACACTTGCATAATATTGGCCAATTCTTCCACTTTATTGATTGTTCCGCCTATGCTCATAGACCCCAACACCACCAGCTGACTTTGAACCGGCTTCCTAAGAGCGCCGGAACAAAGGGCGATAAATGCAACCAGCGAAAGCTCCGAAGTTAATCCAATGCCTTGCAAGTCCTGAACATGCATTTAAAAATCATTGTTTTGCACAGATATAATACCGCTAATGTTCTTTTTGTTGGCCTTAAAGTAATTAAAAGCTGTGGCAATGCTTTCTTTGGCCTCACGACAGGAGCCAAGGCCGGTTCTGTCAAATCTACCGGAGCCGGGAACAACTTCGGTTTCTATTTTATAAACACCTATCATACCGGAATCCCCGTGGGCCACCGTGTAAATATGGCCGGGTTTGTACATGCCTTCGGGAATAAGCTTACCGCCACCCTGCTCCGGCACTGACACAAATTCTTCAATTAAGGTATCGTTATCAATATAAGAGAAATGAACATCATAAAATTCCATGCCACCAATTTTTTTAAGCTGTTCTTTGACCCTTCTCCTGCCCACCAGGGCGTATCGCAATATCTCTTCTATGTCGTCCCTGGTAAATTCGCCATTGGGGTAAATTAACTTTACCAGTCCCGATACGGTTTTCCTTACAGCTATCACATCTCTTTGGTTTAGGTTATTGCCCAGCCTGAAGTACCTGTCAAAGGCATCGGTAAAAGATCTCTTCCTCATTTCCCGGAAGAATTCCGCTATATAATCAACATACCTTGTTTGATAAGAATTTCTGCAGCTTTTATTTTACTTTCAGCCATTTCAATGCGGTAGCGTGCCAAATCTTTATAATTTACATCGTCCATAAGGTAACTCCCTCTTTTTGAACGTTGGTGGCAAAGGGAACATTCATTTTAACCAGTTTATTATAGTCATCCTTGTTATATATTTTTAAAGAGATGTTTATTTCATGATCCAACTCGGCATCAAGCACGTAATCGTATATCTTATAGCGGTCAATGTTATTCCGGTCTTTAACAATAATCAATAAATCTATATCCGAATCGGGTTCCGCGTTTCCGCGGGCCTTGGAACCGAATAACTCAATTGAAACCACTTGTTCGGGATATAAATTTGTTAAATACTCTATGAACCCTCTTAATACTCTATTTTCCGTTTCAGATAACGATTTTCGTTTCATTTGAAAACACCTCTATTTATATTTTGGCCAGCAAATCGGCCTTTAATGGCTTTTTGCCCTCACCCCGGGGGATTTCCACACTCTGGAACTTGGCGCAATTTACTTTTACACCGTCATCCAGGTCGATCTCGATTTTTTGGTTGGCCACGTGGGCGATGACCTGGTCATACTCCATGCACTCCTTCATTTGCCTGGCAATATGCTCTTTCTTTTTCCGGGCCTTGTTTTTTCCCGCCTTGTACGATAAAGTGCCCTTTGTTTTCAAAAAACCATTTTTCTTTTTGCTTTAATGAGTCAACATTGCCAATTTGATCGTATAGCTGCCTGAAGACGGAAGCATAATCATTAATTAACGATTTGTTAATCACAAAAGCAGTGGTTCCAAAATCAGATCCGAATACACCCCTACCAAAATGAAGCATATTTATCAATGTATGTCTGTTTAAAATAATAAGCCGTAATTGCTCAAAACTGGATTTCGACATCCAAACCGGGATGTTTATCATTGCCATCATTCCGTGTGGGCTGCACATATCTAATGTTTTTTCCATGAAAACAGTGCTCATATCCAACTTTGTATCTGGATAATTTTTCTTTACATACTCTGAAAGCTTAGATCCCATCCCGTTTCTACCCATATAAGGAGGATTCGTACATACCACATCATATTACCCGCTCATTATCCTGGCCTGCTTTATCAGCGCGGGCACTTTCTCCAATATAGCCCTCCGGTACGCTTCAGTAAACAAATCACCCGTGCCGTGCGCCCTTATTTCCCCCAGCCTTCTTTCCAGGGCGTCAAAATCAACCGGCTCAACATTCAATATGGAACCGTATTCCTTGGCGTCATGGAACACGTCAATTAGATATTGAAAATCTTTCTTTAAACTTTTATGCCCACCGGCAAAGTAGTCCGCCGTTTCCCTTGGGATGCCATTGCTTTCCTGTATGGACAAACATTTAAATCCAGCTAAGCCTTTTGATGACCGCTGCGGCAATTTCCTTTTTTCTGCTTTCCGTGTTGACCTGAAAAATATTATCTTTTATTGACCGGCTTACAATTTCGGAATAGCCGAGCCCTTGTACTTTAAGGCTTGCAGCCTTTTTTACCTCTAAAAAAAGAAAAGGCATATATTTTAATGTTGTTGAGTAATTTGGTATATTTTCCAATTATGACTATGCCTCCGGGCCACTTTTTATATCATTATAACATTTATACTGTAATATAATTTTTGTATATACAAGAAAATAATTCTTCTCCCTCGCATAATAGATCTAACCCTTCCTTCCAAACCCACACCCATCACTGGATAATCAATAAGATAAATTCCACACACTCCTTGAAGGTGACCTAGCCAAATTTATTTATATTCTTAGCTAATTAGTTATCAAAAAGTGTAAGAGCCGGTTGGGAAAGTATTCCCGCCCGGCTCTATTGGTTTATCTACCCAAACGTCAATATATATAATAATCTGTGCTGCCGTGGAAATCGTCACCGGCCATTATTTTCAGCTTGTAGCTTCCAAACGGTACCCACGCCGGAATTGTTAAGGATACTGTGGCCTCATTGTTGCTGATGGTAGATGTGCTTATTACCGGCTGACCCAGGGAGTCCCCGCAGGTTGTTACCAGTTCTACCGTCACCGGGGTGCCATCAGCAATACCTGCTGTCGTTATTGCAACATCCGTTGTTGCTTCAGTTCCAACTTCGCTGCCTGTTGGCCACGGGCTTACATAGTTGATTGAAGCGGAATTAACGGTGAAAACAGCACCGGTGTTGCTACTGTCGCCGGCAACCGCTTTTAGTCTGTAATAACCCGCCGGCACTGTTCCCGGAATGGCCAGGGAAACTATAGCCGAATTGTTGCTGATAGTGGAGGCGCCTGTTACCTGCGGGCTCAGGGAATTCCCGGCTGTGTCCACCAGTTCCACGCTTACACCCGTGCCGTCCGCAATACTGGTTGTATCTACATTGACATCCAGCGCCGTGTCACTTCCGGCAACGCCGGCTGACGAGGTGGGCCATAACCCGTTTATTGAACTTGACGGCTGCATGTTCCAGATCACCGTACCGGCGGATAAGTCACCGGCTGTGAATGTTACCTGGGAATCCCGGGGATTTACTATGCTCCATTCAGGGTGTGTATCTCCAACGGCTGCAAGGAAATTAGAAATGTTTGTTTCGTTCCACGAATGGATAGGAATGACGATTTTGGGCGCCAGCTTTTCAATGGCTTTTATCACTACAGAAGTGTCGAGACCATTCATTCCCATAGAGTCTCCAATGGGAATCATCAGCACATCGATGCCTGAGGGGCCTTTTAGATTTTGAGCCATCTCGTCCGCCGGCGGACCGTTGGTTCCCAGCCCAAATTCATTTAGGACGCTCATGTCACAGGTACCCAGTGAGTCCCCCATATGCACAAGGCGCATTCCAGCTGTGGACAAGATAAAGCTGGCATTATTTTGAGCATTATCAAAGTGGCTGGTCTGAACGTTACTCACCGTCAGGTCACCATAAACGGCATCTGTAACAGAATTGAAGCTCCCACCATTGATTCCGTGAATTACCTTGTCCTCTCCCAGACCGGGAGCTGCTGCCGCTACCTGGTTGTGGTCACTATGCTCGTGGGAGATGATGGCCAGGTCAACCGGGTCCAAAGCATTACCATAGCTATGTTCGGGATCCAGCAGAACCCTTTGGCCACCCGGAGTGGTCAGGACAAAGGCGGAATGTCCCAGGTATTCCAGCGTTACGGACTCTGACGGAGCAGTGTTTTGTAATGTTGTTATTTGTGCGCTTGGTTCAGATAACGCAAATGTCTTGTTTCCATCACCTGCTACAACACAATAGATATAGGCTGTTCCCGGTACAGCAGTTGTATCGGTATAGGTTTGTGTGTTTTTGTCAATAACGCTGCCGATATACTCCGCGGCGTCAGTGTTTACATCGTAACGTATAATATAGTAACTCGTTACATTTTGAGATTCACTATCGTTCCATGTGATGATGTTTACTGCTTCACCGGCATCATTGTGCGATGGTAAAGCTGAAACATTACTCGGAGGAGAGAATTCAGCATCATACGTTTTTTCTACTCGGTTACTTTCATTATCAGGTGGTCTTGTTACTGTTACAAAGACTGAACCTGCCACAGAACCCAATTGATCAATACTTATGTTTACATCTGTTTCATCTTGGCCAACCGTTTGGGATCCCAGTGGGCTACCACCATCTGCAGAGTCATAGACATTGACGGTATCGCCCTCCAGCAAGTCATATACCTCAACATAATCTGGAAGCCCTGCGTTGTTATGAACAACAATCTGACTTGGGCCAAGCACACTTGTGGATAAGCTGACAATATTTGAATCACCGGCATTAGTGCCGCCAATGACGTGCAGATAAAACCAATACTTTATTCCAGGATCTAAGTTTACTACTGTTCCGGTGCCAGCGTCCGGAGCCACCTCTGTGCCTTTCCAGGTAATAGACTGTCCAGAGGGGACCGTATCAGGGTCAGTTTTAGTCTGAAAGATTATCACTTGACTTGCCCCGGTTGGCGCCGTCCATGTGAATGTTGCAGAGGTGTCGTCATGATCAACACACGCAAAGTTACTTATTGCCGCCCCTTCGTTAACTGTAACGCTAAATGATACGTCTACTCCTTGATTTGCGCTGTCATATACTGATGCCGTGACCGTGGTTGTTCCCGCTGCCAGCGGCGAGATTACCAGGCTGCCATTTAACCAGTCCAGGCTTACGATTCCTGCCGTTCCGTAAGTGGCACCTGTAACAGTCAAGGCATCCCCGTCCGGGTCGGTGGCTAAGTCTGCTCCCGTAAGAATCAAATTGTTTCCGCCCATGATAACTGACCGGTCAGCCACCGGCTTGGCTACCGGGGGGTTATTTGTTGGAGTACTTCCACCACCGCCGCCGATAGTGTAACTTTCGGTCATTACATCACTGTTCAGCATATCTGCCTTGGTTGCTATGGCTTTGATCGTCATTGCTTTTGCAATGGTGATTGCTCCCGTGTATTTATACACTGAATCAGAAACAGTGGCACCAGGAACACTGCCGTCAATTGTATAGTAGACCGCCGATCCAACTGTGGCGGAAGAAAGAACTATCTGTGTACCAAGGGACACCGCGCCACCGGACGGGGTTGCCGCCGGCTTTGCCGCCTTTAAAGTTGGGGCCGTACCTGAAATATTATCCGGTGCGTTACCCGTAATGGTAGTGGTCACCTGTGCGTTCAGTTGGTTAATAGTTCCGGAGTTTTCAATCTCAACTCCGGCAGCTGTTGCTGCAATAGAAATGGTTCCGGTTACTGTTACACCCGGCGCTATTTCAATTCTTGCATTGGCTGCGGTAATATTAATGCTGGCGCTGCCCGATTCGGTTACTTGTATGCCCACTGCAGCTGTTGTCTGCTGGATGTTAATGCTTCCGCTTAATGGCGCGGCAATTACTACGTCACTGCTTCCTGTATAGGTCGTGGGAATATTGATTGTTACCGTCCCGGTGAATACATTGGCCGCCGCTTCCAGTGTGGCCGGCATGTTCATCCGGATATTGCCGGTTACCAATACACTGCCCGAATCTGCAACCAGCCGCAGTCCTTCTCTGTTGATTTCCACCGTTCCCTGCAGCTGTGTTGTTCCGGTAAGGTGGACACTGTTGCTGCCGCCGCCGTTGAATGTTGTCTTGCCGGTTACATTTACGCTTTCCAGGGTCAGGTCGCCGGCACCTATCCCGGAGCCGGCCTCCAGGTCACCGGTAATGGTCATATTTTGCAGCGTCAGGCCGGGTTTGTTAATTATGACATTGCCGGTTATGTTCGAGCCCTTGCCATTGATTACTGTTATGCCTGACTGGTTCAAGGCGTATAGTATTCCCTCCAGGTTGGCCACGGTGGCTGTATTGCCGTTAACGCTATATCCCGCCGGAAGTGATGAGCCGGAGCTACTGCTGCCACCACCACCGCCCGCTGCAGTGTCTCCTTTTTCCGTCTTGCCGGCTATGATTGCTGTTATGTTATTGCCTATGTTTATTTTTCCGGGCTTTTGCTCAATGACAACACCTGTGGCATTGACGTTGGCTGTATTTATCTGCCCCTTTCCGGTCACTTTGGCATCTTTACCGTGTGCTGTTATGGTAAGGTCATTAACCACACCGCTTGTTATTTCCAGGCTGACTTTTGCCGCATCCAGCTGTACGCTGTCGAATTCGCCTGCCAGTACAGTTTTTGCACTCTCTCCGGCTATTGTCACGCTGGTGAAGCCATTTCCTTCCAGGCTGTCTTCCACCAGGCGGCCGCCTGTTTTCATTGTTACTTTGCCAAGCCCGCTCTTGCCTTTGGCTACCAGTCTGGCTCCTTCTTTGTTTAACGTTATGTCCGCCGTGGCGCAATTTTCAAATGTTACGCTGTTTGCCCCGCCGCCCAGTATGGTGGTTGTACCTTTTACCGTGATGTTGTTCAGGGTTACGCTTCCTTCACCTATGCCTTTGTCCAGCACCAGGTTTCCTGATATTAGGACATTCTTCAGCACCACTCCGGAGGCTGTTATGCATACGTCACCGTTAATAGTTTCCTGTCCGCTTGCCGGGCCGTATGTTCCGGCCTGGTTATAGGTTACAGTCTTTTGAGGTACGGCCGGGCTGTTGCCGCCGGCCAGGGAACGGCTCAGAAACACTATTGCCTCAGCCCTGGTTACTTTTTTTTCCGGCCGGAAGGTCATGTCCGGGTAGCCCTGCATGTACCCTGCTGCTGCCGCCGCGCTTATTGCTCCCTTGCTCCACCGGGGTATTTGGGCTGCGTCTTTAAATTTGCTTACTGATGATGTGTCCGCTGTGTTCAGCTTTAACAGTCTTGCAAGCATGGAGGCTGCCTCCTGCCTGCTGATGCTGTTGTTCGGGCGGATTGTTCCGTCCGGGTAACCCGATACATAGCCCGCTTCTTTAGCCCTGGCTAGGTCTGTGGCAAACCAATCAGAGGTTTTTACATCTTTGTAACGGGCTTGCGCCGTTTCTGTAAAACCGAAGGCTTTGTTTACCAGCACCATGAATTCCGCCCTGGTGATGCTGTTGTCCGGTTTGAATGTGCTGTCGGGATAGCCGCCGGCCAATCCTTGGTTCAGCCAGTCGGTTATCTGGCTTTGGGCCCAGTGACCGCTGATGTCCGGCGGCATGCTGCCCACTGCCGCCTGCGGTATTACGCCCAGCATCAGGACCACGATTGTTATCAGGGCCATTATTTTGCTTTGCTTCCCTGCTTTACGCACCTGTCTGCATTCCTCCTTAAATGTTTTTTTAATTGAAGATTTCGAGCTTCACCTCCTTTTGTGTTTTTTGCACTCGCATCAAATAGTCCAACAGGGGAATTCCAACTGTTACAGTGTTGGAAAATTATTCTCAGGGAACAAAACGGACGTCTCTACTGTCAGATTAAACGGCCCATCTTACAAAACTCTTACAAAATAAGACGCCTTCCGGTGCGTTTCAATTTTTTCAAACAACCTGCTTCCTTGCACTGATTAACACCTATCCCCATCCTGAAGACGTATAATAGAGTTTTATTGTCCATACCGCATAAATCACGTAGATTTGCAGGGTTTTCCCGGAACAGGTAGAATGTTTTGTTTTAGACAAATATTGCTGGTTTTTGGGCTATGGTTATATCCCAAGGCGTCTAACCGTGGAAACAGGGCGGGCAATTGTATGAACGGAGGCAGGAGGGACAGGCTTGAAGAAGAAATTAAATTCCCAAACTGAATGGGAAGAAGAAATGTTGTTTTTGCGTCTCAGCGGCGACATCACCAGTGAAGGTGAAGAGGAATTTAAAAAGATGCTTCCTTTAGACGAGCCATCCGCTCCGGTTGTGCTGGATTTCGCCGGGGTGGACTACATCAACAGCGCCGGCCTGGCCTTGCTCATCGGACTGGTGCGTCGTTGCCGTGAATCCGGTCGCCCGGTGGGCGCCATCAATCTTTCCGGTCATTACCGCAAAATTTTTCACATGGTCGGCCTCAATGATTATATAACGGTTTTCGACAGTGAGGACGCCGCGCGTCTTGTGTTTGCGTCAGAAAATAATCATGAAAGTGGTGTCTGAGATGACGGCGTCCCGCAGGCTAATGAGGCGGATATTTCGCCTCGCTGCGTATATAGGGACGGTAGCGTTTGCGGCGATAACCATGGGTAACCAGTTTATACAAGGCGTTACCCTGAAGCAGCAGCTTACTTTTTATTTTCCCGTGGTATTCGGGCAGTGTTTATTTGCAGTTCTAGCCCTATACGCTCTTTCAGCGGCCTATTTGAAGCCGGTTTTGCATGTTCTTGACGGTTTTGAGAAGGAAAATGAGCCGGAGCAAGAGCTGGTTGCCAGGTCTCGAAAGAAGGCTTTCAATTACCCCCTGGACATGTTCCTTTTTCTTGTGCTTTGCGGGGTAGGACTCATCCTCATTTTTCACTTTTCCGAGTGGTTCTTTTTTTATAAGGAAGATATTCCGGCCAACTGGTGGCTGGTGACATTACAAAATGCCACCTTCGAACTGACTCTTACCGTATCCCTGGCCATGCTGTTTTTCGCTTTCTCACGGAGGCTGATGCGGGGGCTCCTGGAAAAGACCACGGGCCTCGCGCCGGACGAAGGCAAGCGCCTGGCTGTAAAAAACCGCATACTGCTCACAATCACTTCGATTGTGGTTGTTGCGACAAGCACTTTTTTATCTGCTTATCTGTTTTTCCCGCTGGCAGGCAAACCTTTGCCCGTAGGCCTGTTCGTTATCCTTACCGTATTAGTTGCTGTTTTTTGTGCCGTTGTCGGCGTTGTAACCGCTTCCGACACGGCCCGTGACATTGTACTGGTGACCGGGAAACTGGAGCAAATGACCCGGGGAATCCAGCCCGGCCTGCACCAGACGCTGGCGGTGACGTCGCTGGATGAGGTGGGTGACCTGGTGGTGGCCTTTAACCGGCTGCAGCAGCAGGTGGCCAAAATTTACCGGGACGTGGACCGTGAACTGGCGCTGGCGCGCTCTGTGCAGGCGGAATTGTTGCCGAAAAAGTTTCCTTCCTTGCCGGGATGGGAAATTACGGGGGTGTCGCTGCCCGCCAGGCAGGTAGGGGGCGATTTTTTCGACTACATCCCCCTGCAAGACGGACGTTTTGGTCTGGCCGTGGGTGACGCGGCAGGAAAAGGCATGCCGGCGGCCCTGCTGATGGCAGCGGTGGTCGGCCTGCTGCGGGCTGAAGCGCCCCGGGAAGAAAGCCCCGCAGCGGTTTTAAGCAGAGTGAACGACCTCATTTGCGGCACCGTGTCCGTGGGAATGTTTATCACCGCTCTTTACGCCGTGTTCGACCCCTCAGCCGGGACCTGTACCTTATCCAGCGCCGGGCATGTGAGTCCGGTCCGGTTTTCCCAGGACGGCACAGCCCCGGAGTTAGCCGATACAGGGGCGTTGCCGCTGGGATTGGCAAGTGGAATCTCCTACAGTGAAATAACGCTGACAATTCCCCCGGGAGGTGGAATTGCCTTCTATACAGACGGCATCGTCGAGGCCCGTAACGTCACTGGTGAACTTTACGGTTTCCCGCGGTTCCTAAATGCTTTTCGTTATTCTTCCGGCTCCGAGAGTGAATCCTTCATATCATCTATTGTAGAAAAGGTGTTCCGTTTTTCCGGCGGCGAACAGGAAGACGATCTCACCTTGTTGGTGGTGCGCCGCTTAAGGTAAATAGGATTAACGGCACGTTTCAAAAATTTTATAAATAATCACATGGCGTGTTTTCTGTAAGATTTCTGTAAGGCCCTCCCTTTACACTACTTTATAAAAGGGTCATTTTGGTTCATCAATTGGAGACATTCCTTGGCGAAATTGTGTCCCATTACCTTAATTCAGGGGGGATTTGTACAGTAAAATTCCGGATATGTCCAAAGCAGGGGAACCGTATAGCCAATGCACGCGAAATGTAAATTTTTTAGGGATGTGGTTATCATGGCGATGACGACTGTTGAATTGAAAATTCCTTCCCAACTAGGATACGAGAAGGTGGCGATGTCGGTGGCGGCGGAACTGGCGCGAATTGAGGGCGCAGGGGATGAAGCTGCCATGGATCTGGCCACTGCCGTCAGCGAAGCTTGTCTCAATGCCATGGAGCACGCCCACGGTTACGACCCCTGCTTGATGATAAAGTTGACTTTTCGGACCGGCCCCGATTCCCTGGAAGTAGACGTTACAGACACCGGCCCTCCTTTTACCTTTCCTTCCCCGGAGCCTTTTCTGCAAAATAAGATCCAAGGAGTTGAAGCAGCCAGGGGTTGGGGGCTGTACCTGATCCTGAACCTGGTACATGAAGTAAAAGTTATGCGCTTACCTGACGGGAACCTGCTACGGCTGACCATGCAGTTACCCGTGCAATAAGAGTTTGGGATTATTTGATAAAATGATACTATTCAGGTATTCAGAATGTCCCGAGACGGTTCTCTCATTCTTACTCCTGACTTCTGACTCCTGAACAGTTACAGATGCTGAATAACCACAATAAAACATACATTTATTCGACATTTATCCAGAGGGAAGTCTGCGTATGTTGAATATTTTTCCCAAAAGTAAATTCCGGCCTCCCGAACTTCCATTCCGGTACCTGCCCCGGGAGCGTTTGCTGGCGTTGCTGGATGGCGGGCCGGAGAGGCGGCTCACCTGTGTCGTGGCAGGCGCCGGCTACGGAAAGAGCACCGTGGCAGCCGGTTTTGTGCGCAGGGTCCGGAAACCTTTTGCATGGCTCAACCTGGACGGCGGCGATGGTGACGGGATGGCTTTTTTACAACTTCTTTTGTACGGTTTGGCTCTCCGTTTGCCGTTCTTTAAGGAGGCCCTGGCGCAGGAGAAAATAATGCGGCAGGTTCATTGGCAGGCCCGGGGTAGGCTCATTGGAAAAGCAGCGGATATGCTGGAAGACAGCCTGGAAGGGCAGGGACTGCTGGTGATCCTGGAGGATTATCATACGGTTGCCGGCAGTGAAGAAGTGAAAGAAGTTCTGGACTCCCTTCTTCAGCACTTCCCGCCGCAGATCTGTTTTATCCTTTTAAGCCGAAACCGGTTCCGTCTCAGGGCGCTGCCGGGGCTGGCAGCAGCCGGGCGTGCAATTGAGCTGGGCCGGGAGGAACTGGGTTTTACCCTGGCGGAGGCAGAACAAATTTTCGCAGGAGAGACCAGCTCGTCTTTAACCCGGAATTCGGTGGCGCAGATCTGGGAGCTGCTGTCCGGCTGGCCAATGGGGTTACAACTGGCCAGACAAGCCCTGGCGGGCAGCGCCGGCCCGACCGGCGTCAGCAGCTGGTTCAGGCAGGAAAAGGGCTTGCCATACCTCTTCGAAGATATTATGGAAGAAATCTTGGCCGGAGAGCCCCCGGAGATCAGGGAGGTTCTGCTCAAGACGGCAGTTTTCCCGGAGTGGGACGGAGAACTCTTTGACAATGTTTTTGACCGCAAGGACGGGACAACCTTGGTGGCATATCTATCCAACCGCGGCCTTCCGGTGGAACGCCTGGCCGGCAAGTTGCGCTACCACAAACTCTTTTACGATTATCTGCTGAACCGGCTAAAAGAAGACGTCGATAGTTACCGGGACGCTCAGCAACGGGCGGCCGGGTTTTATCTTTCCCGAGGAAAATTGGTGGAGGCTTTTCCCCACCTGGTTGCGGCAGGAGACTTCGGCAGGGCCGGACCGGTTCTCCAGCAGATGGCGCCCCTGCTGCTCAGACAGGGGCGCCTGGCGATCGTGGGTGCCTGGCTAAATGCACTGCCCGGTCAAAAAGCAGATGTTTTTCCGGAAATCCTTCTGGATTATGGGGAAGCCTGTGTTCGGGCCGGCAAATACCGGGAAGGATTGGATTGGCTGCGCCGCGCCGCCGGGGCTTTTGGCCGGATGGGTGATGCAACCGGCCTGACCCGGGCCCTCTGTGCCCAAGGAAGTGCCTTTTCAGCCAGAGGGGAACAACAGGATGCCAAGGTTGTGTATCGCCAGGCCCTTGGTGAGGTTGACTCTGCCGATCCCAGCCTGCGCGGTGTTGTGTTGCACTACCTGGCCGTTTGGACGGCAAGGATGGGGGATGTGGAGCAGGCGCGCCGGTTTTTTGACAAGGCTACTGATCAATACCGTCTTGCCGGGGAGACGGCGGCAGAGGCGGAGGTTTACCTTGACCGGGCACTCTTCTACTGCTGCCGGCGCAGTTGTTTCGTGGAAGCCGGGCAACTGGTGGATCGGGCAGCCAAAGTGGCGGAGGTTTCCGGAAATGTCCCCCTGAAGGCACGATCCCTCTTGATCGGTGGAGAAATCCTTCTCAGCCTGTGCGACCCGGGCGGGGCCATAAAGAAATTTCAGTTGGCTCAGAAATTTTTCCAAGGAAAAGAAACAGCTTCAATCACTGCTGTTCTGTCCATCCTGGGCGAAGCCCGGGCCTATTGTTTGCAGGACTCAGCGAATTACCGAAAGGCGGAACTCCTACACGGCCAGGCAGCAGATGCATTGGCCCTGGTCGAACCCAACCTGGAAGCCGAATTGGTTCTGTCACTGGGGCGTAGTACTGTTTTTCGCCTCCGGGGTGAAACAGGGCCTGCTTTGGAAGAGGCGCTGCATGCTTTAGAAATGGCCAGGGGAATAAACGATCGCTGGCTGGAGGCCGTGGCAAGGTTGAATCTGTCTTCCGCCATCATAGCGGCCGGCGGGGAGAACCTTGACACCGGCCTGAAGTTATTGGCTGAAGCAACCTCTGTCTTCTCCGCCTGGGGGGATGAATACCACCTGGCACTGGCCGATTTTTGGCGGCTCTTCGGATTATTTCACCGGACTGGAGAAGCGGAACCTGCTCTGCTACAAAAGTGTAATCAACATGTCAGTAAATTTTCGTTCTTGGCCAAGCAGGAGAGAGAGCTAAGTCAATTTGTCCTGAAACAAGCCTGCGCCGCTGTCCCAAAAGCTTTCGGCCGGGTTGAAGATACCAGGTCTGCTACAGGTTGCTGTGGGCCTGCACCAACCGGGGACATTCCGGCGGCAAATATCCCCCGCTTGCGTATTTACTGTTTGGGCGCCTTTCAAATCTACCGGGGAGGGGAACGGCTGGATGACCGGCATTGGCCCCGGCGCAAGAGTAAAATTATATTGAAGTTTCTCGCCCTCAGACTGGGGCAAACAGTGCCTAAAGATGTTATTATGGACATTTTGTGGCCGGATCTGACAGCGGAAAAGGCTGCCAACGCCTTTTACGTCACCCTTTATGCTTTGCGGAAAATGCTCAACGACGGATTGTCCAGGGAAATAGAGTATGTGGCTGTACGAGACGGAATGATCTACCTGGATGCGCGACTGGTGGAAGAAGTGGATGTGGCAGCCTTTAACCAGTCCTACAACTTAGCTTTTAACCGGCTGGAAACCGAACCGGAAGAAGCTGTGATTCACTTGCGAGAAGCCTGCCGGCTCTACCGCGGGGATTTGTTGGCTGAGGACGCTTATGCCGTCTGGCCGGTGCCGGCCAGAGAAAAACTACGCCAGCAGTTTCTTAAAGTATTGGTAACGCTGGCTCAATACGCCGAAAGAAACGACAGAAGAGCGGAGGCGCTGGAGCTATGGCAGGAAGTTGTCGAACGGGAACCTTTGCACGAAACGGCTCAAGGAGAGGTTATCCGCCTCCTGCTTATGCAGGGACAGCGGGATGCAGCCCGCAGTCAATATCTCAAATACCGGCGCCTCCTAAAAAAAGAAGTGGGAACTGAGCCGGGCGAACAGATTGTACGGCTGTATCGCCAGTCTAAATAGCACTGGAGCCAGAAGCAAATGATTTTTAAACCGGGTCGCCCTATTGCTCAGGCACCAAACTCGGAAAGCCAAAACAGATGACTTTTGCACGTCTTTGAATACACTATTGCCACGGAAATATTACTGTGATATTCTTGATGGGAAAACAACTACATATCAACACAAGGGGAGTTCCTGGTGTGGAGCTGAGAGTGCGGGAAAGACCCGCAGACCCTGGAACCTGAGCGCTGCTCAAGCGCTGCCTGTATTATACGGGTACTGGATAATGCCAGCGAAGGGATGTGATGTGATTCTTTGTGTTTAACCGCATTCCCTACGGGTTTGCGGTTTTTTGATCACCTTGGACCGTAAGCGGAAGGATTAAAATAAAGAAAGGATTGACCGGTGATATGGAAAAAATGCTGCAAGATATTGCTGCCGGCTTGATGAAAATAAGAGAAACCAGGCCTCTGATACACAACATCACCAATATGGTGGTAATGAATGATACCGCCAATATATTGCTCCATATAGGCGCCTCCCCGGTAATGGCCCATGCCCGGGAGGAAGTGGAGGAAATGGTGGCCCTGTCCGGCGCCCTGGTGCTGAATATTGGCACGTTGACACCCGAACTGGTGGAGAGCATGATTATTGCCGGAAAGAAAGCCAACCGGCTGGGGGTCCCCGTGGTTCTGGACCCGGTGGGGGCGGGCGCCACCAGCTTGCGGACCAGGAGTTCATTGCGTATTCTCAATGAAATTAATGTAACCATTTTACGCGGCAACGCTGCGGAAATAGCCGTTTTGGCCGGGCTGGACGCCACCGTCAAAGGCGTCGACGCTGCCGGGGTAACCGCCGGGCCCGGGGAGATTTCCCGGCTGGCGGCTGAAAAATTCGGATTGACCGTAGCCGTTACCGGCCAAATTGATGCCGTGTCCGACGGCAGGCGGACTGTCCTCATTGAAAACGGCCACCGGATGATGGGCGGGCTTACCGGAACAGGCTGCATGTCCACCGCTCTAACAGGCGCCTTTGCCGCTGTTTGCCCCGACCCGCTCACCGCCGCCGCTGGCGCACTGATCTCATTCGGCATTGCCGGTGAGCAGGCAGCGTTAAGGGGGCCCTTGCCGCCGGGTTCATATAAGGTCTCCTTGTTCGACCAGGTATATGACCTTTCTCCGGACAAAATAATCTCCGGCGCCAGGGTCACCGTATATTAGCATCAGACTTCAGACGTGGTAACATGTCCCGGTAAAAAAGGAGGATAAATTTGATGTCTTACAATACTCAGATGGAGGCAGCCCGAAAAGGTATAGTAACGAAAGAAATGGAATCTGTAGCCAGGAAGGAATGCATTGATATAGAAGTGCTCCGGGATCTCATTGCACAGGGCAGTATTGTTATTCCGGCAAATATTAATCATACCTCCCTGGAACCCTGCGGCATCGGCCGGGGGCTGAAAACCAAAATAAACGTTAACCTGGGAGTTTCCAAGGACTGCTGCGATTTTGCATCCGAGATGGAAAAAGCCCGCTGGGCTGTTGCAATGAAGGCTGATGCCATTATGGACTTAAGCTGTTTCGGCAAGACTGAGCAATTCAGGCAAAAGTTGATTCAATTCTCACCGGCTGCGATAGGCACGGTACCGGTATATGACGCCGTGGGTTTTTATGATAAAGAACTTGAAGACATCAGCGCGGAAGAATTCCTGGGAGTAGTGGAAAAGCATGCCCGTGACGGTGTGGACTTTATGACCATCCATGCCGGTATCAACCGGGAAACCGCCCGGAGGCTCAAAAATAACCCCCGTCTGACCAATATTGTTTCCAGGGGCGGAGCGCTGCTCTTTGCCTGGATGGAGCTAAACAACAAAGAAAACCCTTTTTATGAATACTTTGACGACTTGCTGGAAATCTGCCGCCGCTTTGATGTAACCATCAGCCTTGGGGATGCCTGCCGTCCGGGCAGTATTAAAGATGCCACCGACGCATCGCAAATACAGGAATTGATCGTGCTGGGCGAGCTGACCGAAAGAGCCTGGCAGAAAGATGTCCAGGTAATGATTGAAGGCCCGGGTCATATGGCCCTTAATGAGATAGCCCCCAACATGCTGCTAGAAAAAAAGCTCTGCCACGGCGCCCCGTTTTATGTTTTGGGTCCGCTGGTCACCGATATTGCGCCGGGTTACGATCATATCACCGGCGCTATCGGAGGCGCCATTGCCGCTGCAAACGGCGCGGATTTTCTCTGTTATGTCACTCCGGCTGAACACCTGCGCCTGCCCACATTGGATGACATGAAAGAAGGAATTATTGCATCACGAATTGCCGCCCACGCCGCTGATATAGCCAAGGGAATACCGGGGGCACGGCAGTGGGACAACCAAATGAGCAAAGCCAGACGTGATCTTGATTGGGCTAAAATGTTCGAATTGGCCATTGACCCTGAAAAGGCCCGCCGTTATAGGGCCGAATCCCAACCTGAAGCCGAAGATTCCTGTACCATGTGCGGTAAAATGTGTGCTGTGCGCAATATGAACAAGGCTTTGAGCGGGGCCAAGATCATATAAACTTTAACATCAAATATACGAAAAGGCTCATATTGATGAGCCCTTTCGTATATCTTTAAACTATCTTTAAACCTTTACTTAAAGTACCGGTTAAGTAACCCCTCCAGGGCGCGGGCATGCCTGGCTTCGTCCCGGAAAGACTCATCAAAAGCGTCGTGGGCGTGGTCGTTGCCAAGTTCCTTTGCCTTGACCGCTGCTTCCCTTTTGCCATTGTTGGCCATAATTTCACCCTTGAGCATCTTTTCAATGTTTTCTTTCGTGCTTTCGGAGATGATCCCGTTGAGCTCCGCGAAGTGGGCGGCATGCCAAGCTTCGTCCATGGCGATGGATTCCAGCACCAGGGCCACCTCGGGATAACCTTCCCGCTGGGCCTGCCGGGCCATGGCCAGATACGCGCCCATCTCCCAGGTTTCACCCTTGAATTCCGCAGTCACATAATAAAACCAGAACCCGTAATCATAATCCATTAGCCCGGACTCCTTCCAGAACCAGTTGGGCCGGGGAACAAGCCAAACAATGATGTTGGTAATAACGGGAATGACTGATAATAAGGCCCATTCTCTCCGAGATATGACATACCCAACATAACTCAAGATTAAATTAAGCCAAGCGACAGGCAATAAAGTGACGGCAATAAATTGAAATTTAATAAATAACAATTTAATTCCAGGCTCCGTGCCGTTATTTCAAGCGTGAAGGTAACTGTCCATCCTAAAGCGCAGTGCAACAAAAGAAGAAATGCATATAACATATATGTCTCCTATTGATAAAACCATTATTCAATAATCAATATCAATAATTATTAACAATTTCCACAGAGGATGATTTTCCCTTCGCGCAGGTACAAGATCCTCATGGACTCTTTGTTAAATTTTAGCGTGCTTTTGTTACCTTGACTCTGCCTTAAAATAGTTGTCAATTATTTTTTCAGCCAGTCTCTTGGCGGAATTGGCCTGGGCAGTTAGCATTAAAACAGTAAGAAATACATCGGCCAGTTCTTGATAACTTTTCACCCCTATCCTGCCGGCCTTTTCTTTAATTAGTAAAAACTTGTCATTGAAAGTGCTATAAAACTATGTAGAAGGTAACGGGGCCTGTTATAATCAACTAAATAATACACACAAACCCGGGGTTTTATGGCCCTGGGTTTGTTCGAACAAAATATGTTTATCCCAATGAAACATTCCAATATAACCGCACAGGATACAGTTAAGTCCGTATAATTGTGTAAAATAGGTTTCCAAAAAAATACTGGAGCCAGACAAATTCCTCAGTTAGAATTGAATTGCCAAAACAAACCTAACAAAGGAGGAATTTGCATGGCTCAATACCAGATTACCGTAAATCAGGAACTTTTGCACCGTCTATTTTTAAGCAATAACAAAGATTCTGGAGTAGCAGCCCTGTTGGAATCCGTATTGAACCAAATCTTACAGGCGCAAGCCACCGAACAACTTCAAGCTGAGCCATACGAGCGTACCAGCGAAAGGAAAGGGTACCGTAACGGTACATCCCCGCACCAACTA
>NZ_AUMW01000030.1 GCF_000430885.1 Desulfotruncus alcoholivorax DSM 16058 | reverse complement strand
TCCCGGCGTTATCCCAGGCTATCAGGCAGGTTATCCACGCGTTACTCACCCGTCCGCCACTAAGTCTAGCAAAAAGTAAGCTTCTTGCTATTCTCCGTTCGACTTGCATGTGTTAAGCACGCCGCCAGCGTTCGTCCTGAGCCAGGATCAAACTCTCCATGTATTTTTTTATAAAGAGTTTAATCTTTGCTCTCGTTTGGAATTACTCTTCAAAGCTTTTGCTTTGACGAGGTTCTTTTGCTTGATTGCGCTCGCGCGCATTCGCATCTCAACTCTGTTTAGTTTTCAAGGACCTGGTTCGGTTTTCCACCGCTCGTTCAGCGGCGTTTTTAATTTTATCATCACTGGGCCGTTATGTCAAGTTCTATTTTTTGATCTTGTTTCCGTCTTTTTTTGCCGGCTCACAGCGACTTTTATATGTTATCACCGCAAAAATCATTTGTCAACACTTTTCACCATAACTCTTAGTACTACTATTTCACCCCTATTTTAGCCCTCCGGTACCCAGTAGTCCCCCGGGAAAATTGATAACCGTTTCAGGGACATCCCCTACCACTATGTTTTCTGCCACCGGCACCATCGTGGCCACTTTTACTTCTCCACTATAAAGGGGCACAACCACTTTAACCATTGTATTAAATGAAAAATAAATTTTATGTCTGGTCTGGTTTATACCTGCCTGTTCAAACCGGTCTACAACATCTACATTAACAGTACCCATTGGGTGTATGGCAATATTAAAACTAGGTCCCCAGTCCGCAAAAATATAACTGCCAAGCATCTGGCCCAAAGGAATTGATACTTTCTTTTCATTCAAGTCCTTTAACCTCTTTTGAACATCCAGTGTTATATCCGCCGCCATCTGATTAATTTTAACCGTGTTGGCCTGCATCAGGGCAACACGGCCGTTATAATCCCTTTGCACGGTTATAAAGTCCTGGTATTTAAGGTCCTTTTGGGTTACTTTATCTTGTACAGTTTTATTAATAGCTTCAATAGCCATTTGGGTTACTTCAACTTCGGCAATAGAAAACAGCGTGGGGCGAACCTGCCTGTCAAGAAAGACAATCACACCGGTTAATGCCAGCAAAAACATCACAACCGCCAGAGCTTTTTTATATGGTCTTCTTTTTTTAAACATTGGATCCTCCACCAATACATATGTTTATACATTTATATGGTGAAATCCAATGCCTCATCCAAAAATATATTGCAACTTTTTATGCTAATTGGATAAACTTTCTTTTTCCAGCTTTAATTATTATTCCCTTGGCTGGCTTTATTTTATGGTTAGGGTCATCAAATTTTTTTCCGTCTACCCGAACCGCTCCTTGTTGAATCAAACGCCTGGCTTCACTGGTAGTTGCACATAAACCTGAAAGCTGCATTAACTTGGGCAGCCAAATCATACCGTCTTCCATAATATCATCAGTAACATTAAAAGTAGGTATTTCATCCGGTAAGTCATGCTGTTGAAAGACCCGCTTAAATTCGGCTTCAGCCTGCAGGGCTGCTTCCGGCCCATGATATATCCCAACTATTTCCCTTGCCAGCCTCATTTTTACATCGCGAGGATGCAGCTCACCGTTTTCCAGACCGCTGGCTATTTTTTTAACCTCATCCAGTGGAACTGTCGTAACCAATTCAAAATAACGCACCATTAACTCATCGGGGATACTCATTGTTTTTCCATACATCTCGCCGGGCTGCTCATCAATACCGATATAATTGCCCAAACTCTTGCTCATTTTTTGAACGCCATCTGTGCCTTCAATAATTGGCATCATTATTGCTACTTGGGGTTCCTGGCCATATTCGCGCTGTAATGTTCTGCCCATTAAAAGATTAAATTTTTGGTCTGTACCACCCAACTCAATATCCGCTTCCAGCGCCACCGAGTCATATCCTTGCATTAACGGGTAAAAAAACTCATGAACACTAATAGGCAGACCTTCCTTAAACCGCTTGTCAAAATCATCGCGTTCAAGCATTCTTGCTACAGTGTACTTGGCCGCCAATTCAATCACCTGGGCAAAATTCAAGGGGGCAAGCCATTTGCTGTTAAAAGTAAGAGTAGTTTTCTCAGGATCTAACAGTTTAAAAATTTGTCTTTCATAGGTTTTAGCATTTTCCAAAACCTGCTCTTCTGTAAGCTGTTTTCTGGTTTCAGATTTGCCTGTAGGATCTCCGATTCGCGCTGTAAAATCACCCAGGATTATTGTCGTTCGGTGACCAAGCTCTTGGAACTGCCTGATTTTCTGTAAAACAACAGTATGTCCAAGGTGAATATCTGGTGCCGTGGGGTCCAAGCCCAGTTTAATATGTAAAGGTTTGCCGGTTTTGACCGACTTATCCAATTTAGCGACCAGCTCATTTTCAGGAACTATTTCAACGGTACCTCTTTTGATGATTTCCATTTGTTTTTCAACGCTGAGCATTAACTTTTTTCTCCTTTCACCAAGCCTCAATTCTTAAATTATATCAAAGATAAAAGTTTGGTTACAAGGCAATAAATTTTATCTATAAAAATTATTGTTTCATTATGATATAATTGCGTTGACATCAGAAAGGTTACTTTCCCCGGGAGGGAGATAAATGGCCAGAAAAAGCGTTCGTAAAAGAAGAAAGTTTAAGCCATTAAGGTTTTTTGTTCTAATTTTAATACTTGCTACTCTAATTGCCTCAGGCGCGGCCCTCGGCCTTGTATTTATAAGCGTTAAGGACCTGCCCGCATGGAACGATAAAGTTTTGGTTCCATCAACTGTAACCCAAATTTATGATAAAGATGGAAAACAGGTCTCACAAATCGGGCTTGAAAACAGGGTTCAAGTTTCGATTAAGGACGTGCCTCAAAACGTGCAAAATGCATTTTTAGCTGCTGAAGATCATTATTTTTATGAACACCACGGTATTAGAATCCAAGCTATTATAAGGGCGGCGCTGAACGATGCCCTTCATTTCGCGGGTATTAACAGGCAATTTCAAGGCGGCAGCACCATTACGCAACAGCTTGTAAAGCTAACTTTTTTAACTCCTGATCAAAACCTGAAAAGGAAAATACAGGAAGTAATTTTATCATTTAAACTGGAAAGAAGATACTCTAAGAAAGAAATTTTAGAAATGTATCTTAACCGGATTTATTTGGGTGAAGGATCTTACGGCATCCAAGCAGCTTCCCAAACGTACTTTGGCAAGGATGTCGGAGATTTGACAGTGGCAGAGGCGGCAACTCTTGCCGGTTTAAATAAATCGCCAAATTATTATTCACCATTACAAAACAAAGATCTGTCAATTTCCAGACGCAACCAGGTTTTAAAAAATATGTTAGAATATAACTTTATTGATCAGGAGACCTACGACAAGGCTATATCAGAAAAACTTACTTTAAAACAAAATGATGGCAAACATGATAACAATTATCCTTATCCCTATTTTGTAGATTACATTACCAATGAATTGGTAGACAAATTTGGCGAAGAAACAGTTTTTAAAGGCGGACTAAAAGTTTATACAACGCTGGATCCCAAAATCCAGAACTATGCTGAAAAAGCCATGTCTAACCCCAATAATTTCCCGGCATCAAAGAAGAACGCGGATGGTATTATGCAGCCTCAAGGTGCTATGGTGATAATGGACCCGGATAACGGTGAAATCAGGGCAATAGTAGGCGGCAGAGAGCATACTCATATGAGGAGTTTAAACCGGGCCACTATGTCCCCGCGGCAGCCAGGGTCATCAATAAAACCAATCCTGGCTTACGGCCCGGCAATAGAATTAAAAGGTATGGGACCGGCCAGCATAATTGATGACGCACCGGTAAGATACTCTGCTTATGGTAATTACTCCCCCAAAAATTTTGACGGGGTCTACCGTGGTTTAATCACAATGCGAACTGCTCTTACGAAGTCGATTAACGTCGTTGCGGTCAAACTATTTACTGATTATGTAACAATACCGGAAGCCCTTAAGTTTGCCAGGAGAATGAATATTGATCTTGATCCCACCGGACCGGCCATGGCGCTGGGGGGATTAAGGAACGGGGTAACCCCCATGCAAATGACCGCAGCATATGCGGCTTTCGACAATCATGGAATTTACAACGACCCAGTTGCTATTTTGAAGGTAGAAGACCAGGAGGGAAATATTCTATTTGAATCGGGAAATACCTCCCGCAGAGTCATGAAGGAAACTACATCCTACCTGATGACCAGCATGATGGAATCCGTGGTTCAAGCAGGTACCGGCACCGGCGCCCAAATTGGCAGACCAGTGGCAGGTAAAACAGGAACTACCGATGAAGGCAAAGACATCTGGTTTGCGGGGTACACACCCGACCTGGTTGGAGTAGTTTGGATCGGTTATGATACGCCAACCAAAATGCCGCAAAGTTTCGGGGGGATCTATCCAGCCAGAATATGGAAAGAAGTCATGCAACAAGCGCACAAGGATATTCCGGTACACAATTTTATTAAACCGGCTGGCATTGTAACTGCTACAGTCGATGATAAATCCGGGCTATTGCCGGGACCAAATACCCCGCCGGAAGATATGGTTACCGACATTTTCGCTGCGGGAACAGTTCCCACGGAAACCGACAACGTACATGTTTTAACCGAAGTATGCGCCACCACCGGCAAACTACCCAACCAGTATTGTCCGGATAGGATAACAAGGGTTATGTTGAAATTACCTTATACAGTACCAAAGTACGTGTTGGATTACAATATGCGGGTGCCCACTGAAATATGTGATGTGCATGGACCGGTTGAGACTTTTGGGAATGGTAAAGAAGGTGATAATAATTCTTTACCATGGCCGGATCTTCCCTCTGACTTGCGTGAACAAGATAACGGCAACAATTAGCATTTAATCTTAGAAGCAGGTGAACAGCCTGCTGGGGTCGGGCTTAAACTAACTGTAATAACTACAATATCCTTATATCCAAATTTCGCAGTTATTATAGATAGTTTAAGCTTGACCCACTAGAAGTAGACTACGGTTACGCCGCTGCCGCCTTCGCCCTGTTCGCCCAGGCGATAGGTTTTTACCCTTGGATGCATCTTTAATACTTCTTGGACTGCAGAGCGTAATGCGCCCGTACCTTTACCGTGCACCAGGTAAACAACCGGCAGCCCGGCAAGGCAGGCATCATCCAGATATTTATCCAGTTCAGCCAGTGCCTCTTCAACTCTCATGCCCCGCATATCAAGCCTTGTGGATATATCCCTGGCCTTTTGCTGCGCCAGATTTCCAGGACCTGGACTTGACTGCCGATCCTTTTTCTTGCCTGTCACCCTGGCCAGTTCTTTTTTGTTAACCGTCATCCTGATAATGCCGATTTGAACGTGTACATCGTCACCCGAAACTTCAAGCACAACGCCTTGCTGACCGTATTTAGGCAGAAAAATTTCATCACCGGGCTTAACCTCGGTTATAGCCTGCACATTCTCCCGGTAGTCATCTTCCGGGTCCATCAATTCAGTTTTTTGATGAATTTGCTTTAGCCGCTGCCTGGCATTAGCTAATGCCAGCTCCCTGTCCCGCACCGAGTCTTCCTTCAGCCTGGACCGCAGTTCCTCCATCAGGCTTTCCACTTCGCGCCTGGACTTTTTAATCAAGTCGCGGGATTCAGCCACGGCTCTGGCCATAACTTCATCTTTTTTAGTTTCAATTTTTTTCAGTAAGGCTAGATATTGCTCTTTATACTGCTCGGCATCACTGCGCAGCTTTTCTGCTTCAAGCCTTTCCTTTTCCGCATGGGTCCTGGCCTTTTCCAGCTCTGTCATCAAATCAGCCAGTTTAACCTGTTCTTCCGAAAGGAACCCCCTGGCCTGATCAATCACTGTTTTATCCAAGCCCAGCCGCAGCGCTATTTCAAAAGCATTGCTGCGGCCTGGCCTTCCGATTAACAGCCTGTACGTGGGCCGCAAAGTCTCGGGGTCAAACTCCACACTGGCGTTTTCAACCCGGTCATGGGCATAGGCGTAATGCTTGAGTTCACCATAATGGGTTGTGGCCACCGTTTTGGCGCCGCGCAGGCGCAGGTTATCTAAAATAGCCTGTGCCAGGGCCGACCCTTCGGTGGGGTCGGTGCCGGCACCCAGTTCATCCAGCAAAACCAGGCTTTCTTTGGTCACTTTGCCCAGTATGTCAACAATATTGGTCATATGTGAAGAAAAAGTACTCAATGATTGCTCAATACTTTGCTCATCACCAATATCAACAAAAACCCGGTCAAACATGCCGATCACGGTACCGTCTTCAGCCGGTACATGCAGGCCGCTATGAGCCATTGCCACCAGCAGGCCGGTCGTCTTTAACGTCACCGTTTTGCCGCCGGTATTGGGGCCGGTAATTACCAGGGTATCAAAATCAAAGCCCAGGTATATACTGGTGGGCACGGCCTTGCCGGGCAAAAGAGGGTGCCTGCCCTGCTTGATATTAAGCCGTGGTTCGGTAATTATCTTAGGAGCCCAGGCATCGAGGCCGGCGCTGTACCTGGCTTTGGCCATAATAAAGTCTATTCTTCCGAGCACTTCCAGGGTATAGAGCAAATCCTCCGCCCGGGCTCCGATCTTAGCGGAAAGCTCCCGCATGATCCGTTCCACTTCCTGCTTTTCTTCCACCATTAAAGTTCTAACTTCGTTATTGGCCTCAACCACCGGCATAGGCTCAATAAATAAGGTTGCACCGCTGGCCGACTGGTCGTGCACTATACCGGGCACCTTACTTCTGTATTCCTGCTTCACAGGAACCACATATCTGCCTTCACGCATGGTAACAATGGGATCCTGCAGGTATTTTTGATAGCTGGTTGATTTAATAATAGCGTCAAGTCGCTCCTTAACCCGCAATTGGGCGGAAGCCATTTTCCTCCTGATATTGAACAGCCGCTCCGTGGCCCGGTCCGAGATTTCGCCGCCTGGCAAAACAGCTGAAGTGATACTTTTTTCAAGCTCCTTATAATCTCCAAGCCCCAGCGCTATTTCCCCGAGGCGCCAGTATGCTTCCCGGCGCTCACTAAAAAAAGCTTTTATTTGCCTGGATGCGGTCAGAGTCTGGGCAACATGCCATAGTTCCTCGCCGTCCAATATCCCTCCCCGCCTGCATCTCCGCGCTTCTGCTCTAACATCGTTCCAGCCCCCCAGCCGTGCCGTGGGCTCGAGTCTGAGCAGCTCCCTGCCCTCGGTGACTTCAGCCAGCGCGTCGATGATATCGTCCCGGTCTCGCATCGGCATCAGGTTGGCAATCATTTCCCGCCCGGGCTCCGATCCGGCATATTCGGCCAACTTTTCTTTAACTTTGTCAAATTCAAGCCTTCTTAAATTGCGATTATCCATTTCCCTCTCCCTAATCTATAACGCCCCTGTAATAATGTCCTCTGGTGTATCCGGGTCCCCTGGCCGCAAGTTCCTGCACCATACCGCCAAGGTCGGGCAGTTCATCACCCTTTTTACGAAGGGAATTTAATACCCTCCGGTACGCCCCGGCAGTCCTGGCAATGTATTGCTCATCCTCGCGACGGGCTTCCACCCTGAGCACAGCCGGGCCGGTTTCAACCAGATAAGGCAGAGTGTCTAATAAACATAATTCGCGGGAATTATAAATGTGCATCAGGCAATTGGCATCAGTTTCCACGGGGAAAACCACCCCTTTGCGGTCACGCAGTGCAAACGATGTGCCGCGGCACGGAGCACTGCAGTTTTTGCCGCTGCCCTTTCCCCCTAGCAGGCTGCCTATGGCGCAGTAACGGGAAACCATCAGCGGCAATGCTCCCTGCACCACCACTTCTGTCTCAACGGATACTCTGGAGATCAAGCCGGCAATCTGCTGTCCGGTCAGTTCCGGCGAAAGCGTTACCCTAAAAACTCCCTCATCCTGCAAAAATTTTGCACTCTGGCTGTTAAACACATTCAGATAAAAATCAGTAATCAAAGGGGTATCATAGCTATCCCGCAATTTATGCAGCAACCCGTACGAAGAAACGACAATGCCATCCGGCTTTAAATTTATCGCCTGATCTAAAGCTGTTAAATATTTTTCCAGCTCATGGTCATGCAAAATCCGCGGGGTGGCAAGGTAAAACCCGACATTTTTTTCCCGGCAATACTCCCGGGCCATACGAAGCTGTTCCAGATCGTTATTCCCCTGTCGCCGGTACACATCCCCGCCGTAATAAATTAAATCCGCACCGCTTTGAACAGCTGCCCTGGTTCCCTCCAAACCATTGACTGCCAGAGCCAGGTGAGGCATCCCGGATTTTTTATTCAAAACTGGGCCGTCAAAAGCCTGGTCCAGCCTTTGCTCCATTGTTTCCCGGCTGACAGGGCGGTTACAGCGCAGCCGCATCCTTTTCTCCAAAACACTTTCCACGACTCTGCGGCGCGCATCATTGATGTCACCAACAGGCACCATTACCCCTGGTTCGATATCGCATTCCAATCTTCCCAATACGAAAGGAGTGTTGCCAAGCCTGTTTAACTGGCCCGCCAGGAAATCAGAAGTTAGTTGCTTTTTGAGAGCCTCCTCCGCCATGCCCGCTGTGTCAGCCTCAGCAGCAACACCTTCAGGATCACGGGCCTGGATATGCACTGGCTCGCCAAGCCTGGCCTTAATTTGGAAATCCAACGGAATTCTGATGTTTTCCCTGCTTGAGGAATAAGTGCGCACGGCTTTTTCCATTAGCTGTGCATCATTGTTTTTAAAGACCCTGTCCCCGGGATAAATACGGCCGTCCAGCCTTACCGCCACCGTGTTTCCAGGTCCGGTGGAGGTGATTTTTTTATTTCCCAAGAACATTTCTGTAACTTCAGTTCCAACACGGCCGCCCCGGGTAACCCATACCTCTATCCCGTCACCCAGCGTTAACGGCGCGTCCAGCTCAATAAAGGCCAGTTTCTTTTCCCTGTCATACCTGCTGATGCGCCCCAGCTTTACGCCCCTGTTGTTAGGGCGTTTATAGCTCATCATATTAGCCCCCGGCACCCCAAAGAAATAACCTGTTGTAAAGTCCCTGTTGAATATTTGCTTCAGTTCCCCAGCCTCAGCCGGGTCAACGTAAAACTTGCCGCCTGCCAGGGCCCTGTCTATTAATGAGCGGTATACTCTGACAACAGTTGCCACATACTCCGGACGCCGCATCCTGCCTTCAATTTTAAATGAATCTATACCGGCGCCAATAAGCTCAGGGATATGGGCGCTCATATTCAAATCACGCGGGCTGAGCAGATATTCACCGGTTTTCGCCGCATCCACCAATTCGCGCCCGTGGTCGTCCACCAGCCGGTACTCCAAGCGGCAGGGCTGGGCGCAGCGCCCCCTGTTCCCGCTGCGGCCGCCGATCATGCTGGACATCAGGCACTGCCCGGAATAGCAAACACAAAGGGCGCCGTGAATGAATGTTTCCAGCTGGACGCCTGTTTGCTCTTTAATTTCGCGCACTTCAGCCAGACTCAGCTCACGGGCCAAAACAATTCTTTTAAGCCCGGCTTCCTTTAAAAACCGGACACCGGGCGTGTTGTGGGCTGTCATCTGCGTGCTGGCATGCAGTTCAAGCTCCGGAATTACCTGTTTGGCCAGTTTTACCAGGCCGAGGTCCTGTACAATGGCGGCATCGGCACCGGCGTTATAGATAAAATGCAAAAACCATACAGCCTCTTCCAATTCGGTATCAGCCAGCAGAATATTTACCGTAACATAAATTTTAACCCCGCGCGCGTGGGCATATTGAATTGCCTCAACCAGTTCTTGCTCGTTAAAATTGTCCGCGCCGCTGCGGGCATTAAACTGGCGCCCCCCCAGGTATACCGCATCCGCCCCGTTCTGGACGGCGGCCACCAAGGCTTCACGGCTGCCCGCAGGCGCCAACAATTCCGGTTTGCTCATTTAATTTCCCCGTTTCAAAAAACCGTTTCTCAGCTTCTTTTGTTCCTGATGAATCCCGAACAAGTTACAATTTCCAGACCCAGGTCTTCCAGGCCGTCCAGCAGCAGGTTCATGCCAATGGAGTCGCTGGCCATATGCCCCGCAATAATCACATTGACATGGTTCTTTTCGGCTTCCTTGCGGTGTTTTTCCCCAATATGCATCACCAGCAAGGTGCCGACCCCGGCCTGAGACAGCTTGGCATAAGCGTCCTCCGAGCCGCTGGTGCCCCCGGTCATGTCAACCAGTATTTTACCGGCACGCCTTTCCTTGTTTCCCACCACGATATTGGGCCCGGCGCCGTGCTTATCTGCCTCAGCGTATTCCGGAATGGTCTTCAGCAACTTAACGATATCGCCAAGGGTGGCCGGCTTTTCCTTATCCATTAATTCCTGGAGATATGTGGTTACATGATTGTCCGCCACCGTATGTGCACTCATAATAGGCAATCCCAGAATTTTTGCCGCATCAACCGCCCGGTTATGGTTTAGCGGCATCAGCCCTCTCTTCACCTCACCAATGCGGGAAACCATAATCCCCTCAGCCACGTTGATGGGCACACCGTAATTAGCCAGGATATCTTCCTGCAGGTGCATAACATCATGGAGCCCGGACAGGGCTTTTCCTTCCGGGTGATGGGACATAATTAAATCAATCTTTTTGCCCTTTTCACCAAGTCGGTCCGCCAGCAGCACCTCACCCACTTCAATGTCGATACCAACCAACATGCGGTTTACCTCGGTATCGGGATCACCAAAAAGCACTCTGGTATCGCTATATGGATTGGTCAGCCTGTCGGTGTCATAGGATTTCTTGTCTTCTTCCTTCATTTCCTCATAACGTTTCTTTTCTCTGGCCAGTTTCCCTTTTACGACGTCAATCCCCCTGGGGTCCTTTTCCATTCCCCTGGCAATTACGTATTCGTAAATCTCTTTAATTTTCATCATGGCCACTCCCTTATTAAAATAGTCCCGTAACTATTCAGGAGCCAGGAGTCAGAATAATTTTTGGGTGCAATTCAAGTGGAATGCAAAAATTTCCCTACTGAATTCTGAATTCTGACTACTTTAATTCTATTTAGTAACTATGACTACCTGAATAGTAACATAATCTTAATAACATATATTTGTTATTTCCTGGATACATACCTGCTATCTTGCAAATAAAAACGCAGGGGTAAATCAGTCCCTTCCCGAATACCTATCCTGGTAGTGGTGATAATGGCCGAACCAGCATCACCCGCGCAAAGATATAAATCGCCGGTGGTCAGGTCAACACAATTTTGCTCGATACCAATGCCCATGGCCCGGGTTAGTTTTGCGGGTCCGGAGCAAAGGTCCATTAATCGTTCCCTGCCTCGCCGCTGCTGCATCAATTTTATGTTATGGACGGGTTCCAGCGCTCTGATCAGCACGGCTTCCCCCACACCCTCGGATTGGGATACCACGTTAAAACAATAATGCATTCCGTAAGTAAAATATACATAGGCATGGCCCGGCGGCCCGAACATTACCTTGTTCCTCGGGGTCATACGGCGGGCGGCGTGGCAGGCAGGATCGCCCTGCAAATAAGCCTCGGTTTCAACAATCCTGCCCGCAGTGGTTCCTTCAGAGGTACGGTGTACTAAAAAACAGCCCAGCAAAGCCCTGGAGACCGTTACAGTGTCACGGTCGTAAAATTCCCTTGGCAGGGGGTTGCAGTTTATTTTAAAATCCGTCATCTTTGCAGCACCCGCACCAAATCGTCAAGTTCATATGTATTAATAACATGCCCGGGCATAAGCCAGGCCCGGCGCGCTACGGAGATGCCGAATTCCATCTCTTCAAGCCGGCGCAGATCATGGGCGTCTGTATTTATGGCTATAAGCACTCCGCTTTCCCTGGCCAGCCGGACATAAAATTCATCCAGGTCCAGGCGGTCCGGGGAAGCGTTGATCTCCAGCACCTTTTTATGCCTGGCGGCAGCCTCAATGATTGCTTCAACATCCACTGCATAGGGCTCCCGGTGTCCCAATAGGCGCCCGGTGGGATGGCCGATAATATCAACATGTTCATTTTCAATGGCGGCAATCATTCTCCTGGTTATGGTGGCGCGGTCCTGCTTGAAGCCGCTGTGGACAGAGGCGACTACCACATCTATCCCGGCCAGTATTTCGTCGGGGTAATCAAGCCTGCCGTCAGCAAGAATATCAACTTCTACCCCGGTAAAAAGATGAAAATCCTCCCACTGCCGGTTTAATTTGCGAATCGTTTCATGCTGCATCAGCAGCCTTTCCCGGGAAAGGCCTTTGGCCACTTTTAGCGAAGCTGAGTGATCGGTTATCGCCATATACCGGTAACCCTTTTCCCGTGCGCGCTGCGCCATTTCCTCAATGCTGTTCATCCCGTCGCTCCAGTTAGTATGAACATGCAAATCACCACGAATATCGCCCGCGTTTAATAAACGGGGTATGGAATTGTTGCAGGCAGCGCTCAATTCACCTTCGTTTTCCCTTAATTCGGGTGGTACATATTGCAATTCCAACAGCCTGTAGATTTCCTTTTCACTATGCACCACAGCCGCGTCGCCGCTGCGCGGATACAGGCCACTTTTGTTTAAGCGCCAGCCCCGCTTCCAGGCCAACACCTGCAGCCTCCGGTAATGTGACGGGCTGCCTGTGCTCCAGAGTAAAGCATACCAGTATTCGCTTTCAGGGACAATAAAAACTTCCACCGGAACGCCCCAGCGGCTGGCAAGTTGAAACCGGCCCTCTTCCCGCCATATCACATCCCCAAGGTCCGGATGCATGGCGAATAACTCTTGAACGTTTTGTACATCTGCGGCAACCACCAGAAGGTCAATACTGTCCACCATTGGCGCCCAGCGCCTGATAGCTCCGGTTATTTCCACCCTCTGGTCCATACCCATCTGTTTCAAGTACCTGCAAAAACCGGCGGCCAGTTCCCGTGCCGCGCCCAGGGGCAGTTGACTGGTCTTTCTTTTCAGCCTGCTGATGCTGCGGATTATTTCCTGCTCCGTTCGGGACCCCATCCCCGGAATTTCCCTAACCTTTTTGGCACGGGTTGCTTCTTCCAGTTCTGCAATGGAGGATATCCCCAGTCTTTCATGCAGCAGCCAAATTTTTTTGGGACCCAGGCCGGGCAGAGACATTAATTCCAGAAGGCTCACCGGAACCTCTTGTTTCAACCTTTCGTGCAGCTGGCACTGCCCTGTGGTCAACAACTCTCCGATCTTGGCAATAATGTTTTTACCCACTCCGGGTACTTCAATTAGTTTTCCGCTGTTATATAGATCTGCTACGGGCTCTTCCAAACCTGCTATGGCCCTGGCAGCTTTACGATATGCCCGGATTTTAAAAAAATCATCACCTTTGAATTCCATCAGATCTGCAATCTGATAAAACACCCGGGCAATTTCCATATTACGCACAGCAAAACGCCCCGTTTCAATTCTTCATGATAATGTACCCCAAAAAATAATAAAAAACTCATGAAGTCAACTCCATGAGTGTCTGGGGCTACTTTTTCCTTATCTTTCTTTCCGGCTCCCGCTCCT
Organism: Desulfotruncus alcoholivorax DSM 16058; assembly: GCF_000430885.1. Lineage (GTDB taxonomy): Bacteria > Bacillota > Desulfotomaculia > Desulfotomaculales > Desulfallaceae > Desulfotruncus > Desulfotruncus alcoholivorax. The sequence continues at coordinate 27,769 of NZ_AUMW01000030.1, read as the reverse complement.
GCTCTTCTTCCATCATACTTACCAAGTTGCAATACTCCTGCTTCAATATATGGAGTTCTTCAGAAATATTTAGGGCTACTAAAATCGCCGCCTTATAAAGGGATAGCCTGGTATTTCTTTTCATAACTTGCTTTATTTTTTCGTCAACTTCCAGGGATATCTTAATCATATTTTCAGGTGGAGCATCACCCACAAGCGTGTAACGCTCACCATTAATTTCAACCTCAACCCTGTTTTGCCCGCTGGACATTACCTGGCCCACCCCTTTTTTAGGAACACTGGCAATGTATTCTACACATAGCGTCATATTCCTTCAAAAAGAGGAAATTTTTTATGCAATTTGGACAATGTTTAGCTGCGCAGGACCGCAGCATACTCCCGCTCCAACGCTCCGGTAATTTTTTCAATTTGCTTATTAACCTCATCATCCGTCAAGGTCCGGTCAGCCGCCTGGAATTTTAGTGAAAACGCCAGGCTCTGCCTCCCCTTTTCCACCTGTTTGCCCCGGTAAACATCAAACAAACGAACTTCCTGTAACAATGCGGAAGCAGCCCGGCAAATTGTATTAATGATATCAGCACAAGGGATGTCATTACGGATCACAACGGCCAGATCGCGCTCCACCCCCGGGAATCTTGGCAGCGATTTATACCGGCGCAGGTTCCCTGAAACTCCGGCCAGTTTATCAAAATTAACTTCAAAGATTGTCACCGGCCGGCTTAAATCATAAGCCTCCTGAACATCGGGATGAAGATCGCCAATAATACCAATTTCAGTTTCGCCACATATTACTGCGGCAGTTCTTCCGGGGTGGAATCCGGGCGCACCGGTAACAGGGACATAAGAGACATCATTAACACCAACCTGAACAAGTAACGCATCAAGTACCCCTTTGAGGTAATAAAAATCCATTGTAACCGGGCTTCTGTTCCACCCCCCGGGCGTAGAGCCCGTCACAGCTGCAGCAAGCGTTGTAACTTCCAGCGGCAGCGTTTCGCCCTCCCTGGGGTGATATACCCGCCCCAGCTCAAACACTGCGGCGTCCTTTACCTGACGCTTGGCGTTACGCTGCAGCACATCCAACAAGCCAGGATACAACAGGGTTCTCATTACCGACTGGTCTTCGCTCATCGGGTTTTTCAGCGCCACCGTTTTCCTTAACTGGCTATCCGGCGCTAAACCTAAAAGATCAAAAACCCGCGGGTTTACAAAGGTGTAAGTGATCACTTCGGAAAAACCACCCGTAGCAAGGAAGTTCCTTATCTTTAAGGCCAGTTCCTGGCTATAATTCCTGGCACCCTGGGTCACGGAGCCAACCGGCAACGTGTTGGGCACGCAGTTGAAACCGTATAGCCTGGCCACTTCTTCAATTAAGTCAATTTCCAAACTTATATCCGGACGGAAGCCCGGTACAGTTACCAGCAACCCCTTCTCATCTTCCTTAACTTGAAACTGCAGCCTGATTAATAAATCTGCAATTTCCGGCTGGGGAATTTGCAGGTCTAAAATGTGATAAACCCTTTGTGGCCGCAATAAAATTGTTTTTTCGATCCACGGCCTGGGGTAGTTATCAACCACCAAATCCACAACTTCCGCCGCCCCCATATCCACCAGCAGCCGCGCAGCCCTGTCTGCGGCCCGCCGGCAGCCCGTCAGGTCGATACCCTTTTCAAACCGCGCTGAAGACTCGGAACGCAGCCCCAGGTCGCGGGAAGTGCGCCTGATGCTCACAGGGTCAAAATAAGCTGATTCCAGCAGGATCGCCTTGGTTTCCGGTGTTACTTCCGAGTCATACCCGCCCATTACGCCGGCCACGGCCACAGGCCCGCCTGGATCGGTTATGACCAGCATATCGGAAGAAAGCTCCCTTTTGCTCTTATCCAAGGTCAACATTGCTTCATCGTCTGCAGCCCTGCGCACGATAATATGACCGTCTTTAAGTTTGTTGTAATCAAAAGCATGCAATGGCTGGCCCAGTTCCATCATCACGTAGTTTGTTACGTCCACCACGTTATTAATAGGACGAACACCTGCCGCCCTTAGCCGCTCCTGCATCCAGGCCGGGGAAGCCCCAATTTTAACATTTTTTAGCAGCCGAGCCACATAGCGCCGGCACAAAGCCGGGTCTTCAATATCTACCTTAACGTTATTCCCTGCAGCGTCAACAGTAGGAGCAACATCAGTTTCAGGCATTTTAAAAGGTTTATTGAAAATTGCGGCCACTTCCCGTGCAACTCCCACCATGCTCATGCAGTCTCCGCGGTTGGGCGTCAGTTCTAATTCCAGAATAGCATCGTCCAAGCCGATTAAGGGCTTAACGTCAACTCCAAGAGGCGTATCTGCAGGAAGAATCATTATTCCGTGCGCCTGGTCTTCCGGCATTGTATCCGGGTCAAGTCCCAGTTCCTGCCCGGAACAAAGCATTCCCCTAGACTCCACCCCCCGCAGCTTGGCCTTTTTAATTGTCAGTCCCCCGGTTAACCTGGCACCAACCACCGCCACGGGAATAATATGTCCCTCTCTGACGTTGGTGGCCCCGGTTACAATCTGCAGTTCTTCATCTCCACCGGTGGTAACCCGGCAAACCACAAGTTTATCGGCATTGGGATGCTGTTCAATTTTCAGTATTTTACCGGTATAAACATTGGAAATATCTTTACCCGGTTCTTCAATGGCCTCAACGGCAACTCCTGCGAGGGTCAGGCGTTCTGCCAACTCCCGGGGTGGTACGTCTATTTGGACATACTCCTTTAACCACTTATATGAAACTCGCAAATTAACTACCTCCTCATGCTACTTTATCATAGCCCTTAAAATTGCGCCAAAAAACGCAGGTCATTATCAAAAAGCAATCGCATATCGTCTATATCGTATTTAAGCATGGCGATTCGCTCTACCCCCATACCAAAAGCAAAACCGGTAACATCTTCAGAATTATAGCCTGACATTTCCAGAACCCTTGGGTGAACCATACCGCATCCGAGGATCTCCAGCCAGCCGGTATAAGAACAGACACGACATCCCTTTCCGTCACACATACCGCAAGATATGTCAACCTCGGCACTGGGTTCGGTAAAAGGGAAGTAACTTGGGCGGAACCTTGTTCGGGTCTTAGGGCCGAACATTTTTTCCGCAAATACCTGCAATGTGCCCTTTAAGTCGCCAAAGGTAATCCTTTTATCAATTACCAAACCCTCCACCTGATGAAACATTGGGGAGTGAGTAGCATCATCATCACGGCGATATACTTTCCCGGGGGCGATAATCCGAACCGGTAGATTCGGGACGGTTCTCTCCATAGTTCTTACTTGAACCGGAGATGTATGGGTGCGTAAAAGCACTTCCGGGCTGATAAAAAATGAATCTTGCATATCGCGGGCCGGGTGGTATTTTGGAAGGTTTAGCGCCTCGAAATTATAATAATCCGTTTCAATTTCGGGGCCTTCTTCGATACTATACCCCATTCCCAGGAAGATATTTTCAATCTCCTCCTGAACAGCGGTAAGGGGGTGCTTGTGCCCGATTAGAAATGGCGTACCGGGTAAAGTTACATCTATTTTTTCCTCGGCCAACTTGGCGGACTTAACTTTTCTTTTTATTTCAGCAAGCCGCTGTTCTAAAATATTTTCTATCTCCGCCCTAACTTCGTTGGCAAGCTGGCCAACCCTTGGCCGCTCTTCCGGGGAAAGGCTGCCCATGCCTCTCAAAACCATGGTCAAGGAACCTTTCTTCCCCAGGTACCTAACTCTCAATTCATTTAATTCATTTAAATTATTGGTTTTGGCCAAAGCTTCCCTGGCATCAGCCAAGATTGAATTTAATTTATCTTCCATATCCATCCTCCTCAGTTGTTATCCGCTCTTCCTATTATTCCCATGTTTTACAGGCAAATAAAAAACCGCCCCAAGGGACGGATTAATAATATCCGTGGTACCACCCAAATTGTTGCCAATAAAGCTCAACCACTCATCCGGGGCACTGCTTTTAGTCCCGGGTCCCAGTTAACGGCGGGAAACCGGCTACACCTACTGGAAAACCGTTCAGCTGCAGTTCCGGGGCGAATTTCGCGGGTTGTCTTTAAAAGGATTTCCAGTCTATGATCCTTTCTCCCTGGCAAAACAATTAGCCGCGTACTACTCCCCTTCATCACTGTTATATATCATTTGGCATCTTAATGTACAGCCAGCCTTCTGTAAAGTATATACGCCCTCACCGAACCAGTGGCTTCAAACAACTTCCAAAAAAAATCGGCGGTTAAAAACATTTAACCACAACCTTTCCCTCATTCTTTGAGGACCTTACCCGAGTTTGATTATATCATAAGGGCATATTTAAAACAAGGAAGTTGGCTGAAAATGATGTTAAGGTCTAGCAATTATCCTGCCAGCAGCCATCCTCTGGCGAACAGTTTCGTAAAGCATAATTCCGGCGGCTACGCCTGCATTTAATGATTCGGCCCGCCCCGGCATGGGTATTTTAACCAGATCACTGGCGTCCCTCTGTAAATCCTCAGATACCCCGCTGGCTTCATTACCAATAACCAAAACCGTGTTGCGGGTTAGGTCGGCATTGCAAAGTAGTTTTGAAGCAACAGGATCTCCCACCACCAGGTTCCAGCCCCCGGCATGAAGGCTGGTCAAGAAATCTTCCCGGTCTTCCACGCTGACTAAGGGTATATGGAAAATAGAACCCATCGTTGAGCGCAGCGTCTTGGGATTATAAGGGTCAACTGTCCCTTTTAGAATAAAAACGCAATCGGCTCCCGCTGCATCCGCGCTGCGGATAATTGTTCCCAGGTTACCGGGGTCCTGGACACCGTCTACCATTACCAGCAAATCTTTCTCGTTTTTGCGCCATTCCACAGGCTTAAAATCAAGTTCCGTTGGTTTCTTAGCCACCGCCAGTATGCCTTGTGGCGATTCGGTGTCGGCTATCTCTCTAAACAGTGATTTTTCCACGGCAATAATTTCAGCGCCGCTTTTAGAAAGGTTTTCCAACAACTGCTGCCCCCTGTCCCCACCTGCCACAGGTGATTCGTAGAAAACCGTTTCCAGCGTCCAGTTCGCGTTGATGGCCTCTTCTATGAACCTAACGCCTTCAATGATAAATTTACCTTCGCTGTCCCTGAATTTTTTTTGATACAGCCGGCGCACATATTTAATGCGCGAGTTTTGCCTGCTTACCAGCATTGTCGTCTCCCTGTTCGTTAACATGAAAAGCGCGCTAAATCAGTTCCCTTGCCGCGCGCTTTTCAGTACTTTTTCCTCAATCCCGGCCATTAAAAATAAGCACGGTTCACGACAACCATGCTTATCAATAGCCAAATTGATTTTATAATTTGCTCTTTGCCATTTCAACCAGCTGTCCGAAGGCTCTGCTGTCGTTTACGGCCAGGTCGGCCAGCATTTTGCGGTTAATATCAACACCGGCCTTCTTTAAACCGTTCATAAAACGACTGTAAGACATACCATTATTGCGAGCGGCGGCATTAATACGGGCAATCCATAGTTTCCTAAAGTCCCTTTTTCTAGCCTTACGGTCCCTGTAGGCATAAACCAGGGATTTCATAACCTGCTGGTTCGCTACCCTGAACAGTTTACTCTTGGATCCCCGGTAGCCTTTGGCCAGCTTTAATATTTTTTTATGTCTTTTGCGTGAAACCACACTGCTCTTCGCCCGTGGCATGACATTTCCTCCTTTTCAACGAAACTACAAATACTGCTTTTAAGGGAGCAGGCGCTGCAAAACAGCTGCATTGGTCGGGTGTACGATTAAAGATTTACGCAGCTTGCGCTTGCGCTTGGGGGTCTTCTTACCTAAAATGTGACTGTGAAAAGCATGCGAAGTTTTTAATTTCCCAGAACCGGTCTTTTTAAATCGTTTTGCGGCACCGCGGTGTGTTTTGATTTTGGGCAAAACACCTCACTCCTTCCTACAGATCTTTTTGTTTTCACTACTCTTGCGGTTGTTGTTTGGGTGCCAAAATCATGATCATATTCTTACCCTCAAGCTTTGGCGTTCTTTCAACATTAGCTATATCTGCAACTTGCACTGCCAGCCGCTCAAGAAGCTGCTTACCTAAATCCGGATGCACAATTTGGCGGCCGCGGAACATAATTGTTGCCTTAACCTTATCGCCATCTTTTAAAAACCGAATAACGTTTTTAACTTTAACATCAAAGTCATGGTCTTCAATATTGGGCCTTAGTTTTATTTCTTTAACAGTAATAATGCGTTGTTTCTTTTTGGCCTCTTTTTCCCTCTTGCTCTGCTCATATCGGAACTTGCCGTAATCCATAATTCGGCATACAGGCGGTTTGGCCTGAGGCGCAACCTCAACCAAATCCATGCGCCTTTCATCCGCTATCCGTAAAGCTTCACGGAGCGGAAGCACACCCAGTTGGTTATTGTCGGCGTCAACCACCCTTACTTCCTTGGCTCGGATATTTTCATTTATCCGATTCTCTCTGGTAATAGTTATGCACCTCCCTAAAAAAATAAAAGCGGGTTTTCCACCCGCTAAACTTTATACTATAAATCTATAATGAATAAATTTATAGATATTCGTTTATGACTGTTAACCCTTTAACAACCTGACAGGCGTTATGGGGTGAGAAGCGAGTGGCTTCTACTTTTACCAAAATATTTATTTCGCACGTTATTGTAACATAACTGCCCTGTCGAGTCAACTAAGTTCCTTATAGTTCCTTATTCTTAATTTCCAGGGCCAGATTATCAATAAAGTTATCCAGAGCGGTTACACCCAGGTCACCTTTTTTGCGATGGCGGATAGCCACTTTCCCGGCAGATACTTCACGCTCCCCAATTACAAGCATGTACGGTATTTTTTGCGCCTGGGCCTCCCTGATTTTGTAGTTAACCTTTTCATTGCGGGCGTCCAACTCGGCCCGGATGCCGTTTTTAGTCAACTTAGCAGTTACTGCCTGCGCGTATTCCTGCTGCCGGTCGGTGATGGGCATTACTTTAACCTGCACAGGGGCCAGCCAGGCGGGGAAAGCGCCGGCAAAGTGCTCCGTAAGTATGCCGATAAACCTTTCGATGCTCCCAAATACCACCCGGTGAATCATTACCGGCCTGTGTTTTTGACCGTCCTCGCCCACATAGGTCAGGTCGAATCTTTCGGGCATTTGGAAATCCAACTGGATGGTACCGCACTGCCAGGTCCGGCCGATGCTGTCTTCTAAATGGAAGTCTATTTTGGGACCGTAAAACGCCCCGTCCCCTTCATTTATCTTGTAAGGCAGTCCGCGCGCTTCAAGGGCCTCCCGCAACGATTCGGTGGCCAGCTCCCAAATTTCGTCGGAACCTATAGACTTTTCCGGCTTTGTGGACAGCTCGACATGATAATCAAAGCCAAACACGCGGTAAAACTCATCAACCAGGTCAATAACTCCCAATATTTCATCTTTTACCTGGGACGGAAGCATAAAAATATGGGCGTCATCCTGGGTAAAACAGCGTACCCGCATCAAGCCGTGCAGCACTCCTGAAAGCTCGTGACGGTGCACCAGGCCAAGTTCAGCCATTCTGATAGGCAAATCCCGGTAGCTGTGCATACGACTTTTGTATATCAGCATTCCCCCCGGGCAATTCATGGGCTTAATTGAGTAATCTCCTTCGTCAATTTTGGTAAAATACATATTTTCCCTGTAATTTTCCCAGTGACCGCTCTGCTCCCACAATGCACGGCTTAATATAATCGGCGTACGGATCTCAACATACCCGCGGCGCTTATGTTCCTCACGCCAGAAATTCTCTAATTCGTTGCGCAACACCATTCCCTTGGGGTGGAAAAATGGAAAGCCAGGCCCTTCTTCATGAATGCTGAACAGGTCAAGTTCAGCCCCCAACTTGCGGTGGTCCCGCTTTTTTGCTTCTTCCAGCCGCTGCAGGTGCTCATCCAGCAATGACTTTTTTGGGAAAGAAGTTCCGTAAATCCGCTGCAGCATTTTATTGCGCTCATCTCCCCGCCAGTAAGCCCCGGCGACGGAAGTTAATTTAACGGCTTTAAGGCGGGCGGTTGATGGAACGTGCGGCCCGGCACATAAGTCTTCAAAATCACCCTGTTGGTAGCAAGAAATCACAGCGTCTTCGGGCAGTCCTTCGATCAGCTCAACCTTATAATTCTCTCCCTTCTCACCAAACCTTTGCAGAGCCTCCTCACGGGAAATTTCAACCCTGGAAAACGGCAAATCTTCCTTAATAATCTTATTCATTTCCGCTTCAATCCGTTCAAGCTGCTCAGGTGTAAATTTTTGAGGTGAATCAAAGTCATAATAAAAACCGTTCGCGATGGCAGGGCCAATGGCCAGTTTAGTTCCCGGGAACAGCCTTTGAACAGCCTGGGCCAAAACGTGGGAAGTGCTATGGCGGAAAACTTCCTGCCCCTCCTCACTGTCGAAGGTAAGGAATTCAACCTGGGCATCACTATCGATTTTAGAATTCAGATCCACCAGTTTACCGTTTACACGAGCCACAAGGGCTTCCTTGGCCAGTCTGGGGCTAATATCAAAAACCATTTCCAGCAAGGTTTTACCCGACTCGTACCGTCGCACCGACCCGTCTTTTAAAGTAATGTTGATCATCAATAAAACCCCTTTCAATATAAAAACCCCTGGCAGCATTGCCAGGGGCGAGATATTAATCCCACGGTTCCACCCTGATTGAGTTTAAATGACTCATCTTTAACGGCAGGTAACGGCGCCATACCGGCTGCATTTACTGGTATTCAATACAGCAATTCCGGGGTGGTTTTCAGCTTTCCTATTACAAAGGCGCTTTCAGCCGCGGCGTCCTTCTCTCTGGATAACGGTTAAAGCTTACTCTTCCCTTTCGCCATCGTTTTTTATAGTAATTTACGCCCTAATTATATTCGACCTGTCATTAAGATGTCAACATAATGCTGAATAAATATACCTGCTTGCGGGAAATAACCGTCCCTTCACTATACTTTTTGACAGCGACATGGGGGTTTATTGGTGCTTTTGACAAATTGAGCAACCACCGCATTCGGAAACCCGCCCCACAAAAACACTTTTAATGGTATTTACAGTACTGGAAGCCAGTTCCCCATTGCCGGAATGAAATCTAACCTCCCTGGGCGCGATGGTGATCAAAGCACTAATAAGCAAATCTTCATAGTTAATTTCATTTTCCACCAGGTCAATCATAAAATCCCTCAAATAGTCGCTATTTATGGGCTGGTTTTTTTCGTCGTAAAGCTTAAATACCCCATCATCCCGTAAAACCACATTAACCAGGTCAGCCTTGGGTTCCTGGATTTCAACAAAATACCTTAAAAGCTCTATAAATTCTTTATACTCGCGCTCCATTAAAAAATCATCTACAGCCTGGTCAGCCACATCATAAAGTTGGTTAATATAATCTTTTAACCTGAAGCGGATAAATCCATCAATAATAAGATTGTTATTAGCACTCAGGTATTCGGTCAATTTTTGCAATATAACCAGACGATATCTTTCCTTAATTTTATTGTTATTGTTTATTTTTTTCCGGGCATAATCATAAATGGCGCCTTTTTCATCTTCATCAAAATAATAATAATTCTCTCTAATGATATCTTTTAACAAAATCTCTTGCCAGCTGTTTACAATTAAATTGCTTATGACCCCGGCAACCCGGTAACTTATTAAAGGTTCCGTATGCCCCGATACGCAGCAGTCTAAAAAAGTGAACCCGTTGGCCTGGTCTTCCTGCAATTGGACACTTAGACCTTCATCTTGCAAAGATTTAAGTCCCCGGCTCAGCTCTTGTTTGACAAGATCTTGCTGGCAGGCGGTACCAATGCTGATGCATTGTTGGGGCATAGTACTCTCAACTCCTTTGCTTAAAATTATATGTATATGATAATTGCGATATACTGCATCCTTCTTGTTCAAGTATAAGCAAAAATCGAGCAATGCATGCCCGGAAAATTATATTAGCCAACCATAAGGCTGGCTTTATTAAGAGAAAGATAATTTCTAATAACTTAATATACTTGATAAATCAGACTCCAAGATGAATTTTTTAAATTCCGCGCAGGCTCTGGACTGGAATTTTTCGTTATGTTGAATTAAGTAAAAACCGCGAGTTATAGGAGCGCAACACCTAATAGGTTTTATTGTGCCCAGTTTTATCTCCTTGCGCAATGTCCATTTAGAAAGCATAGATAATCCCAGATTGGCCTCAACAGACTCTTTGATAGCCTGGGTACTGCCCAGTGTAATGATACTTGATGGCTGAAAGTTTAAATCTTCTAATACCTTCTCCACAGCCAACCTGGTTCCGGAACCTTCTTCCCGGATTATGAAAGGCATGTCCTTTATCCTGGGTGCAATCTCTTCGGGTTTGATTAAAACCCCCGCCAGTGGATGGTTTTTAGATACAATAAATACCAACTCATCATTAAGAAATTTATTTACCTGAAGCTGCGGATCATCAACTTCACCTTCAACCAACCCAATATCAATACTGTCTTCACGGGCGCTTTCATGTACAAATTCGGTGTTACCTATAGTAACGGAAAACTTTACATCAGGGAACCTTGCAGTAAAAGCTGCAAGTATCCTCGGTAGAATATATTCACCGATGGTAAAACTTGCTCCTATATTTAAATGGCCTGTTACCAGTTCTACAAGATCGGAAACCGCTCTTTTGGCGGCCCTGTGCAAATCTAATATTTCTTTTGCGTAATTGAATAAAGTTTCTCCAGCCTGGGTTAAGTCAACCTTCTTACTGGAGCGTTCAAATAACTTTGCCCCGTAATAATCCTCCAGCGCGTGTATGTTTTGACTGATAGCTGGTTGCGATATATTTAACACTTCAGCCGCTCTGGAAAAGTTTTTTTTTCCGCAACAGTTACAAAAATTAAAAGCTGGTGATCGAGCATCAACATAACCCCCGTATTATGGTCTAAAAGTCCCTTATTGCTTTATACTTTGCCGGATTGGAAATTAAATACATCAAACCGCACTTCTATATTTTATATATCCTTTTATCTTTAGTCAACGTGTAGCTGGTTGCGGTGTTGCGTAGTTTCTTTGTTACCCGCATCATATTAAAACAAGTATTAAATAAATTTAGTAAATAGGAAAAAGTGCCTTTTCCCTCCGGAGACAGAGAAAACATATGACCGGTCGCTGCAAAGGTTGGAGTAGTGTTATAAGAAATAAAGCCAGTACCTAGTACCGGATATATCAGCGAAAGGGCAGGAACAATAGGAACGATATAAAAGTAACGGTGTATAATCAGGAAGATATATAAATCAAGACTTCGAAACTGCAGCATCTGACGGATCTAACCGGCGTTAAGCAATTTATTTTAATGAAAGCAAGAGAATATGATGATAAAAAATATTAACTGAAAGATTATATTTTAAAGGATGTAAAACAAAATTATGCGCACGTTTAAAAGCAATTACAACGACGCGCAGTAACCAAATTAGACAACGTTTTCAGTTCGGGCACCCAATGGGCACCAAAAAGCCTTCCATAAGATTATTCATCTTCTGGAAGGCTTGATTTTACTGGTGGGCGGGATAAGAATTGAACTTACGACCTCTTGCGTGTCAAGCAAGCGTTCTCCCACTGAACTACCCGCCCTCAACTGTTGCAAAAATAATTATGCATCAACAAAGCCAAAATGTCAAGTGGAAATAATCGCATAGCTAAGCAGATGTTATTCAGACATCCAATATAGCATGCGATTTAAAAATGGCTTTGGCGCAACTTCTTTGGATGCAACTAGGGGTACTTTGGTCAGTCTGTAGCCGTTTATCGTAAAAAACGCGTTGCCAAGCAGCTGGCCTTCTCGAATTGGCGCTGTGGGCATTTGGTCCAGCGTTATTCTAACTTTAATATTTTTTAACTGATCTTTGGCAACATTAACTTTTACCGGGTCTGCCACGGTAACCGTTACTTTGTTTGCTACGCCATTGCGCACCGCTACTTCGCCCAGTTTTTTACCAGCAGGAAAAATAACCACAGGTTTGACTTGTTTAAACCCGTATTCAAGTAATTTAGCTGCCTCCCGGTAACGATTGCCTGCATGCAGAACAACAGCGATGAAACTCTTATCCCCTCTGGTAGCGGAGGCAATTAGACAATTCCCCGCCCTTGCTGTGCTGCCCGTTTTAACCCCATTTACGCCTTTTATCTCTTCTGAGAAAAGCAACTGGTTAGTGTTTCTTATTTCCTTTTCTTTTTCGGGCTTTTCCCATTTAATAACAGTTTTCCTGATTGATACCAATTCCCTGATACGTGGTTTCTGCAGGGCATAACGAGCTATTAGCCCAAGATCATAAGCTGTTGAATAGTGTTTGGGATCGTAATAACCATTTGTGTTAGCATATTGCGTATCCAGCGCCCCAATTAAAAAAGCTTTTCTGTTCATCAGATATAAAAAAGCATCGTGACTGCCGCCTACATGTTCCGCAATAGCAACTGCTGCATCATTTGCCGATGAAACTAAAGCCGCTTTTAGCAGGTTATCCAGTGTAATTTTATCTCCTTTATGCAACCCGATCGTAGACCCCACCGAAACCGAAGCAGCCCGCCCGGTTATTTCTACAACGTCATCAAGATTGCCGTTTTCAACCGCAACAATTGCTGTCATTAGTTTAGTCAGGCTGGCAGGAGACATTCTCTTATCTGCGTCTTTTGTATAGTATACCTGGCCCGTCTCCCCATCCATCAGTGTTGCGGCCCGGGCATTAATATTTAAATCATCTTCTGCAATGGCTGGTAAAGTATTAAGACAACTTGTGGCCATAAATATCACAGCGGCCAATAGAAAACGAAAATAACGTAATAGCAAAAACATCACCGCCCAGACATTTTTTTCTCATACTATATAAGAATTTTTAACATACCGAGCCAATCCTGGAAATATTATTTAATTAGCTTTTAATAAAGAGGTGATTTGTTATGCGCGTGTTTATACTGGACTATAAAAAAATTAAAAGAAATTTTCTTCTAGGGGCACTGTTACTCACTACCTTGATACTATTTTTCGTTATCATGCAGCAAAAAGCAGTTAATGTGGACACGGAACCCAAACCGCATGCCATTTATAAGGTAGCGACAAAAAAGCCTGTTTTGGCCCTTACTTTTGATATAAGTTGGGGAACTAAAGTTCCGGGTCCGGTACTGGACATATTAAAAGAGAAGAATGTTAAGTCAACATTCTTTCTCAGCGGACCCTGGGTAAAACAACATCCTGAAATCCCTAAAAGGATTGCCGCGGAAGGACATGAGATAGCCAGCCACGGCAATGAACACGTTAACTACAGCGAACACGATCAGGAATGGATTAAAAAAGATATTTTAGCCGCCCAGGAGTCCATCAAGGAAGTAACCGGCGTAACCCCAAATTTAATCCGCACCCCCAATGGAGATTGGAACGATATTGTATTAAAAGTAATAACCGGTATGAATTATAAAGTAATCCAATGGAGCGACGACTCCCTGGATTGGAAGAAGGATTGCTCTGTAGAACAAATAATTGACCGTGTACTGCAAAAAGCCCACCCTGGCGCCATTATCCTGATGCATGCCAGCGATACCTGCGACCGTACCCCTGATGCGCTGCCGGCAGTAATAGACGGGCTGCGCAAGCAAGGTTATAATTTGGTTACAGTCAGCGAATTGCTGGATTATGGCCCCGGCGTAACTGATTAAAGTTATTATTGGCAAAAAGCCATAAAAAATGCGAGGAGAGTTTCATTAAACTTCCTCGCATTTTCTTTTTAACTGGGATTACAGCCGACCAAAAAACCAAACTTTTAATTTACCCTTCAAGTTGAAGTGTTTTGCATATACTCCTGTAGTTGGCTGATATTGTAGAAGCCGAAACATTATACATAAGCGCCAGTCCATTCTGACTGACTGACTCATCACCAAGCAACCTGGCAACTGCATATATAATCGCTGCCGCCCATGCCCCCGGTTTTCTAAATGCCGGCCTGGCCGCTTTACTGTATTGCTGCCACATTTCCACCGCATTGTTGACTTGCTGCGCCTGGTATCCCATTTTTTTCAAACCATCCCGGATTAATTCAGTAACTCCGGCATAATTGTCAGCAAGGCTTTCATCCTTTGCGCCCTTCGCCGGCCTGTTGCTTGCCTCTGCCGGCAATTTAAGCTTTTTGCGCAACCTTGTAAGATCATAAAAAGGCTCACCCTTTTGTGCCCTGGCCTTTTCAATTTTACCCAGTTCTTTAAGCAGCGTTTGCAGCTTTTCCCGCCCTTCTTTTGTTTTGGATGCTTCCATAGGGGTTTTGCCATGTAAGACATCCATTGGCTCGTTAACCCAGCGGTCGTAGAAATAATCTAAGAAAATATTAGTTACCTGCTGGGCCATACCAGCCATATGCCCTTTGTGTGAATTTAAGGTTTTCGGGTTACCCTCTTCATCGATGGATGAAAAGTTCCAAATCGTTTCTAATTCTACCACCAGGCTATTTAAAACGTGAGCTCTGTCAGCAAGATACTGCTCCCAGTCTCCTCGCTTTTTAAACTTACTCCAATAAAAGTCGGCATCCTGCCTTACCCTGCCTAATAAATAACCTTTGCATTCCTGGGGCAAAACCATACCTCCCGTGGAAAACTCATAGCTGTTTCCCACAGGCAAAACTCTCATCAGCATAATATGCCCTTTTTCAAGTTCCCTGGCCGCGTTTTTATCTGTGACTATTACCTGCCACCCGCGAATTAAGTCCTCTATAACAATCATTGATTGGTTTTCTATTCCAATTACCTGGTAAAAAGAGCTTTTGGCTTTTTTCCAACTTTCGAGCAATTCTCTTTCTTCACTGACTAAATTACCGGCAAGGCTGAAATACTCCAAAATAGTTTGATTTTGAATTTTATAATCAAAAATAAACCATTCAAAAAACCTTTCCAGCATTAAATCGTCTTCTTCATCCACCAGTTCAGGATCAAAGGGATCGAAAAATATTTCCCTGGCGTTCTCTACATCATCTATAAAAATATCGTTATCGGCAAATTCAGCCAGTTTCCTTCGGAGATGCCGTCCAGCACGCCGCCAGCGGTATTCATTCAAATCAATAACATTTCTGCCAGGCTCGCAACACCCATCAGCACTTTTTCCACTACCGCAGGAACATTTTTTGTTCGACATCAAGAGCACCTCCTTTAAAAAAGCAATCCAATCGTAATTAAGGTATTTGCCTGGTTAATTCATAAATATTGTCTTTTTGGTTTATGTTGATTTTAAAATCCTTTAACATGTCTACCGGAATATAACTTGTTTCGTTTTCCAGCAGCAAGCCGGAAAGGTCAAATGTACTTAATTTTTTAATCTCACGTTCACCGGACATAACCTTAATTATGCCGTCCTGCCAATCCACCTGATATAACATAGATTCCAGCACAGGTCTCAGCGGCAAATAAGCACGATTATTTTTCTTTATTATATTAATGTTCAAGTCGACTTTTTGACCGTTTAATTTAACATTTTTTGCGCCGGAATCAAAAACTAAATCCGGATTATCTTCAGGATGCAGCAATTCCCAGGCCACTTCTTTTTGCAGCGCATTCGTTAATACAAACTGGTCCGGTTTAATTCCCACCTTGTCTATATCTGCGCCGGATGGAGTTAAGTATTTGTAGACGGTAAACTTTACTGCTCCCCCGTTGCTTAAGGGAATGATGTTTTGCACAACCCCTTTACCAAAAGTCGTATTGCCTATGATAGCGGCCATTCCGTAATCCTTTAGCGCGGCGGCCATAATTTCCGAAGCGCTGGCAGTATAGTCGTTAACCAAAACAGCTACAGGCAGGCCTTTAACAAAAGGTTTTCCCATTGTGTTTATCTTTATCTTCTCACCTTTATTATCAACAATGCTGACAACGGTTGAACCCTGAACAAGGAAGTCATCCAGCATATCAACGGCCGCCTCGAGATAACCGCCCCCATTATCACGCAAATCAATAATCAGGCTCTTCATCCCGGAATTTTGGAGATTTTTTACCGCATTATCAAACTCTTCTGCAGTGGAAGAACCAAACGAGGCTACACTAATGTAACCGGTATTGCCGGCCATCATCTCGGATTTTACTGAGGACACGTGAATTGCAGCCCGGTTAAGCGTTACATCCAATTCTTTTTCCCCGCGTCTTATCGTAAGAGTCACCTTTGTACCATGCGGTCCGCGTATTTTATCAACCACCTCGCTTAATTTTTGTCCGGTGGTGTCTTTGCCGTCAACGGCGATTATTAAATCCCCCTGTTTGATTCCTTCCTTTTCCGCCGGGGTGCCAGGCAGCACATCTTCAACAAACGGGTTTTTATCACCCGCCCGCACCTGAATACCAACACCTTCTAAATCACCATTTAGAGCATCAGTGAAACTTTGAATCTCATCGGGTGAAAAATACTCAGCATACGGATCGTCCAGAGTGTCCAGCATTCCCTGTATGGCGCCGTAAGTCAAACTATCCCGGTCCGGATTGGAAAGATGATACTCTTGTAAATAGTCCATAACCTCGTTGATAATAGCCGAATTGTCGCTATTCTGTTTTTCTGCCGCCGCGGCCGGAAATATCGGGAAAAACAGCGCTAAAAAAGTAAAAACCAGGAACACCAGTCGCCTGGACATATACCCAACCCCCTTCATTTATTAATATATTTCTATTGACTATGGTGAAAGTCCTGCTGCCTCAGCCTAACTAATTAGATCAAATATTGTTGAACGGCAGGTATTTTAAAGGCTGCCGTTGAAGATACTGTTCCCAAACAGAAACCAATTAGCCCGGCGGGCAACATGAAAAGCGCGCTAAATCAGTTCCCTTAACACGCGCATTTCAGTACTTTTTTCCTTAATCCTAGCCATATATATGGCTAGGCATACTTTCCTAAAAGTATAAACAGGCAGGTGCAACCATGTCCAAAAATATTTTTCTAATTATTGACGGAAACAGCTTAACTCACCGCGCGTTCCATGCCATTCCGCTGCTTACCACAACCGACGGCACTCCAACCAACGCTGTTTATGGTTTTTTAAACATGTTCTTTAAAGCATTGGATAAAATTGAGCCGGACTACATAGCCGTCGCGTTTGACAAGGGTAAAACAACCTTTCGGCACCAAGACTATTCAGATTATAAATCCACACGAAAAGCTACGCCTGGCGAGTTAAGAAGCCAGTTTCCACTGCTGAAAGAAGTTTTGCAATGTCTGAGGATTAAATATTTGGAACTGGATAATTACGAAGCAGATGATATTATCGGCACTCTAACCGTGCTGGCCGAAAAAAACAGCATTAACGTGGTGATTCTAACAGGCGACCGGGATCTTTTGCAACTGGTCTCGCCCAGAGTAAGGGTAATGCTGACCCAAAAGGGAATATCGGAAATTCAGGAATACGACGAAGGTAAAGTGTGGGACCGATACGGAATAAGCCCGCCGCAAATAACGGATATAAAAGGTTTAATGGGCGACGCCTCGGACAACATTCCGGGAGTACCCGGTATTGGAGAAAAAACTGCTTTGAAATTGATCCAGGAACACGGCAAAGTGGAAGACGTTATAGCAGACCTGGAAAAGCTGCCGGCACGCTGGCGCAATAAAATTAACGAATACAAAGAGCAGGCGCTGCTATCAAAACAACTGGCCACGATTAACTGTCAGGTGCCCATTAATATCGAATCTGATGATTTCCGCTGGGCAGGACCGGATTACCCTGCCCTGCTGGCCTTGTTTAGTAAATTAGAATTCAAAACCTTAATCCGTAACATAATTGATAAAACGTCCGGAGGAGACAAAAAAGCAAGCAATAGTTTTATGCAGTCGGTGAACCGGCAAGCCGAACTGGATGTTTACCAGGTTGATTACACTGCAGCTTCAAGCCGGAGCGAGCTGGCCCAAGTTAATAAAGAGACTGAGGATAACGGTCCTGTTACCGTAGAGCTGGCGGGAACACCATCCGGAGGCATTACGGCTGCGGCGATAGCCCTGGATAACGGCAAGTGTTTTCTGCTGCCGCAATGCTATAAAGCAGAGTCATTAAATACAATAACAGAAATTTGTGCCGACCCAAAATTGAAAAAAGTTTGCTTTAGCGGTAAAGAAGCCATTTGGTATCTGCAGCGCCACAACCGGCACATGATGGGCTTGCATTTTGATATTACCGTAGCATCTTATTTGCTTAACCCGGGGCAATCACCTAAAACGATTCAGGACCTGGCGCTGGAACACTTTAACCTTGTTTTGCCCTCGGAAGGAGATAGCGTACTCCCCGCCAGGGCGGATACTGTAATGCGTCTCTACCCCCTGCTGCATAAAAAATTGGTTGAGCTAGGCATGGACAGGCTGTATTACGAAGTGGAATTGCCTCTGATCCCGGTCCTGGCGGAAATGGAGATTGAAGGAGTCAACGTAAACCCTGTCCTTTTGCAAGAAATGGCCCGGGAAACAGAAGGCCAAATTTTAGACCTGGAAAAAGAAATATATGACCTGGCCGGCGAGAAATTTAATCTCAATTCCCCCAAGCAATTAGGTTATATACTGTTTGAAAAAATGGGGTTACCCGTCATTAAAAAGACCAAAACGGGCTATTCAACAGACGCATCGGTGCTGGAGGAGCTGGCCGTCACCCAGGTTATCGCGGAAAAAATTTTGGAATACCGGCAGCTGGCCAAGTTAAAATCCACGTACATAGACGGGCTTTTCAACCTGATTAACCCTGTTACCGGCAGGATTCATACAACTTACCACCAGGACGTCACTGCAACCGGGCGGCTGTCAAGTTCAGACCCCAACCTGCAAAACATACCTATAAGGTTGGAACAAGGAAGGAAAATCAGAAAAGTTTTTATTCCCAGCCAGGAAGGAAACTTAATTCTAGCCGCCGACTATTCCCAAATAGAACTGCGCATACTGGCCCATATGTCGGCAGATCCGAATCTGGTTGAATCCTTTTTGCTGGGACAGGACGTCCATACCCGAACGGCGGCGGAAGTTTTTCACCTGCCCATTCAAAACGTAACGCCGGAGCTGCGCAACCGCGCCAAAGCCGTCAACTTCGGTATAGTTTACGGCATCAGCGATTTCGGGCTTGCGCGTGATCTTAAAGTTAGCCGGTCTGAAGCCTCAAGTTATATCACAAGCTATTTTGAACGCTATTCCGGCGTGAAAAGGTTCATCGATCAAAAAATTGCCGAAGCCAAAGAAAAAGGCTATGCCACAACCATACTCAACCGACGGAGATATCTGCCGGACCTGTACAGCTCCAACCGCATCGCCAGGGCTTTCGGCGAGCGCACCGCCATCAACACACCCATTCAGGGCAGCGCCGCAGACATAATAAAGCTGGCGATGGTAAGAATAAATACAGAATTAAAAAAACGTCACATGAAGACAAAAATGATCCTTCAGGTTCATGATGAGTTAATTTTCGATGTACCCCAGGATGAATTGGAAAAGACAAAAAACATGGTTAAGGAATTTATGGAAAACGCCTTGCAATTGGATGTCCCACTGCTGGTCGACATAAAGGTTGGACCAAACTGGTACGACGTTAGAAAGGTGTAATGCAATATGCCGGAACTTCCCGAAGTGGAAACCGTCAAAAGGACATTGGAGAAAAAAATAAAGGGCTTAATCATATCTGGCGTTGATATAGATACGCCTAAAATTATCCGTGATACTACGCCGGAAGACTTTAAAAAGGCAGTAACGGGCCAAAAGATTTTCCGCCTGGCACGTCGTGGAAAATATTTACTTATTTATTTGTCAGGCGAAAACGTGCTGGTCATTCACCTGAGGATGACCGGGCGGCTGGTTTATACAGAATCATCTCAGCCAGTACCCCGCCACACCCATTTAATCTTCCACCTGAGTGACGGATACCAATTGAGATTTAACGATGTGAGACAGTTCGGGCGGGTTATATTGGCAACTAACAAAACTCTTGGCCATGTAAAAGGGCTAAAAGACCTTGGCCCCGAGCCCCTGGAAAAGGGTTTTACCAGGGATTTCTTGCGACGCGAGCTAAAAAGAAAGCGCACCAGAATCAAACCCCTGCTTCTTGACCAAACATTCGTGGCAGGTCTGGGTAATATTTATGTTGACGAATCCCTGCACAGAGCCCGCATACACCCGGAGCGGCTAGCCTGCAACCTGTCGCCGAGAGAAATCGCCAACCTGTATCATGCTATCTGCGAAGTTCTGCAGGAAGGAATTGATAACCGGGGAACCTCAATGCGTAACTATGTTGATGGCGATGGCAGGACCGGCAATTATCAGGAGCTCTTGCGGGTATACAATCGCGAAGGAGAAAAGTGCCCCCGCTGCGGCACCACCATAGCCCGCATGAAAGTTGGAGGGCGGAGTTCTTATTATTGCCCGGCCTGCCAAAAAGAGTAGATCATTCCAAAACAATAGCGGCCCATAGCCAGGAACACTTCGACTTTCCCCACCATAATATTTATGAGAAATGGTCATATGGTGGTGAAAGTCAATGGATTTTTTAACAATGACACTCTTTGCAATTGCCCTAAACCTTGATTCAGTTGCCGTTGGAGTTTCCTATGGAATAAGAAACATTAAGCTTCCAACAACATCACTTTTAATAATCAGCTTAATGTCCATGGGAGCAATAACCTTTTCCATGCTTCTGGGTAAAACAGTTGCAGGTTTTTTTTCCCCAACCTTTGCCCACAGGCTGGGTGGTTTTATTTTATTGTTCATCGGGCTATGGGTTCTAATACAATCACTGCAAGCAAATCGTCATAGAAAGAGTAGTTTAAATGAACATCAAGATAACCAATCACCCGACACCCTAATAAAAATTCACATCAGGTTTTTGGGGTTGGTAATACAAATTTTAAGAGAGCCGTCACGGGCTGACCTGGACCAATCTGGAACAATTTCCGCGCGGGAAGCGGTTCTGCTTGGAATAGCACTGGCGATGGATGCTTTTGGTGCAGGATTCGCTGTTTCAATGATGGGTTTTAGTATTATATTTACCGCCCTGATGGTGGGAATTGGGCATTTTATACTAACCTATGGAGGACTTCTTGCCGGGATGGGAATGAACTGTAAAGGCCTCAGCCAAAAACTTTGCACCCTTCCGGGATTTATATTAATTGCCCTGGGCCTATTTAAAATTTATTAAAACAGATGTAAAATATATAATTAAATGTTAGTCCGGCACCTGCCGGGCTATATTTTTGCATGTGTATGGCTTAAAAGAATCGATTGACAAAAGTGAGATTTGTTAATAATTTTATTGCGGAGGAATAATCATGCTGGTAGTAGGACTTACAGGCAATATTGGCAGCGGCAAAAGCACCGTTGCGCGAATCCTGAAGGATCTAGGGGCCAGGGTTGTGGATACCGACCAAATCGCCAGGGATGTTGTGGCTCCCGGCACCAGTGGGCTGAACCAGATCATCAACCAGTTCGGAACGGAAGTCCTCAATCCCGACGGAACTCTTAACCGCCGGAAAATGGCTCAAATTGTTTTTGGCAACCCGGAAGCGCTTGCACGCCTGAACGGAATTATTCATCCGGAAATAAGATCTGTATTGCTGGATATTATCTCTGCTTACAAAGAAAAAGCAGATGCGCCATTATTGGTTATAGAAGTCCCCCTATTATTTGAAACCGGAATGAATCGTTTAGTAGACGAAGCCTGGCTTGTTACGGTGGAACCGGAAGTTCAAATTAATAGGATTATATCCCGGGATCACGCATCAGTAGAAGAAGCTAAGAATCGAATAGCGGCCCAGATGCCGCAGGAAGCTAAGATCAAGCTTGCCGACAGAGTAATAGATAACAGCAATGGAATGGAAGAAACATTAATTCAAGTTAAAAAAATTTGGGATCGGGCGGTAAACCCATAAATGGAGTGATCTAATTGATTGCCCGCAGGCGCATATCAAGGTTATTATTTCTTTTATTATTAATACTATTGATTTTAAATTTTAAGCATATAGTAAAAATTATTTACCCAATGCCTTATGCTGATACGGTCTATAAATATTCCAAAATGGCCAGTGTTGACCCTTTTTTCATGACGGCAATTATAAAAGCTGAAAGCGGCTTCAACCCCAATGCCGTTTCCGCCAAAGGTGCGCGCGGTTTAATGCAGATTATGCCCGAAACAGGCCAATGGATTGCGCAGCAAATTAATCTTAACCCCTTCCACCCGGATCTGCTGTTCGACCCTGAAACCAATATCAGGCTCGGGACATGGTATATTGCCAATTTGGAAAATGAATTTAAAGGAAATAAAATAATGGCTCTCGCAGCTTATAACGGTGGGCGGGGCAACGTTAACAAGTGGTTGGACGAAGAAAAGATATCCGGCAGCATTAAGGATATACAAATGATCCCGTTTCCTGAAACGAAAAACTTTGTTGTTAAAGTGCTGTGGAATTATAAAGTTTACCAGTGGTTATACGCAAAGTGATCTAAATAAGTGGATAAGAATAAGCTAAATGAGGCAACAATAGCTAAACTAGCTAAACTTACACTATTGACAAACGTGGCTTGCCAACATATAATGTTATTTGCGTAAACGTTAAGTCGGAGTGGCGGAATCGGCAGACGCGTACGTTTGAGGGGCGTATGGGAGACCGTGCGGGTTCAAGTCCCGCCTCCGACACCAGAAATGCTTTATTTTAATGGGTTTAACCAAAATGGTCAAAACCCTTTTTTGTTTGTATTTTGGAAAAGTTGTACGCTAGCCTCCCTATATAATTTCAGATAACAGCCCTCAAGAGCAGGTGCATGAAAAATGCCAAAACAAAGACTAGAACAACTCAAAACACCGCAAGAGGTATCGCCGTTGGCCTTCATTATTTGCTTGGAAATATGGATTAGGTTTTTGGTTGGAATTGTAAACCTCCATTAAGACGGTAATAATGGGTAATACTATCGGGTATATAAAAACTTTTATGTCTTGTGATATAAGAAAACATATTATAGAAGAACCCAAATAAGAAAGTAAAGCGGAATTCCAAAATTAATCAATTTATTATCAAATTTTCTTTTGTAGTACTCAAATAAATATAACCATAAGATCCAATACATTATAAATATGCCTAAACCAGTCCCGCCATTTTCATAGCTAAAAAATGTTATGAAAGTGTCCAAATGATACATCTCCAAGATATTAACTAATAGCAAACTTTTCTTTTTAGTTATTCACTGTTCTCGCCATAAACTTTAAACCCCATATTAGCCTGTTTTTTTACTGCATCTCTTTTAGAACAAACAAAGTATACCTTAATTTTAACTATGCAGTACCCTTTTGGGCTCTTCCGTTGATGGGAGCAACTGTTTGATCAAATACGACCTGCCTGTCGACAGCAATTCGGATACATCTTTTTTCCTTAAACCGGTCATGTTTGCTATGACTGTATAATCTAAACCCAATATCTCACGTAGAACCACGACTAACCTTTCTTTATGCGGTAGAGACAAAAGGGCTTCTTGTACCTTTCCCGTGCTACAGTTATTACGGAATAAACTTTGGCCCAAATTTTCTGCGGCGGTTTTTATGTAAACAGAACAAAGACCTTTAAGGGCTGTGCTGAAATTAACTTTTTCACACCCGGTTAATGCATCAAAGGCTCTTAAAACAAGATCGGTTGTTTCCCGGTGACTACCGGTAAGTCTAAACCCTGTGTTATAAAGCAAATTAAGTATTTCTTCGGGAGAATGGCGCTGGGTCAGTGGTTTGCCCGTTTGGGGCATGGCGGTTCCCCCTTCCTTACCAATTAACATAACTTAAACTGGCTACCGTGCAGCATCTAGCTTAAAATCAACTTTCGGCAACTTTTCCCCCACACTCTTTAACTGCAGAATAACATGGTCCGTTTCGGGTTTGGGGAAGGTGACCTTGATATGCTGTTCATCCAACCATTCCAAACTGATATGCTCCTGCCAAAATTCCTTATCTTTAATCTTAAAATCAGGACGGTAATAAAAAGGTGGTTTATTTTCTCCCCCGTTAAATTTAAAGTATAGGGCAAGTTGATTATCTTCTGCTGCGGCTCTTTCTAAGGCAAAAGTTACAGTCCCGCTGTTAAAAACACCACTTAAGGCCTGTTCCCCCTGTCGTGGACAGTCAATCTCCAGGGTTTGTTCCTTTTCCGGGAAACGATATAGGTACAACGGTGGAGAGGTAAGTTTCAATTCTCTGGCTGACGGTTCTACCGGTTCAAAATAGAATGAACCTTTAATCCCACCTGTTACCGGGTCGGTTTGGGTGTGGGTTTCATTAAGTTTTATTCTTTTACCGTTGGTTACGTCAATTAGATCAGCCCAATTACCAGGTAAAAATGCACCGTATTCTTTGATCATCGGTGCAGTTGGAGTACGACTGACCCGGCTTTCCGCACTGGATGGCCCATTGGGCCCCATGACGGTAAACATAGGCCGGTCCAGTCCAATGCCAACCCCGGCAATAGACTGGTCCTGCGGCCAGCGTGCCCGGAAGAAAATAATGCTTTCCGAAAGGCCTAGCACTGCCCGGTCCACATCCAGTTCTACCGGACCCACTTTTGTTTTAAGATCTGGGTACAGTTCCCGGGTATTTTGGGCCACTATGGTTGGGTCAACCGGTATTTCAAATCGCGCATCACCCGGCGCCTGACCGGTGCTAAAGGAAAGTATTATTTTTTCTGTATCCAGATTTACCGGATCCAGGTCGCATATAAAATATTTGCCATGCAGGCCCCTGTCTCCCCGCAGGTCATATTGAACACCTTTATCATCTATCATTTTTATATTTATATTGTTATCTCCATCCAACCCGGGCTGAACACTATAAAAAATTGTGGTACGAGCCGAATCCAATAGAATCTTGTTTACGGTGATGCTATATGGGCCAAGTTTTTGGGACTGATTAACTTCGGTAAAAAGATCCATCTGCCCGGCTTGATGGAAAGACGGGTCCCGCAAGGCTAAATTCCGTCCCGCCTGGTAGGAAGCCCAAGCAATAGTTGAACCAGTGATAATAATTCCGGCCATCAAAACCACGGCTACCCAGCGCAACCTGTTCCAAAATCCGCCTATATCTGATAAACGGGAAGTTTTATCAGAGGCTAGCACAGGAAGAGCAGGTTGCCGATACATTTCCAATAATTCACTACATCCAGTGCATTGTGCCAGATGCTGTTCCACCATTTCCAAAGTGGCAGCACTGGCCACACCGTCAGCGTACAATGGCAGTAGATCCTTAATTATTTCGCACTCCCGGTTAATCATTGTCATCACCTTCTAGTTGGTCGAATACTTGGCGATACTTCTTCTTGGCCCGGCAGAGGGTTACCCTTACCGTAGTAGGTGATTTACCCAGTATCGCCCCTATCTCTTCAAAGGTCAATCCTTCCAACTCCCTTAGAACTATTACCGCCCGGTAATCTAAAGGCAGCTGTTCAAGGGACAGCCTTGCCATGCGCCAGTTTTCTGCATCATCCAAGTGCCGGGCGGGGTCATTTGCTTTATTCCCGTCAGGTATTTCATGGTTAAGGGGCAAGTTCCACTCCTGAGGACGGCCCCGCACGTGCCCGGTATATACGTAATAAGCGATGCGAAACAACCAGGTGGATAAAGTTGATTCGCCACGGAAATTTTTTAGGGAAATAAAAGCCCGGTAAAAAGTTTCCTGGGTTAACTCCTCCGCCAGGTGGTAATCCCCGCCCATACGGTATAAATATCGAAAGATAGATACTTTATAACGTTGATAAAGTTTCTCTAATTTTATGGCCATATCAGAAACCGCTCCTGATTATTGGTATCCAAATATTATAAAATGTTACAGCTACAACAACATTTTTTAAAAAAATACAGAGATATTTTATTACGTTAAATATCTCTGTCGTTAACAATTTTAAATTGATAGTATATAATCTCAAAGTAATAACTTCACTTACCATTAGCCTGCAACTATTTAGTACCGTTATTAGTCGTTTCATTACAAAATTAATCTGTTATATGCATTTGAAAAATAACTTTATTTATACAATTTGAATACTTTATCATTTAAAAAATATCAATAAAAAATGTTTATTTGATAAATTAAATATCTTTATGATATTATTTTTTTGGGGAGGAAGGGGATGGTCCCCCCACGGGCTGCAAACCCGCTGGCCTGCCTGCGATCCAGGTGGGAGTCCGGTTCGATTCCGACTTCTCCCCTCCAAATTTAGCATTTAGTTGTTTACGGACCATTAGCTCAATTGGCAGAACAGGCGACTTTAATCGTCAAGTTTGGGGTTCGATTCCCTAATGGCCCACCAAAAGGAGTTCCTTTTGAAGGAACTCCTTTTAGAATTAAATGGAAGTGATGTTTAATGCACGAGGAACTTAACAAAATAAAATTAAAAATGAAGGCGCTTGGTTTTTCCCAGCAGCAAATTGAATCTATAATTGAGCAAACTTTATCTGGTAAAGATTGGGAGGAACTGAATGAATCAGAGAAGCAACAAGTACTGCAATCCATAGATGAGAGAATTGTTTTTGTAAGAAAGTTTCTTCAAATTATTAGTTGTAATTACTGTTGTAAATAAAAATTCACCTTATAACTACGGATAGTCTACATCTGTTCTCATGGTATAATATACCTGTGCTCTTTGACAATCAGTATGAAATTTTGAAGCAGGTCAATGGGCTACTGCGTAAAACTGATTCCCGAAAGAAAGTGGTAGCTTGATAATTGCAGTCTGCCGAAGTCCCCATTCTTAGGGCTAAAATAACGAAATTAAGTGTAGACAATCTCCAAGCCAATAGCAGTTAATTGAAGACGGGCGAATACCCCCGGCAAAAGGAGGTGTACAATGTGATTTTAGTGGATATTCCCGGTCGTGGTATTCTGGAGCTCAAGCATATCGTGCTGGATTATAACGGCACGATGGCCAAAGACGGCATACTGCTTCCCGGCGTCGAGGAAAGGTTAAACCGGCTCAGCGAGAACATCGAAGTACACATCCTGACTGCCGACACCTTCGGTAAATGCCGGGGTGAATGCAAGGGCATCAAGGGCACCGTTCGGATTCTGGCCCAGCCAATCGGGGCCGAAGAAAAAGAAACTTTTGTGGAAAGCCTGGGGGCGGATCAAACAGCGGCGGTGGGCAACGGAGCCAACGACAGGCTGATGCTGGCGAAAGCGGCACTGGGCATTGTGGTTTTAGGGCCGGAAGGAACTTCCGTGCAGGCGCTGCAAAATGCCGATGTGGCGGTAAAGGAAATCAATGAAGGCTTGGATTTGTTGCTACAGTCAAAACGATTGATTGCAACCCTGCGCCTGTAGTTTTCAAGTTGATCCGATCAAGCCGGTAGCGTCGGCCAGTACAAAATATGCCTGGTCACTTATCTTATACGGTATAAAATTATGATTCAATTTCTAATAGGCTTTTACCGGCAAAAATTGATCAAGTCCAAATTGTTGTGTAAAATTCCTCAGCTAGCATTTTAACCTGAACACCGCCACTTAAATTATCCAGCTCGCCATGCGCCAGTCAAGGGTAAAGGCTTGCGCCTCCGCTTCGCGGACCCTTGACAGGCGCACGGCTCCGCTGGTAACGGTTGACAAGCGGTGTTCAAGGGTAAATATATTGGCCTTATTTTTATCGGATATAAGCGACATTACTTCGATGGCAGGCAAGGTTTTGCTCTTTTCGCCACTGCAGGTATTCGCTCATATCCAGATACTTTCTACCGGTTGCCCACTTATCGTCAAGCTCCATGAGCAGGGCTCCGATTAAGCGTACTA
>NZ_AUMW01000029.1 GCF_000430885.1 Desulfotruncus alcoholivorax DSM 16058 | reverse complement strand
TATGGTTCCTACCCGGGTGGTTAGTTGGTGCGGGGATGTACCGTTACGGTACCCTTTCCTTTCGCTGGTACGCTCGTATGGCTCAGCTTGAAGTTGTTCGGTGGCTTGCGCCTGTAAGATTTGGTTCAATACGGATTCCAACAGGGCTGCTACTCCAGAATCTTTGTTATTGCTTAAAAATAGACGGTGCAAAAGTTCCTGATTTACGGTAATCTGGTATTGAGCCATGCAAATTCCTCCTTTGTTAGGTTTGTTTTGGCAATTCAATTCTAACTGAGGAATTTGTCTGGCTCCAGTATTTTTTTGGAAACCTATTTTACACAATTATACGGACTTAACTCAAAAATTTTGGTGGCAACCAATTCCATGTTTTAAATATTCCTCTTATTCTATCGTTTGTTGAACACTGCTTATAAGTCTGGCCTGTAGGGAAGCTATTCCCTGAACCCCCATCAAAATAATTCGATAAATGTGATCATCATCAAACATTGTTGTGGTATCAGGGGGAGTAACATAAACAGATGTCGGGCGTTTGGGTACGGGTAGACCGAAATGCTTCAATTCTTTTTCCAGCATTTCTATTTGCTTTTTAATACCATTCGCAGCCCTGTTTTTATAATTGCTTTAAAATCTTTATCGTGTGCGTATTTAACTAAAAATTAGTCATGGTTTAAAATTACTATTTCATTAAGAGGATAATAACGGAATTCAGCCTTGCCAATTATATTATTAATTGGTAATGGCCCCCAAAACCTGATATCGTAACTATTGTTACGATTATCACCCATACCAAATAATTTATTATTTGGTATCAGATAGAGCCACCTGCCCTACCACAGGAGGATAGCAGGATACCATATTATTAACGCCGGCAGCGCCGGTAGACCCAAGCACGGCAATCCAGCAGCAGTATATGTTTTAATAGAGATTATAATTCTATTAAAAGGGATTGGCTAAACAGCGGACTGACATATTTGCGCCAATATTTTAACAATAAAGAGGTTGCAGATTTTAGCAACCTCTTTATTGTTAAATCAAGGATTTGATACCATTCTTATCGAAACAAAATAACAAAGGGGGCGCCTTTACAAAACCAGTCTTTAATGGAGGATTAAACATGCAGTATCCGGCGGCATCCAGTTTAATGTATGAAAAAATATTATTCTTATATAAGTTTATTCAATCCCCCAAGCAGGTAGGCAGTATTACACCAAGTTCAAAATATCTCGCCCAGGCGATGCTTGCACCCGTCAATTGGAGTTTGATTAGAACAATAGTTGAACTTGGTGCAGGCACAGGGGTCTTCACCAAAGGGATTTATCAAAATGTCCCCAGGGGTTGCAAGGTAGCTATATTTGAAAAAGATAACGATATGCGGAAAATTCTGACGGCCAAATATCCAACGTTTCGTTTTTGCAAAGACGCCCAAAATCTTTCAAGAGAGATAGGAGCTTTGGGTCTTTCAAAAGTGGATTGTATTATTTCAGGACTACCTTTTAAACTTTTTTCGCAAGATTCCAGGGACCGGATTTTGGATGAAGTTGAACATACCCTGCAAGAGGACGGGCTGTTTATCACGTTCCAGTATTCATTACAAATGAAAAAACAGCTCCAAAGCAGGTTTAGGAATATGGATATTTGTTTTGTCCCCTTTAATATACCGCCTGCCTTCGTTTATATCTGCCGTAAATAAGCAGTCTGATTCCAGTTTGCCTTATATGATCCCATGCAGGCTACCACCTTTAGCACCGAGCCGGTTTACCCGCCGGGAGATTTCCGGAGATTCAAGCAGCGGCGGCGCATGGTGTGGTTTCAGCCGGGCGTCAATAATCAACGGCCCTTTACAACCCCAGTGTTTGTGGTCGGTAAAACTACCCACTCCGTAAACGTCATGAGAAGGGTTGGAGCGGGTAAAGGTAACCCACAGGAAATTGTTCATATGACGGGCGGCAAATTCACTGTCTTCGGTAATGACTACCAGGGCAATATCGTCAGGATAACCCGCTTTTTCCATATAATCGGCCAGGAATAGAGCGTCTTTTTCACCCGTTTCGGCATCCGGGCGCGCCGGTGCATTGATTACGACCACACCTGGCATGGCTAAAGCTGGCCGGTTAAAACCATCCGGTAATTTAAGCCGGTAATCCAGGGTTCGGGCAAGGGTGCGCCTGGGCTCACCGGCCGCAGCCACTACCAGCTTGGAACCCCGGTTAAAACCGGTGCCCGAGTAATCCAGGGTATCGATTGTAGTCCGTGTTTGAAAGTGTAAATCCCGCCGCCAGTCGACCCGTTCCAGCACATGGGTAAAAAAAGCCTGGACATCGTTAACATCCAAATCCGGGTGGTCTTCCAGAGCGGCAATAAATAAATATTTGGCCAGTGAGCATTGGCCAAATCCCAGAATGGCATTGGCCAGGGTTAATATCTGCCGCGGTTCCCGGGGCACATAGGGAACATACTGTTCCCGGCCTACCGCCAGGAGCAGGGGGTGAACTCCCGCCACATCCACTGCGTGGATAGCTTCTACGCCGGGAATGGAAGTGGGCACCACAGGCTTAGTGATTTCATGAATTAACGTCCCAAATACAGTGTCTTCCTGAGGGGGTCTTCCCACCACAGTAAAGGGCCAGACGGCGTCTTTGCGGTGATAAACGTTTTCTACATTTAAGTAGGGGAATTCATGCTGCAAAGAATAGTATCCCATATGATCACCGAACGGGCCTTCGGGCTTGGTTTTCCCGGGCACCACGGTGCCGGTAATGCAAAAGTCGGCATCCGTTGAAATAGCGTAGCCGTTCCGGTAAGTGTATCGGAAGCGACGCCCCGCGAGCAACCCTGCAAAAGCCGCTTCCGGCATTTGCTCCGGCAGGGGCATGATGGCCGCCAGGGTGTGACCAGGTGGACCGCCGACGAAAATGCTTACTTTCAGCGGCTCCCCCTTTTGTAGGGCACGGGCATGATGGAGACCGATATCCCGCTGGATTTGGTAGTGAAGACCAATTTCTTTGTCTTTGTTATACTGATTGCCGGCCATTTGGACCCGGTACATACCCAGGTTAGAATGCATAATGCCAGGTTGCATAGGATCTTCGGTATAAACCTGGGGCAGCATAATAAAAGGTCCGCCGTCATCGGGCCAGCATTTGACCCGGGGCAGCCGGCTGATTGAGGTTTCGCAGTCCAATACCGGCCCTTTATGAACTTTTTTAGGCAGTGCTTTTATAGCGGTTAAAGGCAATCCGGTATATTTCCACGGCCGTTTAACAACCGCCATCGGATTGGCCGGGATTTGCATGAACTGCATTACTTTTTCCAGTGTGGATCGAAAGATAAATCTGGCCCGGTCCATAGTGCCGAAAAGGTTGGAAACTGCCGGAAAAGGGCTACCCTTTACCCGTTCATATAATATGGCCGGTCCCCCGGCCTGGTACACCCGGCGGTGTATTTCAGCCATTTCCAGGTCCGGATCGACTTCCTCATGCACCCGCACCAGGTGACCATGCTTTTCCAGGTCCAAAATACATTCTTTCATGCTTTTATATATCATCCCGTCTACTCCTCGTAAAAGGCTATTACATTTGTATGGACTCCATGCCGCCGGCGCTGAAAAAGTATGCCTCAGGGCATTTTCTAATTAGAACTATTTATCTTCAACAGAAGGTTTTCTAAAGGGTATGATTTTACCATTGTTTTTATTTGGTTCGGGTGGTTTAACGTGGCAGGACTGACATCCACCGCAGCCGCCGGATTTAAAGCCAACAAATACTTTACGCCATGATACCTGCCACTTGCCTTCCACCTGATCTACCCTGGTCTCAACTTCATACTGGGGACCACGTTGTTGATTTGCTAATCTGGATTCAGTAGTAGCAACGATACTTGCAGTTTTTAACGCTTTCTCTTTAGAATCATATAAAGTCTGCAACTTTACCCATTCCATCCAAAACCGCTCCCTTAAAAACCATTCTTTTAATCGTATCAATTAATATTTTTTCACAGGCTATACCACATACACCTATTTTCATGTTATTTCTCCTAAAACAACATTGATCCTGCAAAATCCAGTTAAAACAACTCCCGTAATACTTTATCATAATTTCCCATAAAATTTTGATATTTTGTCCGCATTTGTTATGTATATTATAAGTGACTCCACTTAAAACTTTTTTATTTTTCAGAAACAAATATCAATACTTCCAAAAGACCGAACTCTCTTTGTGTCAAGAGAGTTCGGTCTTTTATAAAACTAGCATCCCTCTTGCGTAAGAAAGTCAAGGTTTTTGATATAATAAACTGAACCGGAAAAAGGAGGAACGTCATGTTTCGTATTTTTCTAGTAGAAGATGAAATAAATTTAAGTCATATACTAAAATCATACTTGGAAAAGGAAGGCTGGGAAGTCAGCTCTTTTTACAACGGCAAATCTGCACTTCAAGCAATTGGAAAACATCCACATCTATGGATTTTGGATATTATGCTCCCTGATCTTGACGGTTATCAGTTGCTGCGCAGCATCAAAGATGACTCCCCTAACATTCCAATAATATTTATTTCTGCCCGCGACGCTGATTTTGATAGAATAAAAGGGCTTGAAATGGGAAGTGATGACTACCTGGCAAAACCATTCCTACCCCGCGAACTGGTTATACGAACTCACCGGCTATTAGAACGTGTCTATAAATCAGCCGACCATGATAATACTGTTATTAACCTTGGTCCCTATACTTTGTACGTGGATAAAAGAATTATCCAAAAAGGTCCGGATATGATTGATTTAACATCAAAAGAATACGAGCTGGCTTTACTGTTTGGCAAACACAAGGGACAAGCCTTATCCAGGGAACAAATAATAAGCAAAATCTGGGGAGATGACTATGTCGGCACCGACCGGTCCGTTGACGACCTGGTTCGGCGGTTAAGGCGAAAAATGCAGGATCTCCGTATTGAAACCATTTATGGCTTTGGATACAGGATGGCAGGCAAATGAAAAATATTTCGCTTACAGTTAAAATTTGGATGGCGTTATCCTTAGTTAGCTTGCTGTTATACCTGGTAGTAATATTTATTATGCCTTATCTAATCCGTCACTTTTTTACCAGTACCCTAATGGAGCCGCATACACCGCCGCCTCCCAAAAATTTTTCTAAACAAAATATACCTCCATTAAATATCCGGGGATTGAATTTTCGAGAGTTTATTTTGCTAGAAGACGGGACGGAAATTCCATCCAATGTTAAGGATTTATACCCCAAGTCCCTGCTGCGGCAAATACAACAAAATGCCTTGTCTCAAAAAGCCGACCAGCAATATTATGAAAATATGCATAGCACATACCCAATTCGTTATGTAATTCGAAAAGACACTGCTTACGGGCATTACCTCTATCGGGTTACCTTGTTAAGAATATCCGAAGAAGACAAATTGGTAAAGACCTTTTTATTTAATATTATGTTAATTGCGGGCATTGCGCTGGTAATGAGTTT
This sequence comes from Desulfotruncus alcoholivorax DSM 16058, assembly GCF_000430885.1. GTDB lineage: Bacteria > Bacillota > Desulfotomaculia > Desulfotomaculales > Desulfallaceae > Desulfotruncus > Desulfotruncus alcoholivorax. Next base: position 39,541 of record NZ_AUMW01000029.1, on the reverse strand, counting down.
GTTCGCATCTCTATTTATTGCCCGTTATCTGACCCGCCCCCTGGTCCAAATGAAACAACATGTCAAGCGCATCGCAAACCGCAACTGGCATGAACCTTTAAATATAAAACAAAGTGATGAAATAGGCCAACTGGCAAGTTCTATCGAAACTATGCGCCAACAGCTTGTTAAGCAGGATGAGGCACAGCAATCAATGCTGCAGAATATCTCTCACGAGCTGAAAACACCGGTCATGGTCATCCGCAGCTATGCCCAGGCCATTCAAGATGGAGTATACCCAAAAGGTGATTTACCCGGTAGTATTCAAGTCATTGACGAGGAAGGCGCACGCTTGGAGAAGCTGATCAAGCAATTGCTTTATTTAACCCGCCTTGATTACTTGGCTGCACAAAGTCCCGTTCAAACAAAAATTCAACTGGATAAATTGGTAGAAAAAATTTTCGAACGATTATACCTGCAGCGACCGGAATTAACCTACAAGCTTGATTTACAGGCGGCGATTATTGAAGGAGATGAAGAAATACTACGTGTTATGGTGGAAAACCTGCTAGAAAATCACATTAATCATGCGGTTTCATGCATAAAAATTAGCCTTGGGATTGATAGCGACAAGACAGAAGCTGTCCTTAATTTTTGGAATGACGGCTCTAATATTGAGCCAAATATTTTTAGCCAAATATTCCAACCATTCCAAAAAGGGCATGAAGGTAAATACGGGTTAGGCCTAACAATAGCCCATCGGATCGTTAAAATGTACCGGGGGCAAATTACCCTGCAAAATGAGCAGAACGGAGTCTCCACCATTGTTAGGCTGTCACTAACAACGCGCGCTTAAATCAGTTACCCTGCGCGCGTTTTTTTTAAATGCTATAACATAAGGGCCAAAAACCTGGTTTTTCTTCGACATTTAATGTAAGTTAAGGCCTCCTTCTACCTTGTCAATGTAAAGCAAAGTATCCTCAAGGGTGTCCCCGGCAATTGGCATTTTCAGCCGGGGAATATAACCAATAACAGAACCCCTACTATAGATAACAGTGTTAATCAGCTCTACCTTAGGGGTATGGTTCAATTAGACCACCGGCCCCGGAAAAAGACAATCTAATCTGCAAACTTATCCCTCCCACTTTTATTCCGCCTCTATACGTCTTTGGTCGACAATACCAGTTTATTTATATAATTTTAAATAAAAGGTTAATACTATATTTCATCACAACAAAAAACATAAAATAATTTATTTTAGTAAAAAATTATCATAAAGAATCGATGGATAAAACCATGAAAAGGAGATTAAACCAGCATGGGAATGTTCTGTAATCAATGTGAACAAACAGCCAAAGGAACTGCCTGTACTGTTGCCGGCGTATGTGGTAAGACTCCGGAAGTTTCGTCACTTCAGGATTTACTGTTGCATGCGGTTAAAGGGTTATCTTTATATGCCACTGAAGGGCGCAAACATGGCATTGTAGACCCACAAGTTAATGCCTTTACGGTGGAAGCCATTTTTTCCACACTTACCAATGTAGATTTCGACCCTGAAAGATTTCAGGGTTTAATCCATAGCTGTGTTGAGCTAAGAGAGCAAATAAAGGACAAAGTGAACTCTGCGGGCGGCAAGGTTGACTTTACTGACCCTTCAGCTACCTTTACACCTGCCGCTGATCTAGACAACCTGATTAAACAAGGTGAAGATATGGGTCTTATTATTGACCGCCAGGCTAACGAAAATATTCAATCACTGCAGTTGATCCTTGTTTTCGGCATCAAGGGTGTTTCAGCTTACGCCGACCATGCCCGTATTCTTGGTCAGGAAGATGAAAGTATCTACTCTTTTATTCACGAAGCAATGGCGGCATTGACTCAAAAAGATCTTTCGATGGACGATTGGCTTAACCTGGTGCTTAAATGCGGTGAGGTTAACTTAAAAACCCTTGAACTTCTGGATAAGGCCAACACGGACTCATTCGGGCACCCGGTTCCCACCGCAGTGCCTTTAGGTCACAAAAAGGGCAAATGTATTTTGGTATCCGGCCATGACCTCAAGGACTTGTCCGACCTGCTTGAACAAACCGAGGGCAAAGATATATACGTCTATACCCACGGTGAAATGCTGCCCGCTCACGGTTATCCAGGCCTGAAAAAATATAAGCATTTATACGGGCACTTTGGCACAGCCTGGCAAAACCAAAAGAAAGAGTTCCCTAATTTTCCCGGGGCTATTCTTATGACCACAAACTGCTTGCAGGAACCCCAAAAATCTTACCATGATAACATCTTTAGCACCGGCCTGGTGGGTTGGCCTGGTGTCAGGCATGTGGAGAACGGGCAGTTTAAGCCTGTAATCGAAAAAGCACTAGAAATGCAGGGTTTTCCTGCCAACGAAGATAAGGGCACTGTCATGGTTGGTTTTGGTCGCAGCGCTTTATTTGGTGTATCGGATAAAATTATTGACCTGGTCAAGAAAGGTGCCATTAAGCACTTCTTCCTGGTGGCAGGGTGTGATGGCGCAAAACCAGGGCGCAATTACTTTACTGAATTTGTTGAAAAAGTGCCCAGGGACTCCGTGGTTTTGACCCTGGCCTGCGGCAAGTTCCGCTTCTTTGATCTGGATATGGGAGAAATTGAGGGCATACCCCGTCTCATAGACATTGGACAGTGCAATGATGCCTATTCAGCCATCCAGATAGCACTTGCCCTGGCAAAAGCCTTTAACTGCGGGGTAAATGACCTGCCCCTGCACATGGTATTATCCTGGTACGAGCAGAAAGCGGTGGCCATCCTGCTTACGCTTCTTTATTTGGGGATTAAGGATATACGCCTCGGTCCAAGCTTGCCTGCTTTTATTTCGCCCAATGTTTTGGATGTTCTGGTCAAGAACTTTAACATTAAGCCTATTACCACACCGGACGAAGACCTGGCAGCAATATTAAACAAAAACCATTAAGGTTTTGGAAATCTCTGATATGGAGCAGCGGCTCATTGAAGAAGGCATGCCAACGGAGGAGATCAAAAAGCTTTACGAAGTGCATGCCGCTGTTTTCAGAGATGCTTTATCCCAAAATGAGCAACCTGAAATTTTACCTGGTCATCCTTTATCTACTTTAAAACATGAAAATGATGAAGCAAGAAAAATCCTAAACGGGATTGCGGACCAAATCCAAAAAAATTGCTGCGCCCAATGGGCAAAAGGCTTCAATTAATTAATTACGTGAAAGCTTTAATTTTTTAAGCCAAAACTTGGACAAGCATTGCAGCAAAAAAGAAAACATTATCTTTCCTTACCTTGAAAAACACGGTATTACCGGCCCGCCTGCCGTCATGTGGTCAGTGGACGACGAAATACGGGGAATGCTAAAAGAGCTAAAGAGATTAGTCTCAATTTCTTCATATTTTAATAATCTCCGTTCTCCCTCTAGCGCCTTTAATTCTGCCAGCATTCAATATCATTAAAATTAAAGCGGTAGATCCTTCCGGGACGGTTATCAAACCTAACTGCATCTACAATAACAATGTTTTGAGACCGGCTTATTTCCTCCAGGTAATAGAGTATGGAAGTCCCCGCCTCTAAAACTGCTATCCCAGGTGGCCATTTTTGCATTTTAAGTTCATTAACAGCATAAACACCCAGCCATCATCTGACATTATTAAATTACCCATGCCCAGTATCAGCACCCGGTTTTGTAAATTTTTCATATTAAAGATTATGCGGTGGAGGTTTTTTTCGAACTTTTTTTAACTGCCAAAACATATTTATAATAATAAACTTTTTCCGGGGAGTAATATATGCAAAAAGAAAAGTTTACCGAACTGTGCCGCATTTTAGCACAAAGTAACGAGCATGAGCTAACCGGCACCATATTACCCATTGTCAAAGAGCACCTAATAACAAACAAAAGGCAGCCCCAACAGCGGATAAGATCAACAGAGCTATGTTCCTGCAGGCTTCAATTAGCAATTTCGTTAAAAGCTGCATGGTGCCTGATACTGAATTACTAGCTAACGTCTACCGCGACTACTTCAATATAGGGATTACGCCTCAACCAGGCCCCCCACCTATTGTACAAAAGAATATCCCTGTTAAAACTGAGGCAACTTCAATTATTGATTCCATGCGGGGAGCGCTGCTTCATAGCGCTATCATTAAAAATGACCAGGTGATTAAATATAATATTATAACCCCCACCTGTTGGAATTTTTTACTAAAAGATTCATATGGCCAGCACAGCCCGCTAGAAAGCGCACTAATTGGCACAGAGATACACCGTCCTGATTTAACCTATACAATACTGGGTTGCACTGTTCGTTCCTTTGACCCTTGTTTAAATTGCGGCACCCATGTTTTGGACTTAAAAAGGAATGTAAAACAAGAGCTAATAATATGATAAACAAAGCCCCTGGCCTTGTAATAATTGCACAGGGGCTTTTCTGTGTTTGTCATTGCGAGGAGCGAAGCGACTTAGCAATGGTTATTACCGTTCTTTTATCTCCTTGCCCATTTTAAAGGCGGCGCCGACTTCCCGGCCAAGACCAAAATACTTTCCAACTTCGGGAGCATAAGCCATAGGCTTTAGCACATCTAAATTTGGAATTCCTTTAGAATCAACAGCCGATTCGTCAACTTTTACATCTAAAATCTCACCAATAAATTGGGTATGTAAACCAATTTCAATAGTATGGATTAACTTGCATTCTATCACCATTGGGAATTCTTTGACATACGGTGCATCCACCAAATCGCTTTTAACTGCCGTGAGACCTGCTTTGGACAGTTTATCCTCGTCCTTTCCGGATACTATGCCAAAATAATCGGCAGCATAGGCCAATTCTTCAGAGGGTATGTTGATGGTATATGCTTTTTTATTAATAATGTTCTGATAGGTATAAGTCGCTTTTCTCAATGCGATGCACATACACGGCGGCTTGGAACAACAAATTCCACCCCAGGCAGCAGTCATTACATTTGCCTTACCCTCCGGGTCATAAGATCCAATAATAAAAACGGGTGTAGGGTAAGCAATTGTTTTAGCACCTAAACTTTTTTTCATATAAGAACCCCCCATGCATTTCTATCAAATAAACTTTATATAGTTTATTCATTAATTCCAACTTCAAACAAATAAAATTTAAAAAGGCCCTTGTAAAACCCGGGGCCTGGTTAAGAAATTATTTACATCATGCTTTTAGGTTTGAATGTATTGCAGCAGGTGCCGTCCGAAGTTTCTATCTTGTTATCTCCACTTGACCTAACCTCAATTCCATCCGCGTGGCAATTGTAATTTTCGTTATAATGACATTCCTCGCACATGCATTTAGTTACTTTAGACATTATTTTTCCTCCTTCTTAATAATAGAATTCATTTTATTATTACCAGTGTTAATATGAATTATTTGCAATCACAGAATTTCAAATTAGAAACTCCCGGTTTAAAACACCGGGAGTTTCTAATTTGAAAATTAAGGTATAATTCTGCTGAAACCATAAAAGTGATCGGCCCAATAAGATCCAAAAACCGGCGCAATATCCACACCGTGACTGGAAGTTGAGCTAATAAATGAGCCTCCTCCCAGGTAAATCCCGGTATGGTTGATAACCCCGCCGCTGGCAAACGCCACGATGTCTCCAGGCCTTGCTTTACCGGAGTTCACCATTGTACCCCGGTAAAATTGCTCTGATGCGGTGCGGGGCAAGTCCACTCCAAAGTTTTTGAAAACGTATTGAACGTATCCTGAACAGTCAAAACCCGCGGGCGACTGGCCACTGTAAGCGTAAGGGGTGCCAATAAAAGTTTTGGCAAAGTCTACAATCATTTCCTCACGGCTTGTCCCCCTTGATACGGTAATTGGCCGTGGAGCCGGAGCACTGCCTGTGATTAACAGGTTTTGCCCTGGATGAATCATTGTGGAGGTTAAAGAATTTGCTTTTTGTATTTGCTCCACTGAAATTCCATGCAACCTGGAAATTTTCCATAGTGTGTCACCAGGCTGCACAGTGTAATAAGTATCTGCGTAGGCAGGCACAGTCAAACCCAACAGGATGGTTACCAAAACCATAGTACAAATAAACGTTAAAGCTTTTGTCATTTTTGTCCCTTTCCACACCTACGGGGTTAGCTGCCGGGTTGGGACCGAAAGATAGCCCCTTGCTTTAAACGCAATTCACCCCATATTAATGGTTCCCCCGCTCCCATGTAATTGGATTCGGTGTAAATATTTAGATGATCAATTAAGTCGATAAGTTTGTAACCACCTCTTTTCGATATTTATTTATTGGAACCTATATATATATTCGCATAAAAATGCAGATTTTTGGAGGGGTTGGCAAAAAAAATATAAAATTAGTTGCATGGCCTGTCGTTTAATCGCATAAGACGCATACCGTTGGCTATTACCAGCAGCGCCGCCCCGGTATCGGCAAATACCGCCATCCATAAATTGGTAAAACCCCAAAAGGTGCCTGCGATAAATGCCACTTTTACCAGCAGCGCAAAAGCAATATTTTGTTTAATAATCCTCAATGCCCACCGGCTTAATTTAATAGTGTAGGGTAATTTAGCCAGGTCATCTGCCATTAGAGCGATATCAGCTATTTCCAGTGCGGTATCCGTGCCGGCTCCTCCCATTGCTATACCTATATTTGCCGCAGCCAGGGCCGGTGCATCGTTAACCCCATCACCCACCATCCCCACACTACCAAATTGTGACTGTAATTTTTTTATAACTTCCAATTTATCCCCCGGCAACAAATCTGCATGGAAGGCATCCAGTTTCAGGCCGGAAGCTATATTGCCGGCAATGATTTTGTTGTCCCCGGTTAGCATGACAATTTTTTGAATCCCAGCCGAACGCAAATCTTCCAAGGCCCGGGCACTGTTGGAACGCACCTTGTCGGCAATGGCAATTATTCCCATTATTCCTTGATGTGATCCGACAATAACTGCTGTTTTACCTTCCTTTTGTAATTTTAACAGACTTTCTTTCGCGGCAGCTGTATCCAAGTTTAAATCATTAAATAATCGAAGGCTACCGGTATAATAGCGTTTGCCATTAATAACCGAGCTGGCCCCTTTTCCGGTAATAGATTGAAAGCCACTACTTTCAGGGAGGTTGACGCCCATTTGACCGGCATGCCTGATTACAGCACGTGCCAGAGGGTGCTGGGACCTGTTTTCCACTGCGGCTGCAGTAATGAGTACATCTTTTTTGGTATAGCCTGCCAAAGCGATAATATTTGTGACCTCGGGACTCCCCTCGGTTAAAGTGCCGGTTTTATCGAAAGCCAGTACTTTTAATGCACCGGCTGCTTCCAAATAAGCTCCTCCCTTGATCAACACGCCACGACGGGCTGCGCTGCCGATGGCGGAAATTATTGATACCGGCGTAGAAATCACCAGTGCGCACGGACAGGCAATCACCAGCAGAATCAATGCCCTTTCAAGCCAGGGTTTAAATTGCATTCCCAGGAAAAAAGATGGAAAGACAGCAATGGCCACCGCCGCCACAACAACCGCGGGCGTATAATATTTGGCAAAAACATCCACGAATTGTTGGGAAGGGGCTTTTTGCCCCTGGGCTTCTTCAACCATGTCAATAACCCTGGCCAGCATCGTATCCCTTGCAACTTTGGTTACTTCTACCTCCAGAGAGCCCTTTTCATTAATGGTACCGGCAAATACCTCGATCCCAGGTGCTTTTCCAACCGGCATCGATTCCCCGGTGATGGGTGCCTGGTTTACCGTTGAAACACCTGCAGTCACCCGGCCATCAACGGCAATTCTTTCACCAGGCTTAATAATGACAATATCACCAACCATGATTTCTTCCACCGGAAGCTTCATTTCCTGGCCACCGCGACGCACCAATGCTTCTTTTGGCGAAAGCTCCATTAACGCCCGGATTGAATTTCTGGTTTTATCCATGCTATAAGCTTGAAGAGTGTTGCCTAAAGCGAAAAGAAAAACCACCATTGCTCCCTCGGCCCACTGGCCAATAGCAGAAGCCCCAACAACAGCAATTGTCATTAAAACATTCATATCTAAACTTAACGATTTTAAAGAGTAGTAAGCGTTTTTTGCTACAAATAGCCCGCCGGAAAGCATAGCGGCCAGATATAATACCAAAACAACCGAACTTGGCGCACTAATCATGGAGGCCGTAAACCCTGACAAAACAAAAAGACCGGAAAGAACGTTGAGCATTAACTTGCGGTCTCGCCAAGGGGTTCCGCGGTTATTACCATCAACGGCTGCACTTTCCAGCTCGGCTATATAGCCGGATTCCTTAACCGCCCGGGTAATTTCGGCCACTCCTATAGTATGGCATACAGTTATTTTGGCAGCGCCAAAATTAATTATTACGCTTTCTACCCCTCCCATCCCAGAAATCTTTTGTTCAAGTTTAGCTGCACAATCGGCGCAATCCAGTCCGGATAGCCTGAAAACTGTTTTCCGCGCTGATTGGCCCGGCACATCCAACGTTGCACTATAACCGGCCTCTTCCACCCTTTTAATAATTTTGCCGGTTCCGGCAGTATGCTCCACCAACATTTTTGAGGCACCGAAATTTAATTTCACAGACCGCACTCCGGATAATTGGGCTATATACTTTTCCAATTTGGCAGCACAATCCGTACAGTCCAGTCCGGCAAGCCGAAAGCTATCAATTTGAATATTTTTACTTTTTTCCATCCCATCATTCGATGCGGCCATTTCATTCAGAGATATAACTGCGCACCCGGTGCAGGAACATTGAACCTTTTTATGTCCATTGTATTCTGTCATCAATTTAAACCTCCAAAAAATCTAATCATGTGCTAAGCCTTACAGTATTCTCCTTTTAAATGATGCAGGGCAGTTTCAACAATTGTTTTAATACATTCATCCTTTAAAGAATAAAAAACCATTTTCCCTTGTTTTCGGCTTTTTGCCAGCCCCTGGTTTTTTAACAACCGCAGGTGATGTGATGCTGCTGCCACTGTTGCATCTATAATTTGCGCCACATCGCAGACACATAATTCTTCACGGGATAGCGCATAAATTATTTTGATTCTGGTCTCATCCCCAAGAGCTTTGAAGATTTGACCCAGACCTTCTGTCACTGTCACTTCCCGTTTAATACGGTTTACTTTTTCCTCATCAAAACAAAAAATCTCGCAAACGTGTTTATCAGACTCAGCCATTAGATCACCCTATCATTAAAACGTTTACTTGAATATTATAATATCAAACAACATTTGTAAAGTATTTTATGTTTCAGTTAATCAAAACGAGACTAACGAGGTGATCCCCGGTTTAGCGTATTTATCGCATAGAAAAAGGGCGGTTATCCGCCCTCCCTCCGAAACTAAGTTAAAGAGGCCTCATATGCCCTTATCATTTCTCTTACCATGTGGCCGCCAATTTTGCCTCCAATGTGTCCGCCGATCACCCCGGCATCTTTTGACTTCAAGTTTCCATTATAGCCTCTGGATAAGGAAATACCGACTTCTCTAGCCACTTCAAACTTAAAGTCATTTAGCCTCTGTTGATACTGTCCCTCGTTAACTATTCCTGAAAATTCCGGGAGTTCCTGAATCACAGAAAACTTAAGTTTATTTAAAAATTCTTTTGACATGTGATTCACCTCCAACAATTATAATGTCCTTTTTTCTGAGTTATAAAATGGTAATAAATCGGTTAAAATAAAAATTTTCTCCTTTTCAACATTTACAAAGTAAACGTGCCAGTTCGGCAACTGAAACTTCCTTTAAAATTCCGTTTTCATAAACAGGCACGATGCTTGTGTCCCCCAGTAAATAACTATTATTGTCAAATGGAGCCTTTTCCCCAATTATATGTAAAAGCCTCAGCGTATACCCTCTCACCACCGGATCTGGATCATCTATGTATTTAATTAGTTCGGGGACAAAACTCCTTACCAGTTCCGGTTCAGCCTGGGCTATTCTTCCTGCAGCCCATAAAACACCGCGCAGAAGCATCTCTTCATCTGTATTGGAGATAATAATAGAGGCGAATTCACTAAATTCTTTTGGCCTGCGGTAAATAATTTCACCTATACACTCAGGAGCACTCCATCCTATACCGCCGGACTCGTCGTTAATCGACCAGAACATTGAACGTATAATGTTCCGGGCAGCCTCATAATCAATATCAACCAGTTTGTCCACAACCACGCCAACGGCTTCGATTGCCCTCCAGCGTATAATGGCATCAGTGCTGTATAATAATCTTAGTAAATTTTTAATCTGGCTTTTTTTCTTAATTATTACATCAGCCAGTTCATTTAACTTTCGCTCCTTTAAAAAAATAAGAACATCTTCTTTAAATGTTCGGTTCATCAGTCTCTCTCCTTATAATTCACATCTATATTATTAAAGTTACCTTATTTTTTTTGCCTAAGCCAGCTTTTTTTAAAAAACAAAAATTGCACAAAAAAGATGCTTGAGTAAATTATCAAGCACACATAATAAACATTCTGAATATTCTAAATTTTTACCTTGACGATTCCATTTGCTTGGCTAGAAAAGACGCTGCTGTAGAAGCGAGCTTGTTTTCAAGGTCTCCCATTTTTACTCCGGCTTCCTTTGTGGTAATAATCACCGCTCCAATCGATTCACCATTAGCAATAATAGGTGATACCACGCTACTTGAAAACACGAACTGATCATCGGTTATACTATGTTCTTGGTTAATAACTTTACTTTCACGACTATTGATTATATCTGTTATCGCACTGCCAATGGACTTATTCAGCAGCTCTTTCTTATAGCGTCCGGTAACAGCAATTATCTCATCTTTATCGGCAACACATACTACATGCCCAAGAACTTCATTGAGAGATTCGGTGTATTCCTTGGCAAATTGACCAAGGTCGTTGATAGGGGCATATTTCTTTAAAATAACTTCTCCTTCCCTGTCAACGTAGATCTCAAGAGGTTCACCGTCGCGGATTCTCATTGTGCGCCTAATTTCCTTGGGAATAACAACGCGGCCCAATTCGTCAATTCTTCTGACTATTCCTGTGGGCTTCACAAAACTCATTCCTCCTTTTAGTTTTAGTAATTTATTATTTTGCCGTTTGATAAAAAGTATTTACGAAATACCATAAAAAAACCTGGCAATATATGCAAATTTTATCGGTTAAATGAAAAATTATAATTTCTTTCATTTGTCACAAAATATAAATGAGGTGATTTATTTGGAAAATGATAAAAGAACTGTTCCATTTGGATTAGATGCGGATTACATGCTGGCAGGAAAGGACCACTTGGAACAGGATTCCCGGGTAGCACACAGAATCCCCGGTAGAATGACCCCTCCTGCGCCGCTGGACGACCGGAAGAAAGGGGATGTAAGTTTAGGTGAATTGGCCAAAGAAGAGTTGGAAAATATAATAGACGACTGAGAGCTGTCCGCATTCGTAGGGTCGGACGACCCTGTCCGCCCGCTTCCCGATGTCCAATGTGGGTCATAACGCGGGCGGACAGGGTCGTCCGACCCTACATAGATCACGCTGTGCGCGCTGCATCGACAGGGGGTCTATATTTTGCTCACTTGGACGACCCCCTGTAAAGAAGTTTAAATACCTCGGGCCGGCTATGCGCTGACATGGTTATCCGACCGTCATCGCCAAGATAACCTTTTAAAAGAGGGATTTCCAAAGTTACCTGAGTTGGGCTGTCCTGCGGTAGATATTCCACCAGCCTGGCTCCGGAAGAAATTTCCTCTAATTTACCGCTGTTTTCCAATATAGCTATCCGATCAATTAACTGGCCGTCACCAAATAGGAAATCGTATATCTCGTGGATTTTGCCTGATAGCACCGCTGCCGCCTCATGGGGGATTCCGTTATTCATACGGATGAGAAAGCGCTTGCTGTTTAAGGGTCTGATCAAATCGCAATAATCTATATCGATTTGTTCCTTACGTCCCTTGTAAAGACTTCTTATGTCCGCGGCCTCACGCAGCGATTTTTCAGTTTTGGAAAGCTCCAGCCGGCCGCCGTGCACGTAGATATCCTCCAGCCTGCCCCGCTTTAAGATCAGGATATCAAGCTTATCAGCCTGAGCCTCCATTTTATCATAAGCTGAGCGCATTTCCGAAAAAACGCCCTCCGCAGGGCTACCCGCCCAGTCTTGATGGTTTAAAACCACCGTCATCAGGAAATGGAAAGCCCTGTATTCACGGTAGTCCAGATTTTCATCTTTTTTACCAATTTCCTTAAACAGTTCGGAAAAGGAATTAATCCCTTCCAACATCGACCTGTTCTTTTCAACGTAATCCATCGCTCTTCTTGTTTTTCGGCGCAAATCTGACGCCAATTGCTCGAGAAGGTCAAACTCCGCAGGATTTAAACTGGGCAAGTCCTGCGGCGGCTTGATTTCCCGCCCCAAAGCGTAGTCCCTGGCATAAGACAGGTTAACCCAACCCCGCCAGTCAAAAATTTCCCCCTCCATCCGCCCGCTGTACCAGCGGATGGAAGATGATGGATAAACTACATCACGGTCGCAAATAACAAAGGGTTTGACGCCAATCTCCTTAAAGAAAGCGGAATACTTGGCCATATAACCAACGCCTCCCAGCGGCAGCACACTTGTTCTTGCCAGGGAAACGCTGTAACCTCCCGCGTCGATCAATGCCATTAGCACATCGCGGTCATGCTGTCCTTCCACCAAAATAACCTTATCAGCAAAAAACACCTCGCGCTTGTATGTGGTTAACCCGGGAATTAGTTCTGCGTATTGTTTGGCATCTTTAACCGAAATTTGAAAAACTTTACGCGCATTCTTATAATTTTGGGGCCGGCGGAAAAAAACCACCCTGGCCAGATCTTCCGCGTTTCGCAAATCGACCATCGAGGGTGAATGGGTAATTAAGATAAAATGTTTACCCTGCAGCCTTGCAACCTCGCGCAAAACCTGCACAAAAATATGCTGGGCCTGGGGATGCAATGATTGTTCGGGTTCATCTATGATAACCAGCTTCCTGTCTGGATCGTAAACCGCAATTCCTAAAACGGGTAAATTTAATAACCCGGGCGCTTCGTGAGGCTGCAGCTTGCATCCTTTGTCATCAGTCATGCAAAATCTGACCGCACCGTCCTCGGAGCATACTGACACCCTCTGGGGAACACCCAGTCTTTCCAGAAAAGAAAAAGCCAGTGCCAGTAACCCGGGCTGTTTGATAGCCCTGTTCCAATATTCACAAATACTGTCATAAAACAACCATTCCCTTAAAAAATCATCTTTCCTCCGGCGAACCACCGGGTTCAAATTACGCCTCACATCTTCACGGGAAGGTAAAATGTACAGGGCCTGGTCAGTATTCTCCTGGGCAAATTTTTTTAAGGCAAAGGATTTACCGGTGCCGTTGGGTCCAATAATATAGGTCAAACCCGGTTTATTGTCGATTTCATATGATGACCCGTCGGGTAAGATCAATTCAATTTTATCCAAACAATCATCCCCAGAGAACTATTAAGTATGTAACAATTTGACGAATCCACTTGAGGATCCTGCCGCGAATTGGCTAAAACTTTATTCCATGCTCCAAATAACGCCATATTAGCATCAATGTCACTGTTGTGGCACGCTGCGCCGCATCGTCCCTGTCCCCCCACAATAACATTTCCCTGGACATGGTGACCCCGTTAACATCGGCTGCCATGACAAACTTGTGGCTGGTTTGTGCCTGGCCCTGTCCTCGATCTTTTAGAATAGTAACCGCCACGCCAATATCACTTTCAAACTTCTCCCTGACAGCGGTGGCCAGGTATTCCGCCCTTTGTTTTAAATCTGCGGGCAAGGAGCCCCAGTTGCACCTTTTTAATAATTCAACAGCCTTTAAATCCGTAACCACCAGGCCGGATTTAAAAACCCCGTCGCTGCCTTTGGCAGAAGACAATTGGTAGGCCAGTTGTCCGCCAGTAAAGTCCTCAATGACGGATAAAGTCATTTTCTTTTGGCTGATCAGGCTGATAACAACCGAAGGAAGGGTTTCAGTATCCGTTCCGTAAATATATGATCCCAGGCGCTCCCTTACTTTTGCTTCCATATCGTCAATCATTTTTTGGGCTTGCTCCGGCCCTTTTGCTTTGGCGGTGATTCTCAAATGAACTTCGGCAAATTTGGCGGTGGGAGCCACAGTTGGATTACAGCTTTTTAAAAGATCGCTGAGTTTTTCATCCATTGAAGCCTCACCAATACCGCAAAACTTAAGCACCCTGGACATAATCAGGCCCGAGCGCTCAGTCATTTTACCCAACAGGTAGGGAATAATCTTTTCCCTGACCATCTTGGCAAACTCAGGCGGCGGTCCGGGGACCAGGATGTATATTTTACCTTCCTTTTCCAGGATTATTCCCGGAGCTGTTCCCACCGGGTTATCAACGGCAATTCCTCCCTGCGGTACCAGTGCCTGTTTGTAATTATTGTTTGAGACGGGCACTCCCCTTTCCTTAAAAAACCTGGTTACAACCGTCAGGGCAAACGGATCTTGAACAAGCTGCAGTTGTAGCGCCTCAGCCAGCGCTTCACGGCTGATATCATCTTCGGTGGGGCCCAGCCCGCCGCATATTATGATCAGATCCGCCCGCTTCGAGGCCTGTCTGATAGCAGCCGCACAGCGTTGAAGGTTGTCTCCAACCGTAACCTGGTAATACAGGTCTATGCCCATTGCGCTTAGTTCTTGCTGCATATACTGGGCGTTGGTGTTAAGTATCTGACCCAGTAACAATTCCGTTCCCGTAAAAATAATTTCCGCTATCACTTGGCACCTCACAACTGTTCTGTATTCAGAATTCAGCAGTCAGAATTCAGAATCGGCAAGACAATATACCATTCTCCTATTATTTCCCTCGTTCCAACTCCCGACTTCTGTCTCCTACAATTCCATGTATTTAGAAGTCAGGAGTCAGAATTTAGAATATACAAAACGATAAACAGTTCATCTTATACTGACCTCTAATTCCTGTTATTTCCCTGTGCTCTCATTCTGTCTCCTGACTCCTTTACTTCTATCTATTTTATATTATTTTACCAGCGATTTTAATCTTACATAAAAATATTCTGCCGGGCAAAA
Source organism: Desulfotruncus alcoholivorax DSM 16058 (assembly GCF_000430885.1). GTDB lineage: Bacteria > Bacillota > Desulfotomaculia > Desulfotomaculales > Desulfallaceae > Desulfotruncus > Desulfotruncus alcoholivorax. Next base: position 24,470 of record NZ_AUMW01000029.1, on the reverse strand, counting down.
ATAAGTCCATATTTGTAAATATTAGCAAAGTTAAGGGGAGTTAACATGCATATAGGCATGATCGGGCTGGGGAAAATGGGCTTGAACCTGGCGTTAAATCTAAAGGACCACGGGCACAGCGTTATTGGTTACAGCAGAACCCGCCAAACTGTGGAAAAAGCCATAAACCACGGGATTGAAGGAACTGACAGCCTGGAACAGCTGGCCGGCAAGCTTGGCCCCAGGAAAATGCTTTGGCTGATGGTACCGGCAGGAAAACCCGTTGACGAGATGATAGAAAAACTTGTCCCCTTGCTTAAGGAACGGGACATTATTATCGATGGCGGAAACTCCAATTACAAGGACAGCATCAAAAGGTACCACCAGCTAAAACAAAAAAACATTGATTTTGTTGACGTGGGCACCAGCGGCGGAATGGACGGGGCCAGAAACGGCGCCTGCGCCATGATTGGAGCGGAAAAAGAAGTTTTTCAATACCTGGAGCCCCTGTTCAAAGACATTTGCGTGGAAAACGGGTATCTTCATACCGGAGCCAACGGTACGGGCCATTTTGTCAAGATGGTCCACAATGGTATCGAGTACGGAATGATGCAGGCCATTGGGGAGGGTTTTGAAATACTGGAAAAAAGCCGGTTTGATTTTAACCTTCGGGATGTGGCAAGGGTGTGGAACAATGGTTCGGTAATCCGAAGCTGGTTGATTGAATTAACTGAAAAAGCATTTGCCAGTAACCCCAAATTAGATCATATCAAGGGCGTAATGCACTCATCCGGTGAAGGTTTGTGGACTGTCCAGGAGGCTTTGGAATTAAAAGCCCCCGTCCCCATCATTGCACACTCGCTATTTATCAGGTTCCGGTCGGAGCAGGTGGACACATTCAGCGGCAAGGTGGTGGCCGCTCTTCGAAATCAGTTTGGGGGCCATGCCATTGAGAACGCATGATTTAATTGAACGCGCCGGCAACATCTTTCAACTAAACCCTCAACCGGATAATTTTCCAGATAGCTCATGCATCCTGGTTATATTCGGCGGCACCGGAGACCTTACGCACAGAAAATTAATGCCTGCGCTTTATAATTTGCTGTGTGAAAACCAATTGCCGCAAAACCTGGCCATGGTCGCACTGGGAAGACGGGATATTACCAGTGATGAATACTGCTATGGTGTTTACGAATCCATTATCAAATTTGCCCGGTTTGATATGGATGAAACCAGCTGGCGCAAACTAAGGAATAAAATATATTACAAAAAACTCAACATTACGGACAGCAGCGATTACGAAACTCTTAAAACTTTTTTAGACAAATTGGACCAGGAGCATGGTACCGGAGGGAACAGAATCTACTACCTTGCCGTAGCCCCGGAATTTTTTGATGTTATTACCCAAAAGCTCTATGACAACGGCATGGCTGAAAACCGCGGGGCCTGGCAAAGGGTAGTTATTGAAAAGCCCTTTGGCCGGGATTTGCCTTCAGCCCAAAAGCTCAATCGAGTTATCACCGGCGTCTTCAGCGAGCGAAATACCTATCGCATTGACCATTACCTGGGCAAAGAAATGCTGCAGAACATTATGGTCATCAGGTTTGCCAACATGCTTTTCGAACCAATTTGGAACAATCAGTTCATCGACAACATTCAGATCACTTCCTGCGAAACCATCGGCGTGAGCTCCAGGGGTAATTACTACGATCAGGCCGGGGCGCTGCGGGATATGGTACAGAACCACATGCTGCAGCTGCTAACCCTGACCGCCATAGAGCCGCCGGCCAGCCTTGACACCGAATCAATCAGGGACGAAAAGGTTAAAGTTTTGCGGTCCTTGGAGCATTACAGTCCCGGTGATGTGTTCAAAAACGTTGTTCGCGGGCAATACGGGCCAGGTTATATCAACAACGAACCTGTGCCCGGTTACCGGCAGGAGGAAAATGTGTCACCCACGTCCGGTACCGAAACATTTGTGGCATTTAAGGCCTGTATCCATAACTTCAGGTGGGCCAACGTACCTTTTTACATCAGGACCGGTAAAAGGGTGCCGGTTAAATCAACTGAAATTATCATCCAATTCAAGCCTTTGCCCCAAGTACTTTACGCCAGGCTTTTCGGGCAATTAAACCCCAACCTGCTGGTAATAAAAATACAGCCGCAGGAAGGAGTTTTCTTTCAGTTTAATGCCAAAAAGCCTGGAACTGAAAACATTATTGTTCCCGTACAAATGGATTTCTGTCAAAATTGCAGGTTGGACAACAATTCCCCAGAAGCATATGAGAGATTACTGTTCGACGTGATCAGGGGCGACTCCACCCTGTTTGCCCGGTGGGATGAAGTTGAGTATTCCTGGAAGTTTATCGATAATATTGCTTCAGCCTGGAAGGAGCATCAGCCGGAATTCCCCAACTACGCCGCAGGTTCCACCGGCCCCGCCGCGGCGCAAACCCTGCTGGAAAGGGACGGCAGGCACTGGCTGCATACCGGGGAGGTTATTACGTGAAGGTTATCGACATTTCAATGAGCATACACCAGGCTATGCCGGTCTATAAAAACAAACCCGAAAAAAAGCCCGTGTTAAAATTTGTACAGGACTTTACCATTTCAAATAGCTGCGAATCGGAACTAATCATTGGTATGCATACCGGCACCCATGTGGACGCCCCCCTGCACATGCTGCCTGGCGGGAACACTGTAGACAGGATTAGCCTGGCCAAAGTGGTTACAGAATGCAGGGTACTGGATTTTACCGGGCTGCAGGACAAAATAACCGCGAATAACCTGGCGACCAGGGAAATTCAACCCGGTGCTTTTATACTGTTAAAAACAAAAAATTCTTATAAGCAGAACTTTGACTTTAATTTTGTGTTCCTGGAGCAAAGCGGCGCGATATATTTAAAAGAGGCGGGGGTTTCCGGCGTAGGCATCGACGCCCTCGGCATTGAAAGGGACCAACCCGGCCACCCTACTCACAAAACATTGTTTGAGGCAGGGATAATTATTATCGAGGGCCTGCGGCTGGCCGGAGTTGAAGAAGGGAATTATTTTCTTTGCGCGGCGCCGCTTAAAGTGGTTGGCGCGGAAAGTGCGCCCGCCAGGGCGTTTTTGATCCGTTTTTAATGTAGGGGCGGGCGACTCTTAACGCGGGCGGACGACCCTGTCCGCCAGCTTCACACCGTCCTATACCTTTTCTTTCCCGGTCATCTGCTCGTTCATATTGATACTATCACCGTACTTATAGCGCATGGCCTGGTAAATATCAAACCCACCGCTCAGATTGACGGCATCGAAACCTTTTTGATCCAAAATGCGATAAGCAATATAACCCCTGAGACCTATCTTACAATAGATAACTATTAATTTATCGCTGGGAAGCTCATTAATCCTCTTGCGCAGTGAGTCAACGGGAATATGCACCGATCCCGCAACATGCCCCTTTTGATATTCTTCGTCAGTTCTAACATCCAATAATACATATTTCTCTTTATCCAGGGCATCTAGTTCATCCCATTGAATAACTTTCATTTCTCCTTTTAAAATGTTGGCGGCAGTGAAACCCGCCATATTAACCGGGTCTTTAGCAGAAGAATATGGTGGCGCGTAAGCCAGTTCCAACTCCTCGAGGTCGTAAACCGTCAAGCCTGTTCTAATAGCTGTGGCCAGCACGTCAATCCGCTTGTCCACCCCGTCTTTCCCCACTATTTGTGCACCCAGCAATTTGCCGCTGTCCGGTGAAAAAATAATTTTTACAATCATGGGTATGGCCCCCGGATAATACGCTGCGTGGGAGGGGGAATGCGTATATGACTTCAGGTAAGGTATTTTCAGCCGTTTTAACATTTTCTCGTTATTGCCCGTCGCAGCTGCTGTAAAGTCGAAAACTTTAATTATAGAAGTGCCCTGGGACCCGCTGAAGCGGGCTTTTTTACCGGCTATATTATCAGCTACAATCCTGGCCTGTTTATTGGCCGGCCCGGCCAGGGGTATTAACGCCATTTTGCCGTTGACGATATCCTTTACCTCTACTGCGTCACCCAGGGCGAAAATAAACTGGTCCGAAGTCTGCAAGTATTCATTGACTTTGATGCCGCCCCTTGCGCCTATTTCCAGGCCGGCTTCCCTGGCCAGCTTGGTTTCGGGCCTGACCCCCACAGCAAGCAGCACCATTTCCGCTTCCACCTTTTGGCCGCTTTTTAAAACCACTTCAATGGTTTTCTCGCCTTCAAACCGCTCCACAGCATCCTTAAGGATTATGTCAACACCTTTGTCCATTAAGGTTTTTTCTATTACCCTGGCCATTTCAATGTCCAGAGGTCCGAGGATTTGTTCTGCAGCCTCAATCACGTTTACCTTCGCTCCCAGGCGGCGCATGTTTTCCGCCACCTCGACGCCGACATAACCCCCGCCGATTACCGCCACGCGCTCCGGCTTTTTACCCGTAACCATATTTTTTATTTTATCAACATCAGCCATGTTTCTTAGCGTGAAAATACCTTCCTTATCCACACCGGGTATTGGAGGCACCAGCGGCTCAGCACCCGGGGATAACACAAGGTAATCGTAACTCTCCCGGTAAGTGCCACCGTGGTAGGCAACTTCAACCTCCTTTGTGTCCCTGAAGATCCTGGTGACTTCGCTTTTTACCCTGATATCAATATTAAACCTCTCATGCATAGCTTCCACTGTCTGGACAAGAAGTTTTTCCCTTTCCGAGATTACCCCACCAATATAATAAGGCAGCCCGCAGTTGGCAAAGGAAATATACTCTCCCCGCTCAAACAATATTATTTTTGCTTCTTCATCCATTCTTCTCAACCGGGCTGCAGTACCTGCTCCGCCGGCAACACCGCCAACAATAATAACCTTTTTAGCCATGTTAGCCCCCCTGTGGGAATTGATAAATTTTCTTCATTATGCACCAAATCTAAATATGATTATGCAATTCATTTGTTTAACTCGGTTAAGGTAAGCTCCGCGTAACTAATAATACCCATTGCAACACCCCGTACAATAGTTTGCTGAATAGCTATTATACCCTTTTCGACCCGGTTAACATTTCATGCCGCCGGCCCTGCAGGCTTCGGCGTATACACCCAGCGTTTCAACAGCTATCTGTTTCCAGTTGAACTTAACCAATACGTTCCTCCTCGCCCGCTTGCTGAAATGCTGCGCCAATTCCGGGTGTCTGATCAGCTCGGACACGTAATAGCCCAGCATTTCAGCATTTCCCGGCGGCGCAAGGTAGCCGTCGACGCCGTGTTCAATAATATCGCGCAGACCGCCTGTATCAGAAACTATCACGGGCACGCCTGCAGCCATTGCCTCCAGCGCCACAATGCCGAATGGCTCGTAAAGGCTGGGGAAAACAGCCACGGCAGCCTGGTTTAATAGCCTGTTTCTGTTCTCGTCGTCGACAAAGCCGATAAAATCCACATGTTCGCCAACTCCGATGTTTGCTGCCAGCTTTTTCAATTCTTCCTGGTACGGTCCCTTGCCGGCAATCACCAGTCGCACGGAACCCACTGCCTCAATAATCCCGGGCAAGGCTGAAATAAGAATTTGAACGCCTTTCTCAGGAACCAGTCGCCCCAGAAAAACGATTGTTTTGCCATCCCCTTCACGTTGTGAAGTTTGATCTAGGCCGGTCTGAATATTTTCAAGCTCAACACCGTTGGGAATAACTCTAATTTTGGAACCCGGCCGGTCAAACAACCTGGCAATTTCATGTTTCATGTAATTGCTGCAGCATATGGTCAAATCGGAACGTCTGGCGAATTCCGCCTCCAGCCCGTGAATATGCCGCTGCAGGTCATTGTGCAAACCATGGTTTCGCCCGTACTCGGTAGCATGTATCGTGGCAACCAGCGGTAAATTATACCGGTCCGCAATCCGGCCTGCGGCTTCTCCCACCAGCCAATCATGTGCGTGAACCAGATCAAAGGAGCCAAAGACCTCTACCAGCATACCGGACATATCGAGCATGGCATCGTTTAATTGTTTTACCCAATCGATAAACTTTTCAGCAGAAAGCTTGTCAGGATGGACCCTGTGCACATAAACACCCCGGTCCAGGCTAAAAACGCCCCTGCCCTCGGCTGGACAAGTTAGAACATGAACCTCGTCTCCCATTGAAGTCAGCGCGCAGGCCAAATCGTGCACGTGCCGGGCCAGCCCACCCACTGTCATAGGCGGGTATTCCCAGGATAACATCATAACCCGATAACTTTTTTTAATACCAGGCGGTCGGTTGACATATTTATTGCTGCAGTATACCTTGTAATCAATATTAGGCAAAAAACTGGTTCTGGATTCGATTTCCTGCAGCGTCTCAGGATCATATCTGCCGCTTTCCAACATATCAGCTAGGATATTGAACCTGCCGATGTGATTCTTAAACCTTTTTTTAGCATAATCCACTGCTGTGCCTTCATAAACAATAAAAGGCCAATCACTACTCTGGGCCAGCAGCAGTTCTCTGGCGCATTGATTAAGACAACGTTTTTCAACGCCTGCAGCCCGGGGGTTATTATCGGCCAATTCCGACATCCTGTCCTCTGTTACATGCACGTGCTTATACATCCAATCAGTGGTGGGATTAAGCCAGTGCTGGTTATATCCCCCCGCGCCCCAGCTGCACATGGGAATGTCAACAGACTGGTTTTGCGGGTATTCCTTTAAGTAATCACTAGGCGTGATCAGGCGCAGGGAGTTTTTATCGCCCGCGATTTCCCGGCAAACATAGTTGATCCACAGCGGCCCTTCGAACCACCAGTGGCCAAACAGCTCGGCATCATAAGGGGCAACAACCACCGGGCGGCGGTCAATGACAGCCGCTGCCTCCCGCACTTGCCTCCGCCGCCGGGCAACAAAGTCCCGGGCGTGCTCGGCCGCTTTACGGGCAGCTGCCTCCGGATTATACGGCTCTTTTTCAACTTCTTTCCCGGTAATGCGATAATACTTCAACCCTGTATCAACCCTGTACTTACCTCCCGGCAAAAAAGCGCCGATATAATCAATATCCAAGTCGTAACCTATATCACGGTAAAACTCCCTGTAGACAGGGTCCCCGGGGTAACCCTGGATGCGGTCCCAAACCTGCCTGGACGATTCGGGATCGCGCCCAAAAGCCGCCACCCCGGTACGCGTGCATACCGGCGCAAAAACACCATATACCGGAGCCGGGCAGCTGTTGGCGATGCCGTGTGTGTCTATGAAAAAATATTTTAACCCGCAATCTCTAAGGGTCTGGTCCACTCCGGGAGCATAGCCACATTCGGGAAGCCAAATTCCCCCGGGCATGCGGCCAAAATGCCTGTAATACTCGTCCACTGCGGTCTCAACCTGCGCCCTCCTGCTGATTTGGTTTTTCATCAATGGCAAATAGCCGTGTGTGGAGCAGGTTGTAATAACTTCAAGGTAGCCTTTTTGCTGAAGCAACTTGATGGGATTAATAATATTACCTCTGTATTTTTCATACCTGTCCAGCATACTGCTTAGCCTGTCCAAATAGAAACCGGCCACAGACTTAAACTCGGCACTGGTTGTAAGACGATCCTGTTCAAGCCGGGCCAGTTTGACGGTTTTTTGCAAATGCCGGTAATATCGCTCCTGTAGAGTTTCATCTGACAGCATCGACAATAACGTGGATGACAGTGACAGGGTGATGCGAAAATCAATTTCATCAGCTATGAGTGTTTCAAAAACTTCAAGCAATGGCAGGTAGCACTCCGTCAGGGCCTCGTAAACCCATCTTTCTTCCAATATATCATCGCGTTCAGGGTGATATATGTAGGGCAAATGCCCGTGCAACACCAGGACCAGGTAACCGTCAGGCATTAAATTACCCCCCATTTTAATTATCATTTCACTTAATACCCATGTAAAAGGACATGGTATTAACCAATTCTTTCATAGTCACATTAGGTTCTTTTGCCGGAGTTCCAATGGCATTAATACCCTCCACCGAACGCCATTCCACCTTCCGCGACCCCCGGTAGGGCTCTGCGGGCGGCAGTGCCACTATATTTGATTTCATAATGCTGATCAGCCGGTCATTTTGCTGATAGCATATTTCCGCCTGGTAACGCCGGTCGGGCTGTAAATTATAAAAATACCAGTCTCCGGTAAAAGGGGGCAATGTGTGGCTTTGGACCAAACGATTACCAGGACCCTCAGCATCTGAATTCAGCTCGTATAGATTAATTACAAGCCGATTCCCATTTAAGATTCTCCATTGTTCAAAACACATTTCCCAATACAGGTAGATACTATTCTGGTTTACCACAAGCAGGGTCATTAAATTGTCATCATACCATTTAGGCAATTCAAGCCTGTCGATATCAACGCCCATTACCATATCACCCCTTCTAAGCCCAATAATGGTAAAACCTATTTCTAGTATACCAATAAATTATTAATAATTGTTTAATAACTGTTTAAATATATAGTAAAAATAATATAAAAAAGTTAAAATTATTTTATTAATGGTATTATAATGTATAGTGAAAGATGTCACAACCAGCGGGGTTATATTTAAGTTTGTTTTTTAATAAATTAGTTAATAGTACGCTACGGAGGTGTAAAATGTATCCTTACCGCACCATCTCAATAATTCCGCGCCTGCCGGAATCAATAGGACGACTGAGGGAATTGGCCTATAACCTCTGGTTTAGCTGGAACGACCAGGCCATGGAATTGTTTCGTTTTATCAACCCCCGGTTATGGGAAGAGGTTTACCACAACCCGGTCCAGTTCTTACTCCGTGCCAGCGAAGAAGAACTTAAAAACGCTGCGGAAAACGAACAATTTACCGCAAACTACCGTAAAGTGATGGACTCATTTGACCATTATATGCAGGAAGAAACCTGGTATGACAAATTCAAAACACCGGGGCCGCCGCGATTAATAGCTTACTTTTCCGCTGAATTCGGCGTACATGAATCGCACCCCACCTATTCCGGCGGTTTAGGCCTGTTAGCAGGGGACCATTGCAAAGCCGCCAGCGACCTCGGCCTCCCCTTTGTGGGTGTGGGCTTGTTGTACAAACAGGGGTACTTTACCCAGCATATTGACAGCGAGGGAAAACAGCAACCTGATTATCCTTTTCAAAATTTCAGTGAAATGCCGATAACTCCTGTGCTGGACGAAACGGGCCGGGAACTGATTGTCGACGTTAAATTACCGGGGCGCAGGGTCTACGCCAGAATTTGGAAAATGATGGTTGGAAGGGTCCGCATTTTTTTCCTGGATGCTGACCTTGCCGCCAATCGTTTGGAAGACCGGGCGCTGACCGGCCAGCTTTACGGGGGTGACCGGGAAACCCGCATCAGCCAGGAAATTTTATTAGGCAGGGCCGGTGTAAGGGCGCTCAGAGCGATGGGATTAAACCCTACGGTGTGGCATATCAACGAGGGCCATGCAGCATTCCTGTTGCTAGAACGGGCCCGTGAACTGGCTGAAGACCGGGGAATGCCCATAGGACCGGCACTGGAGGCCGTCCGTGCTGATTCAATTTTCACTACCCACACCCCCGTTCCTGCCGGGCATGACGTTTTCACTTTTGAAATGGTGGACCGGTATTACAGCCATTTATATGAAAGAATGGACATAACCCGCGAACAATTACTGGAACTGGCTAAGGACACCGCCAAAGACGGGTTTAATATGACCATGCTGGCCCTTAAACTATGCGGGCACTGTAATGGTGTCAGCCGCTTGCATGGTGAAGTATCCCGGGCTATGTTCCACCACCTTTACCCGGGAATTCCGGTGGAAGAAGTTCCTATTGGCCATATCACCAATGGAATACACACCCTAACCTGGCTGGCCCCCGAATTAAGAAAACTATTTAACAAATATCTTGAAAGTGGCTGGGAAAAAAAGATATCCGATCCAGCCACATGGGCAGGGGTTGATGCAATACCCGATATGGATTTATGGCAGGTGCACACAGCTTTAAAAGCAAAAGCACTTGATTTTGCCAGGAAAAAATTGATCGAACAGCGTATCCGTAACCAGGAGACTTACAACAGGATCAAAGAAGTGGAAAATTATCTAAACCAGGATATTCTAACCATAGGCTTTGCCCGCCGGTTCGCCACCTATAAAAGAGCCAATTTAATTTTTAGCAATAAGGACCAGCTATTACAGCTAATCAATGACCCCAATCATCCTGTACAGTTAATCTTTGCTGGTAAAGCCCATCCGGCGGACAAAGCGGGGCAGGAATTGATTAAGCTGATTAACGAAATTGCCGCAGAGGAGCAGTTCAGGGGTAAAATAATCTTTTTAGAAAACTATGACATAAACGTGGCCCGCTATTTAGTCCAGGGAGTCGACGTTTGGTTGAATACCCCCAGGCGACCGCTGGAAGCCAGCGGTACCAGCGGTATGAAGGCGGCTTTAAACGGAGTGCTCAATTGCAGCGTACTGGATGGATGGTGGCCGGAAGCTTATAACGGAGAAAATGGATTTTCCATTGGAACAGATTGGGATTTTAACGACGAAGAGGCACAAGATAAATATGATTACAATTCTTTACTGGCGGTGCTCAAACAGGTTATTATTCCCGCCTACTATGACCACCGGCCGAACGGAATACCGGTTCAGTGGATTCAAAAAATGAAACAATCTATAAAAACAATTGCTCCTCGCTTTAGCACCGAGCGCATGGTTTCCGAATACACGGAGAAGTTCTATTTTAGCGCAATGCAAAGAAACAGTATTTTTACAGCAAATAATTACCAGCTGTGCAAAGAAATGTACGAGTTAAAACAATTCTTAATCAATAACTGGCATGATGTGCAAATCCTTAATGTTCAAACGAGCGAGACAAAAACAATGTACATGGGGGATGAAATTTCTATCCAGGCTACAGTCAGACTTCGACATGTACCTCAGGAATACGTCCAGGTGGAAATTGCCTATGGAGAAAAATGCAAGGACGGCTTATTTAAAATTCAAACCTCACCATTAAAAGCTAAAGAGTCGGGAAGCAGCGGTGATTACGTTTATGAAGGCAGTGTTGCACTGCCGCAGGGAACTTTCGGTTATACAGTTCGGGTTCGGCCATGCAGCCCTTTCTTTGTCCACCATTTTGAACTGCCCCTGGTTTGCTGGGCCCCTGCTTTTTAAAATTAACAAACCAGACATCTCCCGTATTTAGTACGGGGGATTTTTTTTTTGAAGCATTAGCGACAGGTTGATTTTAGTTGATTTTTTAGCTTATTATGGAAGCACAGAGAACTAGTCAGGAGGTATTTTTGATGCGTTGCTTCAAATCTTGGGAAGAGATGAAAGTTGGAGATTCCGTTACGTTTTATAGAACCTTTACCGATGGAGATGTTTCCAATTTCACAGGAATTACAGGAGATTTTAACCCCATACACATGGATCCTAAAACAGCATCACTTTGCGGCTTTAAGGGCAGAGTTGTGCCCGGGCTGCTTACAGCCGGCATGCTTACCCACGCGGGTGGAACATTGTTGTCTGAACCTTACCCGGCAGCCAGGATGAACTTCAGGTTTTTAGCCCCTGTCTATATAGGCGAAACAATCTGTGCACGCGTAACAGTGACGGAAAAAGATCCTCAACGCAACAGGCTGACTCTCCACATGACCTGTACCAACGAACAAAATCAAGTTGTTGTCGAAGGAGAGGTAACTGGAAAAATTATGCCTGTTTTATCGCAGAGAGGTAGAATCTGATTCTCATTGAAGTGTTTGGCTCTCGTAGACCTGTTTTAGGGGTTTTTCAGTCGGTTGGCATAAAAAAAGTTAATGCACCAACCAAAAACGGGGATGCATTAACTGGCATATCAAATGGTGCCGGAGACCGGAATCGAACCGGTACGCCCGTCGCCAGGCCCGGGATTTTAAGTCCCGTGCGTCTGCCAGTTCCGCCACTCCGGCATTATTGATGAAGCATATATAATTATATTTGATTCATTTGCTGCTGTCAATGGTATAACAATCCTTTTCTTAATATTGTAGGCCACCTGAATCAAGTCAGTGTGATATTAATCCAAAGTTAAGTAACTAAATAGCTAATAATTAAAGGAAATAACCAGGCGTGAGCAAAATATATATTTTATGAAGGGGGTGCACCTATTGCAAAAATTTCTTGCAGTTACTACGGCAATCGTCACCTTTTTAACTGCAGTGTTGGGACTTGCCTTATACTTAGGCATCAAGGGTGCTGAGAAATATCACCTGGCCGCGGGTTTCCTGACACTGGTGCTGGTCCTTTTAATAACTCACCAGATGTATCATGGTTCCGGCAGCAGAAAATAATAAAACCGGTTACCTGACCCCAAACTACACTTATTTAGACTGGCTGTTACGCCGGTATTTTTTAGTTTTTTTCAGTGCGAAACGGAGTGAATACATTGACTAACCCAAACCCCATAGGGATTTTTGACTCCGGCGTGGGCGGAGTATCTGTATTAAAGGAAATCAGGAATCTATCTAATACAGAAGATCTTATTTATTTTGCGGATTCAGCTCATTGTCCCTATGGCTTTAAATCGCCCGAAGAGATTCGCAGCCGGATAATTAAAATAACACGTTTTATGCTGGAACATAAAGCAAAATTAATAGTCGCTGCGTGCAACACCGCCTCTATTGCCGGCCTGGATTTTTTACGCAAGATATTTAATGTGCCGATAGTGGGCATGGAACCAGCCATTAAACCGGCAGCCGCACTTACCCAAAATGGCAAAGTAGGCGTGTTGGCCACGGGGGTTACAATATCGGGTGATAGATTTAACTCCCTGCTGGAACGTTATGCCAACGGCATCGAAGTTTTCAGAGTAGCATGCCCCGGTTTGGTAGAACAAGTTGAACAAGGGCTGATTAATGAACCTGAAACCATAGCCATGTTAAAGGTTTTTTTAAAGCCGTTGATAGACGCCGGGGTGGATACAATTGTTTTGGGCTGCACCCATTACCCTTTTTTGCGACACCAGGTGGAGGCAATTGCCGGCCCTTCGGTTCAGGTTATAGACACTGGAAATGCAGTGGCCAGGCGAGTTGTCCAGGTATTGTCCGAAGAAAATCTGCTAAACGACGTTTCTACCCCAAAAGGACAGGAACAGTTTTATACCAGCGGGGAACCTGAACATGTGGGAAAAGTTATAGCTAAATTATGGGGTGATAATTCAGTAAAAGTTAAAAAGATGAAGCTTTAAGCCGGGCTAGATCCCGGCTTATTCTTTTTTTAATCAACGATTTCACCGTCAACGTCAATGGCATTGGTAGCCCATCGCTCATAGCTGTTTTTTTCATAATGCTCGGCTGCCATGCGGTCCACACGCCAGCATATAAAATAAATAATTAAATCGCAAATTTCCCGCTATTAGATATTGGAATGTTTTTTGCGCAATTTCTCCGCCCTGCGGCGTACTTCCTCTTTGTTTACCGCATGAAATGGGTTAAATATCATGTTTTCTACAACACTCTGGTTAAAGTGCCGGGAAGATCCCCATGCTGCCAAGGCCAGATACAAATAACGTAAAAGATTGGGAAGATGCAATTGGTTTCTTCATGTATTACTTGTAAATTTTTTACATTTTTGCTATAAATAAACCATAACATGTAGGCTTGGAGGCAATTAATGTTTCTAAAAAAAACTTACCTGGTATTATTACTTCTGGTAACTGCAGTCATTGTGGCTTTTAATTTAGATAAGCCCGCTAAAAAAATAAACCAACCGGAACCAAATTACGTGCCCCTTGACCAAAGTGTATCAGAGTATCTTTCAGACCAGAAAGGCACTTACGGGCTTTACTTTATCGATTTAAAATCGGGAAAAGAATTCGGTTACAACCAGTATACCCCCTTTCATGCCGCAAGTACATTCAAGCTGCCAATGAACCTGTATTTATACACCCAGGCTGAAAAAGAAAATATAAATTTGGACCAAAAATTGACTAGCCAAAGCCACCATATGGAAGGTGGAACTGGTTTTCTCAAAAATTATCCTCCAGGCAAAAGCTACACCATCAAACAACTGGCTACGTACTCCATTGTCAACAGCGATAACATTGCTACAAACATTTTATTGGAACGGCTCGGCAGGGAAAAAGTCAAAAGTTACATGCGCAGTCTAGGAGGTAAAGTGGTTGTAGACGGTAAAAACGTTACCTGCCCCTACGACCTTGCGCTATACATGCAAAAAACTATTGAATTCTACCGGACGGATAGCCCTGAGGCCAAGATGCTCATGGAAAACCTTATTAATTCAGAATTTAAGGACAGGATTCCGGCAGCTTTGCCTCCGAACACTAAAGTAGCGAATAAAATAGGAAACTGGCCCCCCACCAATACTTATAATGATGTAGCATATGTTAATCACCCCGTAAGACCCTATATTTTAGCGGTTACCTGCAGCGACACTCCGGGGTATGGCACCGCTGTTCCGGTTATACGCCAGGTTTCCAAGATGATTTATGAATATCAATCAGCAGAAAATACACCTTGATGGCAAGTTGTTTTTATGTTATGATATTTTTTGTTCAAAAAAACTTAATTTCGGGCGTGTAGCTCAGCGGGAGAGCACCGCGTTCGCAACGCGGGGGCCGGGGGTTCGAATCCCCTCTCGTCCACCACAAAAGGTCTTACGGTTACGTAAGGCATTTTTTTATGTTTGCAGTTACTTTTGCTTGTCCTTGCCATTTTATCCGGAATTAACTAAAATAAGGGTAAACATAAGAAGGAGGTATCATTATCATATGCATTGGGACAAAAAAGGTCCTGAAAATACCGACAGAACAATTGAGGCAGCCTTGGCCAGAGCGGCCGAGCTGGACATACAGAACATCGTAGTAGCCTCCAGCAGCGGGGCTACAGCCCAAAAATTAGTAAATTGTGGACGTAATGTAGTTTGTGTAAGCTACCACGCAGGCTTTGACGGCCCCGGGATACGGCGCATGTCCGACGACGTAATGAAGAAACTTAGTGAAAGCGGAGTTAAGGTGTTAATTACAACCCATCTATTGGCAGGGGTAGACCGCGCTATAAGAAACAAGTTCGGTGGGGTTTATCCTTCGGAAATAATGGCTCAAACTTTGAGAATGCTTGGACAGGGCACCAAGGTTTGTGTAGAAATATCGGGAATGGCTTTAGATGCCGGGCTTATCCCTTATGGCAAGGAAATTATTGCTATCGGCGGCTCAGGAAAAGGGGCCGATACAGCCGTGGTGATCACACCGGCCCATTCCAACCAGTTTTTTGACACTAAAATAAAAGAAATTATCTGCAAACCAAGGGAGTTTTAAACATATCCGTTTTAATCCGTAATATTTATCTTATAAGTGAGGGTTCGGAAATCTCGCGCGGACTTTTCGAACATCCTCTTTCAGTAAATATTGCAGAGGGGGATATTAATGGGAAAGAGAATTACATTAACCGTTATAAAGGCTGACATAGGCGGTTTTGTTGGGCATTCCAGCGTCCACCCCGATTTAATGGAAAAGGCCAGAGGTATGATCAGCGGGCACCCGCTCCTCATTGATTCGCATGTCACACACGTGGGTGATGATTTAAACTTGATCATGACTCATGAAGGCGGCCGGAACAACGGAGAGGTACACCAACTGGCATGGGATATTTTTCAGGCCTGCACCGAGCTCGCTAAAAGAATGAAGCTTTACGGAGCCGGGCAGGACCTTTTGGCAGATGCTTTTTCCGGCAACATTAAAGGGCTGGGCCCCGGTGTTGCGGAAATGGAATTCGAGGAAAGAACCAGTGAA
The DNA here is from genome assembly GCF_000430885.1 of Desulfotruncus alcoholivorax DSM 16058. Classification (GTDB taxonomy): domain Bacteria; phylum Bacillota; class Desulfotomaculia; order Desulfotomaculales; family Desulfallaceae; genus Desulfotruncus; species Desulfotruncus alcoholivorax. The sequence goes on along the minus strand of NZ_AUMW01000029.1, from coordinate 8,737 downwards.
CCTGTTGTTATCTTTATGGCTGATAAAACTGAGCCCGGTGCATTCAACTTCCCTCTTTATAAAATGTTTGCAGACCCATTCAATACACCGGGACTGGTAATTGACCCCAAGATGCACAGCGGATTTGATTTTGAAGTTCGTGACCTGATCAAGAACCAAAAAGTTATATTTTCCTGTCCCGAAGACTTATATGATATGTTGGTATTTATCGGCGCGCCCGGGCGATTTTGCATCAAAAGGGTCTTTCACAGGGAAAGCGGCGATATTTGCGCATCAAGCAGTACCCAGCGTTTGAACCTGATGGCAGGCAGGTACATCGGCAAAGATGACCCCGTGCTGATTGTACGTTGCCAGAGCGGGTTCCCGGCCCTGGGTGAAGCACTGGAACCCTTTGCGCACCCGCATTTGGTCTCAGGGTGGATGAGAGGTTCTCATTCCGGCCCGCTGATGCCTGTTGGACTGCACCAGTGCAACCCCACCCGCTTTGACGGGCCGCCGCGAGTAATAGCCCTTGGATTTCAGCTGGCGGAAGGCAAGCTATTAGGTCCCCAGGACTTTTTTGCAGACCCTTCATATGATCGCGCCAGGGAAAAAGCCAATTATATTGCCGAATATATGCGCAGCATGGGGCCTTTTGAGCCGCACCGGCTGCACCTTGATGAAATGGAGTATACAACCATGCCGGAAGTGTCCAAGAAACTTAAGGAACGGTTTATTGATTTAAGAAAATAGTTGACTGGTTAAAGAGGACCGCTGTATGAGCGGTCCTCTTTAACCGGTATACTTACTAACGGTTACTTAATTATCCTTTAATAGTTTATCTTCTTCCATATCCGCAACCCCGGCTTCCGCAAAGGTAACCATTTCATCCAGCACTCTACATGCCGCCTCCACTATGTGCATAGCCAGTGCGGCACCGGTTCCCTCTCCCAGGCGCATGCCCATATTCAGCATCGGCGTCAAGCCCAGCATTTCCAGCATTAGCTTGTGTCCGGGCTCGCCCGATAGATGAGAAGCCAGCATAAAATTCTTTGTTTTCGGCTCTATGGCGGCGGCAATCAGCGCAGCAGCACCGGTTATAAAGCCGTCCACCAGTACAGGCACGCGTTTTGACGCACAAGCCAGCGCCACACCGGCCAGCCCGGCTATTTCCAAACCGCCCACCTTGGCCAGCACATCCAGCCCATTGGCCGGATCGGGGTTGTTTATTTTTAAGGCACCGGCCACCGCCTGCCTTTTTTTCTCCAGCACCTCATCATTTACCATTGTCCCCCTGCCGGTAACTTCATCCGCACTATAGCCGCCCAGGGCAGCCAGAATTGCCGTACTGGGAGTAGTATTGCCTATGCCCATGTCACCTAGGGCCAGCAAGGTGGCTCCCTGCTCTATTTCGCGCAGTGCCACGCGGATTCCCACTTCAACCGCTGCAACAGCCTCTTCCCTGGTCATTGCCGGACCTTGCGCAATATTACCAGCACCTGATTTTACCCGGCATTTCAAAACCCCTGGGATTTCAACATCAGCCGCTACACCCACATCCACAACCGTAATTGATGCCCCCGCATGGCGGGCCAGTACACCTATACCGGCCACTCCGTTAATGAATGCGGGAAGCATCTGCCAGGTGACGTCCTGAGGGGCTGCGCTGACTCCTTCACTTACAACCCCATGATCACCCGCCATAACAATAACGGCCCTTTTGTCGATTTTGGGACGGGGATTTCCGGTTATACCCGCGACTTTTACGGCGATTTCTTCCAGCAAGCCGAGGCTGCCGGGCGGCTTGATTAAATTATCCATTCGGTTTCTGGCCAGAAGCATTGCCTCTTGATTAAGTTCCCCAATCTGTTTCAAAGTTTCATTGTAAAGCATCAATCTTTAAACCTCCTATTTTTATCTGTTCCCGCTCCAGCGGCATGGATGCCTGCCCGGCAAAACTAAAAAGTTCACAGTCAAAACAGACCGTGAACTTTGCCATCATTCACCGGGTGACTCTCTTCCGCGAAGAGCTACCAAACGTCAGGCAGGTCTCCTGGCTCCCGGATCATTACCCCAACGCCGCCTTCCCGCATAAACAGTGGCTCCATGGCGCAGGGCTACCCGGTTACAGTGGCGGGACCGCCCGGGAATTGCACCCGGTTCCCTATTCTCCCCGCAGGGGCACCTGACGAGTTATTTAACTAACATATTTATTACTTGTTAAATTACTTTTTTCCTTCTTTTTAAAACAATTTTATTTATATTTGTCTACAGGCATAAAGATTAACATCAATGCCGCGCCGTTGCAGCCACTCGGCAGTATAGCCAGTAATAATAATTGGTTTTCCCATTAATGCCTGCACATTGGCAGCACCGGTAAGCAGCATTAACTGCTTTAATCCCGCAATTAATTCTCCAACCAAGCTTATTAATCTGTCTTCACCCTTCTCAACAAGCACTTTTAAAAATGGCCCGGCTATTGCCGTTAATGAAGCTCCTGCAGCCAGCGCCAACGCCATATCCAGAGAAGAACGCAGGCCACCCGAGGCTACTATGTTTATAGGCAAACCAGCACTGGTGGCCTCCAGTAAACTAATAGCTGTAGGGATGCCCCATTTTTTCAGATGCATGCCGGCCACACCGCCACGTCTGCCTTCAATAGCTGCAAAATTGGTTCCGCCCCGGCCGCTCACATCAATATATCTTACTCCAGCCTCAAACAACGCTGTTACAACTTCCCTGGACATACCAAAGCCCACTTCCTTGACCAGGACGGGAACAGGTAAATTTTTGATTAAATGTTCAATGTTTTTTCCAATACCTTTAAAGTTAGTCTCTCCTTCACGCATCACCAGCTCCTGTCCGGCATTCAAGTGCAACTGTATACCGTCAGCACCAATCATTTCAATGGCCTGATTCGCTTCCTCCGGCGTACATAGCGCATTTAAGTTGGCCAGCAGCAACCCTTTAGGGTTTTCTTCCCTGGCAACGGCAAAAGTTGACCTTACGTCCGGGTCGTCAAGGGCAGCACGCTGCGAACCCACAGCCATAGCAATGCCGGTTTCTGCAGCCACCCTGGCCAGCCCGCGGTTAATTTCGGCAACACCGGCATGTCCACCTGTAATAGCATTAATCATCAAGGGCGCATGCAATTTTTTACCCATAAAAATACAGGAGCAATCAACTTCATCGTATCTCAATTCCGGCAAAGCATTGTGAACAAAACTGATATCCTCGAATCCGGCAGACGCGTCGTCTTCGGAATCCAACTCAACGGCATATTTAATGTGTTCCAGTTTCCGCGTTTTCCTAAGAATTTTAAGCGCCTCCCGCTAGTTCTTATCAGGTCTGTCAAAATAAATGTTTTTACTTGTTGCCGATATTGGGATAGCGCAAACAAAATCACCTTGAACTAACCCAATTTTTCTTGCAACCACCGCCGGCCTGTACATAACGCGGTTATCCACATTTAACAGACCGGCTGTTTTGGCGGCGGAACCTATGGCAATTCCGACATCCATAACCCGCCAGGCGCAAAGCGGGCCCACAAACTCCGGCCCTTCTCCGGACTTTAGTTCAGCGCATTTACTGGCCCCACAGGCACCGCAATTTAGCCCGAGGGGCTGGTTTTCCTTTAACGCTACGAAAACCACGGCAACAGAATTGCGAACATTTGCGGCATCCCTTTCAAAGTTCACTTTGCCATTTTCTTTTCCGTACTTTTCCATTTCATCAGCCAGCAAATTTAATTGATTTCCTGACACAATTTTAATGTCTAAATAATCCTGCCCCAGACATTTGGGGGCGGTTTTTGCGGCCACAGCCATTAACTCTGCAACCAGAGCAAGAGCATTGTCCATATTCACACCTCCATTGACAAATAGCAATATTTTCAAATTATAGTATCATTTCCACCGGAGGGTAGTCAAACTAGACTACGATTGGCTGATGTCAAATCTGATATACAATTCATTTAATTTTTGGGCCAAATCATTTAAGCCCCGGGCGGTATCCGCCACCTGCTCCATCAGTGACGACTGTTTATCCGCTATGTCTGATACATTTAATATAGCCGAGGATATTTCTTCTGTAGCCGCCGTAACCGGTTGAATGTCTTCGGCCAGGTTTTGTACGAAATCAATTATTTTTTCGAAAGTGGCGGCAACCTCCCCAACCACCCGCAAACCATTTTCCACCTGGCCAATGCTCTCCTTGGTGCTAAGAACCGCTTGCTCAGTTTCATGCTGCGTTTGTTTTATTAAATCGTAAATTTTTTTAGCAGCCCCGGCAGACTGTTCTGCAAGACTACGCACCTCATCAGCCACTACGGCAAAGCCCCTGCCGTAATCGCCTGCCCTGGCAGCTTCAATGGCGGCGTTTAGCGCCAATAAATTGGTTTGTTCTGCAATTTGGGTAATTATATCTATAATCTGCGATATTTTTTGAGCCGAATCATTTAACCCCAGTATAACTTCTCCACTTTGAGATGCAGTTTTTTGAATTATCTCCATCTGGGCCGCTATTCGCCCGATGCCTTCGCTTCCCTCCCTGGCAAAACCTGCGGTTGTCTCGGAATTTTCCGCAATTTGCTGTGAATTTGCTGAAACCTGCTGCACAGACGCCGCAACCTCGCTTATTGCAGAAGCTGTCGTCATTGCGCCGGAAACGGTCTGATTGGAAAACTCAACCAGACGATTAGAATTTTGGTTTATTTCAACTGCCATTTTTTTGAGGTTTCCGGTAAGATCCTGAAGAATCAACATAAGAGCCTTTTTTACATCGGTTATTGTGTGGATGCCACTGGTCAGTTTAATGCTGCTTTTAATTATCAGAGCATCAAGATCTTCCATTATCGTTTTCATTGGCGCAATTAGCTGTCTAAAATTCTTCGTGCTAATGGCAATTCCCAATAACCCCGACATAAAACCGGAGAATATAACCGCGCTAAGTAAGTTCTGTGTGTGAGTGACGGTGAAATAACCGATAAGAGCTCCGCCGGGAACCGCAAATATTGTGGTTCTGGCCAGGTACTTGAACATAGTGATTTTTTTAATGTCCATAAACCCCAACCTTTCAAAAAATGAATGAATACTTATTCACCATTTATTCACCAATTGTTTACTTTTTCCTGCTCTTCCTGATGAAGTTTTTGTTTTTTCTGATACCTTTTTCGTATAAACATTTTTTACTTATTTTGCTGCATGAAAAATTTTTTGTTCCAAAGAATATAATAATCATCGTTGTTCGGAGGGAAAGCTGATGCCGCAAAACATTCATGACTTTAACACTATGGAACGGCCTATACAAGTAGATCAACCCAAAGTTAGTTTATGGATAAATAACAAAGAGGTTACGGTACCCGCCGGCACTCCCAACCTGCTTGAAGCGGCGCGCGCAACCGGCACCGAGATCCCAAGCCTTTGCTACCTCCAGGACATTAATGCCGCAGGATCCTGCCGCATTTGCCTGGTGGAAGTGGAAAGCGGCGGAAGAAGAAGCCTTCAAGCATCATGTGTTTACCCGGTCCAAGAAGGGTTAAAGGTTTTTACCAACACTCCCCGTGTTCGCCGCGCCAGAAAGCGCATGCTCGAATTATTGTTGTCGGAACACGATCTGGATTGTGTTAATTGCATTAAAAACCGTAACTGCGAGCTGCAAAAACTTGCCGGTGATTTGGGTGTTCGAGAAATACGCCTTACCGGCGAAAGGTTAAATCTTCCCATTCAGAATAAAAACGCTTTTATCGTGCGTGATTATAACAAGTGTATAAAATGCCGCCGCTGTGAAGCAATATGTAAAAAAGTGCAAGATGTAAATGTATATTCAGCACAAAAGAGAGGTTTTAATACAGTTATTGCGCCTGCCTTTATGCGCGATTTGACTGAATCGGACTGCATTGCCTGCGGTCAATGCCTCCAGTATTGCCCTACCGCCGCTCTGGCTGAAAAGGAATATATTCAGGATGTCTGGGACGCCATAGAAGATCCTCAAAAAATTGTGGTCGCCCAAACTGCTCCTGCCGCTCAGGTGTCCTTAGGGGAAATGTTCGGAATGCCACCGGGAACAATCGTGACCGGCAAGATGGTCTCCGCGCTGCGCAGAATAGGTTTTGATTATGTTTTTTCCACCGTTTTCGCTGCAGATCTCACTGTTATAGAAGAAGCCAGCGAGTTGCTGGAAAGGCTCAAAGGCAATGGTAAACTTCCATTGATCTCTTCCTGCAGCCCAGGTTGGGTTAGGTATTGTGAAAAATTTTTCCCCGAATATGTTGATAACCTGTCAACTTGCAAGTCCCCCCAGGAAATGCTTGGCGCACTGGTAAAAACATATTTCGCCGAAAAAAATAATTTCGACCCGAACCAGCTGGTAGTGGTTGCGGTTATGCCCTGCACGGCTAAAAAATTTGAAGCGGCAAGGCCGGAGATGGTTACCAGGGGCACCCGGGACGTTGACTTTGTGCTGACGGTCAGGGAACTGGGCCGAATGATTCGTGAAGCAGGGATCAGATTTGATGATTTACCCGACGAAGATTTCGACGAATCCCTGGGCATTTCAACGGGCGCCGGTACACTTTTCGGCACAACCGGTGGTGTAATGGAGGCAGCAATACGCACCGCCTTTGCCCTTTTCGAAGGAACGAAAATGCCGAGACGAATAAATTTTAAGGATTTACGTGGTATGAGGGGTATGAAAGAAGCAACTGTAAAAATCGGAGATGAAACCTTGAGAATTGCTGTAGCCCACGGTACCAGAAACGCCAGACGCTTGATGGAACGAGTAAAGGCGGGGGAAAAATTTCATTTTATCGAAATAATGGGGTGTCCTGGGGGATGCGTCGGGGGCGGCGGCCAACCTATCTCTATAGAGCAGAGGTCCCGAAAAAAATCCGAAGAACTGCGCCGGCATAGGGCAAAAGCGTTATACAGTATTGATATAAATAAAAAAAACAGGCTAGCCCACGAAAACCCAGCAGTAAAAGAATTATATAAACAGTTTTTGGGCCACCCCCTTAGTAAAAAGGCCAAAGAAATATTACACATTAATTATAAAAATAAAGAAATAAATAAAAATAAATTCTTGCACTAATGATTTAAGCACCACCCCATATAATTGTGCAAAAATATACAATCTACTGTCTGTTATCAGACTATTTCATTAAAGCCTCAAATCAATCATCCAGAGGATATTTTCAAACCAAAACTTTTGATTGTTCGTTAATGAACAATCAAAAGTTTTTTACTTCTTTATAATTGTTACTTAAAGTACAAAACAAGCTTGGGCGAGCTGGCACGGAAAATGCTTTGTAACTTTAGTAAATATTTTTTTGGGGGGAGGGAATAAAAATGATGGAAGGAATAATGGCCAAAGCGAGCATGTTGTTAGAAATGGCCAACAACTCCCAGGTGGCCCACGCAGTAACGCAGGCGTCTGGAACGCCGGGGATGCCCTGGTGGGCGTGGCCGCTGTTGCTTTTTGTCACCACCTTTGCAATGGGCATAGTGGCCGTAATGGCGGGAGTGGGCGGCGGAGTGCTGTTCACCCCGATCGTGGGCAGTTTTTTCCCGTTCAGCCTGGACTTTGTACGTGGCGCGGGCCTGATCGTGGCACTGTCGGGTGCGCTGGCAGCCGGTCCCGGTCTGTTAAAAGCCAACCTGGCCAACCTGCGGCTGGCGCTGCCGGTAGCACTAATAGCCTCAATATTTAGTATCATAGGTGCATTTTTAGGGTTGGCACTGCCGGACAACATAGTGCAAATCTGCCTTGGTATCACCATCACCTTAATCGCGGTATTATTCGTTTTTTCAAAAAACAGCGAGTTTCCCAAAGTCGGCCAGCCGGACGGAGTCAGCCGGGCGCTGAACATCAACGGCACATATTATGAGCCCACCGCCGGTCGCCCGGTGGACTGGACAGTATGGCGCACACCGCAAGGCTTTCTATTGTTCATATTTATCGGTATCGTGGCCGGCATGTTCGGCCTGGGCGCAGGCTGGGCCAACGTACCGGTTCTGAACCTGCTCATGGGTGCGCCGCTAAAGATTGCCGTGGGATCGAGCAAATTTCTTTTATCCATAACCGATACCTCGGCTGCCTGGGTTTACCTGAACCAGGGCGCGGTACTGCCGATTATTGCAGTGCCGTCAGTGCTTGGAGTCATGCTGGGATCATTGGTGGGCGTAAAGCTTTTGGCAGGTGCCAAACCTAAAGTCGTGCGCAACATGGTTATATTAATGTTGCTCTTTTCCGGAATCAGGTCCTTGATTAAAGGACTGGGATGGGGGTAGAAACATGAGTCAAGTGAGCGTTGAAAAACAAACAGCTGTCATACAACAACAGACAGCACCGTCAAAACAGAAAAAAGCGGCGGTTAAAATCGAGGTAGCGCCGGAGCAGGTCCGATATGCCAATATGTTGCTCTACTGCTCCTGGGGGGGAATAGCCATTCTGGCGGTGACATTTGCCCTTTACCTCAGCGGTATAGTGGGATCATTTATTCCTCCCTCCCAGATGCCGCAATACTGGGGCATGAGTGCACACGAACTGCTGGTGGCCACCGGGGCGCCTTCGGGCTGGGGCTGGCTGGCGCTGATCAACCACGGCGACTTTATGTGCCTGATAGGCATCGCTTTACTGGCCGCGCTTACCATTGTTGGCTACCTGGCGCTCCTACTGCCGGCCTATGTGAAGAAAAAAGACATTCCTTACGCGGCCATTGCTGCTGCTGAAATACTGGTATTGACACTGGCTGCCTCGGGCA